>NZ_JBVIOL010000003.1:0-733923 GCF_055578825.1 Streptomyces sp. NPDC032822 | reverse complement strand
CCACCCCCCAAGACATGCGATCGACAGGGGGAGAAAGTCATGCCAACTCCGAAGGCCGGGCGCCCCATTGCGGGGCTACCAAAAAGGTAATGGGGGGGGCATGGTGACGAGGTCACGCAGCATGGTGTCGCGTTGCTCCAGGGCTCGCACGGTGGTGGGGAAGAGCGTGGCCGCATCCTTGTCGACCAGTGCCTGGTTCAGGCCACGAACTCGCGAACGTCGCGTTCGTAGGCGGTGAAGGCCGCCGTGTGGTCCCGGTTCGTGGCAAGGGAGCCGACGAGCATGTAGGCGCCGACCAGCGTGAGGCTTAGCCCGCGCCCGCGAAGGCCGTGGCGACCAGGTCCCGCTGGGAGGGGTTACGGAGGGCGTCGAACGGCGGTTCCGGCGCGCGCGAGGAGACCGCCCCGCTCGTCCAATGGGTCAAGGCCCACTTGTCGCACCACAGGTTCGTGGCCGCCTACGGCTACGAGTTCTACGACGTCTTCTTCCCCGAGGAGGCCGAGCGGCTCCCGCCGGTGTGGGTGAGCGCCATGAACGTATCGGGACGCCTTGCCAGCCGAACAGTTCCGATATATCGTTGAGGCATCGCGACAGATCAACGATGGAGTGGAGTGATGGCGATGCGTTCCCACGGATTCGAACGTGGACATGGTGGTGGCGGCCGAGAGGGTGGCCGCGGCGGTCCCGGCGGCCGACGAGGTGCCTTCGGGCCCTTCGGGCCGGGTGGCCCCGGCGGCGGCCCCGGCTTCGGTGGTCCGGGCTTCGGGCCGGGCCCCTGGGGGCCCAGGGGTCGAGGCGGACCGCGGGGGAGGGCTCGGCGCGGTGATGTGCGCGCGTCGATCCTGGCCCTGCTGAAGGACCGGCCCATGCACGGGTACGAGATGATCCAGGAGATCGCCGAGCGCAGTGGCGGGGCGTGGAAGCCCAGCCCCGGCTCGGTGTACCCCACCCTCCAGATGCTGGAGGACGAGGGGCTGATCGTCAGTGAGTCGGAGGGCGGCAAGAAGCTGTTCGCGCTCACCGACGCGGGCCGCACCGCGGCCGACGAGGGCCCCGACGCGCCCTGGGAGGAAGCCTCCCGCGGCGTCGACTGGGAGGCCCTCGGAGAGATCCGTCAGGCCGGCTTCGGTCTGATGGAGGCCTTCGGGCAGGTCTGGAAGACCGGCAGCAAGGAACAGCGCGAGAAGGCGGTCGGCGTCATCAACGACGCCCGCAAGAAGCTGTATCTCATCCTCGCCGATGAGGACTGACGGCAGGACGGCAGTGAACGGGCGCCCCGTGGAGTGATCCGCGGGGCGCCTTCGCGTGGGTCGCCTCGGGTGGCCGTAGGGCGCACGGCCGGTGTGCTCGGGGGGTGCTCGGCCCGTGCGGTCCTACGGCGCTCAGCCCACCAGCCCGGCCAGCTTGCGCAGCGACTCGTTCAGCGCGGCCGTGCCCGAGTCCTTGAGCTTGCCCGCCATCAGGGAGACGGCGGCGCCGGTGAACTCGCCGTCGATGCGGACCGTCGTGGCGTCGCCGTCGGGCGTCAGGGTGTAGCGCGTGGCGACGTTCACGGCCATCGGGCCCTTGCCGCGGATCGCGAGCACCCGGGCGGGTTCCAGTTCCGCGATGGTCCACTCGACCTCGGCGGGGAACCCCATGAGCTTCATGTTCTCCTCGAACGTCCCGCCCACGGCGAGGGTCTCGGGGCCGCCCTTGGGGAAGTTGGTGTGAGTGGCGTTCCACTCGCCGTAACCGGACCAGTCGGTCAGCCGGCCCCAGACCTTCTCCGCGGGTGCCTCGATACGTGCCTCCGCGCTGATTTCCGCCATGCGGCCACCTCTTCGTGTCGGGCTACGGTGTCGCGGAACGTAGCCGCCGGGCCCGGAACATTCAATACTGATGACCCGTCAGGAATGTGCGGAGCGAAGCCACTGAGCCGGTCCGCCCATTCGATCCGCTCGGTCGGTCGGCCTCAGCCGACCCGCTGTATCACCGCCGCGTCGAACAGGTCCCACGCGCGCGGGAGCCTGCTCTCGTCGTGACAGTGCCACGCCTCCCAGAACAGGTCGGCGAGCAGTGCGTCCTCCGGGGCGTAGACCCGGTACACGTACTGGTTGCCGTCCACGGCCGGCAGCGCGACCAGCCAGTACCTGCTCTCCATGTCCCTGTGGGACGAACACCGCGATGTGCCCGGTTGCATTCGGGGCGCACGGCAGGGCGGCGTGCGCCTCTCGGGGGAAGGGGTCGTGATCTCATCCGTAAGGAGGAGATCACGTCCTCCGGGGTCCGCTTTCCGTGGGACACCAAGATGCTTCCTCTCGCGGATGCCAAGAGAAGGCGGGACTGATGGGGTAGAGGGTGTGCAACCCCGTATCCCCCGGCAGTCGGCCGAAGAGCCCGGCGGCAGGCCCCCGGTCCCCGTGGACAACGATGCCAGGCTCAGCGCCGAGTTGGCAGCGGCGGTCACCGGCGCCCGTCGGCGGGCGGTGCGGGACGGGGACCGGCAGATCGACACGGCCCATCTGTTGCACTCGCTCCTGGAGGGCGATGTCGAGGTGCGGGACGTCTTCGACACCGAACCGCAGTTCGCCCGGCTCCTCGGCTATCTCGTGCAGCGCAGCATCGGCTATGGACTGCGCTGGCAGGGCAGCGTCGAGGACTCCGGCGCGGTGCCGGTCGTGACCGACGCCGAGGGCTTCTCGCCGCTGGCCGCGGGGGCGATGGAGGACGCCTGGGCGCGCGCCGCCCGACGTGGCGACGGCCAGGCCCGGGGCATCGACCTGCTCGCGGCGATCGTCGTGGACCCGCAGGCGCGGGCCGTGGAGGTGCTCGGCCGCGCGGGTATCGACGCGGGGGAGTTGTTCGCCCGGATCGACCGGCGCCTACAGGGAAGCGTCTGAGAAACACCTGACGAGCACCCGACGAGCACCCGAGCCCCGAGCCCCGAGCCCCGAGGGTCGTCTGAGGAGTACCCGAGGGTCACCTGAAGTGCATGTGGCGGGGGAGTGCGGCGGTCCAACCGCTGAGACAGGTGTCAACAGGGGTGACGCTCCTGTCATCGCCTGTCATCATGTGCCGGTGCATACCTCTCAGAGCAGTCAGGGCAACCGTGGACGCGGCGTCGGGCTCGGTCTCGCGCTCGGGTCCGCGCTCGCCTTCGGCGGATCCGGGGTCGCGGCCAAGCCGCTGATCGAGGCGGGCCTCGACCCGCTCCACGTGGTGTGGCTGCGGGTGGCGGGCGCGGCCCTGGTGATGTTGCCGGTCGCCGTACGGCACCGTGCGCTGCTGCGTCGCCGTCCCGCGCTGCTCGCCGGGTTCGGACTGCTCGCCGTGGCAGGCGTCCAGGCCTGCTACTTCGCCGCGATCTCCCGGATACCCGTCGGCGTCGCGCTGCTCGTCGAGTACCTCGCACCGGCTCTCGTGCTCGGCTGGGTGCGGTTCGTGCAGCGGCGGCCGGTGACCCGGGCCGCCGCCCTCGGCGTGGTCCTCGCGGTCGGCGGACTCGCCTGCGTCGTCGAGGTCTGGTCGGGCCTGAGCTTCGACGCCCTCGGTCTGCTCCTCGCGCTCGGCGCCGCCTGCTGCCAGGTCGGCTACTTCGTCCTGGCCGACCAGGGCAGCGACTCCGGCACCGAGGCTCCCGACCCGCTCGGGGTCATCGCGTACGGCCTCCTCGTCGGCACCGTCGTCCTGACGGTCGTGGCCCGCCCCTGGACCATGGACTGGTCGCTCCTGGCCCGGAACGCGGACATGGACGGCACGCCGGTCGCCGCCGGTCTGCTGCTCGGCTGGATCGTGCTCGTCGCCACGGTCCTCGCCTACGTCACCGGGGTCGTCTCGGTACGGCGGCTCTCCCCGCAGGTCGCCGGTGTCGTGGCCTGCCTCGAAGCGGTCATCGCCACCGTCCTCGCCTGGGTGCTGCTCGGCGAGCGCCTCTCGGCACCGCAGATCATCGGCGGCGGGGTCGTCCTGGTCGGCGCGTTCATCGCCCAGTCGTCGGCGCCCGCCAAGGGATCCCCGGCGCCGGTGGCGAGCGGCGGCACGGAAAGGGAGTTGTCGGCGCGCGGAACCGCGACCTAGGCACCCGATCATGCACAGTCATCGCCTCGTTCTTCCGCCGTCGGCCGCCTGAGGCGGGCCATCCGGTGAGCAGGGGCGTGCTGAACCGCCCCTGAAGCCCGGCAGCCTGCCGGGCGGATCGGTGCTGCCCGCAGAAGAAGTCCGTGGCCCCCGCCGAGCGGGCGTCCTGTCCCGAACTTCGGCGCCCTCGTGCGCATCTGCGGAGAGAACGCGTGTCGCATACTGCTTCCGGCCTGACCATCGGGCGAGGCCTTCTCCGTCTGATCGTCGCCGGCGTCGCCCGGGGCACAGCCGGCCGGGCGGCCTCACCGGCCTGCCGGGCCGGCGACATCGGGCCCGTCGCCCTGTCCCTCTGGCGCTGCGCGGCCGGCCTCGCGCTGCTGCTCGCCCCGCCTGCCTCGCACGTCTCGGCCCGCGCCTCACGCCCGGCGCCGGTCCAGCAACCGCGCGCGGGCCGCCGCGTCGCGTGGGCCGCTCCGGTCCGCGAGTCCGGCCGCGATCCGGTCCCGGACCTCCGCGGGCCGGTGGCCCGCGTACTTGAACTTCGCCCGTACGGCGACCACGTCGAGCCGCAGCCCGCGGATCCCGGACAGCAGCCTCCCGTACGGCGCCTCGCCCACCGCCGCCTGTGCGGAGCCGCCCTCCGGCTGGAAGTGGCCGACCTGCCGGTTGAGCAGCGCGGCCTTCTCGGCCGGGTCGTCCACCACATGGGCCGTGCAACGGAGTTGGACCGCCGCGTACAGGCTGGTCGGCGTACCGTGCTCGGGCGGGACGTCCGGGGGCGCCTGCCAGGGGCCGGGGACGTACACATAGTCGTCGACCACGCTCAACAGGACCTCCGGGTTCGCCTCCAGGGCGGGCCACAGGGGGTTCGGTCGGGCCAGGTGGGTGAGGGCCTCGCCGCGCTCGGCGTCGTAGGCGAAGTGCAGGGGCTGGACGTACGGCGGCTCGCCCGCGGGGCCGTTGACGGCCAGCTGGCCGAAGTCGTGGGCGGCCAGCCACCGTTGCCAGGTGGCGTCGTCGCGGGGCGCGTCCCAGGGGTGGATCAGCATCTACAGGACCGCCAGGTAGTCCGGGAGTTCGGTGCCGGGAGCGAGGCCGGGGTCGGCGATGGGGGTCGCATACCCCTTGCGCAGTGGGACGACGCCGGCCCAGTGCGCCAGGGCGAGGTCCTCGGGCTCGTCGTTGACACCGCCGGTACGGAGCTTGGCGGAGACCTCGTCCAGATCGAGGCGGATCACGGCGGTGGCGGCCAGCTCCTTCCGGTTCGCCGGCCGGGAGTCGAGGGCGCGGCCCGGGACGACATGGTCGACGAGCGCGTCGAGGGCGGCCCGCTTCTCGTCGGGGTCCCTCACGTCGCGGGCCACGCCGTGCACCACCACGGACCGGTAGTTGATCGAGTGGTGGAAGGCCGAACGGGCCAGGATCAGCGCGTCGACGTGGGTGACCGTCAGGCACACCGGCAGACCTGGGTCGGCCTGGCCCGTCATCCGCAGCGGGCGCGAGCCCGTCGAGCCGTGCACATAGAGCCGGTCCCCGACCCGGCCGTACAGCGTGGGCAGCACGACCGGCGTGCCGTCGCGGACGAAGCCGAGATGGCAGACGTAGCCCTCGTCGAGTATCGAGTGCACCAGGTCCTTGTCGTAGGAGGCCCGGTTCGGCGAGCGCGTGGGGACGGTGCGGTCGGTGGGGGTGTAAGCGGCCGTTGCCGTCTGCGGGGTCCCCTGCATGGCGCTCTCCATTGCACTAGTGCATACTTGGCTTTGTGCTAGGAGATTACCGGATTACGGGTCGGCGTGCAGCGGAGATTTCGGCGAGCATCGAGCAGGCGGTGGGCGTCGGCGCGCTGGCACCCGGGCAACTGCTGCCTCCGATGCGGGAGTTGGCGCTCGACCTGGGGGTGAATCCCAATACGGTCGCGGCCGCCTATCGCACCCTGCGTGAACGCGGGGTCATCGAGACCGCCGGGCGACGGGGCAGCCGGGTACGGCCCAAGCCCGCCACCACCGGACGCGAACACATCCGCGTGGATGTGCCCGAGGGGGTGCGTGACGTGTCGGACGGGAACCCCGACCCGGCACTGCTGCCCTCGCTGGCCCAGGCGTTCGCGGCAGCCGCCGAGCAGAGCGACCGACAGCCGGTCATGTACGGACAGGCCCCCGTCGAACCGGAGTTGGCACGGCTCGCGCGGGCCGGCCTCGACGCCGACGGGGTGCCGGACGGGCCGCTGGCCGTCGTGTCCGGGTCGCTGGACGCCATCGAGCGCGTCCTCGCGGTCCACCTCAAACCGGGGGACACCGTCGCCGTCGAGGACCCCGGGTGGGGCAGCCTGCTCGATCTGGTCCCGGCCCTCGGCCTGCGCACCACCGCGGTCGGCGTCGACGACGAGGGGCCGCTCCCGGACGACGTACGGCACGCCCTGGAATCCGGTGCCCGCGCCCTGATCGTCACCGACCGGGCGCAGAACCCGACCGGCGCCGCGGTGAGCGCCCCCCGCGCGCGCGGCCTGCGGTCCGTGCTCCGCGCCCACCCGGAGACCCTGCTGATCGAGGACGACCACGGCCACGGCATCGTCGACCTGCCCCTGCACCCCCTGGCGGGCGTCACCCGTAACTGGGCCTTCGTGCGCTCGGCCGCCAAGGCCCACGGCCCCGACCTGCGCCTGGGCGTACTCACCGGCGACACCGTCACCGTCGACCGGGTGCGCGGACGCCAGCGCCTGGGTCCCGGCTGGGTCAGCCGCATCACCCAGGGCGCCGTCCTGCGCCTGTGGGCCGACGGCGCGCTGGACACCCCGGCGGTCGCCGCCGCCTACCGGGAACGCCGGGACCTGCTGATCGACGCACTGGCCGACCGCGGTGTCCCGGCCCACGGCCGCTCCGGTCTGAACGTCTGGGTCCCGGTACCCGACGAGACCGGAGCCGTCGCCCGCCTCCTTCACGCCGGCTGGGCCGTCGCCCCCGGCGCCCGCTTCCGCCTGACCGCCCGACCCGGCATCCGCATCACGGTCTCGACCCTCACCGAGCCGGAGACGGGCCCGCTCGCGGACGCCATCGCCTCCGCCGTCGGGCCGGCTCCGGTGCGGAGTTATGTGTAGGACGGACCGGTAGTCGTGAGGGGGACCCTGGTCGCCGGGGCGAGGGCGTGGGCCGGGTGCCGGTGTGGAGTCCGCACCGGTTGCGCCCCGGCTTCCGCCGGGGCCGCGACTGCGGTGTGGCTCACCCCTCCGCGACGGCCGCGGGCGTGGACGGGGATCCGTGTGCCGGTACGACCGCGGAGTCGGCGCCGGGTGAGGCCGAGGCCGCGGACCCACGGCCAGGTGTGTGTCCCGGCCGGGCTCCGGCGTCGGCTCCGGCCCCGGTCCCGGCTCCGGTCCCGGTCCCGGCTTCGGCCCGGGCCCCGGTCCCGGCCTGGGCGTCGGCTCCGGTCCTGGCCCCGGCGTCGGCTGCGGCCCCGGTCCGGACCTCGGTGTCGGTCACGGACCCGGAGTCGGCTCCCGTGCGGGTCCCGACTCCGGGCACGATCCTGACCTCGGTCCCACCCTTCTCCCCCACCCCCGCCACGCCGTCACGCCGCTGGGGCCTCGCCTGGGTCAGTGCCGCTCCCGCCAGGACGATCGCCGCGCCGAGCGGTGTCGACCAGGTGAGGGGTTCGCCGAGGATGGCGACGCCCGCGGCGGTGGCGATGACCGGGATGAAGTAGGTGACCATCTGGGCGGTGGTGGGGCCGACCTCGGAGACCAGGCCGTACTGGAGGAGGAGGGCGAGGCCGGTGCCGAGGGTGCCGAGGGCGGCGACGGCCAGCAGGGGAGTGAGGGCGAAGCGGGTCGGAAGAGTGGTGAAGACAGGGGTGACGACGGCCAGTTGGAGCGTGGCGAGCAGGAGTTGGGCCCCGGTCATCGACAGGTTCGAGTGGCCGGTGCCGGCCAGGGTGCGGCGGATGTAGATCCACCCGATCGGATAGCTGAGCGAGGCCAGCAGGGCCATCGCCGTGCCCGAGGCGTCCAGGCCGTGGAAGCCCTGCCAGGCGCCGAGAACCGTCAGGACCCCGAGGAAGCCCAGGCCGAGACCCGCGACCCTGATCCGGGTCGGCCGGTCCTCGGAGAGGGCGACCAGCGACAGGGCCATGCCCCACAGCGGCGAGGTCGCGTTGCAGATGCCGGCGAGCGTGGAGGGGATCGTCAGTTCGGCGTAGGCGAAGAGGGAGAACGGCAGCGCGTTCACGAAGAACGCGGCCACCGTCAGATGGGCCCAGGTCCGCGCACCGCGCGGCAGCCGTTCCCGCCGCACGGCCATCGTGGCGGCGAGCACCGCCGTACCGAAGGCCAGGCGGCCGAGGGCGACCTGGAAGGGGGCGTAGCCCTCGGTGCCCACCTTGATGAGCAGGAAGCTGAAGCCCCAGATCAGCGACAGGACGCCGAAGCGCAGCCGCCAGTCGAGGGTGCGGCGGGGACGGGAGGCGGAGGCGGGCGAGGCCGTTCCCCGGGCAGGGGGTGTCGTGGTGGCGGTGACGGTGCTCATGAAAGCAACGATGCTGCGCCCGACCTCGTAGCACAATCGAGATTTGGCACCCGGTATCTCGTAGAATCACTTACATGTTGAACCTGGAGCGCCTGCGCACCCTCGACGCCCTCGCACGGCACGGCTCGGTCAGCGGGGCGGCCGAGGGGCTGCACATCACGACGTCGGCCGTCTCGCAGCAGATGTCCAAGCTGGAGCGAGAGGTCGGGCAGCAGCTCCTCGCCAAGAACGGGCGGGGGGTGCGGCTCACGGACGCGGGACGGCTGCTCGCCGAGCACGCGGCGCGCATCCTGTCGCAGGTCGAGCTCGCCCAGTCCGACCTGGAGGCCCAGCGCGGACAGGTCGTCGGCGAGCTCAGACTCTCCGCGTTCCCGACCGCCGCGCGCGGCCTGTTCCCCACCGCGCTCTCCGCCCTGCGCGTACGGCATCCGGCCCTGCGGCTGCGATCCTGCGAGCTGGAGCCCGAGACCGGCATCGCCGGAGTGATCCGCGGCGACCTCGACCTCGCGGTCGTCCTCGACTGGTACAACAAACCGATGCCGCTCCCCGACGGCCTGGTCAAGGCGCACATCCTGGACGACCCCGCGGACGTGGCACTGCCCGCCGCGCACCCCCTCGCCGGCCGTGCCGAGGTGGACCTCGCCGAGTTCGCCGAGGACGAGTGGATCACCTGGGCCGAGGGCGAGTTCTGCCACGAGTGGCTGATGTTCACGCTCCGCTCGAAGGGCATCGAGCCGATCGTCGGCCACCGCGCCGCCGAGACCCATACCCAACTCGGCCTGGTCGCGGCGGGGTTGGGTGTCTGTATCGCGCCGGTGATGGGTCGGCGGCCGATGCCCGCGGGGGTCGTCACCGTTCCGCTGAAGCAGCGGGTGCGGCGGCATGTGTACGTCGTCTGGCGGGCGGACGCCGACCGCCGCCCGTCCATCCGGGCGGCGGTCAAGGCGCTCAAGTCGGCAGCCGAGCAGCTCGGTTGAGAGCCGGAGGCGCTGTCCTCGGCTACGGCGACCCGAGCTTCCGGAAGTCCCAGGACACGATCTTCTCCGGTGTCAGCCGGATCCACGCGTGCCGCCCGTCGTGCGGCATCTCGTCCAGCCGGAAGTTCTTGCGGGCGAACAGGGTCTCGGGCAGGTCGAGTTCGGCGCGCAGCTCCCCGGTGCGCGGGGCCTCGCCCACGAACTCCACGGTGCCGGACAGCTCGACGCCGCGCAGCTCGTCGTACTCCTCGCCGGTGTCCACCACGATCGCGACCCGCTGATCGCGCCGCAGATCCGTCCACCGCTTGCTGCGCACCACCGAGTAGAGCCATATCGACGTGCCGTCCCAGGCGAACCAGAGCGTGCTCACATGCGGGGCGCCGGCCGCGGACACGGTGGCGACCCGGCAGGTGCGCTGGCTGGTGAGGAACTCGTCCAGCTCGCCGGGCGTCATCATGATCTTCCGGCCTCGGCGCTGGGTAACGGTCATGCGGCCCCCTTCTTTCTCTCACGTCGTGTCAGAGGAGATCCTCTGACATCACGTCAGAAAAGGATGGGTCGTCTTCCGTCCTCGCGCAATGGTGGCTACTCTCACCCGCTCCGGACCGTCGGCGACAAGGGGGAACCATGGCGTCGTACGACCGGCTCGGCGAGCTGATCGACCCCACGACCACCGTGCTGCTCACCGTCGAGTGCCAGCAGGGTGTCGTCGGACCGGACGGCGCGTTGCCCGAACTCGCCGAGGAGGCCCGCTCGTCGGGGGCGCTCGCCCACGTCGCCCGGCTGGTCGCCGCCGCCCACGAGGCCGGTGTCCAGGTGATCCACGCCCTCGCCGAACGCCGCCCCGACGGCCGCGGCGCCAACCGCAACGCCCGCCTCTTCCGCGCCGCGGAACGGCTGCCCGTCCAACAGCTGACCGGCACCGCCGCGGTCCGCCTGGCGGCGCCGATCGAGGTCACCGAGGAGGACTTCGTCGTACGACGGCTGCACGGGCTGTCCCCGATCCAGGGCACCGACGTGGACGCCCTGCTGCGCAACCTCGGCTGCCGGACGCTGATCGTCGCCGGGGTCTCGGCCAATGTGGCGATCCCCAACGCCGTGTTCGACGCCGTGAACCGCGGCTACACCGTCGTCGTGCCGACGGACGCCATCGCGGGGGTGCCCTCCGACTACGCCCCCGCGATGATCCGTCACACGCTCGCCCTGGTCGCCACGCTCGCGACCACCGACGAGGTGCTGTCCTGCGTACGGCGGCGGCCCCGCCCCGGCGGACGCGCCTGACGGCTCACGCGAGTTCGATGGAGTCCCCGCTCACGGTGATCTTCGCGGCCGGCAGCGCCTGGGTCGCCGGCCCCTTCTTCACACTGCCGTCCGTGACGGAGAACTCGCTGTTGTGGCACGGGCACGTGATGACCCCGTTGGCCACGCCCGTCACCGCGCAGCCCTGATGGGTGCATTTGGAGGAGAACGCCTTGAAGGTGCCCGCCGACGGCTGGGTGACCACGACCCCCTGCTCCTTGTAGATCTTGCCGCCGCCCTCCGGGATGTCCGACGTCTTCCCGAGAGCGCTGTCGGCCGGACTGTCCTCGGATCCGCAGGAGCTCAGCGCGAGGGAGAAGCCCGCCGCGCCGACCGCCGCCACGACGGTTCGACGGGAGGGTGCCCCCACGGGCGGAAACGGTTCGCTGGTCATCCTGACGTCCCTTCCACGGATGCCTCGTGATCTGTACACAGGTACGGCCTGGGGGCGGAGGCCGTTCAGGGCCCGCGGAGATCTAATCTGGGGCGATGCTCAAGGAAGTCATCGCGACCCGCTACATCACGCCCCTGCGTGAGGGCGGCTCGCTGCCGGGCCTCGTCGAGGCCGACGACCGCGGAACGTACGTCATGAAGTTCACCGGCGCCGGACAGGGCCGCAAGACGCTGGTCGCCGAGGTCGTGTGCGGGGAACTCGCCCGGCGCCTGGGATTCAGGGTGCCGCGCCTGGTGACGATCGACCTCGACCCGGTGCTGGGCCTCGGCGAACCCGACCCGCAGGTGCAGGAACTGCTCCGGACCAGCGGCGGCACCAACCTCGGCATGGACTTTCTCTCCGGCGCCCTCGGTTTCGACCCGCTCGCCTTCACGGTGAGTCCCGAGGAGGCCGGGCGGATCGTCTGGTTCGACGCACTGGTGAACAACGTCGACCGGTCCTGGCGCAACCCCAACCTGCTGATGTGGCAGGGCGAGCCGTGGCTCATCGACCACGGCGCGACCATGATCTGGCACCACAACTGGCCTGGCGCCGAGGCCTCGGCGGCCCGCCCGTACGACGCCTGCGAGCACACGCTCGCGTCCTTCGCGCCGGACGTCGCGACCGCCGCCGCCGAGCTGGCACCGCGGGTCACCGAGGAACTCCTCGCCGAGGTCACCGCCGAGATCCCGGACGCCTGGCTGGCGGGCGAGCCGGGCTTCGACGATCCCGACGCCCTCCGGCACGCCTACGCGGCGCCCCTCCTGGCGCGCGCCGCCGTCATCCACGAGCGCGTCAAGGGGGACCAGTGAGCGACCGCCACATCATCCGGCCCAGCGAGGCCAACGACCGGGACGTCTTCGAGTACGCCCTGCTGCGCGTCGTCCCCCGCATCGAGCGCGGCGAGTGCGTCAACGCCGGGGTGCTCGTCTACTGCAGGGCCCGGTCGTACGTCGGTGCGCGTACGCACCTCGACGAGGCGCGGCTGCTCGCCCTGGACCCGGACGCGGACGTGACCGGTGTGCGGGCCGCCCTGCGTGCCGTCGAGGGAGTCTGCGCGGGCGGGGAAGCCGCCGGTCAGGCCGCCGGTGACGACGCCGGCCGGCGCTTTCGCTGGCTGATCGCGCCGCGTTCGACGGTCCTCCAGCCGGGCCCGGTGCACACCGGGCTCACCCATGATCCGGTGGCCGAGACGCAGCGGTTGCTCGACCTGCTGGTCAGGTAATGGATCACACCCGTCACCTGTGGCGTTGACACCGGGTGCCAGGCCTTCTAGCGTCACGTGTGCTGAAGGTACTAAGCGGTCGCTCACCTGAATGGGCGTCCTTCTCAAGGGCGAGGAGAACC
This sequence comes from Streptomyces sp. NPDC032822, assembly GCF_055578825.1. Taxonomy (NCBI): domain Bacteria; kingdom Bacillati; phylum Actinomycetota; class Actinomycetes; order Kitasatosporales; family Streptomycetaceae; genus Streptomyces; species Streptomyces sp. NPDC032822. The sequence continues at coordinate 721,288 of NZ_JBVIOL010000003.1, read as the reverse complement.
AGCAATGTCCACCACTGAGCAGCGGGTCGCCGTGGTCACCGGCGGAGCGCGCGGCATCGGTGCCGCCACCGCCGTACGGCTGGCCGCCGAGGGTCGCGCGGTCGCCGTCATCGACCTCGACGAGGCCGCCTGCAAGGACACCGTCGAGAAGATCACCGCGGCGGGCGGCAAGGCCGTCGCGGTCGGCGCGGACGTCTCCGACGAGACCCAGGTCGAGGCGGCGATCGCGCGCGTGGTCGCCGAACTCGGCGCCCCGACCATCCTCGTCAACAACGCGGGCGTGCTCCGCGACAACCTGCTCTTCAAGATGAGCGTCTCCGACTGGGACACCGTCCTGAACGTGCACCTGCGCGGCTCCTTCCTGATGACCAAGGCCGTCCAGAAGCACATGGTGGACGCCGGGTTCGGCCGGGTCGTCAACCTCTCCTCGTCCTCCGCCCTCGGCAACCGCGGCCAGGCCAACTACTCCGCCGCCAAGGCCGGTCTGCAGGGCTTCACCAAGACCCTCGCCATCGAGCTCGGCAAGTTCGGCATCACCGCCAACGCCGTCGCGCCCGGCTTCATCGCCACCGACATGACCGCCGCGACCGCCGCCCGGGTCGGCATGGGCTTCGAGGAGTTCAAGGCCGCGGCGGCCACCCAGATCCCGGTGGCCCGCGTCGGTGAGCCCGACGACATCGCCAACGCCATCGCCTTCTTCACGAACGAGGCCGCCGGCTTCGTCTCCGGCCAGGTGCTGTACGTCGCCGGCGGACCGCTCGACTAGGGGATCAGGAACATGACTTCGGTGGAACTCCCCGAGCCTTCGGGCAAGGTCGCGCTCATCACGGGCGCCAGCCGTGGCATCGGCTACGGCGTCGCCGAGGCGCTCGTCGCGCGCGGCGACCGCGTCTGCATCACCGGGCGCAACGAGGACGCCCTCAAGGAGGCCGTCGAGCAGCTCGGCGCCGACCGGGTCATCGGCGTCGCCGGCAAGGCACACGACGAGGCGCACCAGGCCGTCGCCGTCGAGCGCACCATGGAGGCCTTCGGCCGTGTCGACTTCCTGGTCAACAACGCCGGTACGAACCCGGTGTTCGGACCTATCGCCGACCTCGACCTGAACGTGGCCCGCAAGGTGTTCGAGACCAACGTGGTCTCGGCGCTCGGTTTCGCACAGCGGACCTGGCACGCCTGGCAGAAGGACAACGGCGGGGCGATCGTCAACATCGCCTCCGTCGCGGGCGTCTCCGCCTCGCCCTTCATCGGCGCCTACGGCATCAGCAAGGCCGCGATGATCAACCTGACCCTCCAGCTGGCGCACGAGTACGCGCCGGGGGTGCGGGTCAACGCCATCGCCCCGGCCGTCGTCAAGACCAAGTTCGCGCAGGCCCTCTACGAGGGCCGGGAGGCGGAGGCGGCCGCGGCCTACCCGCTGGGCCGGCTCGGCGTGCCCTCCGACATCGGCGGCACCGCCGCGTTCCTCACCTCGGACCAGTCCGACTGGATCACCGGCCAGACGCTCGTCGTCGACGGCGGCATCTTCCTGAACGCCGGCGTGGGCTGAACCCCGCAGGCTTCGGCCACCCCTCGACACGGGCGCTGGTTGACGAAAACGGCGCCCGTGTCGGCGTGTCGGAGGCCCACGGACGGATGACAACGTCGTCATGCGAAATCGATCAACCGGTCGATTCAAGGGAGGTTCAGCGGGCGGAGTGCTGCGGTAGGGTCTGCCGACCCTTGGTACGGCATTTCGAGGAGCAAGCGCGTGTTCATCCGGAACCGGTACCTGCCGCCACTCGCGGCCCTCGCGTCCCTGTCCATGGTGGCCGGATGTGGCGTGTTCTCCTCGGACGACTCCGGAGACGAGAACGCGGTCGTCGTGGGCACGACCAGCGCTCCGGCCACGCTGGATCCCGCGGCCTCCTGGGACAACTCCTGGGAGCTTTTCCGCAACGTGTACCAGACCCTCCTGAACTACACTCCCGGCGCGGCCGAGCCCGAGCCCGACGCCGCCGAGAGCTGCGCGTTCACGGACAAGTCGAGCACCGTGTACAGCTGCACGCTCCGTAAGGACCTGAAGTTCTCCAACGGGCACACGCTGGACGCCCAGGCCGTCAAGCACTCGTTCGACCGGATCAAGAAGATCAACGTCAACGGCGGGCCCGCGGGTCTGCTGGGGACGCTCTCCCGGGTCCAGGTGAAGGGCGACCGCGAGGTCGTCTTCCAGCTCAGCCAGCCCGACGCGACCTTCCCCTTCGTGCTGACCACCCCCGCCATGTCGGTCGTGGACCCCGAGGAGTACCCGGCGAACGCGCTCCGCAAGGACGGCAGGATCAGCGGCTCGGGGCCCTACAGCCTCGCTTCCTTCGACGAGGGCAAGGAGGCCGAGCTGGTCCGCAACGACAACTACAAAGGCATAGCGGACCGCAAGAACAACGCCGTCACCATCCGCTACTTCCAGCAGTCGGACGAGATGGTCAAGGCCCTCAAGGACAAGGAGATCGCGGTCATCTACCGCGGTCTCGGCGCCTCGGACACCGTGGACATCGAGGACAACCAGCAGGAGGAGGGGCTCCAGCTCGTCGCGAACCCCACCACCGAGATCAGCTACCTGGTGTTCAACCCGAGTGACCCGTGGTCCGCGAAGCCCGCGGTCCGCAAGGCGGTCGCCCAGGTCATCGACCGCCCGGCGCTCGCGCACAACATCTACAAGGACACCGTCGAGCCGCTCTACTCCATGATCCCGAGGGGGCTGGTGGGCCACACCACGGGCTTCTTCGACGACTACGGTGCCCCCAGCGTGTCCAAGGCCAAGCGGATCCTCGCGGACGACGGCATCACCGAGCGCGTCCCGATGACGCTCTGGTACACCAGCGACCGCTACGGCTCGACCACCAAGCCCGCCTTCGAGGAGCTGAAGCGGCAGCTGGAGGCCTCCGACCTGTTCACGGTCACCCTCAAGAGCCGCCCCTGGAAGACGTACGTGGCGGGATACCAGAAGGGCGAGTACCCGGTGTTCGGGCGCGGCTGGTTCCCCGACTTCAACGACGCCGACAACTTCATCGCGCCCTTCGTGGGCGAGCAGAACGCACTCGGCACCCCGTACGAAACACCCGAGATCACCGACACCCTGCTGCCTGCGTCCCGCGCGGAGAGCGACCGCGGGGCCGTGGCCGAACAGTTCGAGGACGCCCAGCAGATCCTCGTGGACGACGCGCGGCTGCTGCCCCTGTGGCAGGGCAAGCAGTACGTCGCCGCGAACGAGGAGATCGCCGGTCTGGAGAAGGTCATCGACCCGGCGACGATGATGGTGATGTGGGAGCTGTACTGGAAGACCAGCTGGTAGAGGTCCGGTCGTGCGGTCCGCGGGGCCCACTGTCAGTGCTCGCCTGTAGGTTCTGTGGCCTGGACGTGAGCGCACGTCGCAGTGACCGCACACCGTAAGGAAGTTGACGTGACCGACATCGCCATGCTGCCCGAGTCCTGGCGCGGGGTCCTGGGCGACGAGCTGCAACAGCCCTACTTCAAGGAGCTGACGGAGTTCGTCGAGGAGGAGCGCGCCCAGGGTCCCGTCTACCCTCCGCGCGAGGAGGTCTTCGCCGCGCTCGACGCGACACCGTACGACCAGGTGAAGGTCCTCGTCCTCGGCCAGGACCCGTACCACGGCGAGGGACAGGGCCACGGCCTGTGCTTCTCGGTCCGCCCCGGTGTGAAGACCCCGCCCTCGCTGCGCAACATCTACAAGGAGATGAAGGCGGAGCTCGGCCTGGAGATCCCGGACAACGGCTATCTGATGCCGTGGGCCCGGCAGGGCGTCCTGCTGCTCAACGCGGTCCTCACCGTCCGGGGCGGCGAGGCCAACTCGCACAAGGGCCGCGGCTGGGAGAAGTTCACCGACGCGGTGATCCGCGCGGTCGCCGAGCGCCCCGACCCGGCGGTCTTCGTGCTGTGGGGCAACTACGCGCAGAAGAAGCTCCCCCTGATCGACGAGACCCGCCACGTGGTGGTCAAGGGCGCCCACCCCTCCCCGTTGTCGGCCAAGAAGTTCTTCGGCTCCAGCCCCTTCACGCAGATCAACGAGGCGGTCGCCGCGCAGGGCCACCAGCCCGTCGACTGGACCGTCCCGAACCTGGGCTGACCACCGCCGGGCCGGTTCCCCGCCGAGCCGGCCCGGTGCCGCCTGACCGGGATTGCCGGTGGCGGCGGTTAGCGTCGGCGGGGACAGTCGGCGAGGGTGCGGAGGACGCGGTGGCGGAGCGACAGGGGCAGGCGGCCGTGGACCCCGTGATGACGCGGATCGGACAGGTCGTGATGCTGCATCACGCGGGGGACCGCGAGGAGGCCAGGCAGCGGTTCGCGGGGCTGTGGGCGGAGATCGGTGAGGACGGCGACCCGTTGCACCGCTGCACGCTGGCCCACTACATGGCCGACGCGCAGGACGACCCGTTCGACGAACTCGCCTGGGACCTCAGAGCGCTGACGGCCGCCGAAGAGCTGACGGACGACCGGCTGCGCGAGCACGAGGGCGCGCTCGCGGTGCGCGCCCTGTACCCGTCGCTGCATCTGAACCTCGCCGCCGACTATGTGAAGCTCGGCCGCACCGAGGTGGCCCGCACCCATCTGCGCCGGGCGCGCAGAGCGTCCGACGTGCTGGGCGACGACAGTTACGGGGACGGGGTGCGGGCGGCCATCAACCGGCTGGGGCTGCGACTCGGCGAGGGCGACTCCTCCTCCGCCCGCTGACGGGGGTCACCGCCGGTCCGTCTCCTCGTGCTCAACGCCCGTAGGTCCGGTCGCAGATCATCGACTCCGGGCTGTCCGCCTGCCAGCCCCCGTACCGCTTGCCGAGGGCACAGACGTCCCGCGCGTCCTTGGGGATCGACCCGGCCACGTCGGGGATCTCCACACGCGGCTGCCGGGCCTCGGGACGGCGGGGTTCGGGCCGCACCGGGGGCGCCGGGGGACGGGAGCGCGGGGGCTGGCGGCGCGTCTGCGGCGGCGCCGAGCGAGCAGCCGTACCGGCGTGCGACGCGGTCGATGTCGGATCCGGGCTGCCGGACGGGCCGATCATCGCCAGGGCCTCGCGGGCCGGTGCCTGCACGATCTGCGGCCGGTCCGGGCCGTCCGGCCGGGGCGCCGAGGGCTGCGACGGCGGAGCCGGCGGGCCGGACACGGGCGGACGCTGGACCGTCACACAGCCGGCGAGGGCCGAGACAGCCACGGTGACCAGGAGCGTTGCGGTGGTCGTCGTTCGATGCACCCGCGCAACTCTGCTGGGTCGGACGGCCTTTGGACAGCGGACAAGCACAGGATGCCCCGCACGGGTGACGTCCGTCCCCGGACGGCGGGCTCCGATCCACCACGGATGACGCCGGCCGGCACGCCTCCCGGTCTCCCCGCACGCCGTCGAGACGTTCACGGAGCGGGCCGGCGTGGCCGCCGTATGCTTCCGGCATGACCCCGGCAGGCAACCGCTGAAGGAGACCCCGTGAAGGTCGGCTGCATCGGACTCGGTGACATCGCGCAGAAGGCCTATCTGCCGGTGCTCGGCGGCCGGCCGGGAGTCGAGCTGCATCTGCAGACCCGGACCCCCGCGACGCTGGCCCGGGTCGCCGACGGGCTGCACCTTCCCGAAGGGCAGCGGCACGCGGATCTGGACTCGCTGCTCGGCCAGGACCTCGACGCCGCCTTCGTGCACGCGCCGACCGCCGTGCACCCCGAGATCGTGACGCGCCTCGTCGAGGCGGGCGTACCGACGTATGTCGACAAGCCGCTGGCCTACGAACTCGCCGACTCCGTGCGGCTGGTGGAGCTCGCCGAGGAGCGGGGCGTCACTCTGGCCGTCGGCTTCAACCGGCGCTACGCACCCGGGTACGCGCAGTGCGCCGAGCACCCGCGCGAGCTGATCCTGATGCAGAAGAACCGTGTCGGGCTCCCGGAGGAACCGCGCGCGATGATCCTCGACGACTTCATCCACGTCGTGGACACCCTGCGCTTCCTGGTGCCCGGCCCGGTCGACGACGTGACCGTGCGCGCCCGCACGGAGAACGGCCTGCTGCACCACGTCGTCCTGCAACTCGCCGGGGACGGGTTCACCGCGCTCGGCGTGATGAACCGGCTCAGCGGCTCGGCCGAGGAGATCCTGGAGGTGTCCGGACAGGACACCAAGCGTCAGGTGCTCAACCTCGCCGAGGTCGTCGACCACAAGGGTCAGCCGACCGTGCGGCGGCGCGGCGACTGGGTGCCGGTGGCCCGGCAGCGCGGCATCGAACAGGTGGCGGGCGCCTTCCTGGACGCCGTGCGCGCGGGCAAGGTGCTCAGCGCCCGGGACGCGCTGGCGACTCACGAACTGTGCGAGCGGGTGGTACGCGCGGTTCAGGAGAGGCCCGCCTGATCCGCAGCGTCCGGACGCCCTGCGTGACCCCCCACGCCGCGAGGACCAGCAGCGCCGCGTGCACCGGCCAGTCGCCGAGGCGGACGTACGGTGTGCCGCCGTCGCTCAGCGGAACGTCGTACACCGTGCTCGCGCTCGTGTCGGTGCCGAGCCACGGGCCGACGCGCCGCCCGCTCGCGTCGTAGACCGCGGACACGCCCGTCAGGGTCGCGTGGACCATCGGGCGGCCGGTCTCGGCGGCGCGCAGCGCGGCCAGCGAGGCGTGCTGCTCGGGGGCCCAGCTGCGCTGGAACGACGAGGTCGAGGACTGGCCCACGAGCACGTCGGCGCCGTCCTCGGTGAGATGCCGGGTCATGTCGGGGAAGGCGGTCTCGAAGCACACCAACGGGCCGATCCGCAGCCCCTTCCCGGCGTTCATCACCACCTGCCGGGACCCCTGCCTGCGGTCCTCGCCCGCCGCCTTGCCGACGGAGGTCGCCCAGCCGAGCAGCGAACGCGCCGGGACGTACTCGCCGAAGGGGACGAGCCGCATCTTGTCGTAGCGGTCCCCGGTGAGGCCGTGGGGGCCGACCAGGACGGAACTCTTGTAGATGCCGGGCCGGTCGGAGCGCCGGGCGTCCACGTTGACCAGGATGTCGGCGCCCGTACGGCGGGACAGTGCGGCGATCCGGGCCGCGAGGTCGGGCCGGTCCCCGAGGTCGTGGCCGACGCTGCTCTCACCCCAGACGATCAGGTCGACGTCCTGTCCGGCCAGCTCGCGCGTGAGCTGTTCCTCCCGCGCGAAGCGCCGGTCGGGGCCGTCGACGACCCCCGCCTGGACGACCGCGATCCTGGCCCGCCCCTCGACCTCGGGACGCGGCGACCACACCCAGGCCGCCGAGGTGGCCGCCGCCGCGGCGACCAGCCCGGCGAGGGCCGGCACCCGGGACTCGCGGACCGTGATCAGCACCGCGACCGCGACGTTCACGGCCACCACCAGGAAGCTGAGCAGCCACACCCCGCCCACCGAGGCCAGCCGCAGCGCCGGCTCCACCTGCCACTGGCTCGCGCCGAGCACCCCCCAGGGCCCGCCGAGGCCCTGCCAGGAACGGACGAGTTCGACCGCCAGCCAGCCCGAGGGCACCACGAGCAGTGCGGCGGCGGACGGCGTTCCCGTCAGGCAGCGGCGCACCAGCGCGCCCCACGGTGCCCACAGCGCGCCCAGCAGCGCGGCGATGACGAACGTGAACACATGCAGGCTCGGCAGCAGCCAGTGGTGCATCGCCAGCATGAAGCCGAACCCGCCGCACCAGCCGTCGTACGCCGCCCGCCGCCCGGTCGGAGCCGAGCGCACCAGCACGAGCCAGGGGACGAGGGCGACGTAGGCGAACCACCACAGGGACGGGGCGGGAAAGGCGAGCACGGGCAGGGCGCCCGCCGCCACGGCGACGGCCGAGCGCCGCCACGGAGAGGCGAGCCAGTGGCCCGACGACTTCATACGGCGCCTCCAACCCTGTGGGCTTCGCCAGTGTGTGTGCCCGGACAGGGCCCGCCCACTCAGTTGATCACAGGTGCCGGCTGCCTCTCCGGCAGGCGCCGCCACTTCTCCTGGACGGTCACCTCGCGCAGCCGCCAGCCGTCGTACGTACGCAGCAACCCGAAGGCGTACCGGCCGCCGCACACGAAGTCGGGCGCCGCCGGACCGTCCTCGCCGCCGGCGAAGCGCATCGGATTGACGTAGTCGGCCTGGACATGGGCCGCGTCGCCGGTGTCCTGCTCCAGGAGGTCGAAGCGGACTCTCCGGTTCACGATCAGATGCTGTCGCATCGAGAACAGCCGCATGCTCTCCTCCAGCCACGCGGCGACCTGCTTGGCGTCCCCCTCGATGCCTCCCGCCGAGCGGTAGTCGGCGCGTCCGTCCGGTGTGAACAGCCCCCGGTATGCCTCCCAGTCGCCGTCGTCCACCGCCGTCGCGTAGTCGGTGATCAGTCCGTCGACGGCCAGTCGGTCCATCACGGTCGCGAGCTCCACACGCTGCGTCATTGGATCAGTGTTGGGCATGGCGGGGGCGGAGCCAAGGGCGTGCGGTGATATTCGGCGGCCGAACGGGGATCCGCCCGCCAAGTGCCGTGTCGTGTATCCGGCTTGTGATCAGCGGGGAAGCGAAGCGTGATGGGCGTACCCATAGGGTGATCCCCATGCCTGCCTCGTTGAGCCCCACGAAGACCCGCGCCGCGCTGCGTACCTCGGCGCGTGTCTCCGTCGACCTGCTCCTGGTGTTCGTGATGCTCGCGGTGGCCCTGTGGACGCTCGGCCGGATGTGGTCGATCGTCTGGCCGCTGATCGTCGGACTGCTGCTCACCACCCTCACCTGGCCCGTGACGCGCTTCCTGCGTCGGCACGGCTGGCGCCCCGCACTGGCCGCGTCGGCGGTGACCGTGCTGTTCCTGCTGGTCGCCCTGGGGGGCGTGGCGCTGATCGCGGTGCCGGTGGCGTCCCAGTCCGGTGAGCTGAGCGACGGTGTGGGCGAGGGCATCCAGAAGCTGCGTGAGTGGGCGGCGGGACCGCCGCTGAACGTCGGCGACGACCAGATCACCAAGGCCTTCGACACGGCGACCGCCCGTGCCCAGGAAGGCATGGGCAGCATGGTCAGCGCCGTGGTGACCGGAGTGGGCACGGTGGTCAACGGTGTGGTGACCGCCGTCCTGGCCCTCTTCCTGATGTTCTTCTTCCTCAAGGACGGACCGCGGTTCCTGCCCTGGCTCTCCCGTCAGCTGCCCGGCCGCCTCGCCACCGACATCCCGACCGTGGCCGCCCGCAGTTGGAACACCCTGGGCTCGTTCGTGCGGTCCCAGGCGGTCGTGGGACTCCTGGACGCCGTCTTCATCGGGATCGGGCTGTGGATCCTCGGCGTACCGCTGGTGCTTCCGCTCGCGGTGCTGACCTTCGTCTCCGCGTTCGTGCCGATCGTGGGCGCCCTGTTCGCCGGCTTCGTGGCCGTGCTCATCGCCCTGGTGTCGAACGGCCTGACGGACGCGCTGATCGTGCTGGCCATCATCGTCGTGGTGCAGCAACTGGAGGGCAACGTCTTCCAGCCCATGATCCAGAGTCGCGGGCTCGGCCTGCACGCGGCGGTGATCCTGCTGGCGGTGACCCTGGGCGGCAGCCTGGCCGGCATCGTGGGCAGCCTGCTCGCGGTGCCGCTCGCCGCGATGATCGCGGTCGTCTGGAACTACGTGCGGGAGCAACTCGCCGAGCCGGGCGGGGAGACGGGCGACGAGGGGGAGGCCGACGGATCGTCGCCGACCGGTGCGCCCGTCCCGTCGTAGCGGGCCCGAGGCGGCGTCAGGTGGTGGGTGTTCAGGCCGCCTCGACGACGTTGCCGCGGATCGCGGCCGCCCACTCGACCACCAACAGCTCGTACTCCGCGCGCTCCTGGGCCGAGAGGGTGCCGCCCGCGCGCAACCAGAGCGCACGGATCTGCTCGTTCACTTCTGCAGCAGACCGCACGGAACCAAGGGCCATGGAATCGGGGGACATGCGCACCAGCCTAGGGGCAAGAACTGACAGTGCGCTACCGAATCGCTACGGATCCCGTATGTGATGAGTCACGGGAATTCACCGAACCCACCCGGGAACTCCCGCGAGCCCCCGTCGAGTTGGGACGGAATCCCCAGCTCAGCCCGCCGACTCCGCCGCGTGCGGGCTGAGCACGCCCATCGTGACCAGAATGACGATCACGATGCCGAGGACGATGCGGTACCACACGAACGGCATGAAGCTCTTGGTCGAGATGAACTTCATGAACGAAACTATGTCGACGTGTCCTGAGCGGCTTTGACCTGCTGGTTTCCACCATTTTTCAAGATCGAATGGTAGAGCAGTGGGAGATGGCGCCTTTCCAGTGCCCTCCCTCGCCGACCACGAATGGCGCAGCCACCTGCTTTGCAGCGAATCGGCAATCTCCTGCTCCATGGCCAGGGCAACGTGCGAGTGGAGACCATCCACGCCGGCGACCTCGTGGCCCATGCGGGTCTCCACGGCGATGCGACTGTGTCGATCTTCGTCCAGCCACTCCTTGCCGCCGTGACGAAGCAGGTACAGCCGCTTTCCGGCGTTCGTGGTCGCGGAGAACCGGCCCCTGACCCGCGGCCAAACTGTTCAACAAGGCACTGGCCGCAGTGCGCGCCCCGGTCGCTCACCAGCCCGGATGAGATTTTCGGCAAGGGCAGGGCTGGATGACGATGGTGCGGATGGTCGCCGCGACCATTTCCCCGGATCCCTTCGGGATCACGGAGAACACATTCCTCAGGAAATGGACACGACAGCGCTGCCAGGCGGCGCCGAGCATGACCTTGCGGATCGCGGCCACCAGACCGCTGTGGCTGTCGGAGATGACCAGGCGGACCCCGCCCAGGCCGCGTTCGCGCAGGGAGCGCAGGAACTTGCTCCAGAATGCTTCGGTCTCGCTGTCACCGACCATCACACCGAGCACCTCACGGCCGCCGTCCTCGCTGATGCCGGTGGCGATGACCACGGCCTGGGAGGCGATCCGATGGTTCACGCGGACCTTGCAGTAGGTCGCGTCGAGGTAGAGATAGGGGAAGCGGCTGTGGTCCAGGGGCCGGCCGCGGAAGATGGTGAGCTGTTCGTCCAGGTCACCGCAGATCCGTGAGACCTCGCTCTTGGAGATGCCGCTATCCGCGCCGAGCGCTTTGACCAGGTCGTCGACCGAGCGGGTGGACACCCCGTGCACGTACGCCTCCATGATGACCGCGTACAGAGCCTGGTCGATGCGGCGGCGCCGTTCCAGCAGGCTGGGGAAGAAGCTGCCGCTGCGCAGTTTCGGGATGGCCAGGTCCAGATCGCCGGCCTGGGTGGCCAGGGTCTTCTCCCGATGGCCGTTGCGGAAGGCGGTGCGGTCCTCGGTGCGCTCGTTCCACGGGCGCTGATCCGGCCGCTGAGTTCGGCCTCGATCAGCTCCTGCAGCATGCGCTCGGCGCCGTTGCGGACGAGCTTGATTCCGTCCGCCGAGCGTAGTGACTCCAGCAGGCGTTGTAGGTCAGACCGGGACAAGGCCATCGGGCACCTCCCGGGTTGAACTGGCCGTTCACCAGGGAGATTTGCACGGTGGCCTGCCTTGTGCGCAGGGAGCGGAGACCGTTACCGGATGCACGCCCCGGGCATCCGCCCGCGCACACCCGCACGGTGATCGCCTACACCATCACACGGGACGCCATCCCAGCCTGAACGCCGCGGGCGAGGCATGGGAACGCCAAAGACAAGGTGCGAGGGCAACGCCCGCGGCAGGCACGGGACTTTCTTGGCCCCCGCCCTGTCCGTGCCGAGATTCTCGTCCGTGCAGGTCAGGCCGCATGCTGGTACTCGTGGAGGTGCCGCCGAGGCGGTCGCGTCGTCGTATGTCGAGGTGGGCGATGGCGTCTGGGGGACGCACCGGGTTTCTGGAGGAGTTGCGCGGGCCCAGACCAACTGGTCCGGGCCCGCGCAACGCGATGCCGTGCTTCACCACGTCCTACTCCGGAGGCGGCGTCACCAGCTTCGTAGCGCTGGGGTCGACGTCCGCAGCGCAGGCCAGGGTCGGCAGGTCGCGGTCGAGCAGGCCGTTCATTTCGATGGCCGCCCGGCTGAGCAGGTGGGCGGCCTGGACGGACTGGCCGTCGGCGACGGCGGCGTAGAACCGGGCGGCATAGGTGATGGCGTCGACGTCGCCGATGGTGTCGGACATGCCGATGGCGAAGGGCACGGTGTCGACCAGCTTCCCGGTCTGGGCCGCAGAGTGGCAGGAGTTGAGCAGGACCAGCAGCGGCTTGTCGTCCACGGCGGCGACGGCCCGGGCGAAGGCGCCGGCGCTGACGATGGCACCTTCGTGGAAGCCGTCCTCGCCTTTCTCGAATGCGATCAGGTCCTGCGTGCTGTGACCGGAGAAGTGCACGACGTGGGGACGGAACCTGGTCAGCGCGTCCAGGAAGACGTCCGCCGTCGCGGCCGGGTGGAGATCCAGGTCGACAAGGTCTCGATGGGTGGCACTCTGCACGGCCGCCCGAATCCTCTGCTGCTCCTGGCCGACTCGCAGATCACCGGCGGAGGCGGCCGCGAGCAGCAGCACCCGCAGTTTCTCCGGCTTCGGGGCCCGCAGTTCCCTCATCACCATGCGCACCTCGCCCTCCGTCGCCGTCAGGCGGCTCTCGATCTTCTGCTGCTCAGCTGCGGCACGCCGCTGCGTCTTCTGCTGTTCACGCTGGCGAGCCTTCTCCGCGGCCGCCCGCTCGGCCTGTTCCGCTTTCGCCAGCTTGGCCGACAGGTCAGCTGCCTCTTTGGAGAGCTTGCCCACCTTGGCGCTCCACGTGCTGGCGTCCTGGCCCGCCTTGTTGGCCTCGTTCTCGTACCGCTGGGCAGCACGCAGCTTGCTGTTGACGGTGCTCTGGCTGCTCGCCTTGGCGGCGGCCGATCGCTCCTTTGTGGCCTTCGCGCGCTTGTCGGCTTCCTTCTTGCGGAACTCGCCGACCTTCTTCTCCGCGTCAGCGCGAGCCTTGTTCTTCCTGTCCAGCTGGCTCCGGTAGTAACTGGCGTTCATGGAGGTGCCCTTCTGCGGTTCCCGTTTAGCCAGGTTATGGCCTCCCGCTGACAAGGCTTCGTCTGCCATGACGGCGTTCGAGGGGGACGGGGCAAAGGGTTCCGAGAGGCGGAAGTGTTCGGGCAGGCTAGACAGCAGCCAAGCCCAGGCCTGAAGGTTCTTGCTTCTCACGTTCACACGTTGGAAGCGTCCGTGGAAGGCTGGCACTTCCTCATAGAGGGTCTCGGAGACGAGGAGTGCGCACTCGGATTGCGGCTCGCACAGCGCATCTGAGCCGACGAGCCGATTGACACGCTCCACGCTCTCCCCAGCAAAACCGTACCTCCCCGTAACGACGGCTCCTGAGTCCATCGCGACTCTCAGGCGCATGGTGTGCCCCTGTTCAAGGGCGTGCCGAAGCGCTTGGGCGAGGCCCTCGGCGAATCCAGGTACAGCCCTTGCTTCGTCTGCCCCCGGGGGCAGGAGGATGAGGACGCCATCGCCTTGGTCGTGGCGGACGCACGCGTCAGGCTCGACCCCCGCCGCTTGTATCGCATGGCGAAGAGCACCATCGAGATTCTCGTGCCATGACTGTCGTGAAGGCGCGGTCATCGCCGCGAACCCCACGGTGTCGACGGCGATACACACCCTGCGGATCGCTGGCGCCGCACCATTTTGGAAACGCAGACCAGTGATCATCATGTTGGGATGGGACGGCGGCGCGTAGCCGATGACGCATTCCTCGAGCGGGGCTGGCCCGGCAGGCTTCTCGTCGTCGTCCACGGCCACAACGAAACCTGCGACAAAGGAATCACCCGACAACCCCAGATGGTGCTCGGTCTTTGTGAAAGCAGCCTTCCAAGAGAAGGGCGTTCCGGTCCGTTTGAGCTCCACTGGGCAGTACCGGCCGTCGATGCGCCAGAGCAGGTCGAACCGACGTGTGTCCTCCGGGCCGAGCCGACGTTCACGGTCTAGGTGGAGTCCTCGCCCGTCAAGGAATTGCGAAAGATCCTCGGCAATCTCCGTCTCCGTCATTCGCGAGCCGTCAGACCGGGCGTGGACGTAGAGAAGCAAGTGGAGAAGCAGAAGGTCCGTGTCCTGTGGGGTGCTGCCCACTCGGGCGAAAGCGGCTTGGACCTCCGAAGGGCACAGGTGCAGCAGTGATTCCACATACTGCGCACGCAGACGGGGTCTCACGTCGGCGGGCGGTTCGCCGCGGCGCTCCGCGACCGTGTCCACCAGATTCACGACGGAATCCCAGCGAGGAATATCCGCTTCGCCGGAGAGTGTGGCGATGCCTAGTTCTTCGGACAGCAAGTCCAGGGATTCGTCCAGTCCGTCGTTCGACACCCATGCGAACGCAGGCTCGGCGGAGGGTTCCCCGGTGGTCGGGGACAGCACAGCTCTGTCGGAGGCAGCGTCGTGGGCTTCGGCGTTCGGGAGTCCCAGGCGTGCCTGCAACGCGGGCCCGAGGTAGGCGAACGGTGTGGCGGTCACTTGGTCGTCCGGGCCCAGGGGCCACGCGGGGAAGTCCGAGGAGTGGCCGATCAGGGACTCGATGCGCTCTCCCACCCGCCGACTGCAGTCGAGGAGTTCGGTGGTGGGGACGGCGTCGAGCAGCAGATCCTTTGCTTCGGCTGTGAAGTCGAACAATTGGTGGCGGCCGGTGAACTGCGCGTCCCCGGATGGCAGAAGGGGTTGCATCAGTCCGCCCAGGAGGACCTCGGCCAGCGGTGCGGCCCCCTGCCGCTGGTGGAGGCAGGAGTGGACGAGTTGCATCACGGGCACGGTGACGGGAGCCATGGCCGCCAGATGCGCGGCCAGGCGCACCGCTTCGGGCGAGGCAGCGCGGCCGAAGTCCCGGACGGAGACGCGGCTGGGCTTGCCAGCAGGTGTCTGGGGCCGGTGGGGTGACCACAGGCGTACCGGCATGGGGCGCCCGACCATGGTGTTCACGGCGGCCCAGGTCGAGAAGCCGGTCGGGGTGAGGTCCAGGACGGGGATGGGAACGGGCGGAGGCGGGGCGACACTCGGGGGGAGTACCTGGTCCGTCACTGTCCAGGCGCTGTTCGGCACGCCCGGGCGGGGTGAGGTGACCTGCCAGGTGTCCGCCCGTGCGCCGGAGCCCGCCCACAGTCGACGGGGGAGGGTGTGGATCACGGCGGTGGGACCGTTGCGGGCCCATCCTTCGAGTACGGGTCGGATCCGTCCGTCGCGCCAGGCGGCCGCCGCGCCGTCGGTCACCACCAGCACCATGGTGCGTCCGGAGGCGTCCGTGACGCACTCGGTCGGTCGGGTCGCCACGGTGGTGTTCCACGGGCGCCCTAGTCTGACTCCGGCCTCCTCGGTGGTGTAGCGGATCTGGTGGATCTCCACCTGGCGGAAGGCTCCACTGCGTTCGAGGAGCCCCTTGAGTTCGGCGCACTGGCGCTCCCACAGGAGCATGGACATGCCGCCGTCGATGATCAGGGCCAGCCGAAGCCATCGCTCCGGCTGGGCACGCAGCGCAAGCTGCGGACTGCGGGTGTCGGCCTGGAGGTCGGCCGTCGCCACTTCATCGACCTCGCTGTGCTGTCGGCTCGGGACGCGCCGCTTCAGAGGACGCAGCGCTCTGCCGAGCGGCAGGGTCCGGCCGAGGGCCCGGTCACCTGGGGTCCGCAGGGCCCCGGTCGGTGTTCCGGCTGCGGGGCCGGAGAGCACTGCGAGGTGGGGTTGTTGGGCGGCCTCTGCTTGCGCTGTCAGCTGATCAGCCCCTGCCCTGGGAAGATCTTGCGGGCCCGGCTCCGAGAGAGTGTCTGACAGGGCGGGGGCGGTGCTCGGTGCCTGCGGGTCCGTTGTGCTCCTGGCATAGCGGGTCAGGGGCGCCGCCGGGCCGGACGGGACGCGTGCTGCGAGCCAGAGGACGTCCAGAAAGTCTTCCGGCTCCATAGGCAGCTCGGTGCTTGCCAGGATCCTCCGCAGTTCTGCGAACACGTCTCAGCCGTCCGCGTTGAGCCGGTGCAGAACCGTCCTCAGCAGACCGCCGCCGTCCAGCCGGGCACCGCCGTGGCGCAGGAACACGGCGTTGAGGAGCTGGTCGGTGGCGAGTTCCCCGATGGCTCGCTGGGCCAGGAACGCCTGTACCAGATCACCGGCGTCAGCGAGAGCGTCCGGCCCGAGGTGGCTTTCGATGATCTTCTCCAGACGCTCCTTGTCCGGGTCGCCGAGGTGCAGGGGCAGGCAGCGGCGGCGGAACGCCGGGGGGAAGTCTCGTTCGCCGTTGCTGGTGATGACGACGAGGGGGAACTCGGTGCAGCGCACCATCCCCCTGTGTACCCTCGCCCGCTGGTGCGGATCAGCGGTGAGGACGTCGATGTCGGCCTGGTTCTCGGGCAGTCTGGACAGTTCCGGGATCTCGAAGGTGCCTTCTTCGAAGATGGTGAGGAGGTCGTTCGGCAGGTCGATGTCGCCCTTGTCCAGCTCGTCGACGAGCAGCACCCGGGGGCCCTGCGTAGCAACGAACGCGGTGCCTACCGGGCCCAGCCGCAGGAATGAGCCGATGTCGGGCCCGACTTCCCCCGGACTCCGGTCGAGGCTGCTCTGCTGCAGCCGTCCGATGGCGTCGTAACGGTAGAGCGCCTCCTGGAGTGTGGACCGGCTGTTAACCGGCCAGTGCAGTACCGGGCCCAGATCCAGTTCGTGCGCGATGGCACCCGCGAGCGAGGACTTGCCGGTGCCGGGGTGTCCGGTGACGAGCAGCGGCCGGCGCAGGTGGATAGCGGCGTTGATGACGTCCGTTTCCTCGTGGCCGATCACGTAGGGGGACTCACCCGGTGTGGTGCCGTCTCCCGCACCGCCGAACCGTCGCCAGGGCGGAGCCTCGGGAATCGTGACGCTGCGCCGCAGGCCATCTCCTCGGAAAATGCGCCAGCCCTCGTCATCTGCGGCGGAGCCGGTGGCCGTGGAAGTATCCGTCTCGGGCTGATGCGTCATCGGGGACTCGCCTCTTCGGATTCGGAGGAACCGGTCGGTTCGGACAGTCCGGTGAGCGACAGTACGGGTGGCAGGGGCTGGTCTACGGTTTCCAGCAGTACGGCGGGGCGTAGGGGGTGGGCGATGGGGTCCGCGCAGGTTTTGGCCCGGTAGCTCCGAACACGCTCAGGCAACGACTCCACGGCCGCCTCTGGCTGCAAGGGGGCGAAGTAAGTGTCCGGGACCGGACCTGTTGACTGCCGGTCCCACAGCACGACCGGACAGCCGAGTTGAAGCGCTGCCTGGACCAGCCGCTCCCGGCCCCCCGGTCCGGCCCGCACCACGGCACGGGCCGCGCAGATGTCGTCCATCAACGCCCCGTACGCCGCATATCCCTCGGCATGCCGATCGTCAAGGTAGATCACCTTGTCGTCGTACCGCCCCGCCCATCGGCGCTGCAGTGCGGCCCGGCGCTGCTCCTCGCGATCGTCGGAGGCCAGGGGCAGAACGCGCAGCACAGTTTCCCACTCCACACCTAACAGGGTGGGCCGCAGGTCCCCGTCGTCCGAGCCGTTCCAGGCGTCGACGGGCAGCTGCACGGCGTCCGGTTGCAGCAGGATCTCGACGAGCGCGGTCCCGCCGGTGGCCTCGCGCAGCCACGACACCGTCTGCGCGATGCTACGCACCACCTCCTGTGGTGAGAGGGGTTCCGCGCTTTGCGCGGCGGCCGGTACGAGGTCGCCCGAACCCGTGTGGGTCCACAGCACACAGGTGAAGCGTTCGCCGCCGTCACCGCCGCCGAGGACGCTGCGGTCCGGCGGCTCCGCATCCAGCAGCGCCACGACACGCGGCCGACCGCTGGCTGTGCCAAGCGAGCTACACCACGTCAGCGCGTCGGCGCGCCGCTCTGCCAGACCGGCTTCCTCGACCCCCAGTCTGCGGGCCACCTGGCCTCCCCACTCGCGCAGTTCCCCGCAGACTTGGGGGGTGAGCGCGGCGAGCAGTTCGGTGAAGCGGATGACCGCAGGAACCAGCTGTGTTCCCGGGTGCGCCACGCTCTGCCCGCCTGTGTATTCCTCGAAGTGCTCCACGCACGCCATGAGGTGAGCGACGGTGGGTCTGTGTGCGCCGCCCTCCGCGGTCGGCGGCAACCATGCCTCGGCGAAAGGCTGTGCGTCCCGTACAGCGGCGATTACATGGGCCATCGGCGGCAGTGCCGGGGGCCGGCCGAGCAGTTCCTCCAACGAGGCGTACTCCAAGGGGGACAGCAGACCGGGCGCCCCGTGGCTGCGGCCCAGCGACAGCAACTGGGCGGCCGACCTCCGGTCTTGTATGCCTACCACCTCCACGACGGCGGCCATGGCCCGTTCCACCGTGAGCAGCGCGTGGGCGATCTGCTCATCGGTGGGACATGGCCCCAGCCGCACCTGCGGGCAGTGCGTGGCGAGGTGTTCGACGCACCGGATCCGCAGATCTTCGTCCCTGAGTACGCCGTGCAGGACGAGGACGAGCTGGCTCCGGCCGGTCGACGCCGGCAGCGGAGCGCGGCCTGGTGACACCAGCTCTTCCCGGGAGCCGTCCAGGCTCCGGATCTCGATACTGACCGGAGTCTGCAACTCGGGCGTCCGTCCCTTGACATGGGTGAGGAGAGCGGTCAGATCCGGTCGCAAGTCGACGGAGTTCGCCTCCAGCCAGTCGAGTACGGCGTGAGAGAAGACCCCGCTGCTCAGGGCCGCGTCGTTCTCCGCGACCTGGCCGGCGGCGGCCGCGCACAAGGCGAACTGCTGGACACCACGCCGGCGAACCGTGGGGAAGTCGGCGATCGCGGGCCCCGTCGAGTGGTGATGGTGCTCCAGGAAAGTCGCGCATGCGTCGAAGAGCAGCACCTGCTGTCCGAAGCCGTCCAGATCGTCGCGCTGGAGGTACTCAAGCAGGTTGGCTGTATTGATGCAGCGCTTGTCGTTCGGGGTAGCCTCGGGGCACAGCAACAAACGCCGGTCCCCCTGCGCCAAAACGCCATGGCTGCCCCAGAAGACATAGAGCAGATCGCCGCTGCGCCCGTCGAGGCCGGTGGTGAAAGCATCCATGAGCGGGCCCCGCTGCCAGGTCGGCTGCCAGGTCAGTTCACCGGACTCGGTAAGAGGTTCGAGCCGACACCGGCTGTCCTCCCCAGGGGCCAGCAGGAGCTGGATGTTCGCCTCAGGCACACCGCCTTTGCGCAGCCATCTGTAGAAGCGCAGGGCGTCGTCCACAGCGCCGGGCAGATCCCAGTCGGGGTTCCCGGGGTACCGTTCGAGTCCGACAACCACGGCGTGGACACGTGCCGGGTCGTCGACGGCGTTCAGCTGAGCCATGTGCTGACTGCGTCCCAGACCTTGCGGTTGGACCAATAGGCGCTGTGCGCGAAGGGGAACGGCTGCCGGTTGTCGACCTCGTGATCGGTAGCGATGGTGGAGAAGACCTGCGCGGCCCGGAACGACAGCAGGTCGCGGCGATCGTAGATATTGAGCCAGCGCTGGGGGAAGTGCCTGGGAAGCGGGTGAGGGTGTTCGAGTGAGACCAGGGCACCTGCCTCGTAGAAGAAGGGAGCCTGGGAGCCGACGGTGATCAGCTGGTCGACCCGGTCGACCTCCTCCTGCACCATGAGGTCCACACAGGCCACCCCGCCCAGGCTGTGGGCGATCACGGTGACTGCGTCTCCGGGGGCGTGCTCGATGGTGCGCTTGATCAGCTGACGCAGGGCGTGCCCGCGGGCCTGGTAACGCAGGATGTCGCCGACCGCAGGCAAGATGAGGTCGTCGTTGTGCTTGCCTCGCCGCCGTCGAGCGTGCCTGGTCAGCGCGAGCAGTGGGGGAGTGGCGGCGGCCTTGGCTACCGTTCCCCCCAGCGTGCGCCCCCTCGTCCGTAGCTCAGCGCTGATCAGCGAGAGCAAGGCGTCCCGCTGGAGGCCTTCGAGGGAGTCGACGCCGTCATCCGCTGCCTCTGCAAGCGTCGCGGCGACGACGGCTCGGGCGAATGCGTGCCGGTGCTCATAGCCGCCTTCGTCTGCCGTGGCTGCGGCGTCCCGCAGCTCCGGCGACTCGGCGACCGTCCGCACCGCGCGGTCGAGGGCGCCGTCCAGCCCGTGTTCCGCGAAGGCGTCTCGCACACGGGGAGACGCGACGTAGCCGGAGAGTTCGGCGAGCAGCTTCTGCGCGGGGCTCTGCCCACGCCCCATTCCCGAGGCGACGGCGGGACGAAGGCCCAGCAGACGCAGTTCGTAGCCGGGGTCTTGGTAGAGCACGCCCCAGACGGCCACGTCCTCGTCCTCTTTGCGCCCGCCGCCGGAATCGGTGTAGCCGGGGATACTCACGCCCTCAAGCGCCAGCCCCGCGCCAGCCTCGCGGCCCCAGAAGCAGCCCCGCACTTCTGCCCCGGGTTGCAGCCCCGCTAACGTCGAACGCACCGTGGCGAACGTCTTGTTGTACGACTCCTCGCGCACTCCCGTGCCATGGACGAAAACCACTGAGCGCTGCACGTTCCCCCACCCCGCGGACGCATAGGACCGGACATCGTCGCCCGGCCACCTGATGCTAGTGCGGCTCTCCGCGGCAGGCCACCGCCGACAGCGTCTGCGGGTGCGGCGGCCAGGTGGGCGGTTCTGCGGGGGTACGCTGCGGCCCGTACCGGTCACCGGCGGGAGGAAACGCCACCGCCCTGACCTGCACCGGGCCGTCTGCGGCCCCGGACGCAGGAGGAGCGGAAGGCGTTCGCGAACGACCTGACGCACCCGCAGCTGCCCCTACCGAGCGCCGGTCGGCTCCGTCGACCTCAAGGCGTTCGACGACGACGGCAACTCGTACGAGATCCGTGCGTGCCACGACTGCCTTCCGTGGCACGCGGAGGTCGTGGTCACCGCCGGGGAAGTCCTCGTCAGGGAGTGGCATGCCGTCGGGATGTCCGCAGTTCCAGGAGCTCATCCGGGACTGAGACGGCAATTCATCACTCAGGGCCGGGACACACCCAGATGGGCGATGATGTGGCGGTGAGTCTGGACTTGAGCAACTACGAACTCCTCTGGCCCGCATCGCTGTTCATGTCTGAGGGCGAGCGCGTCCTCCGATCCACGGGCTCCTGGCAGGACCGGGCGAAATGGCTCATGACGGAGGCCCTGGCCGGAACAACCGCAGTCGCCGATTTTGAGGACTTGCCCAACCACACCGCGCCGGCATCTGACCCCTGGGCGACCACCGTCACTGGCTGGGGCACCAAGCGGGCCGTGATGGACCAGCACGACTGGTTCACGGAGCTCATCAGCCGGGCATCCGAGCTCCGGCACGCGGCCGCGCCGCGACCGTACTGGCCGCAGCGCCGCGGCAACGGGCTCTCGCGCGACGGCAGCACTGCGCGGGACGCCCGGCGGGACTTCGCGCGGATCATCGGAGAGTTCGCCGACAACGGCTACCTGGTCGAAGTGTTCAGCGAGGAATGCGTCGACGACCCCAGTGAGCTCCCGGACGCCTCCGAGGTGATCGATCGGCGTCTCGGCATCCCTGACCTGTGGCCCCTGGCACCGGAAACGTGGGACGAGGACACCTTCTACGGTCTGATCGAGGTGTTCCACGACCTGGTGAGCCGCCCCCGCATGCGGCGCTTCCACTCCTACAGCGGCTGCGGATGGCACCACTCGGAGTTCCATAACGGCCCGGCACGCGTCCTGTACCGCTGGAAGGTCAACCAGCTGCTGCGCGAGGCAGGCATCGAGTACGAACTGGCCGCCGAAGGCGAGGATCTCGGGCGCATGGTCGCCGTCACCGACGACGCCCGCAGCGCACTGGTGCACCGCGCCCTCAACGACAGCGCCCCAGACATCACCACCCGGATCCGCCACGCCATCGCCCTCTTCCGGGGACGCGACACGTCAGCCGAGAGCAAGCGATCGGCGATCGTCACCCTCGCGGGCATCCTCGAAGAGCGCCGTGCCCTGATCAAAGAGCAGGTCGGCAAACCCGACGAAGGGGCGCTGTTCGAGATCGCCAACCGCTACGACCTGCGCCACCGCAGGGCCGACCAGCGCGGCGACTACGACGAAGCGTTCCTGGACTGGATCTTCTGGTGGTACCTCGCCACGGTGGAGCTGACCAACCGGCTGATCATGGCGCGGAATCTCACCTGAAACGGCGGATCGACGGCGGCCAGCACGCCGCCGTCGACCTGGCCCCAGGCGGATCACCGCGTGGCACCTCTCCTTTCCTTGCCGACTCAGGCGAAACGGCACCCGCGGTATGGCACTGCTGGAAGCAGCTCTCGACCGGGAACGCTCGGCTGGCGGCTCACGACCGCCGGAGAGTACGCAACGGCACTTCCCCCCAGCCAATTCAAGGGAGGGTGGACCCGGCCTACGATTCAAGATCGTCGGATCGGGCATTGTCCGTTGCGGTAAGCCGCCCCGTCAGTGCGGAGATTGCTCTGCAATTGATAGGGGTCGCCGTGACGGCGATCGTGCCGTTCCTCGCTCGGGTACCACTGCTGGTGTGGGCCCTGCTTGCGATCGTCGCGCTGTACCTGCTGCTGATCATCCTGCTGTCACTCACGGCGGTGTACGCCCGGATGCCGATCCGGCGCCGGGCCGCGGCGGACATGGTCCGGACCCTGTGGTTCACCGGCGGCCGGGAAGAGTGATCCGGCCGGAAGGAGCCCATCCGGCGCTGGAAGATCGAGCTGCTGGGCTTCGACCTCTGACGGTCTGCGGTGGCGATCCGGAACCCTGTCCCTGCCGAGAATCTCGTCCGTGCAGTTCAGGCCGTATGTCGGTACTCGTGGAGGGTGCCGCCGAGGTGGTCACGTCGGCGTATGTCGAGGTGGGTGAGCTGCTCCGAATCGGTGATCGGTGGGGGCAAGGCGTGCAGTGGTCGGGCGTTGGCGATGCCCTGGGGGGCCGGTGGGAGTTGTAGTGCTATTCGAACTCGCGCAGGGCGTGGAGTAGATGGTGCTGGTTCCAGATCAGGGTGTGTTCCAGCAGCTCGTGCCGGCAGGTCCGTACCCAGCGTTCCATGAGCGCGTTCATGCGCGGTATCCGGAGGCCGGTCAGCACGACGTCGATCCCCGCGTCCTTGAGGACGATGTCGAACAGGGCGGGGAACGTGCCGTCTGGTCCCGGATGAGGA
Source organism: Streptomyces sp. NPDC032822 (assembly GCF_055578825.1). Lineage (NCBI taxonomy): Bacteria > Bacillati > Actinomycetota > Actinomycetes > Kitasatosporales > Streptomycetaceae > Streptomyces > Streptomyces sp. NPDC032822. Next base: position 698,262 of record NZ_JBVIOL010000003.1, on the reverse strand, counting down.
ACCGTGTCCAGTAGCCGGTGTCCTCGAGGTGCATGACGAGGTTCTTTGCGGCCTGTGTCACCCAGGAGGCGGTCGGGTGTGCGGTGGCGCCCAGGACCCGGATGCGCCGGCTGGCGTGCTCGAGCACGGCGAACACGTACAGCCGCGTCCCGGACAGAGTGATGGTCTCGAAGAAGTCGCAGGCCAGCAGGGCACCGGCCTGGGAGCGCGGAAAGTCCGTCCAGGTGCTGGAATCCCGCTCGAGTGCCGGGTCGATCCCCGCCTCGTTCAGGATCTCCCACATCGTGGAGGCGGCCACCTGCACGCCCAAGACCAGCAGCTCACCGTGGATGCGCCGATACCCCCACCCGGGATTCTCCCTCGCCCGACGCAGGATGAGGGCGCGGATCGAGCGCATGGTACGCGGCCGACCCGCACGCCCCGGCCGGGAACGGGCCGCGTGGCGGCGCGAGACCAGCTCACGGTGCCAGCGCAGCACAGGCTCCGGGCGTACCAGCAGCCGTGCCCGGCGCAGCACACCGCGCGGGAGCCGGTGCAGCAGCGCGGCCAGGAACACCCGGTCACTCGGGGCGAACCGCACCCGATCGCGGCCGAGCTGGCGTTCCAGCACCGTGATCTGATGACGCAGCGCGAGGATCTCCGCGTCCTTGTCCTGGTTGCTCACCGGCAGCAGCCGCAGCAGGGCGAACACGTTCGCCACACCCCGATAGGCAAGTCGAAGCAGCACGACAGATCATCCTGCCGGGGCACTCACCAGGTGCCAGAGCGCCCGCCCAAGCGCCCGAGCTCGACACCACTCGTACACCAGCCCTCACCAAGATGGATGAGTTTTTCGGCAGGCGCAAGGTAAGCAGCTCTGTAAGATCTCGACGATCGACCGGCTGTGAGTTCGGGTCTGACTCAAGCATCAAGGAAGGCTGAGATCTGACTTCGGACCGCATCCGGAGGTCGAATCTGGCGCACGCACTCCGCGGCCTCCACTGGACTTCCGAATACGTTCCGAATACTATGGATCCATGACCATCGCAGCAGACCTCCCCGCGGCGACTCGGCGCTCCTCGGACCTGAGCAAGCGCTCTGCCGAGGTCTTTGCCGAGGCCGAGGACCACCCCGTGACGGTGACACGGCGCGACGGCGAGGCTCTGGTCCTGATGTCGCAGCGCGAGGCCGAGGGCCGTGCCCGCTTGCTGAACTTTGCCGCGCAGCTCATCACCGTCACCCTCGACGACCACGGCTCGCTCGCCGAGCGGATGTCCAAGGCCTTTCCTTGGATGCTCGCGTTGTCGCCGGCCGACCGGGAGTCCTGCGCGCAGGACCTCGTCGATGCGGCGCGCGCGTCGTTCTCCACCGACCAGCCGCACCTCGCGATCGCAGAGCTGACCTCCTGGAAGGAGACGGCCACCGCCGTCGCGGCCGGGCTCAGCAGCGGCAGCGCCGGTCTGGAGTGGCTCGACGACGATGAGACCGTGGAGCGTCCCTAACCGTGGCGGCCGCCAGGAAGGGCGAGCTGGTTCCTCGCCCTCCGAAGAAGATCGAGTACGAGATCCGCTTCGCCACAGCCGAGGCGCAGAAGGGATGGCGCGACCTCGTCGCGACGATCCGCAACTCCATGACGGAGACCTGGGACTTCCTCACGCGGACGCCACTGTCCACGACGCCGACGAACTATCGGCTCAAAGGTGAGCTCGGCGTCATCGACCGTGGCGGCGCGACCCATGAGAGGTGGCAGCACAAACCGACTGCGAAGGGCACCGCGCGCATCTGGTTCTACGTCCACGAGCGCACGGTCTTCCTGGAGCAGGTGCACACGAGCCACCCGAACGAGACGAAGTAGGCCAGCTTCGTAGCGTCGCGCATCGCCGGTGAGCGCGCATCTGAGTGGGATGATCGCTGTGTGACTGCCGCGGCTGGGGACTTTGACTTAACCCGAGGGTGGCGCGGCCTTGGGAAAGGGCGACTCGACCTCCCGATCACTCCGCGGATGGGAAGCCTCTGCGTGAAGCGGCTTCGCCAGCTTGAGATACGGAGCGGGCGAGAACAGCGCCAGCCCCAGGACGAAGTACACCACCAACCGGGCAGAGAGCAGGCGCCTGCGTTACTCACCGCGTCCGCACGCGGCCACTGCCGGTAGTTCGTTGAATCCGGAGGTAGAGGTCAATGTCGTGTCCGGTGGTGACCGCATCGATCAGTGTCTGGAGTTCGGAGGGCGGGTCGGTGTCCGTCCAGGCTCGCCACCATCGGTTGAGGGTGACGGCAGGGGTGAGCCAGGAACGGATGGCCCGTAACGCCTTTGGTCAGCAGGGCCGTTGGGACTGGTGGGACGGAGCCGACCCCCCTCTCTGGCTCCTCGTCGGGGCACGGGTCCGGCGCGGTGGCGCCCAGGGGTCCAGGTGGGGCGAACCATTTGTCCCAGCAGAAGGAGAAGGCGCAGTTGACCAGGGTCTGGTGGCGGCGAATGGCGCGGTCGGAGCGGACTTGGAAGTCTGCCCAGCCGAGTTCGTCCTTGACCTGTTTGTAGCTCTGCTCGATCCACGGCCGCAGGCCGTAGAGACGGACGATCTCGGCGAGGGCAGCCGGCGGGTGCGGGCTGGTGGTGGCGTGGGGAGCGTCGGGGTGGGGCAGGTTGGTGGCCAGGTACCAAGTGGCCTTCTCCGGCAACGTAGCCGGGTCGGTGTTGGCCACGACCAGCCGGCAGGGTGAGTCGGGTCCGTAGCCGCCCAGGCGGGCATCGGCGGCCCACCAGGTCTCGGTGTGCCCGTCGCGGAAGTGACGCTCCACGGGCGTCCAGTCGCCCGGATGCTTGGCGTCGCGCCAGGTCAGGGCGTGGCCGGCTTCGATGGGGGTGTGCGGCTGGTCGGCCGGGGCCCAGGTGCCGCGGTGCGGTTTGAGGGCCACCACTAGGCCAGGCTGGCCTCGCGCAGTGCGAGGGTACTAATCATCGCTGACTCAAGTGGGCGCAGTCGGCGACCACCGCCCGGCAGCCGAAGCCCGCCGCCTTCCCGCGGGCCGCGAGGGCAGCGGCCAGCTGCGGTTTCGTACGGAAGGCCGGATCGGACCGGCCGCGGTCAAAGTGGTGAGCGGGGGTGTAGGGAGTCGCATGCAGCGGGTAGTACACGCGGCCGTCGGTCCACATCGTGGTCACCGTGACGATGCCGTTGTCCGTCTTGACCAACCGGCACAGCCACTGCCGGCCCACGTGCGCGGTCGCCGTGCCGTCCTTGCGGTCCCCGGAGTCGTCGATCACGATGACCCCGTCGTCGTGCGGGGCGGTCGCCGGCTGCTCGCGTAGCAGATCAAGCCGCCGGTCGTTGATGTGCTCGGCCTCCCACGGCGACTCGGACAGGAAGAACTGCAGCCGCTGTACCCCCGGCGTCCCCGCACCGGCCACCGGTTCTGCCCCTGCCAGACAGGTGATCGTCTTGTTCCGCTCCCGTGGCGCCAGCAGCCCGGTCAGGTACTCACGAAAGCCCAGCCGCTGGGCCAGGCCGTCGTCGAACCGGGCCGTGTACTCCTCCAACGGCCCCGGCGCGGGCGGACACGGACGGCGAGCGGTCATCTTCAGCCCCCAGTAAGCCAATTGACTCCTACCACCGACCTACGACCAACCCGGCCTGCAGTCAACCCACACCATCACCGGATCTAACGAACTACCGGTAACCGGGCGGATCGAGGCAGCCACCGGGGTCAGGCCGATCCGCCCAAGTTGGTCGATCACGCTCGCGCCTGTCCGTCGATCGTCAGTCGTCGTCGGAATCGATGAAAGTACCGAGACCGCTTCGCAGCACGGGATGCAGGGTTCGGATTACCGCACTGCCCACAGTCCACTCGATGAACGGTTGTCCAGCCATGCGGAGTCCTTCGAGAGCGGCGACCGCGTCCTCGGGCGTTCGGATTTTCTGTAGAATATCGACGGCAACATCACGCACATGCCAACGATTATGGTTAGTGCCCAGATGGGAAAGCCCGCGGACGGCCTCTCGGAGAATGATCGCATCACCCGTGGCTACGACAGCACGGCGAGCAAAATCCGCAAGGATGTCGCACATTCCGAAATCAAAGGACCCCTCCAGGCAACTCGCGAACGCCTGGAAGATGCCGGTGAAGCCTGCGGGGTTCTGCTGCCACCACCACTCCACTGAACCCGACGGCAGGGCGCTAAGGGCCCAGGAAAATTCCCCCATGTCCTCGTCGTCACTGAAGTCCAGCTCGTCTGCCCAGCGAACGAACTCGTCGAGGGCGGCTTCATCCACGACGCGACCGGCCTTGAGGCGGGGGCGCAGGCGTCCCGCCTTCTCCTCGGCGGTTTCCCATCGCCCGGTCGGCGCCGGGGCGACCGCCGATTCGATGGCCGCCAGCAACTCGGTCGCACTGGCATGGCGCTGGCCGCGATCCTGGGAGATCGCACGCTGGATCACGCCCCGCAGCGGTCCGGCCGGCACAACGTCGTCCACCGGGGTGCCACCCGTCAGAAGCGCCTGCATGATCTTGCCTGCGGAATAGATGTCCGCGCGCTCATCAACATGCTTGGCATCCCTCCACTGCTCAGGGGCAACATAAAATCGGGTTCCAAAGCCGTCGAAGGTGGAGGTGAGGAGACCACTCTCCTCCACTACTCGCGCGAGCCCGAAATCAGCAATAGCCCAAACCCCATCAGGAGTTCGCAGCACGTTCCCCGGCTTCAGATCGCGATGAAGAATCCCTTGACTGTGAATATATGCAAGTCCGGCGCAGATGTCCCGCATCACGGCAGCCACGTCCTCGGCCTTCATGACGCTGCCGACTTCGTCGGAGAGGACGCCTCGGGCTAGCGGCATTGCATACCACAGGCCCAGGTCTTCATCTTTCCCGCTCGCCAGCAGCTTCATGACGTTTGCATGGCCGAACGTGGACATCAGGCGGAGTTCCCGCTCGAACCGAGCAACAGTCTCCACGTCGAGTGCGTGCGTCTGCTGCAGGACCTTTACGGCCACCTGATCGTCATCACCCGCCTCAAGGTCTCGCGCGCCGAACACGACGGCGAACCCGCCGCCATCGATCTCTGCCCCGAGTTCGAATCGGCGCCCGACTGAACGAGGCTGCCCAACGGGGGCGGGGCGCCCCGCCCCACGCCTCAGACCACTGCTTCCCCACCGCCGGATGATGTCCAGATCCCAGATGTCGCCAGCGCTGAGGGAGGCCACCGGGGCCGGGAAATCATCGCTCTGACGGAGCTTGGCGACCTGCTGCCGACTGACTCCGAGCTCAGCCGCCACTTCCGAGACTCCGCCGATACGACGGAACGGCCTAATATTAGTTGTCATGAGGTCAACCATACGTCAATGGTTGACCTCACGTCGCCTATTGCCTCGATGCCTGCGACAGTCGACCTCCTGCGACAGCTTGACGGTCCACATAACCAAGGACTCGACGTACGGGCGCTTCTGCGCACCGATAGACGGGTGTTTCGAAGGTCACTGGGTGTTTTACCTATGGGTCAATGGTGTGATCGACAGGTTTGGTCCCCCCGGGGGCCTGGTGAGCTCGCATCAAGCGACGCGTGGCTCCAGCTGACGGTCGGCGCCCCTGCCCGGCGTTGTGCAGGCGAACTCCGGGCACCGGCACCTACCTCCCTGCGCCGCTCTTGGCCGAGGCATTCGCGGAGTTCCAATACCCGACTCCACCGTTACACCTTCAACCGGACGCGCACAGGGCCGTTATTGGTGGCGGGGAGCGCTTGGACGTTCCGCTCACCATCGCCGCATGAATGATCCTCCGCCCTGTCCCCTTACGGACAGGGCGGAGGCGTCGCCCTGATCAGGGGCGCTTTGCGACCTCCTCTTCGGGCGGTGCCCAGCGACCCTTGCTGTCGAATGGCCAGGGATGGGTGTAGAGATCGCCCTGAAGGAGTGCGCGCAGAGCCTCACGGCTGGCTGGGGGATCCGGCGGAGTCACCAGCTGCGCGCACAGTGGATCAATCCGGTCTGCGTACGCCTCAGCCCACTGCAGCCACTCCAATTCCTCCGCCGCAGCGGACGCGCCGTCGGCTCTCGTGCGGGCCACGCGGCAGAAGGCGCGGATCTCGTCGGCCCGACGCCGTGCCTCCACCTGCTCGACCAGGACATTCGCTCGATGCCGCTCAACTTGCCGATCCCGTGCCTGCGCAACAGCCGCGTACCAGCGGCGTCGCTGCTCGGCCTTGCGGAGTTCCTCTTCCCGCTGCCGGCGTTCGGCCGCCGCGGCACGCTGTTCGAGATCGTGCAGAAGGTGCCCCAGGCGGGACTCCAGTGTCCAGCGTGCGCTGTCCCTGTAGGTGTACGAATTCTGGTACCAGCTTCTGGCAGGCGCACCGAGTTCGAGGCGTCCGTTGAACTCGTGGTCGTACTTGGGGATACGAGTGCAGGGATTGGGTTGCTGTTGGCGGATCTCCTGAGTGCTCGGCTCGTGCGGCACCTTGGTCGTCTGCTCTGTGATCGCGAGCGGGAGCGCGTGTCCGCGGATGACGATGACCATGACCATCTGGTGTACGGCCTGGCCGCGATGATGTTCGGTTCGGGTCTCCACCTGGTAGCCGCGGCTTTCCGCCTCGGTCAGGAGCGCGTGCATGATTCGCAGGGCACGGTCCACCTGCTCCCGTGACACATGCAGAGAAATGACCTCGGGCGTCCCGCGGGTGTCGACTACGGTCTTGGACCTGCCGAGGGCCTTGCGCGTCGCCCGGACGAGCTGATGAGGACGGCCCAGCACCTCGGGGACATCGATGGTCGGCACCGGCGGCGGTTGCGCAGCCTTCTCGGCTTCCTCGTCGACCAACGTGAAGACGCAGTTACCACGCTGCCGTCCGGTCCAGCGCAGCTTGAGCTTTCCCGGTACGTGACCGTGATGGAGCGCGTCGTAGTAGGCGGCCCGCCACCGCCCCCGGGTCCGCGGGCCCGGATCAGCGACGGTGAGCTTCCCTGTATTGGCGGACTGGAGTCGAGCGATCAGCTCGGCTCCGTCGGCAGGAGCGCGCTCGGCCTGTTCGGCATCACCGGCCAAGCGCTCCTTCTCGGCTTGGACCTCCTTGGGATGCTTGCCATGTTTGAGGAAGTAGCGGCCGTCCGACGTCACCACTGCGACGTGCCCGCTACCGCGCCAGCTCCGCTTGATCAGCCCACGCTGCTCAAGGGCCCAAGCCGTGTTCGAACTCTTGGGAGCGATGGGCACGGCACTGGACGCTGCACCGATCTGGCGGAACATGGCAGCCTGCTGTTCAGTCAGCGTGTACTTCACGAGCTTCGGCTCCACCTCGACGAGCTGCGGGCAGACCACCAAGGTAGGGCCGATGAATAGCCTCGGAGCGCTTCCCGTCGCCCGTTCGGGTTCCACCACCCGAACCTGGTCGTGTTGAGGTCAGCCAATGGTGTAGGTGGCTTGCCGGGCTCAACCCGTCGAACAGCGTGCCGGGGCTGCTCTTTGGGCTCGGATCGTACGGCGGCAGGTCCTTGCGTTGGCACCAGCACCCCGCCGAGGTGCGGAAACACAGTCTTCAGCAACTCCCCACACTGACCGAGCATCGCACCATCCGTGACGGAGCGTCACCGGCGCACGTAAGCATGACCGGCTTCACGGAAATCTTGGAAGAGCCAGGATTCACCCGTCGCCGACAGCGGGGCCTTTGCACGCCAACAGCGAACCCACCGGTAACGCAACCGTGCAGCCCCCACGTGAGTCGTACCCGTACACACCAGGCGCCGCTCATCAGCGCCGCACCACCCCTGGGGGACTGTGAAGACCCGCACCACCCTGTACGCCACTGCACTCGCCGCCACCATGCTGCTGCTGGCCAGCTGCTCCGACTCCAACGACAGCGCCGCTCCCGCCGCCACGACATCCGCCCCGGCCTCCACGACCGCCGAGGAACCTGTCTACACCGCTGAGGACTGCAAGGAACTCCTCCAGAAGAACTACGCCGAGGACAACGTCCACGACGCTTCCGACGAGGCACAGTGCGTGGACCTCAGCAACGACGAGTACGTCGCCGCCGCCTCCGACGTGATCGCTGGCCACAAGGACGACATCCTGGCTGACGCCGCCAACGAGGTGTCCTACGACGCAGCGTGGGACTCCATTGACGTGGACACGCAGCAGCTCATCTGTGACACCATGATTGAAGAGGGTCCTGAGCCGGTGGCCGGCCTACTCGACATCACGAGCGAAGACCCGAACATCGACACCGCCGAGATGGCGCAGTACCTGTTCGACACGAAGTGCTGACCGGGCCCGTCACAGCGGGGCTCTACCAGCCAGGTTCTCGACGAAGGCCAGGGACCGCCCCCGCCCGCGAACAGCGCATTCACCCCGCATCGCACAGGTGAAACACAGGGTGGAAACGGTTGCACTTACGGTTGTCGTTGTGGTTTCTACTCGGGTAGTTTGGTTGACATGGGGCACCGTGAGATCTATCCGAATCCGCCGCTGGCGCTCGCGGTCATCGAGCTACGGCATACCGCCACGCCAGCGTTGACCGAGTCCGATCAGGCTGGACTCAAGTCCTTCCTCTCGGAGAGGTTCCCGCTCGCCCGCCCGGCACCCGGCCAGATGGCCGTCACCGTCACGCCCGCAGGCGTCACAAACGAGCAGAGCCCGCCGAGTCCGCGCTATATGACCCGCGACAACACGGCGGCGGTCACCTTCCGCCCCGAAGCGATCGCGGTGGAGACCACGAAGTACGTGCGGCGAAGCGTCTTGAAGGAGGTTCTTCGCCTGGCGGTGGAGGCGCGGCGCAAGGTAACCGAGGTCGATGGCGTGACACGGATCGGCGTCCGCTACATCAATGAGATCCGCGCCAGCATCGACGGACCGGCCGACTGGTCCCAGTGGATCAGCCCGGCACTCACAAGCGTTGCCTCTTTGCAGGGCAGCGACATCGGCGCCGCTCAGTCGTGGCAGGGGATGGCCGTCTTCGGGGACGCCCGAGAAGGCATCGTCCTACGCCACGGAAACCTGGAGGGCTACGCCGTTAACCCAGCTGGGGACCTGCGCCGTCCCACGCCTCCGCCGGGTCCGTTCTACCTCATCGACCTTGACAGCTACTGGGCCCCCGATGGGGAGGTCCCCACCCTCGACTGGAGCAACATCGAACCTCGCTACGACCAAGCTGCGCTAAGCGCGTACGGATTGTTCGAGCAGACGATCACCGACAAATACCGTACGGAGGTTCTACGCCGTGACCAGTAACGTCCGACGCCCCATCACCACCGCGCCGACTTCATCCCTCGTTCAGCCAGACGAGCCCACCACCACGGTCGCCACCCAGCTCGACGAGCTGGCTGAGACGGCGGGTTCGCTCCGCAGCACCACCAAGTTCATGGCGGAGGACACCAGCGCCCTGCACCAGAAGGTCCAGTTCACCTCCTGGCAGCACCGTACGACCGAACGAGGACGCCTTGCCCCCAAGACGCTCCTCGAGGAGATCGGTGACCTCGGGTTCGCCTGGCGCGACGTCGCACGCATGATCGGAGTCAGCGTGCCAGCCGTACAGAAGTGGCGCAGGTCAGGCGGTGTCACGGGAGAGAACCGGCGCAGGCTCGCCAGCCTTCTGGCGCTGTGTGACGAGATCACCGACCGATACGGCATCCAGGAAGTGGCCTCCTGGTTCGAGATGCCCATTTCCGCTCACGCCCCGGTGACCCCAATCGACTTGTACGCAGAGGGACAATCCACCCTCGTGCTGGACCACGCCTGGGGCTGCGACAGCGAAGAGATCCTGACTGCCTACGACCCGAACTGGCGTGACCGGTTCCGCTCGGACTTCGAGGTCTACCTCGACACCGACGGGGAGATGTCCATCCGCCCCAAGGAAGCGTGATTCGTGGCGCACAACATGGACAAGCCCACAGATCCGGCAGACCTGTACCGGGCTTTCGGCGACGACGTGAACCCGGCGCGGCCTGTACTGACTGGGGACGTCTTCGAGGCCGTCGAGGTCACCAACCTCGACGGCACCTCGACCCCCCGCACTGTGATGCTCCTCGACCACCCGTGCTCGCTGCGAGGCGAAGACGGTTTGAACCTCGCCCCTCGGCTCGTCACCGCCGAAGTACGCCCCACCACGCAGGGAAGCTGGCGCCAGGGCAACTACAACCGAATGTTCCTGCCGCCTCCGTTCCCGCTGGCCGACGGCAAGGCCAACCCCTGCGCCGCGTTCTTCGACTCCAGCTACCACGTCACGCCGGAACAGCTCGCGGCTGGACGCCGGATCGCGTGTCTGAGCACCGTCGGCATCAACATCATGCTTCAGCGACGCGTCAAGCACTTCAGCCGTGTCACGGTGCCCACGATGGACTTCCTCGACGCCAACCTCGGAGTCTTCGAGGAAGCGGACTTGATCGAGGACTGGTGTCTGCTCCGCGAAGACGACGACGTGAAGACAGATGAGGCCGTCGCCGAGTGCGTCGCGTGGCTGCGGGAGGATATTGGGGGACGTCGGCGACAGGACCTGCTGAAGGATCCTCAGCAGCGAAGCACGGTTCGCCAGCAGCTGCGAGAAAGGCGCCGAGAACTCCGCGCCCGCCGCCCATAACCGAGGGGAAATTGCCTCGGACTCAGCGACCTCGACGACTGCTCGACGATGTTCGGAGGGACAACGCGATGAGCAGCAATGACCAAGCTCAGGACGGGACGGCGATCGAGAGCGCGATCGATGAGCTGACCAAGGCGAGCGCTCGCCTATCTGAAGCTCAGGCACGGGTCAGCTCCGCTCAGGGAGAAGTGCGGCAGGCAAGCGACGCTGTCCTGGGCCAGCTCCGACGCCTTCGCCGGGAGTCCAATCACGAGATCGGTGCGGACCTTCTGAACGTTGTACGACACCTCTACTGGCACCAAACGAGCATCCAGTCACGTGACATTGCAGAGGCCGCGGGCTTCGGAGTTGGAAACAAGGGCATCCACGGGATGCTTGCAGCCATAGGCCCGATCATGTCGGGCATCCTCTGCACCGGCTGTGGCGCCGAACTGGTCTGCACGAGCCGCTCATGGGTGCCTGGCAGCCCACCACGCTGTCCGACTTGTGTGAGCGAGGAAAACGAAGAACGCAACCGCCGTAGCCGCCTGTTGTCCAAGAGGGCACGGGCTATCGGATCGGCCTTGGTCACGGAACGCGTTCGCGATTGGCGCGCGATCACCACACTCATCCTCGCCTACCCTCCAGCAGCTAATGGAGTGATCCGCGGCAGCCAGGACGATCACCAGCTGGGAGTCTGGAGCAACTGGGAGAAGGCGCAGACGCTTCACAATGCCCTGTTGCAACTCGGCGCCGAAGATGACGAGTCCTTCGGCGTTCCGGCCGCTGTGGTTAGAGATCTGGTCGCCACAGGCTTTCAGAGTGCGGGTTGGGATAGCGAACGGACTCGCCAACTGCTGGACCCCATCACCGCGGAAGCGGCACATGCCATCCTGACCCGCGCTAAGCGAGACCTCGACACGGCAGTAGAAGCCGCCGTTGCGCAAGCCCGGGAACGCTACCGCGACGGATCAGAGGCCGAGCCAGCCGCCGTCTGGCCCTGGGACAACGATTCGCTCTATCTATGGCACCAGATGATCAACGACTGAGGCCTAATCGTCGGACACCAGCCGCACGAATTGGGGGCAGTCGACAGCGTGCCACTCACGTACCAAGATCTCGCCCTCAACTCGGACGACCTCGGCGTGCCATGGCAGGCAGTCGTTACAGGGCCACACCTCGTATGAGGAACCGTCGTCCTGGAACGCTCGCAGGTCGACAGAACCAATCGGGGCAGGGTAGGTCACATTCGGCTTGTGCTCGTCTGCGCTCACGACACCAGTATCAGCAACGAGCCAGGGCGCCGTGTGGTGAAGTAGGTCAGTTACCAGACGTGCGCGTACCGCGCCGAGGGTCAGCTCCCCGCCGGTCATGTGCTGCGCCAGGCCGCAGTGGTGGCCCCGGTCAGCCGGCGCAGTATCACCGCGGTCATCGCCCAGTACACCCGCGACTCCGAACTGGGCGGCAGGTGCTCGTAATCGCGCACCAGCCTGCGGCGCAGCATCCAGATCCCGTAGGTGCGCTCCACGATCCACCGCTTGGGGATGGGCACGAACCCGGTCTGCGCCGGGTTGCGCTCGACGATCTCCACCTCGATGCCCACCTTCTGACCGTGCGCGACGACGGCGTTCTTGAAACCCTGGTCGACCAGCGCTTTCTGAACGGTGTCGGTGTCGGCGGCGACCTTGTCCAGCAGCGCGATGCCGACGGCGTTGTCGTGCACCGACGCGGCGAGCACCACCACCGCGATCACCAGGCCCAACACGTCAACGGCCAGGCCGCGCTTGCGGGCCGGTACTGCGTCGGCTGGACGTCGCGGGGATCGTCGACGGGCTGCGGCCACCGGATTAGCCGGCGGACCTGACGCACGGCCAGGTGATCGAGGTACTGGTGGCGAACCGGCTGACCGCTCCCGTGCCGCTGTTCCGCGTCGGGTACTGGGTGTACTCGTGTGCGGCCGTCAAGGGTCTTGGTGGAGGCTGGTGCGTGTCCCAGCTGGTGCATCGGCGGGTCTCATCGGTGTCTTGCTCGAGGCTTCGGCGATCAGCGGCGGGGTCGCGTCCGGCCGGTGGCAGCAAAATGTCTCCTCAGGGACACGACCGGAACTCGAAGATGCCCGTGGCGAGACGCCGCTGCGATTTTGGCACCACATCTGACTCGCCGCGAGCTGTGCGAAGACGGCCGCTCAGTGTTGATGGCGTTGTGTGATCTTGTACACCGCGAGTCGTGCAGGATCGGCCAGGGCTCAGCGCAGACGGTGTCCTCGTCGTCCAGTCATATCCCGGTGTGCCGGCCCTCGGGCCACCATCGGGTGTGGCTCGGCCCACGGCGTCGTGCGCGGTAGCGCGGGACGGCGCAGATCTCATGGGCCGAACGGCGGGCGAGGAGCGTTCGTGAGTCGGTCTGGTGGAGGGGCCTTTCGAGGATGGGCGGCGTGCGGCGGAGCCGGTGCGCGTGCTCAAATCAGTCAGGAGCTGGGCGAGGCCGCGGAGGCCCTTCACGGCGCGGCGGTGGTGGAGCACCAGCTCCAGGGCCGCGCGCCGGATGGGATCACCACCGGCTGGGGACATCCGGCTCCTCCAGGTCCCCGCGATCAACGGGGACATGGGGGAAATCGCAATAACGGTGTACGGGGCACGGGTCCGCATGGTGAGGCAGTCGAGGTGACGCACGCGTGGGAGGACATGGAAGCGCGCCTCGGCTGGCTTATCCTCACGGCCGCGGCGCTGGACGACTTCACCGGGTGCTGCCTGGGACACGGTGGATGAGCGGCTGCGCTTCCGCGTGGAGAGGGTCGCGGCCTGGGCCGGACATGAACCTCAGCTGACCCATTCCACCCTCTGTACGGAAGGGCCCGCACGGACGTGCGGGCCCTTCCGCGTCATCCCCTACGTTGCGGACGCACACGCCCTAAGAGGGCGTATCCCGCCTCCCCGGTGGGAGACAAGTGGGAGATGATCATGGCGTGGTGCTGCAATCAGGCGCTAGGAAATGCTAGATAGCGCTACCTGCGCGGCCCTGGTTCAGCCGCCGGATTCGCCCGCGTGCGGGCTCAGCGCACCCATGCTGACCAGCATGATCACCAGGATGCCGAGGGCGATGCGGTAGTACACGAACGGCATGAACGACTTGGTGCTGATGAATTTCATGAACCAGGCGATGACCGCGTATCCGACCACGAAGGCGATCACCGTCGCGAAGATCGTCGGCCCCCACGACACATGGTCGCTGCCCATCGCGTCCTTGAGTTCGAACGCGCCGGAGGCGAGCACCGCGGGGATGGCGAGCAGGAAGGAGTAGCGGGCCGCGGCCTCGCGCTGGTAGCCCATGAAGAGGCCGCCGCTGATGGTGGCGCCGGAGCGGGAGACACCCGGGATGAGGGCGCAGGCCTGGCAGAGACCGAAGATCAGGCCGTCCTTGGCGCTCAGGTCCTTCAGCGTCTTGCGTTCCTTGGCCGCGCGGTGCCGACCGCCGTTCTCGTCGCGTGCCGCCAGCCGGTCGGCGACACCGATGATGACGCCGACCACGATCAGCATCGTCGCGGTGATCCGCAGATCGCGGAACGGGCCCTCGATGTGGTCCTTGAGGGTCACCCCGAGCACACCGATCGGGATCGAGCCGACGATGACCAGCCAGCCCATCTGCGCGTCGTGGTCGCCGCGCAGTTCCTTGTTCGTGAGCGAGCGCGTCCACGCGGAGATGATCCGCCCGATGTCCTTGCGGAAGTAGATGAGGACGGCGGCCTCGGTACCGATCTGGGTGATCGCGGTGAAGGCCGCGCCCGGGTCCTCCCAGCCGGAGAAGGCCGCGGTCAGACGCAGATGCGCACTGGAGGAGACGGGAAGGAACTCGGTCAGCCCCTGGACGAGTCCGAGGATGAGTGATTCGAACCAAGACATGAAGTTACGGAGTCCAAGCGCTGATCGTGGTGAGGAGCGACGGGCACGGGCACACCGAGCCGCCGGGCGCGGTGATCAGATGTGTCGAGGGCAGCGTAGCGCCCTGAAGTGACAGTCCTGGCACAGGGGTTTCGAAGGGGCGGCCCGTCCTGGGGGCCGGCGGACCCCGCGCGGCTTCAGCGCACCTCGCGCAGCTGGTGACGCTTGCGCCAGGCCACGGCCGCACCCACCAGAGCCGGCAGCGCGATGCAGGCCATCGCGATCAGAAAGGCCGGGGACGTCGGCGTGGAGGCACGGGCGCCGGCGACGACGTACGCGGCGGTGTTCGGGATCGAGCCGAGTCCCGTCGCCACCAGGAACGGGACGTAGCCCATCCGGGAGACGGCGGCGCAGTAGTTCGCGGCCCAGAACGGCACGCCGGGGAACAGGCGCGCGGCCAGCATCGAACGGAAGCCGTGCCGGCTGAGCTGCCCGTCCGCGGCCTTCAGCCACCGGCCGCGCACCAGCGGGCGCAGCGCGTCCTGCCCGAGCACCCGGCCGAGACCGAAGGCGAGCCCGGCGCCGAGCACCGTGCCCGCGATCGCCGAACCGGTGCCGAGCTGGGAGCCGAAGAGCGCGCCCGCGCCGAGGTTCAGCAGGGGGCGGGGCACGAAGGCGACCGTGCACAGCCCGTATGCCACCGCGAACACCAGGGCCGCTGCGAGGCCGCCGAGCTGGGGCGGCCAGCCGTCCGCCAGCAGGCGCTGCGGTTCGAAGAGCAGGACGGCCGACGCGGCGCCGGCGAGCAACGCGACCAGCAGGGACAGCCGGGCCCAGGGGGAGAAGAGGACTCTGGAGCAGCGCGCGGCGAGGCCCACCGGGGCGGGGGCGGTGAACTCCGGAGCGGCGGTGGCGAGGGCGAGCTCAGTGGCGGCGGCCGGGGGAGTGGCCGTGGCGGTGCCCCCAGAGCGGGTGGTGGCATCGAGCATTCGGCGACACTAACCGAGATGTATGTGTGATCGCCGTATGGATCCCGTCCGTTCCGGGTTCCGGCGCCGCGGAAAACCATTCGACGTGGGACAACGCGTCGGCAATGATCTGCGTCATGTTCCGGCACGCCTTCCTCTTCGCAGCATCCGCGGTCGCGGATGCCCCGAAGGCTGCCGCTCACTTCCCGGCTGCTGTCGACGGCGCCCGAAGCTGACCCTCTCCGGATCGTCCGGCGGACCCCGCAGGGGGAGGGTCGGCACGTCCTCGGGGTCCCCCACACCTACGCAGAGGCTTCGAGGAATCGTCATGCCCAAGACGGCGTACGTCCGCACCAAACCGCATCTGAACATCGGCACGATGGGTCACGTCGACCACGGCAAGACCACACTGACCGCCGCCATCACCAAGGTCCTGGCCGAGCGCGGCTCCGGCACGTTCGTGCCGTTCGACCGGATCGACCGGGCGCCGGAGGAGGCGGCGCGCGGGATCACCATCAACATCGCGCACGTCGAGTACGAGACCGACACCCGGCACTACGCCCACGTGGACATGCCCGGCCACGCCGACTACGTCAAGAACATGGTCACCGGTGCCGCGCAGCTCGACGGGGCCATCCTCGTGGTCTCCGCGCTCGACGGGATCATGCCCCAGACGGCCGAGCACGTGCTGCTCGCCCGGCAGGTGGGCGTGAACCATGTCGTCGTCGCCCTCAACAAGGCGGACGCCGTCGACGACGGCGAGGACACCGAGCTCGTCGACCTCGTCGAGCTGGAGGTCCGCGACCTGCTCACCGCGCACGGCTACGGCGGTGACGCCGTGCCCGTCGTACGGGTCTCCGGGCTGCGGGCCCTCGAAGGGGACCCGCGCTGGACGGCCTCCATCGAGGCGCTGCTCGACGCGGTGGACACGTATGTGCCGATGCCCGAGCGGTATCTGGACGCGCCGTTCCTGATGCCGGTGGAGAACGTGCTCACCATCACCGGCCGGGGCACGGTCGTCACGGGCGCCGTCGAGCGGGGCACCGTACGGATCGGGGACCGGGTCGAGGTGCTCGGCGCCGACGCCGAGAGCGTGGTCACCGGTCTGGAGACCTTCGGCAGGCCGATGGAGGAGGCGCAGGCCGGGGACAACGTGGCGTTGCTGCTGCGGGGCATGCCCCGGGACGCCGTGCGGCGCGGTCATGTGGTGGCGGCGCCGGGCAGCGTGGTGCCCGGGCGTCGCTTCTCGGCTCAGGTGTACGTGCTGTCGGCGCGCGAGGGCGGGCGCAGGACGCCGGTCGCCAGCGGGTACCGGCCGCAGTTCTACATCCGGACCGCGGATGTGGTCGGTGACGTGGATCTCGGTGAGGTGGCGGTCGCGCGGCCCGGAGAGACGGTCACGATGACCGTCGAGCTGGGGCGTGAGGTTCCGTTGGAGCCGGGGCTCGGGTTCGCGATCCGTGAGGGTGGGCGGACCGTGGGGGCGGGGACCGTGACCGCCGTCGAGTGAGGGCTGTTCCCGTGGGCGGGGGACTGCGGGCCGAACGTGGCTGGTCGCGCGGTTCCCCGCGCCCCTGACGGGGCGTTGGCGCCCAGGCACAATGAGGGGGTGAACGACGAGCCCATACCCGTCACCCGAGCCGTCGACCACGGCACCGCCAAGCTGATGCCCGACGTCGACCGGGACCGGGCCTGGCTGCTGACCGTGAACGGGGCGCCGCAGTCGTACGTCGATCTGGACGAGCCGGAACACCTGGAGTTCGAGTACGCGCGCCGGCTCGGGCATGTCCTGGACACCGCCGCGGAGCCGGGTCGGCCGCTCGACGCGCTGCATCTCGGCGGGGGTGCCCTCACACTGCCCCGGTACCTGGCGGCGACCCGGCCGGGCTCGCGGCAGGACGTCGTCGAGGCCGACCGGGGGCTGCTGGCGCTGGTGGCCGAGCACCTCCCCCTGGCCGAGGACGCCGGGATCGCGCTGCACGCCGCCGACGCCCGCACCTGGCTGGAATCCGCCCCCGCGGACTCCGCCGACGTCCTCGTCGCCGATGTCTTCGGGGGCTCCCGGGTGCCCGCGCATCTGACGTCCGTCGCCTACGCCCGCGAGGCCCGGCGGGTGCTGCGGGCCGACGGCGTCTACCTGGCCAACCTGGCCGACTCCGCGCCCTTCGACTTCCTCCGCTCCCAACTGGCCACCTTTGCCGCGGAGTTCGAGGAACTGGCGCTGATCGCCGAGCCGACGGTCCTGCGCGGTCGCCGTTTCGGCAACGCGGTACTCGTCGCCGCACACCGCCCGCTCGACACCCTCGCCCTGACCCGCCGCACCGCCTCCGACGCTTTCCCGGCGCGTGTCGAACACGGTCGTGCCCTGCGGGAGTTCATCGGCCGCGCGGAGCCGGTGCGGGACGCGGACGCCGTGCCGTCGCCTGTGCCGCCGGGCGGGGCGTTCGGTATCGGCTAGCGCGTTCCGCCGGATGGAGCAGCGGTCTTTGACACGCGTCGCGGCGCACGGACAGGTTGATCCGGTGAAACACTTCTCGTCTCTGCTGGTCGCAGCCGCGCTGGTCGGCGCCGCGCTCCCCGTCCTGAACGCCCCTCCCGCCTCGGCGGACGGGTTCAGCTGTCGGCCGGAGTCCCAGGAGTACACCGTCGTGCGGGAGAAGGTGCCGGTGCATGTGCGGTTCTCGGCGGACTCCCGGATCGTCGACCACGTCTACAAGAACAACCAGGTGAACGCCCGCTGGGACTGCACGAACAGTTCCGGACAGCCGTGGGTGTGCATCGCGCGGTGCCAGGTCGACGACGACGTCATCGTGGGGAACTGGGTCTACCGCGGATATCTGCGGTAGACCCAGTTCCGGAAGCCGGGAGGCCGAGAGGGGTGGCCCGGCGTCAGCCCGTCGGGTCCCCGTGGAGCCGTACGGTGCTGAGGATCTTCATGATGGTCTCCTTGGAGACCTCTTCCTTGACGTCCTTGGCGCCGTAGAAGTTCCACGACACGAAGTCCCCGGCCGAGTTCTTGAAGCCGAAGGTGATCGCCTTGCCGTCGGTCACGCACTTGCCCGTCGCGGGTGTGTCCTTCGACGACGCCCAGGCGTAACTGCCCTTGATGCCCGCCGCGGTGGTGTAGGGCGTGGCCTTCTTGTCGAGCGTGATGCTCTTCTTGTCCGGCTGGGTGTAGCCGCCGTAGACCCACCACGCCGGGGTGTTGATCGCGATCTCGTCGGTGTCCTTGGCGCCGTTGGCGCCCTTGGTGCCGGTCGCGGCCAGGGACATCGTGTCGGTCTGGCCGTCCTTGTCGTCGTCGGACTCGCACCACTTGGACTTGAGGATCGCCGGCGCCGACATCGTGATGATCGGCTTCAGCTCGTCGGAGTTGTCCTCCTCGAAGGCGACGGCCGAGGTCGGGGACTGCACCTCCCAGTCCGCCGGCACGTCGAAGGCCGTGCCCCACTTGGGGTTGACGACGATCTTCCAGCCCTTGACGGTCGCCTTCTCGCCCTCACCGCCGCGCGGGTTGTCCTCCGAGGGGGAGGCGCTGGGCTCGGACGCGGTCGCGGACGGCTTCGCGTCCTTGCCGTCGGCGGTGTCGTCCTTGTCACCGCCGCCCAGGACCAGGAATCCGGTCACGCCCGCGGCGGCGACCACGGCCAGCGCGGCCACGATCGCGACGACCTTCGTCCGGTTGCCGCCTCCACCGGGCGGTGGGGCGGGTGCGCCCGCCGGGCCCGGAGCCCCCCACTGCGGCTGCTGCGCATAGGGATTGGGCTGCTGGAATCCGGGCTGCTGGTACGGATTCGGCTGTTGGTACCCCGGCTGCTGGTACGGGTTGTTCTGCTCTTGCGGGTTCTGCTCGCCCCCGGGCGGCTGCTGTCCTGGCCACATGGGCAGCCACACTAGCCCCGCCCGGGACACGATTCGGTCACTGCCCCTTGTCAGGGACGTAGCAAATCAGCGCGCGTCGTCGGTCGCGTAGAGCCGTACGGTCTTCATGATCTCCTTCACCGTGGCGTCCGGAACCTCGTCGCCGACGCCCGCGGCACCGACCAGCGACCAGGACGCGAAGTCGCCGTCGTCGTCCTTGAAGGCGAAGGTCGTCGCCTTGCCCTCGGTGTCGCACTTGCCCTTCGCGGGGGCGCCGGACGACCGGGACGTGGCGACGCTGCCGGTGAGGCCGGAGGCGGTGGTGAAGGAGGCGACCGGACCGGTCGTGACCTTCTTGTGGTCCGGCTGGGTGTAGGCGCCGTAGACCCAGGTCGAGGAGTCGGTACGGGCTATCGCGTCGGTGTTCCTGGCCCCGTTGTTGCCCCTGGTGCCCACACTGGCCAGCGAGGTGTAGTCCGTCTTGCCGTCCTTGTCGTCGTCCGACCCGCACCACTCCTCCTTGAGGAAGGCGGGGGCCTTCATGGCGACGAGGGGCTTCTCCTCCGGATCGTCGTCCTCCGAGACCCAGGAGACCCAGCTCTTCGACTGCGGAGCCCAGTCGGACGGCACGTCGAAGGCGACACCCAGGTCGGGATTGACCACCACCTTCCAGCCCGCCACGGTGGGCTTCAGGTCGTCGGCGCCGCGGGGATTCTCCGAAGCGGAGGCCGAGGCCGAGGTCGAAGGGGTCGACGGGCCGGGTCCTGCCTTGTCGTCCGTGCCGCCGCTCAGGAGCACCGCTCCGGTCACCGCGGAGGCCACGACCACGGCCGCCGCCGCGGTGATCGCCATCACTTTCGTGCGCCGTCCGCCGGCCGGTGGCGCGGGCACCACGGTGGGGGCGTCCCACGGCTGCTGTCCGCCGTAGGGGTTCGGCTGCTGGTATCCGGGCTGCCGGTACGGGTTTCCGTCGGCCGGGTGCTGCTGCGGGCTCTGCCCGTCCCCCGGCGGCTGCTGTCCTGGCCACATGGGCGGTAAGGATACGGCGATCATCCCGCGGCTCTGGCCCCGCGAGGCTACTCATGGGTAACATGCCGGTATGAGCGCAGATCAGATGTCCATCGGCGAGTTGCTCGCCGCCACGGTGCCGATGGTTCGCACCCTGAACCTGGAGTACCTGGAGACCACCCCGGAGAAGGCCGTCCTGGCCCTTCCGGACCAGGGCGAGTACCGCAACCACGTCGGCGGGCCGCACGCGGGTGCGATGTTCACGCTGGGGGAGTCGGCCAGTGGCGCGATCGTCCTGGCCGCCTTCGGGGACCAGCTCTCGCGCGCCGTGCCGCTTCCGGTCACCGCCGAGATCGCGTTCAGGAAGATCGCCCTGGGGCCGGTGACCGCCACCGCGACGCTCGGCCGTCCCGCCGCCGACGTCGTCGCCGAACTCGACGCGGGCCATCGCCCGGAGTTCCCGGTGTCCGTCGCCATCCAGCGCGCGGACGGAGCGGTGACGACGGAGATGACGGTGATCTGGACCCTCCGGCCCAACGGCTGAGTGACGGTACGGGGAGGGCTGGGACCAGAGAGGACCAGAGGGGTTCAGAGGTGAGGAGAGGTGAGGTGCCGGTCGGGGAGCGTGCGACGCGACCAGCACCCTTCGGGGTAGGGCGGGCTCGGCGCCGGTCTGCGAACAGGGGGCGGCACCGGATCGGCGTCCTCGGGCGGGCGGCACGGCCGGAGGTCCCCGCCGCCGCCGACGCGAATCGCGCGCTCGGCAACCGACATCGCCACCGCCGGCCGCCCGATCAGGCGGCGAACCGCTCGCTCCCCGCCGTCCCCGCGCTCTCCAGGCCCGCGACGAACTCCTTCAGCCATGTCGTGAATTCGGGGCCGAGGTCGGGGCGGTCGCAGGCGAGGCGGACGACGGTGCGTAGGTAGTCGGCCTTGTCGCCGGTGTCGTAGCGGAGGCCGTTGAAGACGACTCCGTGGACCGTGCCGCCGGCGGCGAGTTCCTGGAGGGCGTCGGTGAGCTGGATCTCGCCGCCGCGTCCGGGCGGGGTGCGTTCCAGGGTGTCGAAGACGGCGGGGTCAAGGACGTACCGGCCGATGACCGCGTAGGCGCTGGGGGCGTCCTGCGCCGACGGCTTCTCGATCAGGCCGGTGACCCGGACGACGTCGTCCTCCCCGGTCGGTTCGACGGCCGCGCAGCCGTAGAGGTGGATCTGTTCGCGGGGCACCTCCATGAGGGCGACCACGCTTCCGGCGTGCTGCTCGCGGACGTCGAGCATCCGGCTGAGCAGGGTCTCGCGCGGGTCTATCAGGTCGTCGCCGAGCAGGACGGCGAACGGCTGGTCGCCGACATGGCGGCGGGCGCAGAGCACCGCGTGGCCGAGGCCGAGGGGCTCGCCCTGGCGGATGTGGTGGATGTCGGCGAGGCGGGCCGGGTCGCGGACGGCGTCCAGGCGTACGGCGTCGCCCTTGGCGGCGAGGGCCTGCTCCAGTTCGAAGGCGTGGTCGAAGTGGTCCTCGATGGCCCGCTTGTGGCGGCCGGTGACCATCAGGACGTCGTTCAGTCCGGCCGCTGCGGCCTCCTCGACGACGTACTGGATGGCCGGCTTGTCGACGACCGGCAGCATCTCCTTGGGCGTGGCCTTCGTCGCGGGCAGGAACCGGGTGCCGAGGCCGGCGGCGGGAACGACCGCCTTGCGGACGGCGCCGACGGATCGGGCGGGACGGGCGGGACGAGCGGGGGCGGCGCTGGGTGTCGTGTGGGGGACGATCATGCGGTTCATGGTGGCCCACGGTGATGAGAGCATCCCGAGAGAAACCTCGGAGCCCGCTGTGGGCCGACGGACATTTGAAGATTTCGTGTACCAACGGTGTCAACCGGGCTTCGGCGTACACAACTTGACTGACCGACTCCGGTCTTTTTTCGAATGCTGGTGCGGATACCGCCGGTAACTTTTCTGAAGCGGCCCCTTTTTGAACATCGGTCACTCGAACTTCTTGTTTCCTGTGATCCGTTTGTGCAAAAGTGAGCGCCCCTTGACCAACGGCTCATAACCGACTGCTCAAAACCGACCCCGCACCTGACGCGGCATAGGTACGCACCAATCAGGCACCTGCTTTCCTA
Source organism: Streptomyces sp. NPDC032822 (assembly GCF_055578825.1). Taxonomy (NCBI): domain Bacteria; kingdom Bacillati; phylum Actinomycetota; class Actinomycetes; order Kitasatosporales; family Streptomycetaceae; genus Streptomyces; species Streptomyces sp. NPDC032822. The sequence continues at coordinate 675,906 of NZ_JBVIOL010000003.1, read as the reverse complement.
CGGACGCGCATTTCGCATGCCGTACTGCGGCTTGGAAGGAATTGGTCCAGTGCAATCCCCCTACCCACCACGGCCCCCGTACCCGCCCCGGCCGGGATCGAGCCCCGGGGAATCGGACCGGGACCTCATGGCCCGGCTCGACGGCGCGGGCGCCGACGCCCACGCCGTCGCACTGCTGATGGCCCGGCACTGGAGGGCGACCCACGACTACGCGCTCATCTGCCTGGTCTCGTCCGCGGACTCGGCGTCGATGGCGACCGCCGCCGCGTTCCATCGGGTGCTGGGGCATGCGGGGGACGGGGCCGTGCGACCCCAACTCCTGAAGGCGGTGCGGGAGACCGTCAGGGAGTGGGCCACGGACGACGGGATTTCCACCGTACTTCCGGAACTCCGCAAACCGACCGGCGGCCGGGGGCTGCGGGCGGCGAGGCCGGCCACCCCCGAAAGGCGAAAGCTCGCCGAGCGAGCTTTCCGGTCACTTCCGGGAGCCTCCCAATGCCTCCTGTGGCACACGGAGGTCGAGGCCGAGTCCATATCCGTACCGGCCGGTCTGCTGGGGGTGGACGCGGCGCGGGCGTCGGCCGCCCTGGAGCAGGCACGGGAGCAATTCCGGGCCGGCTGTGTGCGCGCCCACCGGGAACTCGCGCCCGGCAGGGAATGCCGCTTCTACAACCGTCTCCTCGACGTCCCCATTCGCCGGGGCGGCTCCCTGCTGCCCGATGTCCAACAGCATCTGATGGGGTGCCGGTACTGCCGGCACGCGGCCGAACAACTCAGCCATTTCGAGGGCGGGTTGGAGGAACTGCTCGCCGAGACCGTGCTCGGCTGGGGCGCCCGCCGCTATCTCGACTCGCGGCCCGGCCGGAGTACCGGCGACGCCGCGACCGCCACCCGGCCCGCCGTGCGTCCGAGGCTCGCCGGCCGCCATCGCCCCGCCTCGGCCGGCCTCTTCGCCGCGCAGCGCAGGCACCCGAAGGCGGTGCTCGTGGGCGCCGGTCTGACCTCCCTCGCCCTCCTGGCGACCGTGTTCGTGGCGCGGGGCTGGTCGGACGACGGCCAGGTCGCCGGATCGCAGGCCACCTGGGGCGCGGTCAGCGGGAACTCCGTCTCCCCGGACCCCACGGAAGACGGGACGCCCGGCGGATCGCCGTCCGCGGCCTCCGTGGGCAGCCCCGTCGAGGTCGGACACGGCAGACTGCGCAACGTCGCCGCCGGTCTCTGCCTGGACGCGCGCGGCGGACGAGCCGCCGACGGCGTCGCGGCCGTGCTGGTGGACTGCTCCGCGGCCGACTCCCAGCAGTGGTCGTACCAGGACGACGGAATGCTGCGCAGCGCCGCCGATCCCACCCTCTGCCTGGACGCCGACGCCGACAAGGGCTCGGTCGTCCTGGCCGACTGCGTGGTGCACCCCGGTGAGGTCCGCTACGACCTCACCGTCCGCGGCGAACTGCTGCTGCGCCGCGGCAAGGGACTGCTCGTGGCGCCCGGCTCGGGGAAGACCGTGGTCGTCGCCGAGCGGGACGGGGCGGCGAAGCAGCGCTGGGTGCTGGAAGCCGCGAGCGGCGACACGGGTGACTCCGAGAAGCGGGGCGACGCGGAGGACGACAGCTCCGGCACCCCGGGCTCGACGCCGGACCCGACCCCGACCGGCTCGCCGTCGCCCGACGCAGGTCGGCCGCACCAGGATTCCGGGGCCCCGCAGGACGCGCCGGTGGCGCCGCCGGAGTTCGAGAGACGGATGGCCCAGGTCGATGCCGACAGCGGCGGCGACCCCGGGACGGCCGCGCCCGTCGAGGACGCCGGGAACCTTCCGGGAGCCGTCCTGGGCGCGGTGGGATCGGTCACCGACACCGTCACCTCGACCCTCGGCGCGAGCCTGGACACGACCCTCACCACGGCGACCGGCACGCTGCTCGGCCGGTCGGCCGTCGGCTAGTCGGTCATCGACCGGCCGGTTCGGCGGACAGCGGACGGGTCCGTCGGCCGGTCGGTCGGCCGGGCGCCAGGGGCCACCCCCGTCGGGGTGGCCCCTGCTTCGTTTGTTGTGGGCATGAGGTCGATTTCTGTTCGACTCATTGACACGATTCAGCCTCGGACCTACCTTTCCGACGCACCCTTGGCGTTTCTCACGGATTGTCAAGTCGCTCCTGACGCATAGTGCGTTCATAGGGCGAAAGCAGACCGGGAGGCCGGGGAGCGTCCGCGGTTCACATCGTCGTGCCCGCACACCGAAGGAGTGACGGCCCGTGACCGACACTGTTTCCACCGTCTCCCGCCGATCCGCCCTGCGACTGCTGGGCGTGGCGATCGTCGTCGCCACGGCGGCCACCAGCCGGCTGACCCCGCCGTCCCGCGCCTACGCCCAGGACCGGCTCGACGAGGGCGCGGGTCCGCGCGTCGAAGGCCTCATCGCGAAGCTCGGCCTCGACGAGAAGATCTCCCTGCTGCACGGCGCCACCGACCCCGCCCCGCTCGGTCAGGCGGGCTACATCCCCGGAGTGGAACGCCTCGGCATCCCGCCGCTCCGCCTCGCCGACGGCCCGGCCGGCGTCCGCGTCACCAGACACGCCACCGCCCTGCCCGCCCCCGTCCTGCTGGCCTCCGCCTTCGACCCGGGCCTCGCCCGCCGCTACGGCCGTGTCATCGGCCACGAGGGCCGCGCCCTGGGCCAGGACGTGCTGCTGTCCCCGATGGTCAACCTCATCCGCACCCCCTACGCGGGCCGCAACTTCGAGACGTTCGGCGAGGACCCGCTGCTCTCCTGCGACCTGGTCGCCGCCGAGATCGAGGGCATCCAGGACGAGGGCCTCGTCGCGACGGTCAAGCACTACGCGATGAACAACCAGGAGAAGGACCGCAACACCGTCGACGTCCGCGTCGACGAGCAGACCATGCACGAACTGGAGCTCCGCGGCTTCGAAGCGGCCGTCGGCGTCGGCGCGGGCGCGGTGATGGGCGCCTACAACAGGGTCAACGGAACCTTCGCCTGCGAGAACAAGACCCTGCTCACCGACATCCTGCGCGAGCGCTGGGGCTTCGACGGCTGGGTCATGACCGACTGGTTCGCCGCCCACAGCACGAAGAAGGCACTCACCGCCGGCCTCGACATGGAGATGCCCGACGGCACCTACTTCGGTGCGGCGCTGAAGACGGCCGTGGAGAGCGGCAGCGTGTCCGAGCGGTACGTCGACCGGGCCGTACGCCGGATCCTCGCCGTCATGGACCGCTTCGGACTGCTCGACGGCAGTGCGCCCGCACGCCCCGAACGCGACGCGAAGGCGGGTGCCGCCGTCGCCCGCGAGGTCGCCGAGGCGGGCGCGACCCTGCTGCGCAACGAACGCGGCACCCTGCCCCTGACCGGCGGCGACAGCATCGCCGTGATCGGCCCGACAGGACTGCTCCCCTTCGTCAGCGGCGGCGGCAGCGCCTATGTCGTCCCCGACCACGCCGACAGTCCCCTCGACACGATCAGGTCCCGCGCCGGCGCGGAGGTGACGTACGCGGTCGGCGAGGACCTCTTCGGCAAGGCCGTCCCCGCCTCCGCCCTGAGCCCCGGCCTCGACAGCGAGGGACAGGAGGTCGGCGCCGGGCAGAGCTGGACGTACGACGGGAGGCTCACCGTCCCGGACACCGAGGAGTGGACGCTCGTCCTGCACTTCTCGTCCTCGCCGGTCGACCGCCCCAAGGTGCTGCTCGACGGGGAGGAACTCTTCCCGCTCGCCTCCGGCTGGGGCGAGTTCTTCCCCGGCGGCCTGGTCAACACCGCACCCGACGGGCTGACCGTGCGCCGCAAGGCCCTCAAGCTCTCCAAGGGCGCCCACACCCTGCGGATCACCGCACAGGGCGGCACCTCCGGACTGCTGTTCCGGCTGCGGCGCATCACCGTCGGCACCCGGGCCCAGGACGTGACCGACGCCGTGCGCGCTGCCCGCGCCGCCCGGCACGTCGTCCTGTTCGCCTACGAGGACGCCACCGAGGGCCAGGACCGGACCACCGTCGCCCTCCCGGGCAACCAGGAGCGGCTGATCGAGGCGGTGGCGGCGGCCAACCCGCGCACCACCGTCGTCCTCAACACCTCGTCGTCCACGTCGATGCCCTGGCTGCGCCGCACCGGCGCCGTGCTCCAGATGTACTACCCGGGCCAGGAGGGCGCCGCCGCGACCACCGCCGTCCTGTTCGGCGACACCGATCCCGGCGGCCGGCTCACCCAGTCCTTCCCGACCGACGACGACCACCACCCCGTCGCCGGCGATCCCCTCCGCTACCCGGGCGTGAACGGTGTCCAGGAGTACTCGGAGGGCATCCACGCCGGCTACCGCTGGTACGACGCCGAGGGCGTACGGCCCCTGTTCCCCTTCGGCCACGGGCTGTCGTACACCTCCTTCTCCTACGAGAACATCTCGACCTGGTGGCATCGCGGCGGTCTCGACGTGACCTTCACCGTCCGCAACACCGGGCGCCGCAAGGGGGTTTCGGTGCCCCAGGTGTACATCGGGCCCTCGCCGCGGATCCGACTCGACCAGGCGGTAAGGGTGTTGGGCGGGTACCGGCGGCTGGTGCTCGGGGCGGGCGAGCGGCGGCGGGTGTCCGTTCGGGTCGACGCCCGCACGCTGTCCTCGTGGGATCCGAAGCGGCACGACTGGCTGCTCGGGACGGGCCGCCGCTCGGTGTGGGTCGGGGCGTCGTCGGGCGATCTGCGGCTGCGGACGAACGCGGAGGTGGGCGCATGATCCGGCGCGCGGCCGTCGCCCTGGCCGCCCTCGCGGCCACCCTCCTCATCCCGGATCCGAGCCATGCGGTCCAGCGGACGGATCCGGTCGTCCGCACCGACGCGGGCCGGATCCGCGGCGAGAGCACCACCGAGGGACGGCAGTTCCTCGGCATCCCCTACGCCGAGCCGCCCGTCGGGAACCTCCGCTGGAGGGAGCCGCGGCCCGTCCGGCCCTGGCACGGGGTGCGTACAGCACAGGACTTCGGCAACACCTGCGTACAGAGCGCCAGTTGGGATCCGGGATACGAGCAGCCGTCGTACACCGAGAGCTGTCTGGATCTGAACGTGTACGTCCCCGAAGGCACCGCCCGGCGGGCCGTCATGGTCTGGTTCCACGGCGGGGGCCTCACCGCGGGCGCCGGCCGGGACGTCGTCCCCGACGCCTTCGCGCGGCAGACCGGGACGGTCGTCGTGACCGTCAACTACCGCCTGGGCGCGCTGGGTTTCCTCGCCACGACCGGACTCGACGACGAGGCGGACGACGGCGTCTCCGGCAACTTCGGCCTGCTCGACCAGCAGGCCGCGCTGCGCTGGGTGCGCGCCAACGTCGGCTCCTTCGGCGGTGATCCGGGCCGCGTCACCATCGCCGGCGAGTCGGCGGGCGGCCGCTCGGTCTGCACCCAGCTGGCCTCACCCACCGCGCGGGGCCTCTTCCGGGCGGGCATCGTCCAGAGCGGCGCCTACGACGACTGCGCGGCCCGCACCCACCGGGCGGCCGTGGCCGACGGAGCCGCCTTCGCCGAGAAGCTCGGGTGCGCGAGCCCCGCGTGTCTGCGCGGCAGATCCGCCGCCGAGATCCTCACCGCCCAGGCCGGCATGGACTGGGGCCCGGTGACCGGCGGGGCGGTGCTGCCCGTGCAGCCCCGGCAGGCCATCGAGAAGGGGGCCGCCGCCGGGGTGCCGGTACTGAACGGGGCCAACAGCGACGAGGGACGGCTCTTCGCGTTCTCCCGCTTCGACCTGAGCGGCACCCCGCTCAGCGCCGAGCGGTACCCCACCGTCATGCGCACGGACTTCGGAGAGCGGGCGCTCGCGCGCTACCCGCTCTCCGCGTACCCCTCGCCGACCCTCGCGTACGCCACCGCGCAGGGCGACCAGCTCTTCGCCTGTCCCGCGCTGCGCCTGGACCGGGCGCTCGCCGGACGCGGACCGGTCTACGCGTACGAGTTCGCCGACCGCACCTCCCCGCCCTTCGCCTCCCTGCGCAACCTGCACACCGACTTCGACTTCGGGGCGACCCATGTGAACGAGGTGCAGTACCTCTTCCGCCACTTCGGACTCGACTCGCCGCTCAACGCCGAACAGCGGCTGCTGGCGCGGCAGATGGTCCAGTACTGGGGCTCCTTCGTCCGGGACGGAGTACCGCGCGCCGACGGGCAGCCGGTCATGCCGGGCCGGCCGGGTGCCGTGCTCTCCCTGCGGACGGCGTCCCGGGGCGGGAACGTCGTCAGCGACGCCGTGGGCCGCGAGCACCGGTGCGACCTGTGGGGCGCCGAGGCGTCCCGGTGACCCGGTAGGCTTCCCCGGCGTGCGCCCGTGTCCCGGGCGCACGCCGGGAATCGGGAATGCAGGGACGCGAATTCGGAGGAACCGGCGTTGCACGTCCAGGACTGGCTCGACACGGTGCCCGCGGTCGCCGTCTACGCACTCGTGGGAATCGTCATCGGGCTGGAGAGCCTGGGCATCCCGCTGCCCGGGGAGATCATCCTGGTGTCGGCGGCCCTGCTCTCCTCCCAGCACGCGGGTATCGACCCCGTGATCCTCGGCGCCTGTGCCACCGCCGGCGCGATCGTCGGCGACTCCATCGGCTACGCCATCGGCCGCAAGGGCGGACGGCCGCTGCTCGCCTGGCTCGGCAGGAAGTTCCCGCGGCACTTCAGCGAGGGGCACATCGCCACGGCCGAGCGGTCCTTCGAGAAGTGGGGCATGTGGGCCGTCTTCTTCGGCCGCTTCGTCGCCCTGCTGCGGATCTTCGCCGGGCCGCTCGCCGGTGTGCTGCGGATGCCGTACTGGAAGTTCCTGATCGCCAACGTGCTCGGCGGAATCGTCTGGGCGGGCGGCACGACCGCCGTCATCTACTACGTCGGGATCGTCGCCGAGTCGTGGCTGAAGCGGTTCTCGTGGCTGGGGCTGGTGGCGGCGGTGCTGTTCGGGCTCACGTCGATGCTGGTGCTGAAGCGCAAGGCCAAGAAGGCGCAGGGCGCGGTGCGCGAGGTGGAGACGGTGGGCGCCGCGGAGTGACGTCGGGCGCGGGCCGGTCGCGCCCGCGCGGGCGGAGCCGCACCTCGGAAACGGCCCCGCGCCCCTGTCGGGTCGCTCTAGCCCCCGTGCACTTCCCGGTGGGCCTTCGCCAGGTCCGCGTACAGCGTCCCGTTCAGCGTGACGCCCTGACGCTCCTCCTCCGTCAGTTCCCGCTTGACCTTCGCGGGCACGCCCGCCACCAGTGATCCCGGCGGGACCCGCATGCCCTGCGGCACCAGTGCCTGCGCGGCGACCAGTGAACCGGCCCCGATCACCGCGCCGTTGAGGACCGTGGCGCCCATGCCGACCAGGCAGTCGTCCCCGACGGTCGCCCCGTGCACGACGGCGTTGTGACCGACCGACACCCGCTCGCCGATGGTGACGGGGAAGCCGGGATCGGCGTGCAGCGTGCAGTTGTCCTGGATGTTGCTCCGCGCTCCGACGGAGATCCGCTCGACGTCGCCGCGCAGCACCGCGCCGTACCAGACGGACGCACCCGCCTCCAGCGTCACGTCCCCGATGACCGAGGCCGTGGGGGCGACGAACGCCTCCCCGTCCAGCTTCGGTTCCCTGCCGCCGATGCCCGTGATCAACGCCTGCTGCGTCATCGCCCTCTCCTCCTGGTCGGTTCAAGCGGCACCGTACGCCACCCGGTGGGGTGAAGATCACAGGCCCTCGACCTCATGGGTTCCCGTGACGCTGAGTACGGTGTGCGGGTGCCGAAGAGCAAGAACACGTTCTCATCATGGCCCCGCGGCCTCGCGCAGCGGGCCGTGCACGCGGGCTGGGCCTGGGTGCAGCGCACCGGCTCCGTCACCGCCGCCCACCCGGGACGGTTCCGCTTCGGCGCGCTCGGCACGGGCACCCGGCTGGCCTTCCCGCTCGGCACGGTCTTCGGCGAGCCCTGGATCCACCTCGGGGCGTACTGCATCGTCGGCGAACAGGTCACCCTGACGGCCGGTCTGATGCCCGACCTCGACCTCGGCCCGGACCCGATCCTGCGCATAGGCGACGGGGTCGTCCTCGGCCGGGGCAGCCACGTCATCGCCGACACGACGGTCACCATCGGCAGCGACTGCTACTTCGGGCCGTACGTCTACGTCACGTCCACGAACCACTCCTACGACGATCCGCACGAGCCCATCGGGAAGCAGTGGCCCCGGATGGAGCCGGTGGAGATCGGGCCGGGGTGCTGGATCGGAACGGGCGCGGTGATCCTGCCCGGCGCGCGGATCGGGCGGAACGTGGTCGTGGCCGCTGGGGCGGTGGTCCGCGGGGTGGTGCCCGACCACGCCGTGGTGGCGGGGGCGCCCGCGAGGGTCGTACGGCGCTGGACTCCCGGTGACGGCTGGCAGCCGCCGCTGCGGACACCGGCCCCGGTGCCGATCCCCGAGGGGGTCACCCCGGAGCAGCTGAGCAGGCTGGCCGACCTGGACGAGGAGACGGTGGCGAGGCTCGCCGAGATGGACTGAGCGGGACCGGGACGGGGATCGGTTTCCGTGTCGGGACCGCACAGGGGCAGCAACAGGGACAGCAACAGGGCCAGGGCCGGGACCAGGGGTGGCGACACGGCCGGGATCGGCCCCGAACGGCGATCTCAGCCCGTCGCGAGCAGCAGTGTGCCCACCAGTGCCAGGCCCGCGCCCGCCGCCTGGACCGCCCGCAGCCGTTCGCTGAGGAAGCCGCGTGCGGCCAGGGCGGTCACCACCGGGTACAGCGAGGCGAGCACGGCGGCGACGGTGACCGGGCCGTGCCGGGCGGCGATCGAGTAGGTGCCGTTCGCCGCGACGTCCGCCAGCCCCACGAAGGCGAGCGCCGGCAGCGAGGGCCAGGGGAAGCCGCCCTCGGGAAGGGCAGTGTCGCCCCGCCGCACGGAGACGAGGAGTGCGGCACCGCCGACGGCCACGTTGGTCACCCGCTGCACGAAGAGGGCGAGGAAGAGGCCGGTGAGGGTGGTCGACGCCTCCGCGATCAGCGCGAACACCGTGCCGAAGCCGAGGGCCGCGACCAGGGTGAGGAGGATCGTCCGGCGCTGCACGGGCGCGCCCCGCAGCTGCGGTCCGCCCGCGAGGACGACCCCGGCCACGGCGACCGCGATCCCCGCGACCTGGAGGACGCCCGGACGCTCACCCAAGGAGAGTCCGACGCCGACCGGGACGGCCACGCTGAGGGTGGCGAGCGGGGAGACGACGCCCATCGGGCCCAGCGCGAGCGCCTTGTAGAAGCAGAGCAGGGCCACGGGCCCCACCACGCCGGCCGCCACCGCGAACCACAGGAGCGGACCGGCCTGTGACCAGGCCCCGGTGGCCTGCACGACCGTGCCCAGCACGACCGCGGCGATGGTCTGCGAGACGACCACCACCGTCAGCGCCGGGATGCGTCGCGTCAGCAGTCCGCCGCCGAAGTCGGCCAGGCCCCACAGGAGGCTGGTGACCAGGGCGAAGAGTGCTGTCACGGGTGCCTCGCAGTACAGTTCGGCGAACGATCGGGTGCACCACACCGTAGTGCAGTCGATTGAACTCTGTCATTCAGAATATTGGCCTAGATGTTGGACGGAATGTGTCGGACCTCGACCTGCTGACCCAGTCCCTGGCGCGCAACGTCAAACACTGGCGCTCGGTGCGCGGATTCACCCTGGACGTGCTCGCCGCCCGCGCCGGAGTCAGCCGCGGCATGCTCATCCAGATCGAACAGGCGCGGACCAACCCCAGCCTCGGCACGGTCGTGAAGATCGGCGACGCGCTCGGCGTCAGCATCACCACCCTGCTCGACTACGAGCAGGGCCCGAAGGTCCGGGTCGTCCCCGCGGACCGGGCCGTCCGCCTGTGGCACACCGACGCCGGCAGTTACAACCGGCTCCTCGCGGGCACCGAGGCGCCCGGCCCGCTGGAGATGTGGGACTGGCGGCTGATGCCGGGCGAGAGCAGCCCCTCCGAACCGCACCCCACCGGCACGGTCGAACTGGTCCATGTCACGGCGGGCGAGCTGACCCTCACCGTCGACGGCGCCGAGTACCGCGTCCCGCACGGCGCGAGCGCCACCTTCGAGGCCAACACCCCCCACACCTACGGCAATCAGGGCGATGTCCCGATGGAGATGGTGATGGCGGTCTCGGTGCCGCCGGTGTCCTGAGACGCCTGCCCCGAGGGGCTTCGACCGTCCTGCCGGCGTGCCGTCATGGACGCACCGACCGGAGTTCGCCTCCATGGACACGGCGACCGGGGAGACCGGCAGGGAGTACGGCGGCAGTACCCCGCCCGGACTGCCCGCGGCCTGGCCCCTGTTGGTGGACTCCGCCGTCGTCGACCTGCCCCACGTCCTGGTCGGCGACCGACAGTGGCGCGGCAAACCGCTGGTGTCGGGCAGGGCGCTCGCGGAACTCCCGGGCGCGGACGTGCCGGAGGGGCTGGGTGCCGTCCGACTCCCGGTCATACTCGGAGAGTCCGGGAAGGCTTCGTCTCGTCGGAGTGAGGTCGTGGCATGAGGGCGATCGTCGTGGGGGCGGGCATCGGAGGACTGGCCGCGACGCTGAGCCTGCGCCGGGCCGGCCACACGGTCGCGCTGGTCGAACAGGCACCGCGGTTCACCGAGACCGGCGCCGGGATCCAGCTCGCGCCCAACGCCACCCGCGAACTGCGCCGACTGGGCCTGCTCGACCAGGTCGCCGCACCGGCCACCCGCCCCTCCCACCTGAGCTTTCGCAGCTGGTCCGACGGGGCCGAGATCTGCCGCTACACGCTGGGCCGTGAGGTCGAGGACGCTTTCGGAGCGCCCTACCTCCAGCTCCACCGGGCCGACCTGCAAGGGGCCCTGGCCGCCGAGGTACCGCCCGGGTGGGTGCGCCTGGGCACCCGGGTCGTGGGTATCGACCAGGACGACGGGTCCGCCCACGTGACCATCGCGAACGGCGAGCGCTGGAGCGCCGACCTGGTGGTGGCCGCGGACGGGGTGCGGTCACAGGCCCGCCAGTGGCTCTTCGGCGCGGACCGGGCGGTCTTCTCACACACCGCCGCCTACCGCGCCCTCCTCCCGGCCGGCGCGGTGGCCGACCTCGACCTTCCGGAGTACGCCGGCTGGCTCGGACCCGACCGGCACGTCGTCCACTACCGGGTGCGCCGCGGTGAACTCCTCAACGTCGTCGCCGTGTTCCGGACCGAGGCGGCACAGGAGTCGTGGACCGCGCAGGCGGAACCGGGAGAGCAACTGCGCGAGTTCGACGGCTGGGACCCACGGCTGCTGCGCGTCCTCGCCCGCGCGGGCCGGGTGTTCCGCTACGGCATCCACACGCGGACCCCGCTCACACGCTGGAACACCGGCCGGGTGACCCTCCTGGGCGACAGCGCCCACGCGATGGTGCCCTTCCAGGCCCAGGGGGCGGCACAGGCGATCATGGACGCGGCCGTGCTCGGCGACGTCCTCACGGATGCGACACCCGCGGAGGTCCCCGCCGCCCTCGACCGGTACACGCGCCGACGGGTCGCCACCGCCACGCGGGTCCAGAGCGCCTCCTCGCGGGCGGGGGCGGACTACCACCTGCCGGACGGGCCCGAGGCCCGGCAGCGCAACGCCCGCCTGGTGTCCTACGCCGCCGAGAGCCGGTTCGGTCCGCACTCGGCCTCGTGGGGGCTCGACGTGCTCGACGAGCGGCCCTGAGGGGCGTCGCCAGGCCCCGGTGTCACGCGGTGGTGTGGTGGGCGAGGGCGTGGTGCGGGTCCTTCTCGCCCGGGACCGGTGCCGGGTCGGCGTGCACCAGGGCCGCGGTGAGGCGGGGCACGGCGTGCAGGAGGGCGTGCTCGGCGTTCACGGCGATGCCGTGCGCCTGCCGTACGGTCGCCTCGCCGTCCACCACGACCGCCACCTCGGCGCGCAGCCGGTGGCCGATCCAGCGCAGCCGCAACTCGCCCACCCCGTGCACCCCTTCGACCTCCCGCAGGGCCCGTTCGGCCTCGTCCACCAGGGCCGGGTCGACGGCGTCCATCACGCGCCGGAACACCTCCCGTGCCGCGTCCCGCAGGACCAGCACGATCGCGACCGTGATGGCCAAGCCCACCACCGGGTCGGCCGCTTGCCAGCCGAGGGCGGAGCCGCCCGCGCCCAACAGGACCGCCAGGGAGGTGAATCCGTCCGTACGGGCGTGCAGACCGTCCGCGACCAGCGCGGCCGAACCGATGGCCCGGCCGACCCGGATCCGGTACCGGGCCACCCACTCGTTGCCCGCGAAGCCGACCAGCGCGGCCACCGCGACCGCCGGCACGTGTGCGACGGGCCGCGGATCGAGCAGCCGGTCGATCGCCACCCACCCCGCGAACGCCGCCGACGCGGCGATCGTCAGCACGATCACGATCCCCGCGAGATCCTCGGCACGGCCGTAGCCATAGGTGAAGCGCCGGGTCGCCGCGCGCCGGCCCAGGACGAACGCGATCCCCAGCGGTACGGCGGTCAGCGCGTCCGCGGTGTTGTGCACGGTGTCGCCGAGCAGCGCCACCGACCCGGACACGGCCACCACGAACGCCTGCGCCAGCGCCGTCACGCCCAGCACCGCGAGCGAGATCCACAGGGCCCGCATGCCGCGGGCCGAGGACTCCAGCGCGGAGTCGAGCTTGTCGGCGCTCTCGTGGGAGTGGGGGGTGAGGAGATGCGCGAGGCGGTGGGTGAGGCGAGGGGGGTGCTGGTGACGGTCGTGCGGGCGCGCCTGCCCGTGCCCGTGCCCGTGCCCGTGCCCGTGCCCGTGCCCGTGCCCGTGCCCGTGCCCGTGCCCGTGCCCGTGTCCGTCGTGGTGCCGGTCGCTCACGTGGATCCCCTTCCGGTGTTTCCGGTACGTCCGTGCGCGGAGTGGACGCGCGACGCCCACGACGCCATTATGTGCGTATGAGCGCACGCATGCACCTGTCACCTGCGCACGATGCGCACCCGCGCACCCCCGGCGAGGAGCAGTTCGCGCTCGCCGCCGAACTGCTCGCCCTGCTCGGCGACCGCACCCGGCTCACCCTGCTGCATGCGCTGACCGCGGGGGAGGCCGACGTCACGACGCTCACGGAGGCGTGCGGGGCGGCGCGACCGGCCGTCAGCCAGCATCTGGCCCGGCTCAGGCTGGCCGGACTGGTGACCACGCGGAAGGAAGGCCGCCGGGTGGTCTACTCGCTGCGCGACGGCCATCTGCGCCGCCTGGTGAACGAGGCGCTGAACGTGGCGGACCACCGGATCGGCGACCGCCCGCCGCACGACTGACGGGCGTGGACGAGGGACGCCGTCGGCCGGTTCAGTACGCGGTCGCCGTGCCCAGGTACTGCTCGGCGAAGGCCGCCGCGGCGGCGGGCGAGGTGAACAGGCGGCGGAGACGGGCGAAGGTGGTGCCCGCCCGGTAGGCGTCGCCCGACGAGGTGCCGTGGTAGACCTCGGAGAGCCACTGGGAGAACTCCTGGTAGTCCCACACGCGGCGCAGACACGTCTCCGAGTAGCCGTCGAGACCGGCCTCGTCGCCCTCGGTGAGGTACGCGACGAGGGCGTCCCCGAGCAGGAAGGCGTCGTGCAGGGCGAGGTTCATGCCCTTGGCGGCGATCGGGGCGGTGAGGTGGGCCGCGTCCCCGGCCAGGAAGAGCCGACCGAACACCATGGGTTCGACGACGTAGTTGTGCATGTCCAGGACGCGCTTCTCGATGAGCGGACCCTCGATCAGCGGACCGGTGTCCGTGGCACCGAGACGCAGTTGGAGCTCCGACCAGACGCGTTCGTGCGACCAGTTCTCCGGATCGTCTCCGGGCGGGCACTCCAGGTAGTAGCGGGTCACCTCGGGGCTGCGCGCCATGTGCCCGGCGAAGCCGTTCGGGTGGACGCCGAACACGACACAGTCGTTGGACGGCGGCGCCTCGGCGAGCAGCGCCAGCCAGCCGACGCCGTAGTCGTGCCGCGAGATGTGCGCGTCCGCGGGCAGAGCGGCACGGGTCACCCCGCGCGCCCCGTCGCAGCCCGCGACGAAGTCACAGGCGACGACCTCCCGTTCGCCCGTCTCCGCGCAGACGTACGACACCGAGGGCCGGGCGGTGTCCAGGTCGTGCAGCTCGACGTCCCGCACCCCGAACCGCGCCTGTCCGCCCCGCACGTCCATGTACTCGCGCACCAGGTCCGTCACCAGCAACGGCTGCGGATAGACGTAGTGGTGCGTGCCCGTCAGTTCCCGGTACGGGAACCGGAAGCGTTCGCCGCCGTAGCGGAACTCGCACTCGGTGTGCAGCTGCGCCCGCTCCAGCAACGGGTCCGCGAGACCGCGCTGTTGGAGGCCGCGCACCGCCCACTCCTCGATGACGCCCGCCCGGGGCCGCCGCTCGATGAACTCACGCGTCTCCGTCTCCAGCACGAGAGAGTCGACCCCGGCGGCCCGCAGGATGTTGCCGAGGGTCAGTCCGGCGGGCCCGGCACCCACGACGACGACCGGGAAGCGCTGGGGAGAGCCGGAGTCGGCGTGGGGGGTGGTGGTCACTCGAACATTATGTCGGCCTCGGCGCGGGGGTGTCGGGCAGGACGGCCACGCGGTCGGCGAGGGCGCCGATGTCCGGATCCGGGAGGTCGTTCGTGAACACGACGTGGTGGGCCGCCTTCCAACGGCACTCGGTGGCACGGGCATTGGTCCAGAACCGGTCCCAGTGTCCGATCTTCCACGCGTCCCGGTCGTGGCCGCGCCGGACCAGCCGGTCGAGGACCGTGTCGCCGTCGGCCTCGACGTGCACCACGACCAGCCGGACGTCCGGCCAGCCGTGCCGCTCCCTCGCCCGCACCAGGTAGTCCGGGTCGGCGAAGTAGCGGCCGAAGGGCGCGTCGAGGACGACGGAGTTGCCGAGCGCCAGATTGTCGCCGCACGCCCGCAGCAGGGTCTCGTACTCCAGCGGCAGCACGGTGGAGAGGTAGAAGTCGTTGTCGTCGCGCTCGTTGCCGCCGAACCCCTTCTCCCTGAGGAGGCGTTCGGTGAACGCCGTGGCGAGCGTGTCCTTGTCCAGGTACGCGGCGCCGTAGTGCGCGGCGATCTTCTTGCTCACGGTCGACTTCCCCGATCCGGCCGGGCCGATCACGAGGAACACGGTGGGCTGCATGGCGGTGCGGTCTCCCCGCTGCGAGGTGCTGGTGGGCATGGCGACCGTTCAGGGCCGGACGGTGGTCGCGGGCCGGCCGGTCGCGGGCCGGCGGTCCTTGACGAAGAAGCCGTACGACGCTCCGCCGACGATGAGCATGACGCCGCCGACCAGGAAGACCAGTGCGAAGTTGCCGCCGGTCCGGTCCAGGATGACGCCCGTGACGATCGGGGCGACGGCCGCGCCGACGAAGCCGCCGAAGTTCTGGATCGAGCCGAGCGACGACACCTGGTGCTTCTCGGCGAGGTCGGAGGCGAGCGTCCAGATCAGGCCGATCGGCACCTGGGCGAAGAAGTAGCCGAGGCAGAGCAGCACCACGACCAGGGCGGTGCTGTCCACGTAGGCGACCGGCAGCACCGACGCGGCGGCGAGCACCGCGCCGGTGACGAGCGGGATCTTCCGCGCCCGGACCGTGCCCGTGCCGCGCGCGATCAGCCGGGTGGAGACGTAACCCCCGGTCAGTACACCGAAGATGCCGCACAGGAACGGCAGGGAGGCGACCCAGCCCATCTCGGTGAGGCTGAACCCGCGGTCCGTCTGGAGATAGCTGGGCAGCCAGGTCAGGTAGACCCAGACCGTGTAGAAGAGGCTGAACGCGCCGATCACCATGAACCAGGTGTTGGGCTGCCGCAGCAGCGAGAACCAGCTGGCCCTCTCCACCGGTTCGGCCGGCTCGCCCAGGCCCGTCCGTTCCGTCCGCTCCGCCTGTTCCTTCCGTTCCTTCTGTTCGGAGTCCTTCGTCATCGCCTCGACGGCTTCCGCCGCCTCCGCGCCCCGGATCGCGATCAGCTCCTGGAGCGTGGGATCGCGGTAGAGCTTGATCCACGCCACCGCCACCAGCAGCCCGACCGCGCCCAGCACGAGGAACATCCCGCGCCAGCTCATCGTCAGCAGCATGAAGGTCAGCAGGGGCGGGGCGATCGCGTTCGCTATCTGGGAGCCGGTGTTGATGATCGAGATCGGCAGGGACCGCTCGTCCTTGGCGAACCAGCGCTCCGACACCTTCAGCCCGGAGGTGAACAGCGGGGACTCGCTGATGCCCAGCGCCACCCGGACCGCGTAGAAGAGCGGGAAGGAACTCACGAACGCGGTGAGCGCGCTGACCACCGACCAGACGGAGGCGGCCCAGCCGAGCAGCTTCTTGGCGCCGTACTTGTCGACCAGGTATCCGGCGGGGAGGTTGGCGATCGCGTACGGCCAGGAGAACGCCGACAGCAGCAGGCCCATCTCGATGGTGTTGAAGCCGAGGTCCGAAGCGATCGTCGTGTTGCCGATGCCGAGGGCGTTGCGGTCCAGGTAGTTGATCACGCAGGCCACGACGATGAGCGCGATGAACGCCCACCGCACGCGGACGCCCTTGCCGGGCCCGGCGGGCTCTTCGGGTGCCGATGGTCCGGCGACCTCGGAGGTCCCCACGGTGGTACCGGTCATACGACTCACTCCTTTGTCAGTCGGGGAACGGGAGCGGGAGCGGAGCGGGGGTCCCCCCGGAGAGGGGTCTCAGGGGGAGAGGCTTACGGGGCGGTCCGGGCGGCGGTGACGGCGGAGAGGAAGGTCTCGGCGGCCCGGGTCACCCGTCGGTGGTCGCCCTCCTCGCCGCCGGCCTTGGTGATGAAGCTGCCGACGCCGACCGCGGTGACGCCGGCGTCGAACCACTCGCCGACGTTGTCCGGGGTGACCCCGCCGGTGGGGGCGAGCGGGACGTGCGGCAACGGGGCCATCACCGTCTTCACATAGCGCGGCCCGAGGAACTCCGCGGGGAACAGCTTCACGATGTCCGCGCCGGCCTGGACGGTGTTCACGATCTCCGTCGGCGTGAAGGCGCCGCTCATCGAGACGGCCTGGTAGCGGTGGGCGACCGTGAGCATCTCGGGGTTGAGCTGCGGGCTGACCAGCAACCGTGCGCCGGACTCGACCGCCCGGTAGGCGGAGTGGCCGTCGAGCACCGTGCCCGCGCCGACGAGGACGCCCTGGTCGCGGTACTCCTCGGCCAGGGTCTCGATCACCTTGAGGGCGTTGGGCACGGACAGGGTGATCTCCAGCGCGCGGATGCCCCCCTCGACCGCCGCCCGGGAGACCTCCAGGGCCGCCTTGTCGTCGTCGAGCCGGACGATGAGGACGGTGCCGGTGGCGCGGATGGATTCCAGGTGCTGCAACTTGCTTACCATGTTTTCACACGCTAGATCATGGATTCACATCGCACAACACCCTGTATCAAGGGTTAACATCTGGATGCGGGAACTCCAGCGGGGCTCAGCGGGACCCCGGCTGGAACTCCGACAGGAACGGGGGCGGTGACGGCGTGGCCGAGAAGACGTTCGCGGTGACGGGCGGCGGCGAGGTGCCCCTGATCCCGGAGCAGCGGCACGAGAAGCTGCTCCGGCTGCTGCGCCGGGAGGGGATCGTCAGCACCCGCACCCTCACCGACTACCTGGGCGTCTCGCACATGACCGTCAGGCGGGACATCGCCGCACTGGAGTCCGCGGGCCACCTCGTCTCCGTCAAGGGCGGCGTCCGGCTCGCCGACAAGGCGCCCACCGGGCAGGAGCCGCCCCGGGAGCGACGGGACCGGGCCGTGCTCGAACTCCCGCGCAAGTCGGCCATCGCCCGGCACGCGGCCACGCTCGTCCAGGACGGCATGGTGGTCCACCTCGACGCCGGCACCACCTGCCAGCTGATCGTCCCGCTGCTGGCCGGGCGCAAGGACCTCACCGTCGTCACCAACGACTTCCACGTCGTGACGAGCCTCTTCGAGCTGCCGGAGATCGAGGTGATCCACACCGGCGGCATCGTCGACCGCGACAGCGGCTCCAGCAGCGGACGCCTCGCCGCGCGCACCCTGGAGACGATCAACCTGGACCTGTTCTTCATGAGCACCGGAGCCTGGAGCCTGGAGCGGGGCGTGACGTCCTTCTCGCTGGACAAGGTCGAACTCAAGCAGGCCGCGCTGGCCGCGAGTTCGCAGTGCGTACTGCTGGCGGACAGCACCAAGTACGGCTCGTTCGCGAAGTACCGCGTCACCGACCTGGCCAAGGTCGACACCATCGTCACCGACGACGGGCTGCCCGAAGGCGGCCGGGAGAGCATCACCGCCCTCGGGGTGGAGCTGCACGCGCTCACCCCGAGGGTGTGAGTCCTCAGCCCAGACGGGGGATCTCGATCGCCGGGCAGCGGTCCATCACCATCTCCAGGCCGGCGGCCCGGGTGCGCTCGTACGCGGCCTCGTCGATGACGCCGAGCTGGAACCAGACCGCCCGCGCGCCCTTCGCCACGGCCTCGTCGGCGACCGCCCCGGCGAGATCGCTGTTCACGAACACGTCGACGACGTCCACGTCGAACGGAATCTCCGCCAGCGAGGCGTATCCCCGCTCCCCGTGCACGGTCTCCGCCTGGGGGTGCACCGGCACGACCCGCTTGCCGTAGCGCTGGAGCACCTCGGCCACGCCGTACGCGGCGCGTCGCCGGTTCGACGACAGGCCCACCACGGCCCAGGTGTCGCCGAGCCCGGTGAGGATCTTGCGGACCGTTGCCTCGTCGCCGTACACCGTGGGTCTCCTCGGGGGTCGTGAAAGGGCTGGCCCCTGCCACAACCGTGCGCGGCGATCGGCGATTCCCGCACCGTGATAGCTTGCCGAGGCCAGTCGAACCCATGCACGTGGGTCAGGGAATCCGGTGCGAATCCGGAGCTGACGCGCAGCGGTGAGGGGGACGGGCGGGGCATCGGCCACTGGACGACGCGTATGTCGTCCGGGAAGGCGCCCCGACCGGACGATCCCGAGTCCGAAGACCTGCTGGCGACCCCCGCGGCCAACGCACGGCGGGGGAGCACCGTACGACCGGGCTCCGCGTTAGGGCCCTCGACGACCGAGGATCGACTCCCGTGCCGATAGCACGTCTTGCCCGTCCCTCCGCGCTGCTCGCGGCCACCACCCTGCTCCTGGCCGGCTGCGGCGACGCCGACAGCACCGACCCGGCCGCCGCCGTCACTCTCGACAACTGCGGTCATGCGGTCCGGGTCGAGGCCCCGCCGCAGCGGGCCGTCTCCCTCAACCAGGGCACCACCGAGATCATGCTCTCCCTCGGTCTCGCCGACCGCATGGTGGGTACGGCGACCTGGACCGACCCCGTGCTGAAGGGGCTGGAGAAGGCCAACGCCAAGGTGCCGCGGCTCGCGGACAACGCCCCCTCCTTCGAACGGGTCCTGGACACCGAACCGGACTTCGTCGCCTCCTCCTTCGTCTCCACGCTCGGCAAGGGCGGTGTCGCCACCCGGGACCAGTTCGAGAAGCTCGGCGTGCCGACCTACGTCTCCCCGTCCGACTGCGCGGGCAAGGACAACTCCGGCGACGGGGACGGCGCCCGCGGCGAGCCCCTGACCATCGAGGCCATCTACGACGAAGTGCGGGACCTGGCCGCCGTGTTCGGTGTGGAGGAGCGCGGCGAGAAGCTGGTGGCCTCCCTCAAGAAGCGGATGGACACGGCCACGTCGGACATCGACGCCTCCGACGTGAGCCTCCTCTACTGGTTCGCCAACGCCGAGTCGCCCTACATGGCCGGCTGCTGCGGCGCCCCCGGAGTCGTCACCCGTGAGCTCGGCGCGAAGAACGTCTTCGACGACACCCACGACGAATGGCCGCAGATCAACTGGGAGACGGTCGCCGACCGCGACCCCGACGTCCTCGTCATCGGCGACCTGACCCGCAAGTCGCAGACCGCCGAGTCGGCCGAGAAGAAGATCGCCTTCCTGGAGTCCGACCCGGTCACCAAGAACATGACGGCGGTCCGGCACCAGCGCTACGTCCTGCTCAGCGGGCAGGCCCTGAACCCCAGTATCCGCACGATCGAGGGCGTGGAGCAGGTCGCGGCGGGGCTGCGCGACTTCGGACTCGTGAAGTGACCACCCGGGCGGTCCTGCTCGGTGTCGCCGGGACGGTCCTGCTGTGCTGCTCGGTGGCCGTCGCCATCACCATCGGACCCGCCGACATCGACGTCGCCGACGTCTGGTCCGTGGTGGCCGCCCATCTGGGCATCGGCACCTCGGAGTTGACGCCGATCCGGGACGGCATCGTGTGGCAGCTCCGGCTGCCGCGCACCCTCCTCGCCGCCGTGTGCGGTGCCGGACTCGCCGTCTGCGGCGCGGTGATGCAGTCGCTGCTGCGCAACCCGCTCGCCGACCCGTTCGTGCTCGGGGTGTCCTCCGGCGCCTCCACCGGAGCCGTGGTGGTGGTCGTGCTGGGCGTCGGCGGGGGCGCGCTGTCCGTCCCGGCGGGTGCCTTCCTCGGCGCCCTGCTCTCCTTCGCGCTCGTGCTGTTCCTCAGCCACACCCTCGGCGGCAGCACCGACCGGGTCGTCCTCGCCGGCGTCGCCGCCATGCAACTGTTCTCCGCGCTCACCTCGTTCGTCGTGATGACCGCGGCCGACGCCGAGACCACCCGGGGCGTCCTGTTCTGGCTCCTCGGCTCCCTCGGCGGGGCGGGCTGGACCGACGTCTGGGTCTGCTGCGCCGTCCTGGCCGTGGCGCTCGTGGTCTGCCTGTCGTACGCCCGCACCCTCGACGCCTTCGCCTTCGGGCAGGACGCGGCGGCCGCCCTCGGGGTGTCGGTGGCCCGCACCCGTCTGGTGCTGCTCTGTGTCACCGCCCTGCTCACGGCCGCGCTGGTCAGCTCGGCCGGGGCCATCGGCTTCGTCGGCCTGGTGCTGCCGCACGCCGCCCGCGCCCTGGTCGGCCCGGGCCATGTCCGGCTGCTGCCGGTCACCGCGCTGGCCGGTGCCGTCTTCCTCGTCTGGGTCGACACCCTGGCCCGCACGGTCCTCGACCCGCAGGAGGTGCCGGTGGGCGTCGTGACGTCCCTGATCGGCGTGCCGGCCTTCGTGGCGGTGCTGTACCGGACGCGGAGGGTGCGGTGACCACGACCCCGCGTACGGAACGCGAGACGCCCCTCGCCACCGGCCTCCGCGCCGACCGCGTGAGCCGCCGCGCCGACGGCCGGCTCATCCTCGACGGCGTCGGCCTCACCCCCGAACCGGGCTCCACCGTCGGCCTCCTGGGCCCCAACGGCTCCGGCAAGTCCACCCTGCTGCGGCTGCTGGCCGGCCTGCTCACCCCGAGCGCCGGCGTGGTCACCCTCGACGGCACCCCGCTCGCCGACCGGCCCCGCCGCGAGGTCGCCCGCCGTCTCGCCGTGGTCGAGCAACAGGCGGACACCCAGGTCGAGTTGACGGTCCTGGATGTCGTACGGCTCGGACGGGTCCCGCACCGTCGCGCCTGGACGCCCGCCTCCGCCGACGACGAGCGGGCCGTGCTGGCCGCCCTGGACCGCGCGGGGCTCACCGACCGGGCCGGCCAGCCCTGGCACACCCTGTCGGGCGGCGAACGCCAACGGGTGCAGATCGCCCGCGCGCTCGCCCAGGAACCCCGTGAACTCCTCCTCGACGAACCCACCAACCACCTGGACATCCACCACCAGCTCGATCTGCTGGCCCTGGTCACCGCCCTCCCGGTCACCACGGTCGTCGCCCTGCACGACCTCAACCTCGCGGCGATGTACTGCGACCAGGTGGTCGTCCTGCACTCCGGCCGGGTCGTGGCGGCCGGCACCCCGGGCGAGGTCCTGACCGAGCGGCTCATCGCCGAGGTCTACGGGGTGCGGGCCGCGGTGACCCCCGAGGGCCCTCGGGGGCGTCCCCATGTGCGGTTTCTGGGCACCCTGGCTTGAACGCGTGTTCGGTCAGGCGGTGGCGCGGCGCTGCCCGCCCGCCTACGCTCGGCCCGTGCTGAGCATCATCGACGCCCGAACCGGCAAGCTCGTCCAAGCCGCCCCCGCCCGCCGGGGCCTGACCCGTGTCCAGGCCCACGCGGAGGGCTACGACAGCACCACCCTGCGCGTTCTGCTGGTCGCCGATGTCCTGGTCCGGGCACTGGAGATCGGCGGCACACCCGTCTGGGCGCTACTCACCGGCGCCCGGGAGCAGGCGGAACTGCACGCGGGCGCCGCCGCCCTGGGCATCCGGCCCTTCGAGGACAGCCGGGACGTCTCGGCCGGGCTCGGGGAGGCGCAGGTCGTCCATGTGGTGGGGGAGAGCGGACCCACCCCCGAGGGCGTCCGTGTCGCCGTCGCCCCCGTGGAGCGGACGCCCGTCGCGCTCCTGGAGGGCGCCGCCCCGGCCGCCGTACGCCTGGCCCTGCTCTCCCGGCCCCGGAACGAGCCCGTGCGACTCGACGCGGACGCGCTGGGCGACGCCCACCAGACCCTCGTACGGTGGCGCCGCGCGGTGGCCGACTGGGCACGCGAGCCCTCGCGGGCCATTCCCGAGGACGTGCGCGCGGAACTCCGTACCGCCTGGGAGAACGACCTCGACGTGGGCGCGGTGCTGCGGGTCCTCGGGCAGGTGGAGACCTCGGACCGGCCGGAGGGCGCCCGCTTCGAGACGTACGCCTACGCCGACCGGCTGCTCGGTCTCGAACTCACCCGCGACGTGGGGTCGTCGGCGTGATCGCGCGGGCGGGAGCGGGCCCGCTGCGACACCTGGTCGTCCTGCGGCACGCCAAGTCGCAGTGGCCGGAGGGTGTCCCCGACCACGAACGCCTGCTCGCGCCCCGCGGACGCCGGGACGCGCCGGCCGCGGGCCGGGCCCTCGCCCTGGCCGACCTGCTGCCGGACCTCGCCGTGTGCTCCACGGCGGCCCGCGCCCGGCAGACCTGGGAGCTGGCCTCCGCGCAGTGGGACACCCCGCCGCCGGTGCGGCTCGACGCGCGGGTGTACGCGGCCGACGTACCCGAACTGCTGGCCGTCGTGCACGAGACGCCCGCCGAGACCGACACCCTGCTGCTCGTCGGTCACAATCCCGGTCTGGAGGAGCTGGTCCTCGGCCTGGCCGGGGACGGCCTCGACGGTGCCCTCGACGAGGTCCGCCTCAAGTTCCCCACCTCGGCGGTCGCCGTCCTGGCCTGGCGCGGTACCGACTGGCGCGACCTGGCCCCGGGCACGGCCCTGCTGACCGACGTGATCGTCGCCCGCGGAAAGAAGGTCTGAGGACCGGCCCGGCCGATCGGCCCCGCCCCGCCGCCGACGTCCCGCGGCGGATGCGCGCACCACCCGGCGGCAGACCGGCGGCGCGGCCGGCCGGGGTGGCGCGATCGGCACCGGCGTCGTGAGCGGTCCGGCCGCGGGCGGACCCGGTGCCGCGCGGTCCGCCCGCCCAGCCCCTCCGGTCGCCCCGCCCGGAACGGGCCGTGCCGGTCAAGTGGTCTCCCCGCGCACCGACCACAGGGGAGCCGGGTGTCCAGGACACCGCCCCCACACCTCCGGCGGCGGCGGGCGCGGGCGCGCCGCATAGGGTGGCCGGATGCCGGACGAGTACCGCACAGTGGCCCGCGCGGGCGTGCACGAGACCGAGGTCAACCGCTCCCGCTTCCTGTGCTCGCTCGCCCCGGCGGCCACCGAGCGGGAGGCCCAGGACTTCGTCGCCGGTGTCCGCAGGGCGCATGCCGATGCCACCCACAACTGCTTCGCGTACGTCATCGGCGCCGCAGCCGGGATCCAGAAGGCGAGCGACGACGGCGAACCCGGCGGCACCGCGGGCGTCCCCATGCTCCAGATGCTGCTGCGCCGCGACATGCGCTACGTCGTCGCCGTCGTCACCCGCTACTACGGCGGCGTCAAGCTCGGCGCGGGCGGCCTCATCCGGGCGTACGGGGGAGCGGTCGGCGAGGCCCTGGACACCCTGGGCACCCGCACCCGCCGCCGCTTCCGGCTCGCCACGGTGACGGTCGACCACCAGCGGGCCGGCAAGCTCCAGAACGAGCTGCGCGCGACCGGCCGCGAGGTACGGGACGTGCGCTACGGCGAGGCGGTCACGATCGAGATCGGCCTGCCGGACGCCGACGTCGAGGCGTTCCGGTCCTGGCTCGCGGACGCGACCGCGGGGACGGCCGGGTTCGAGCCGGGCGGAGAGGCGTACGGAGACGTGTGACATGCCCTCGCGGGCCTGACCGGACGCGGGCCGCGACAGAGGAACGCACAGGGCTCTTCGGGCCATCCCGGACATTCCCCTTCATCCCGCGTCGGGTCCGGGTGACAGGCCGGGGTTCGTGGTGGATCAGGGACCGGAACGCGTTAGCGTGGTCGCTGCTGACGGCGTGCTTGTGCTGGTTCGTGAGGGTTCCAGGACAGGTCCTAGGGGTGTAGCAGGGGGAGACATGCGGTTCGGAGTGGCCTTGTGAGGTTGCTGCACACGTCCGACTGGCATCTCGGCCGGGCCTTCCACCGGGTGAACATGCTGGGCGCCCAGGCCGAGTTCATCGGTCACCTCGTCACGACCGTGCGGGAGCGCGCAGTGGACGCGGTGGTCGTCTCGGGGGACGTGTACGACCGCGCGGTGCCGCCGCTCGCCGCGGTCGAACTCTTCGACGACGCCCTGCACCGCCTCGCCGACCTCGGCGTACCCACGGTGATGATCTCCGGGAACCACGACTCGGCCCGTCGGCTCGGCGTGGGCGCCGGCCTCATCGACCGCGCGGGCATCCACCTGCGCACCGAGCCGTCGGCCTGCGGCACCCCCGTGGTGCTGACCGACCCCCACGGCGACGTGGCCTTCTACGGACTGCCGTATCTCGAACCCGCCCTGGTGAAAGACGAGTTCGGCGTCGAGAAGGCCGGACACGAGGCCGTTCTCGCCGCCGCCATGGACCGGGTCCGCACGGACCTCGCCACCCGCGCCGACGGCACCCGCTCCGTCGTCCTCGCGCACGCCTTCGTCACCGGCGGCGAGGCCAGCGACAGCGAACGGGACATCACCGTCGGCGGCGTGGCAGCCGTGCCCGCCGGGGTCTTCGACGGAGTCGACTACACGGCACTCGGCCACCTGCACGGCAGCCAGACCATCACCGACCGCGTGCGCTACTCCGGCTCCCCGCTGCCGTACTCCTTCTCGGAGGCCGAGCACCGCAAGACCATGTGGCTCGTCGACCTCGACGCCGACGGCACGGTCACCGCCGAGCGCCTGGACTGCCCGGTCCCGCGCGCGCTGGCCCGCATCCGCGGCACCCTGGAGGACCTGCTCGCCGACCCGGACCTCGCCCGGCACGAGGAGGCGTGGATCGAGGCGACCCTCACCGACCCGGTCCGCCCCGCCGACCCCATGGCCCGGCTCGCCGAGCGGTTCCCGCACACCCTCAGCCTCGTCTTCGACCCCGACCGGACACCGGACGACCCCGCCCTGTCGTACGCCACCCGGCTCGCCGGGCGCACCGACCAGGAGATCGCGGAGGACTTCGTGGCCCATGTGCGCGGCGCCGGACCCGACGAGCGCGAACAGGTCGTCCTGCGCGACGCGTTCGACGCGGTGCGCGCCGACGAGGCCGTACGAGAGGTGGCGCGGTGAGGCTGCACCGGCTGGACATCACCGCCTTCGGCCCGTTCGGCGGCTCCCAGAGCGTCGACTTCGACGAACTGTCGGCGGCCGGACTCTTCCTGCTGCACGGGCCGACCGGAGCAGGCAAGACCTCGGTACTGGACGCGGTCTGCTACGCGCTGTACGGCGCGGTACCGGGCACCCGGCAGAGCGGGCAGGGCATGACGCTGCGCAGCGACCACGCCGCCGCCGGCACGCGCACCGAGGTCCGGCTCGAACTCACCGTCGCGGGACGCCGGTTGGAGATCACCCGGCAGCCGCCCCGGGAGCGGCCCAAGAAACGCGGTACGGGCACGACGCTCGACAAGGCCCAGAGCTGGCTGCGCGAGCACGACGCGGTCGCCGGCCAGTGGAAGGACCTCAGCCGCTCCCACCAGGAGATCGGCGAGGAGATCACCCAGCTGCTCGGCATGAGCCGCGAGCAGTTCTGCCAGGTCGTCCTGCTGCCCCAGGGCGACTTCGCGCGCTTCCTGCGCGCCGACGCCGAGGCCCGCGGCAGACTCCTCGGCCGTCTCTTCGACACCCACCGCTTCGCCGAGGCCGAGAAGCGGCTCGCCGAACGCCGACGGGTCACCGAGGCCCAAGTGCGCGAGGGTGACTCCGAGTTGCTGGCCGACGCGCACCGCATGCAGCAGGCCGCCGGACCGGCCATGGAGCTGCCGGACGCGGCACCCGGCGAACCCGGCCTCGCGGACGCCGTCCTGGGCGCCGCCGCCGTCGCCCGCAGTACCGTCCGCGAACAGCTGACGATCGCCCACTGCCGCCTCACGGCCACCGAGTCGGCCCACGCCGCCACCGACCGGGCACGGGCCGACGTACGCGAACGGGACCGGCTGCAGCGGCGGTTCGCCGAGGCACGGGAACGGGCCGCGCTCCTGGAGGAGCGCGCCGAGGGCTACCGCCAGGCGCAGGCGCGCATGGAGCGGGCCCGCAAGGCCGAAGCGGTGGCGCCCGCCCTGGAGCTGCGGGAGGCCACCGAGTCCGAACACCGGCGAGCGGCCGAGGCGCGGACCCGCGCCCGTGCGCTGCTGCCCGACAGCCTCGCGGACGCCGAGGCCGCCGGACTCGCCGCCGCCGCCCGCCGGTCCGCCGAGGAACTGGGCGGCCTGGAGTCGGCGCGGCGCGGCGAGCGACGGCTCGCCGAACTCGTCGACGAGCGTGCCGAGTTGGAGCGCCAGGAACGGGACGACGAGGACGTACGGCAGGAGGCCGAGAGCTGGCTGGCCGGCTGGGAGGAGACCCGCACGGGCCTCCAGACGCGGATCGACGCGGCCCAGGAAGCGGCCACCCGGGCCGAGCAGCTGTCCGTCCGGCGCGATCCCGCCGAACGC
Organism: Streptomyces sp. NPDC032822; assembly: GCF_055578825.1. Taxonomy (NCBI): domain Bacteria; kingdom Bacillati; phylum Actinomycetota; class Actinomycetes; order Kitasatosporales; family Streptomycetaceae; genus Streptomyces; species Streptomyces sp. NPDC032822. The sequence goes on along the minus strand of NZ_JBVIOL010000003.1, from coordinate 649,027 downwards.
CGACTGGGATCCGCCCGGCAGCGCGACGCACTCGCCCACGACGTGGAGTCCGCGCAGCGACAGGTGCTCACCCTCACCGAGGACGCCCAGCAGGCCCGAGCGCACTGGCTGGACGTCAAGGAGCAGCGACTCGACTCGATCGCCGCCGAACTCGCCGCCGAGCTGAAGGACGGTGAGCCGTGTGCCGTCTGCGGTTCCGACGCCCACCCCGCGCCCGCCCGCAAGGACGCCGGACACGTCGACCGCGCGGCGGAGGAACGGGCGCTCGCCGACTTCCAGCGGGCGGAGGAGAGGCGCGCCCAGGAGGCGGAGCGCCTCGGCCTCGTACACCGGGCACTGGCCGCGGCCGAGGCGGAGGCCGGTGACATCCCGACGTCCCGACTCGCCGAGGAGTTCCAGGAGTTGGAGCGCAGGTACGCCGAGGCCCGGGCCGCCGCCTCCGGGCTGCACGGCGCGAACGAGGCGCTGCGGCAGGCCGAGCGGGAGCGTGAACGCCGGAACACCGTCCGCCAGGACGCCCAGGTGCGTGCCGCGTCACGCACCACCCGACGCGAGGCCCTGGACCGCGAACAGGCCAGCCTGGAAACCGAGTTGGAGCAGGCGCGCGGCGCCGCCGACAGCGTGGCCGCGCGGGCCGCGCAGCTGGAGCTGCGGGTCGCGCTGCTCACCGACGCCGCCGACACCGCGCGCGCCGCCGAGGACACCGCCCAGCGCCTCAAGGACGCCGACGCCCGGCTCGCCGACGCCGCCTTCCGGGCCGGCTTCGACACCCCGCAGGCCGCGGCCGCCGCGCTCCTCGACGGGGCCGCCCACCGTGAGCTGCAACGCCGCCTGGACGCCTGGCAGTCCGAGGAGGCCGCCGTCCGCGCCGTCCTCGCGGAGCCCGACACTTCGGCCGCCGCCCAGCAGCCGCCGGCCGACGTCGTCGAGGCGGAACAGGCCGCCGCCGCTGCCGCCCGGCGGCTGCGCGACGCCGCCTCGGCCCGTGACGCGGCGGCCCGCCGCTGCACCGAACTCGACCGGCTCTCCGCGCGAGCCGCCGCAGGTGTACTACGGCTCGCGCCGCTGCGCGACGAGTACGACCGGGTGGCCCGACTGGCCGGCCTCGCCGCGGGCACCTCGGCGGACAACGAACGCAAGATGCGGCTGGAGTCGTACGTGCTGGCGGCCCGCCTGGAGCAGGTGGCCGCCGCCGCGACCGTACGGCTGCTGCGCATGTCGTCCGGCCGCTACACCCTCGTCCACTCCGACGACCGCAGCGGACGCGGTCGCAGCGGCCTCGGGCTGCACGTCGTCGACGCCTGGACCGGCCGTGAGCGGGACACCGCGACCCTGTCCGGCGGCGAGACCTTCTTCGCCTCGCTCGCCCTCGCCCTCGGCCTCGCGGACGTCGTCACCGACGAGGCCGGCGGGGTGCGCCTGGACACCCTCTTCATCGACGAGGGCTTCGGCAGCCTCGACGACCAGAGCCTGGACGAGGTGCTCGACGTCCTCGACTCGCTGCGCGAACGCGACCGCAGCGTCGGCATCGTCAGCCATGTCGCCGATCTGCGCCGGCGCATCCACGCGCAGTTGGAGGTCGTGAAGGGGCGCTCGGGGTCGGCGCTGCGGCAGCGCGGGGTCGGCTGAGCCCGGGAGTTCACCGGATCCCCGGGCCTCACCGGCCCAGCGGCCGGCGCGGCAGCGGCGAGGAGTACACGACGCTCGTCGTCACCGAGCCGAGGGCGCCGATCCTGCCGGACACCTCTTCCAGATGGCGCATCGAGCGGGCCGCGACCTTGATGACGAAGCAGTCGTCGCCGGTCACATGGTGGGCCTCCAGGATCTCGGGCGTGGCGGCCACCAGGTCGTGGAACGGCTTGTAGTTGCCGGTGGGATAGCGCAGCCGGACGAAGGCCAGGACCTTGAGGCCCAGCCGGTCCGGGTCCACCACCGCCGCATACCCCTGGATGACGCCCGCCTCCTCCAGCCTGCGCACCCGCTCGGTGACCGCGCTCGCGGACATGGAGACGGCCCGGGCCAGCTCGGCGAAACTGGCCCGGCCCTCCCGCTGGAGGACATCGAGGATGCGCCAGTCGGTGGCGTCCGGGGAATACGTGGTCATGTCCGAGGAATAGCAGGGGAATCCCCGGCCGGACAAGACCCCTGCCGTGGAATGCCCCTTCAGATCGCCGATCGGCGGCCATAGGTTGCCGGTCATGGAGAACGACCACGTCCACGTCCACGATCACGAAGGGTCCTCGACATGACCGGCACCACGACCACCGCCGACGCCGTGCTGCGGACCGCTCCCGCCGCCCCTGCCGAGGCCGCCGCGTACTTCCGCGCGAGCCTGGCCTTCCACACCGACGTGTCCGACGTCGCCGCCGCGCTCGCGGCCGACGGCGACCCCGGCTTCGTCGTCCTCGACTGCCGCTCCACCGAGTCCTGGGACCAGGGGCACGTCCCCGGCGCGGTCCACCTGCCCACCGCGCTCGTTCCCGAGCAGGCCGAGCGACTCCTCGACAAGTCCGTGCCGGTCGTGACGTACTGCTGGGGTCCCGGCTGCAACGGCGCCACCCGGGCCGCCCTCGCCCTCGCCGAACTCGGCTACCGCGTCAAGGAGATGCTGGGCGGCTTCGAGTACTGGGCCCGCGAGGGCTTCGCGTTCGAGACCTGGCAGGGCGGCGACCGACGCGAGGCCGACCCGCTGACCGCACCGGTGGACGCCGACAACTGCGGTTGCTGAGGCGGAAGATCGCCGGGATTTGCGAACGTGTAGGTTCAGCCGCATGGTGCGATACGCGGAGCCGGGCACGGCGGACTGGGTGGAGTCGGGCGGCGGTCCGCTCATAGCGGTGCCGGAGACGGTGCTGCCGTTCTGGGCGGGGGCCGACGGGGACGAGACGGCGTCCGACTACGACCGGGCGTGCGAGGTCGACGGACTCGTCGGACTGCTGCCCGTCGGTGACAGTGCCGCCCTGGTGTTCGGCGATGAGCCCGCCTCCACCACCTATCTGCCGGACCACCGGACCTTCGTACGGTGGTCCGCCGCCGACTCCGAGGCCGCCCTCCTCGCCGAGGTGCCGAACGCGCTCGACACGGCGGCCTGGGAACCCGAGGTGTGCTGGACCGTGCCGGGCGCGGTGCTGCTGTTCGACGCGGCCTGGCCCGGCCCCGACTCCGCGCGCACCGACCACGTCAGGGTCGCCCTCGATGCGGGCCGGTACGCCGTGCGGGCGGCTCAGGTGCAGCCCGGCCCGGAGACCTGGCTGGGCCTCGTGCAGCTGCGGCGGCTGCCGGACTGAGCCCCCCCGGAAGCCGCTGGCCCGGCCCCCGGGAACCGGCTGTCCGAGCCACCTCGGAGACCGCCGGGTCGCCCCACCCCGGAAACCACGTCGGACCGAGTACTCCGCAACCGCCGGACGGAGCCCTGCGCAACCGCGGGACCGAGCCGCTCCGATGCCTCGGACCGGGCCGCCCCGGAAAACGGGGTGCGCCGGGTGCGGGCCGCCGCTGATGATGATCGGCATGCCCCTGTTCCCGCACCCCACCCCCGACGAGCTCCGCCGCGACCCGCTGCCCCTGCGCGGCCGGACCGCCCTGGTCACCGGGGCCGGCCGACGGGCCGGGATCGGGCACGCGGTGGCCCGGCGGCTCGCTGCGTACGGAGCGAGCGTCTATCTGCACCACCACGTCCCGCACGACGAGCGCATGCCCTGGGGCGCCGACCGTCCCGAGGCCGTGGCCGACTCCGTGCGCGAGGCGCTCGGCGATCCGGCGGCCCGGGTGGAGTCGGGTCCCGGCGACCTGTCCGACCCCGCCATGCCCGCGGAACTGGTCGCCACCGCCGCGGCGGCGCTCGGCGGGCGGCTCGACATCCTCGTCGCCAACCACGCCCTCAGCGGTTCCGACGGCGCCCTCGACGCGCTCGACGCGGCGAAGCTCGACGCGCACTGGGCCGTCGACACCCGCGCCGTGCTGCTGCTCGTGCAGGCGTACGCGCGGCTGCGGGCCCAGCTGCCCGGAGGTACGCCGGGCGGCCGGGTCGTGATGATGACCTCCGGCCAGGACCACGCGGGCGGCATGCCCGGCGAGCTGGCCTACGCCCTCCAGAAGGGCGCCCTCGCCTCCGTCACCCGCACCCTGGCGACCACACTGGCCGAGCACGCGGTCACGGTGAACACCGTCAACCCCGGCCCCGTGGACACGGGTTACCTCACCGGGGAGGCCTACGACGCCGTCGCCGCGATGTTCCCGGGCGGACGCTGGGGCATGCCCGACGACCCGGCCCGCCTCATCGCGTGGCTCGCGACGGACGAGGCGGGCTGGATCACCGGCAATGTGATCGACTCGGAGGGCGGCTTCCGGCGCTGACGCCGCGGCTACAGCTGCGACAGCTCGTCCACCAGGTCGTCCAGGCCCAGCGAGCCCTGCGAAAGGGCCGCCATGTGCCAGGCCTTGAGGTCGAAGGCGTCGCCGTGCCGCTCACGCGCCTTCTCCCGGCCCAGCAGCCAGGCCCGCTCGCCCAGCTTGTAGCCGATCGCCTGCCCCGGGATCGTCAGATAGCGGGTCAGCTCGCTCTCCACGAAGTCCGCCGGACGGCTGCTGTGCGCCCCGAAGAACTCCTGCGCCAGCTCCGGCGTCCAGCGCTCGCCCGGGTGGAAGGGGGAGTCCGCCGGGATCTCCAGCTCCAGGTGCATGCCGATGTCGACGATGACCCGGGCGGCCCGCATCATCTGCGCGTCGAGATAGCCGAGCCGCTGCTCCGCGTCGGTGAGGAAGCCCAGCTCGTCCATGAGCCGCTCCGCGTACAGCGCCCAGCCCTCGGCGTTGGCGCTGACCATGCCGACGGAGGCCTGGTAGCGGGAGAGGCTCCCGGCGACGTGCACCCACTGGGCGAGCTGGAGGTGATGGCCGGGGACGCCCTCGTGGTACCAGGTCGAGACCAGGTCGTAGACCGGGAAGCGGGTCTGGCCCATGGTCGGCAGCCAGGTGCGGCCGGGGCGCGAGAAGTCCTCCGAAGGGGGTGTGTAGTACGGGGCCGCCGCACCGCCGGGCGGGGCGATCCGGGACTCCACCTTCCGGACCTGCTCGGCGAGTTCGAAGTGGGTGCCGTCCAGCGTCTCGATGGCCTGGTCCATCAGGCCCTGCAGCCAGTCGCGGACCTCGTCGACGCCCTCGATGTGCCTGCCGTGCTCGTCGAGGTGGGCGAGCGCCACCCACGGTGTCCCGGCGCCCGGCAGGATCCTCTCCGCCTCCTGCCGCATCTCGCCGAGCAGCCGGTGGTACTCGGCCCAGCCGTACGCGTACGCCTCGTCCAGGTCGAGGTCCGTGCCGTTGAAGTAGCGGGACCAGCGGGCGTAGCGCTCCCGGCCCACCGTGTTCGGGGCGCCCTCGACGGTCGGCGCGTACACCTCGCGCATCCAGTCCCGCAGCTCGCCCACGGCGGTGGTCGCGGCGCGGGCCGCCTCGTCGAGTTCGGCGCGCAGCGAGTCGGGGCCCGCCGACGCGAAGTCCTCGAACCAGCCGCGCCCGTGGCCGTCCGTGTCCGCCCACTCGGTGAGCTGTTCGACGAAGGTGGCGGTCGGGCGCGGGGCCGCGTACAGCTTGCGCTCCAGGCCCAGCGCGAGGGACGCGCGGTACCCGGCGAGCGCGGCCGGCACCCCGCGCAGTCGCTCGGCGATCGCCGCCCAGTCCTCGTCGGTCTCCGTCGGCGTGACCGTGAAGACCTCCCGCACCGCGTGCGCGGGCGTGGCCATGTTGCCGACCGAGCGCAGCCCCTCGTCGGCCTCGTGCACGGCCAGTTCCGCGCCGAGCCGCTCCCGCAGCAGACGCGCGCACCGGCGCTCGATGTCACTGTCCGCGCCGGGCCGGCGTTCGGCCTCGTCGAGCCGGGCGAGTGTGGACCGCTGGAGTTCCGCGAGCGCCTCCTGGCCCGCGGGCGAGGTGTCGGGCAGCCTGCTCGAACTCTCCTTCACGCCGAGATACGTACCGGTCACCGGGTCGAGGGCGATGAGCTCGTCGACGTACGCGTCGGCGATCTCACGGGGCAGCGGGCTCTGGGTATCGGACATGGCGACCATCCTCGTACGAGGTGTCGCCGCACGTCACCCCGATTGCGCGGTCGGCGTACCCGGCGGCAGCAACGGCCCGCAGTCCCACTGCTGGAAGATCAACCGGGTCTCCACACGGGCGACTTCGCGCCGGGACGTGAACTCGTCCAGCACCAGGCGCTGCAGATCGGCCATGTCCGCGACCGCGACATGGACGAGATAGTCGTCGGGACCGGTGAGATGGAAGACGGTCCGCGACTCCGGCAGCGCCCGGATCCGCTCCACGAAAGGGCCCACCAGCTCCCGCCGGTGCGGCCTGACCTGAACGGACAACAGGGCCTGCAGGCCTCGCCCGAGGGTGGCCGGATCGAGCCGCAGCTGATGACCGAGGATCACCCCCGACCGGCGCAGCCGGGTCACACGGTCGAGACACGTCGACGGGGCGACGCCGATCTGCGCGGCGAGATCGCGGTAGGTGGTCCGGGCGTCGTTCTGCAACAGCCGCAGCAGGTGGAGATCCACCGGATCCAGTACGACGGATTCGGTCATGCGGCGAACGTAACACGGCGTTCGATCCCCTGAGCCCGGTGGTTGTTCACTCTTCCGCCATGGACTCCACGAGAGCACTCGCCACCGAAGCCGTCCACGCCGGCCGCGACGACCTCGCCCGGCAGGGACTGCACGCCCCGCCGATCGACCTGTCCACCACCTACCCGTCCTACGACAGCCGCGGCGAGGCCGCCCGCATCGACGCCTTCGCGACCACGGGCGCCGAGCCCGAGGGCCCGCCCGTCTACGGGCGGCTCGGCAACCCGACCGTCGCCCGCTTCGAGACCGCCCTCGCCCGGCTGGAGGGCACCGAGGCCGCCGTCGCGTTCGCCAGCGGCATGGCCGCCCTGAGCGCCGTCCTTCTCGTACGGTCCTCCCTGGGCCTGCGGCACGTCGTGGCCGTACGCCCCCTGTACGGCTGCAGCGACCACCTGCTCACCGCGGGGCTGCTCGGCTCCGAGGTGACCTGGACCGACCCCGCCGGGATCGCGGACGCGCTGCGGCCCGACACCGGCCTGGTGCTGGTGGAGTCCCCGGCCAACCCCACCCTCGCCGAACTGGACCTCAGGGCCGTCGCCCACGCCTGCGGCTCCGTGCCGCTGCTCGCCGACAACACCTTCGCCACGCCGGTCCTGCAACGCCCCGCCGAACAGGGCGCGCGGCTGGTGCTGCACAGCGCCACCAAGTACCTCGGCGGGCACGGCGACGTCATGGCCGGGGTGGTGGCCTGCGACGAGAAGTTCGCCGGGCGGCTGCGGCAGGTCCGGTTCGCCACCGGCGGCGTCCTGCATCCGCTGGCCGGCTATCTGCTGCTGCGCGGTCTTGCCACCCTGCCGGTGCGGGTACGGGCCGCGTCCGCGAACGCCGCCGAACTCGCCCGGCGGCTGGCCGCGGACCCGCGCGTCGGCCGCGTCCACTATCCGCGGATCGGCGGCGCGATGATCGCCTTCGAGGTGTACGGCGATCCGCACGAGGTCATCGCGGGCGTCCGGCTGATCACCCCGGCCGTGAGCCTCGGCAGCGTCGACACCCTCATCCAGCACCCCGCCTCCATCAGCCACCGGGTCGTGGACGCGGCGGACCGGCGCGAGGCGGGCGTGAGCGACCGGCTGCTGCGGCTTTCGGTGGGGCTGGAGGACGTCGAGGACCTGTGGGGGGACCTGGACGCGGCGCTGGACGGGGCGCCGGGCGCGGCGCCTGGGGAGCGGTTCGGAAGCACCCGCCGCACCGCCCACTCCGTCGGCGCCCTCGACTCCTAGTCCCGCACGGCTAGTCCCGCAGGGCCGATTCCCCGAGCTCCCGCCCGTGGGACGCCCGGCCCGCGACCGCGGCCGTGTCCAGCCGGGCCGTGATCACCAGGGTGCCCTCCTCGATCTGGTAGTCGAGGGGGAGCCCGAGGCCGCGCATCGCGGCGACCATGCCGGTGTTGGCCGACTGTGTCACCGCGTACACGCTCGCGCAGCCGGCCTCGGCGGCCATCGTGACCAGCCGGCCGAGGAGTTCGCCGCCGATGCCGCGCCGCTGCCAGGCGTCCTCGACGAGCAGCGCGACCTCCGTCTCGTCGCCGTCCCAGAGCAGATGACCGAGCCCGACGACGCGACCGGAGGTGGTCTCTACGGCGAGGGTGCGGCCGTAGCGCGGGCTGAGCAGGTGATTGAGGTAGCGGTCGGCGTCACCGACCGGACCGTGGTAGCGCAGGCCGAGGGTCCGCTGCGAGCACCGCTCGTGCATCGCCTTGGCGGCCTCCAGGTCACCCGGGTCGGCCCGCCGCACGGTGATGTCACTGCCCTCGGACAGCGTCAGCACGTCCTGGCCGCGCGGCACCCGCGGGCCGAGCCGCGCGTCCAGCTCCACCAGGGCCCGCGCCCGCGCGAACTCGGTCGGCGTGAACGGCAGGTACGGCCGCTCCACGGTGATCACTCCGCCCTCCGGCGCCCGAAGACGCATCACGGTCTCCTCCAGCACCCCTTCCACCGGCACCGACTCGGGTCCCTCGCCCCCGCCGGCCGGCCTGCCGGGCAGCGAGCGGATGGTGCACCGGCCCAGCAACTGGCGTAGAGCCAACGGCAGTTCCGCCGCGTCCAGGGCGGTGCGGGTGGCCAGGCCCAGGACCCGGGTCGGCGCGTCCACCAGGTCGTGGGTGTCGGCCCGCTCGATCCAGGTGTCGCCGCCGCCGGCCAGTGCCACCGCACCGGTGATCCTGTCGCCCGCGAGCGCGCCGGGAGCGCGCAGCAGGAACTCGTCCACCGTGCCGTGGGCCAGCGGGTGCGTCTGGAGGCTGAGGATGTCGACCCGGTGCCCGGCGAGTGCCGTGCAGAGCACGGCCAGCGAGCCCGGCTCGTCCTTCACCGTGGTCCGCATCCGCCACAGCGTGCTCTCCGACACCGAGTCCTCCCGGATGTCGGTATCGGTATCGCCCACTGGAGGCGCGTGACCGTGGCGGCGTGTCCACCATGTGCGGAACCCCGCGGTGGCCCGCTGCCAGTGCGCTACGGGGCGGCTGCCCTGGGAACCTGTCGCTTCAGATACTTCTCGACTCATGCAACCACTGTGCGGGAAGGGTGTTGCGTGATCACGAACGCCTTGTGACCGATCGGTAAAGCGTGGTCCGCGCCTTTTGTTTTTGTTTGTACGATTTATGGGTGTGCGCTACTGCCCCACCCGCCCCGGCCGCAGCACCTGTGTGAACAGCACGGTGCCGTCCTGTTCCCGCAGCCGGACCGTCATCTCCCCGCTGTCACCGTCGATGTCGACCTCGCCGAAGAACTGGTAGCCCTCGGCCGGAGAGACGTTGGCCACGGTGGGCGCCTTGACGAAGACCCGGTCCGGGCCGAACGTGCCGTCCAGCGTGTTCGCCGGGAAGGCGCCCGCGTTGAGCGGCCCGGAGACGAACTCCCAGAAGGGTGCGAAGTCCTTGAACGCGGCCCGCGAGGGGTCGTAGTGCTGGGCCGAGGTGTAGTGCACGTCGGCCGTCAGCCAGACCGTGCCGGTGATCCGCCGGTGTTTGACGAACCGCAGCAGTTCGGCGATCTGCAGCTCACGGCCGAGCGGGGCCCCGGGGTCACCCTGGGCGACCGCCTCGATGTTCGGCTGCCCGTCCGTGGCGTCCGGGACGACCAGGCCGAGCGGCATGTCGGAGGCGATCACCTTCCACACCGCGCGGGAGCGGGCCAGTTCGCGCTTGAGCCACTCCAACTGCTCACGGCCGAGGATGCCCTGCGGGTCGGAGGTCTGGTCGTCCGCCGAGTTCGCGTCGCGGTACGTCCGCATGTCCAGGACGAAGACGTCGAGGAGCGGGCCGTAGCGCTGCACCCGGTGGACGCGGCCGCTCGGCCGGCGCAGGGTCGAGATCGGGAAGTACTCGGAGAAGGCCTGCCGGGCGCGGGCCGCGAGCACGTCGACGTTCTTCTCGGTGTACCGGGTGTCGCCGAGGATCTCCCCGGGGAACCAGTTGTTGGTGACCTCGTGGTCGTCCCACTGGATGATGGAGGGGACCTGGGCGTTGAACCGTCTGAGGTTCTCGTCGAGGAGGTTGTAGCGGAAGTTGCCGCGGAACTCCGTCAGCGTCTCGGCGACCTTCGCCTTCTCCGCGGTGGTGATGTTCCGCCAGGTCCGCCCGTCCGGCAGGGCCACGGTCTCGGTGAGCGGTCCGTCGGCGTAGATGTTGTCGCCGCTGCACAGGAAGAAGTCCGGGTCCAGCTTGGCCATCGCGTCGTAGATCCGGTAGCCGCCGAGGTCCGGGTTGATGCCCCAGCCCTGCCCGGCCAGGTCGCCCGACCAGACGAACCGCACCCCCTCACGCCGACTCGCCGACGCGGTACGGAAGGTGCCGGTGACCGGCTCGCCGGTGCGGCGCGGGTCGTCCGGGTCGGCGAGCCGTACCCGGTAGTGGATCTGCTCGCCCGCCGGCAGCCCGCGCAGCGATGTCGTACCGGTGAAGTCGGTGTCCGCGCCGAGGAGGGGCCCCTGCCATCGGCGCGGGGCGCGGAACGACTCGGTGGCGGAGGTCTCCACGATCATCCGGGCCGGCCGGTCCGAACGCACCCACACCAGCCCGGAGTCGCAGGTGACGTCTCCCGTCTGTACACCCCAGCCCGCCGCGGGCCGCCCCGACCGGGCGAACGCCGGCGCCGCGCCGGCCGCGGTGGGCAGGGTCAGGGCCGCGGACGCGGCCAGGGAGCCGCGCAGCACGCTGCGGCGGCCGGGGAACGGACGGTGGGACATGGATACGCCTCCGGGGTCGGGATCCGGCCAGTGTGCAGTGCCACACCTACGCGAACGCCGCGGCGCACACGGAAACCACAGGTGAACAACCGACCACGGGCCCTCACGTCCTGAGAGGCGGGGCTTGCGCAGGCCTCCGGGGTGGTCAGCGGCTGCCGTCGAGGATGACGCGCGCGACCAGCGCCGGGTCGTCGTTCATCGGGCAGTGGCCGCAGCCCGGCAGCCGCACCAGCCGGGCCCGGGGAATGATCTGCTTGGCCCGCACGCCCTGACGCGGGATCAGCAGCCGGTCCTTGGTGCCCCACGCGAGGGTGACGGGCAGCCCGGGGACGTCGTCGGTGAACCGGACGCTGCCGCCGGCCCGCAGGGTGTCGGCGAACCCCGTCGCCGTCGCCAGCGCGATCGTCTCGGCGACGACGGCCTCGGGCGAACGGCGGGTGGGACGGGCGTAGATGGTGCTCGTCAGGGCCGCGCGCCCGACCGCGGAGCGGGACAACCGCCGGACCGCGGGGAGCGGCATCCGCCGGGCGATCCCGCGCATCGTGAGGAGCACCCCGAAGGCGTACCGCCGCTCGGCCTCGGTCCAGAACCCGGCGGGGGACAGGGCGGTGACCGACCGTACGAGCCGCTCACGGCCGAGCTCCAGGGCGATCAGGCCGCCGAGCGAGTTCCCCGCCACATGCGGCCGGTCGACGTCCAGGGCCTCACAGAGGGCGCCGAACACCGCGGTGGTCGTGGGCAGGTCGTACGCGAGGCCGTCGGGCAGGCCGGGGGAGACGCCGAAGCCGGGAAGGTCCACGGCGATCACCTCGCGCTCGGTCGCCAGGATGTCCACGATCGGGTCCCAGGCCTGTCGGTGGTGACCTATGCCGTGCAGCAGGAGCAGCGGCTCCCCGCGGCCCGTGCGCGTGTAGGAGACGGTGACGGGCTCGGGCCCCTGCGCGGTGGGCACTTTGAAGGAGACGGTGCTGGACATGGAGGTGCTCCTCGACGCTCGGGGTTCGGTGGCGAACGCGGCGTAGACAGCTTGTCAGCAATTGCTACCGACGGGTAGCCCCGAGATGTGCGGTACCGGACAGGCCGTGCCGGAGCCGCCTGGACACGGCCGCACCGGTCCGGTGGGATGGGGCGGTGACCATCGACACCGTGACCGACGTCTTCGAAGAGCACCGCCCCGTCCTCCTGGGGGTCGCCTACCGCATGCTCGGCCGGGTCGCCGACGCGGAGGACGTGGTGCAGGAGGCCTGGCTGCGCTGGTCGTCCGCCGACCGCACCGAGGTGCGCGCCCCGCGCGGTTACCTGGTGCGCGTCACCACCCGCCTCGCCATCGACCGGCTGCGCCAGGTCAAGGCGCGCGGCGAGACCTACGTCGGCCCCTGGCTGCCGGAGCCGTACGCCACCGACTTCGGGGACACCGTGCCCGACACCGCGGAGCGGGCGGTGCTCGCCGACTCCGTCTCCCTCGCCGTCCTCGTGGTCCTGGAATCGCTGTCGCCGCTGGAACGCGCGGTGTTCGTCCTCAGGGAGGCCTTCGGCTACCCCTACTCCGACATCGCCGCGATGCTGGAGCGCGAGGAGCCCGCCGTACGGCAACTCGCCGGGCGGGCCCGCAAACACGTCGAGGAGCGCCGGACGCGCTACGAGGTCGACCCGGCCCAGCGCCGCGACCTCACCGAGCGTTTCCTCGCCGCCGCCACGGAGGGCGACCTGGAGGGCCTGATGTCGATGCTCGCCCCCGACGTCCGCCTGGTGGGCGACAGCGGCGGCAAGTCGAGGGCGCCGCTGCGGGTCGTGGAGTCCGCCGACAAGGTGGGCCGCTTCATCGCCGGCGCCGCGCGAAAGGGCGCCCCCGGCCTGTCCTTCCGCTTCGTGGAGCTCAACGCAGGACCCGCGATCCTCATCCTGTCGGGGGACAAGCCGGACTCGGTCTTCCAGCTGGACGTACTGGACGGACTCATCCAGTCCGTATACATCATCCGCAACCCCGAAAAGCTGCGGTCCCTGGCCGCACTCTGACCGGCGGCGAGGACGGCGTCGTACGAACGCCTCGTGAACGCCGCGCGGTAGGGCCCCGCGCGGTGCCCCGGGTATCGATGATTGGTCTTGACCAAGGGTGGGGGCCGTCCTATGGTCGCAGACAAGTGCAACAACCTTTAATAAACAAGGGCGCTAAAACGCCGCCGGACCACGGCGATTGCGGAGGCAAGGGTGGGGACCACGCAGCTGGAAACGGTGCCGGAACCGAAGTACTGGCATCTCAAGACCGTACTCAGTGAGGCACTGGACACCGAGTTCACGGTGGGGGAGATCCTGCCCAACGAGCGTGACCTCGCGGCCCGCTTCGGCGTGGCCCGCGCCACGCTCCGTCAGGCGCTGGAACAGCTCGAACTCGAAGGCCGTCTGCAGCGCCGACGCGGAGTCGGTACGACCGTCGCCCCGCCCCGGATGGGCGTGGCCGTCGGCCCGGAGCAGCACACCTGGCCGGGCGTCGCCGGCGACGACTGGAAGAGCGTCGACTCCGCGCGGGAGGTGCCGCCCACGGCCGTCGCCGCCGCCCTGGAGACCGGCGCCGACCAGAGCGTGCACCTGGTGCGCCGCTCCCGGACGACGCACGGCCAGCCCGTCGCCGCGGAGCTGCTCTACATCGCGGAGTCCGCGGTGCCCGAGCTCTCCGCCATAGACGCGGCTTCCGGAGCGCCACGCGCGCGTGCCGTGCTCCGCGAGCTCCAGCGCCTGGACCTGGAGGGCCAGGACAGCGCCGTCGAGCTGGGCTCCGCGCGCGCGGACGACGCCCGGGAGCTCGACCGGCTCCCCGGGGCACCGGTCCTCGTCGTCACCACGCGCTACTTCGCCGGCGGCCGTACGGTCGCCGTCTCCGTGGCCACCTACCGCGCGGACACCTGCCGGCTGACCTTCGGGGACTCCGGCGGCGTGGAGATCCACGAGGGCTCGCAGCGCCGGGCGTCCTGACCGTCGTACGGCCTGCCGTACCGCCTCGCGTCCAGCGCCCCGGAGCCGTCTCCGGGGCGCTGTCGCGTCCTCAGCGGCGTGCCGTCACCGTGCCCTCCACCGCGAAGAGCTGCTCCTCCACATGGTCGAGGGCCAGCCGCAGCGCGCCCGTCGCCACGGCCGCCTCGCCCAGGAGCGACAGGGTCACCTTCGGGGGCCGCAGACAGTACCGCGCCAACTCGCGGCGCAGCGGTTCCAGCACACCGTCCAGACCGGCCGCCCAGCCGCCGACGACGACCAGCTCCGGATCCAGGGCCAGCACGAGCGCCGCCACGTCGTGGACCAGCCGCTGGAGGAACCGGTCGACGGCCGCACGGGCCCCCTGGTCGCCCTCGCGGGCCTGCGCGAAGACCCCGGCGACCGCCTGCTCGTCCAACGGGTGCAGCGGTTCGCCCGTGGTGGACAGCAGCGTCTCCGGCGTGACCTCGCGGCCCAGCAGGTGCAGGGCACCGATCTCACCGGCCGCGCCGCCGTAGCCCCGGTGCAGCCGGCCGCCGATCAGCGCACCCGCGCCCGGACTCAGCCCGGCCAGCACGAACACCACATCGTCGGACTCGGTGGCGGAGCCCTTCCAGTGCTCGGCGACCGCCGCCGCGTTGGCGTCGTTCTCGACCAGCACCGGGCACTTGAAGGAGCGGCTCAGCCGCTCGCCCAGGCGCAGCCCCGTCCACTCGGGCAGCGCGGTCCCCAGCCGCACCGTTCCGTCGGCCTCGACGATCCCCGGTGTGCCGACCCCCACGGCCCGCAGGGAGCCGCGGGCGACCCCGGCGCGGCGCAGCAGTTCGGCCACCGCGGTCCGCATCCGTTCCAGCCGCTCGTCCGCCGACGCCGTCTCGTCGACGTCCTTGGCCTGCGCGCCGATCACCCGGCCGTCCAGGTCGGAGAGGAGCGCGGCCACCCGGTGCGCCCCGATCTCCAGGCCCAGCAGATGCCCGGCCTCGGCACGGAACCGGAACCGTCGCGCGGGCCGGCCCTGGCGTCGTACGACACTCTCGTCGGCGGCCTTCTCGACGACGTAGCCCGCCTCGATGAGCCCTTCTACGACGCCCTCGACGGTGGGGCGGGACAGCCCGGTGACCCGGGTGATCTCGGTCAGCGTCGCGCAGTCCGTGGCACGCAGCGCGTGCAGCACCACCGCGGAATTGATCCTTCGCAGCAGCGAGGGATCCCCGCCGGTCAGCTGCCCCAACGTCCGTCCTCCCAGCTCGTGCGCGTGTTGGCGGGATCGTACTCGGCGCGGCGCACCCCGGCGAGTGCCGTGACGCACGAGACACCGACCCGAGACCACCGATCGCATCCGCGCAGCGGGCCGAGACCGCCCGAGGGACACCGGTCGGCAGCCGACAGCCCACCCGGGGGCGCCGGTTCGACCGACGCGGGCCGGTCAGCCGGGCGCCACGAACCCCGACTCGTACGCGGCGATCACGGCCTGCGTCCGGTCCCGGGCGCCCAGCTTCACGAGGACGGCGCTCACATGCGACTTCACCGTCTCCGTCCCGACGACCAGCCGGACCGCGATCTCCGCGTTGGACAGCCCGCGCGCCATCAGCCGCAGCACCTCGGCCTCCCGCTCGGTCAGCCGGGCGCGCTCCATCACGGCCCGGGCCGCACGGTTGCCGCCGTCGTCCCCGTACCGGGCGGCCAGTTGACGCACCGAGGCGGGGAACAGCAGGGACTCGCCCTCGGCGACCAGCCGCACCGCGTGCACGATCTCCGCGGGCCGCGCCCGCTTCAGCAGGAACCCGTCGGCACCGGCCCGCAGCGCCTCGTACACGTACTCGTCGTTCTCGAAGGTCGTCACCACGAGGATCTTCGGCGGGTCCTCGACCGTCCGCAGCACGGCACGGGTGGCCTCGATGCCGTCCATGAGCGGCATCCGCACATCCATGGCGACCACGTCCGGCCGCAGTCGCCGCACCAGCGGAATCACCGCCGCCCCGTCCGACGCCTCCCCGACGACCTCGATGTCGGGCTGCGCCTCCAACACGGCCCGCAGCCCGGCGCGTACGAGGGGTTCGTCGTCGACGAGGAGCACGGTGACCGGCATCCGGCCAGCGTAGATCAGCGCAACGGCAGCTCCACCCGCACCTGCCAGTCACCCTCGTCGGGCCCGGTGCGCGCGCTTCCCCCGAGCAGGGCCGCGCGCTCGCGGATGCTGCGCAGCCCGCTGCCCCGCCCGGGACCGGGTATGTCCGCGGTGAGCGAATTGCGCACCTCCAGGCCGAGGACGCCGCCGGCGACGTCGATACGGACCCGGACGGGCACGCCCCCCGCGTGCCGCAACACATTGGTGAGGGACTCCTGGAGGATCCGGTAGCCCTCCCGGGAGACCGGGGCGGGCACGGTGTCCAGCGGGCCGGTCAGGTCGACGTCGACCTTCGCGCCGGAGGCCCGCGCGGACTCCAGCAGCCGGTCGGCGTCCAAGAGGGTGGGCCGGTTGCCCACGGGCCGCTCCGACTCCCGCAGGATCCCGAGCACCCGCTCCAGGTCCTCCAGCGCGGTCCGGCCGGTCTCCTCGATGGCGTTCAGCGCCCGGTCGGTGAAGGCCGGGTCCCCGGCCGCGCGGGCGGCCCCCGCCTGCACGACGGCGACGGTCAGCGCGTGGCCGATGGAGTCGTGCAGTTCGCGGGCGATACGCGTGCGCTCCAGGAGCTGTTCGGTGCGCTCCTCCAAGGCGGCGAGCCGCTCCGCCGGTGAGGGCCCGAGCAGTCGGCGGGCCCCCAGTGTGACGAGCTCGCCGGAGAGGACGACCACCGCGCCGAGCGCCACCAGGGGGAGGGGCACGAGCAGCGCGTGCCACCAGTGCCGGCCCGGCACCTGGACGAACGTGCTGGCATCGGGCATGCCACCACGGGCCGTGGTCACCAAGTCCACGGTGAGCATGGGGAGATGGATGGTGAGGAAGGCGACCGCAGTGCCGAGCAGCAGCCGGAACTCCAGCCACAGCACGGTCCGCCCGCGGTCGCCCCAGGTGACGGAGGGGGCGGCGACGATCTCACGGTTCTCCGCGTCGTGCCGTTGGCCCAGCAGCAGCGGGCCGGCCTGGAGGCCCTCCACCGTGCGCATCGCCGGCACCAGCCCCACGAGGGCCAGCAGGACCGCGGCCAGATACATGCGGGTGTTGTCGATGAACCACCACATGGCCGGCCACACGACGGCGACGAACAGATGCAGCCATCGTGTGTAGGTGACCGCCCGGAGGAACGGGCGCAGCATGCGGGCCATTTCGTCATCGTGCCAGCCGCCACCGACAACGGGCCTCCCCCGCCCGGGGGAGACGGTCTCCCCGCGCGGGGGAGGCCCCGAACCCGCCCCCGCGGCGAGGCTGTTGCCATGACCAGCATCGACATCCAGAACCTCGGCAAGGAGTACGGCACCAGGCGAGCCGTGGACCACCTCACCTTCCGTGTCCTCCCCGGCCGTGTCACCGGCTTCCTCGGCCCCAACGGCGCCGGGAAGTCCACCACCATGCGGCTGGTGCTCGGCCTCGACCGGCCGACCTCCGGCACCGCCACCCTCGGCGGTCGCGCCTACGCCACCCTCCGCGAACCCCTCCACCACGTGGGCGCGCTCCTCGACGCCCAGGCCGCGCACGGCTCCCGCACCGGACGCGACCACCTGCGCACCCTCGCCACCGGCAACCGCATCCCGGACCGCAGGGTGGACGAGGTACTGGAGGAGACCGGCCTCGCCTCCGTGGCCCGCCGCCGGGTGAAGACGTACTCCCTGGGCATGCGCCAGCGGCTGGGCATCGCGGCGGCCCTGCTCGGCGATCCCGAGGTGGTGATGCTCGACGAGCCGTCGAACGGCCTCGACCCCGAGGGCATCATCTGGATCCGCGGGCTGCTGCGCCGCCTCGGGGCCGAGGGACGCACGGTCCTGGTGTCCAGCCACCTGATGAACGAGACCGCCTCCTTCGCCGACCACCTCGTCGTCCTCGGACGGGGCCGCCTGCTGGCCGACACCCCGATGCGGGAGTTCATCCACGCACGCGTCCGGCCGCGCGTCCGTATCCGCACCTCGGACCCCACCGCGCTGAAGACCGCTCTCGCCCGACACGGTCACGACGCCGAACAGCACGAGGACGGCCACTGGACCGTGCACCACACGCGCGTGGACGACATCGGCCGACTCACCTCCGCCGCGGGCGTACCGATCCTCGAACTGGCGGCGGAAGAGGCCACGTTGGAGCAGGCCTACCTCGACCTCACGGCCGCGGAGACCGAGTTCGCCGCCCACCCGTCCACGACCCTGCCGCAGGAGGCCTGACATGCCGTTCGCACCCGTTCTCCAAGCGGAGTGGCTCAAGATCCGCACCCTGCGGTCGCTGTGCGGAGCACTGCTGGCGGTGTTCGCCGCGACCACCGCGTTCTCCGCCCTCGCCGGGGTCTCCGAGACGTCCGACCCCGAGTTCGACCCGCTGTTCATGGCACTGTCCGGGGTCACGCCCGGCCAGATCGCGGCCATCTCCTTCGGCGCGCTGGCGGTGTCGTCGGAGTTCCACGGGGGCGGGCTCCGGCTGGCACTCGCCACGGTTCCGCAGCGCGGCCGGTGGTTCGCGGCCAAGGTGACCGCCGTCGCCCTACCGACGCTCCTCGTCGGACTGGCCACCATGGTCGCCGCCCTCCTCGTGGCCCGGGCCGGGCTCGGCGACGCGGCGAGCGGGCTGACCGTCGGCGAGCAGGTGCGCGGCGTCGTGGGCGGAGGGATCTATCTCATGCTGATGGCCCTCCTCGCGAGCGGCCTCACGGCCCTGCTGCGCAGCGGCGTGGCCACCCTCTCCCTGCTGATCCCGTTCATCCTCGTGGTGTCCTTCGTCATCGGGGACGCGGCGGGCACCGTCGCCGACTTCCTGCCGGACCAGGCCGGCCAGGTCGTGCTGCACCAGACGCACGAGGGCACCCTGGGCCCCTGGTCCGGCCTCGCGGTGACCGCGCTGTGGACGGCGGCCTTCCTGCTCGCGGGGGCGTGGAGCGTGCGACGCCGGGACGCCTGACCCCGGAACCGCGACGGGCCTCGGACGCGGCGGGCCGCAAGAGCCGCCTGACGGCACGCCACTTGTCAGTGCCGCCCGCTTTACTGGAGTCATGGACATCGCACGACACCTCGCCACGATCGACCTGCTGTGCACCCGGGACTTCCTCCCGGAGCACGGCAGGACCGATGTGGGCACGGGGGGACCCGGTTACCACATAGCCGAGTTACAGACGAGCGGCGACTTCTGGGAGGACGACGGCACCGCACGGGAAGAGACGGAGACGCAGTACGAGTTCGACCGCGACGGTCTGGCGGAGCGGCTGACCGAGCGGTGGGGACCGCCCCAGGTCTTCAGCCTGTACAGCGTCTTCGAGCGGACCACGGAAGGCGAGGAGTCGGCGGCCGGAGAGGAGCCCGCCGAGCCATGGGCCTCGCTCAGCGCACACGTCCCCGACGTCCAGGTGTGGAAGCCGACCGGGACGGTTCGCCGGGTCGCCCTCGGCGTCTCCCAGTGGGACCGCGAACTCCCGTTCCAGCTCCTCGCCGTCGTCACGGAGATCGACCCTGCGTGACCCGCCCGCCGGTGACGCGTCCGCTGTGCCCCGTCAGTCCTGCGCCGCCACCCGCAACCGAGCGAACTCCTCGGCCATCGTCGCCGCCGTCCAGTGCGCGTTCAGCCCGCTCGGGTTCGGCAGCACCCACACCCGGGTGTCCCCGAACGTCCGCTCCTGCGGCCCCACCCGGGCCTTGCGGTCCTCGAACGCGGCCCGGTAAGCGGTGACCCCGACCACGGCCAGCCAACGCGGGCGCAGTCGCGCCACCTTGAGGGTCAGCTGCCGTCCGCCCTCGCGGTACTCCTCCGCGCTCAGCTCGTCGGCCCGCGCGGACGCCCGGTCCACGACGTTCGTGATGCCGAGGCCGTAGGACGGCAACTCCTGCTGCTCCGACGGCTTCAGGAGCCTCGGGGTGAAGCCGGACAGGTGCAGCACCGGCCAGAACCGGTTGCCGGGGCGGGCGAAGTGGTGGCCCGTCGCGGCCGTCATCAGACCGGGGTTGATGCCGCAGAAGAGCACCCGGAGGCCGTCCGCGACGACGTCGGGTACGAGACGGTCGCGCGCGGCCTCCAGCTCCTGGGGCGTCAGGCGCGTCAGAGGATCGCTCCGGGGGTGTAACCCGCGGCCTCGGGGCGCTGCTTGACGATCTCCTCGATCCGGCCCACGACCGTGGCGACCTGGTCGGCCGCGGCGCCTGTGAAGGAGAGCTTGTCGGCCATCAGCGCGTCCAGTCCGGCGCGGTCGAGCGGGATGCGCGCGTCGGCGGCCAGCTTGTCGAGCAGCTCGTTGCGCTCGGCACCCTGCTCGCGCATGGCCAGCGCGGACGCGACCGCGTTCTCCTTGATCGCCTCGTGGGCGAGCTCCCGGCCGACGCCCGCGCGCACCGCGCCCATCAGCACCTTGGTGGTGGCGAGGAACGGCAGGTAGCGGTCCAGCTCACGCGCCACGACCGCCGGGAAGGCACCGAACTCGTCGAGGACCGTCAGGAAGGTCTCCAGCAGACCGTCCAGGGCGAAGAACGCGTCGGGCAGGGCCACCCGGCGCACCACCGAGCAGGACACGTCACCCTCGTTCCACTGGTCGCCCGCCAGCTCGCCCGTCATCGACGCGTAGCCGCGCAGGATGACCATGAGGCCGTTGACGCGCTCGCAGGAGCGGGTGTTCATCTTGTGCGGCATCGCGGAGGAGCCGACCTGGCCCGGCTTGAAGCCCTCGGTCACCAGCTCGTGCCCGGCCATCAGCCGGACCGTCTTCGCCAGCGAGGACGGGGCCGCCGCCAGCTGCACCAGCGCGGTCACGACCTCGTAGTCCAGCGAGCGCGGGTAGACCTGGCCGACCGAGGTGAAGGCCTGCGAGAAGCCCAGGTGCCCGGCGATCCGCTGCTCCAGATCCGCGAGCTTGCCCGCGTCCCCGCCCAGCAGGTCGAGCATGTCCTGAGCCGTACCCACCGGGCCCTTGATCCCGCGCAGCGGGTAGCGGCCGAGCAGCTCCTCGACCCGGCCGTACGCCACGAGCAGCTCGTCGGCCGCGGTCGCGAAACGCTTGCCGAGGGTCGTCGCCTGCGCGGCCACGTTGTGCGAGCGGCCGGCCATGACCAGCTCGCCGTACTCGCCCGCCAGCTTCCCGAGCCGCGCCAGCACGGCCACCGTACGGTCGCGCACCAGCTCCAGCGAGAGCCGGATCTGCAGCTGTTCCACGTTCTCGGTGAGGTCGCGGGACGTCATGCCCTTGTGCACGTGCTCATGCCCGGCGAGAGCGTTGAACTCCTCGATCCGCGCCTTCACGTCGTGCCGCGTGACCTTCTCCCGCTCGGCGATCGAGGCCAGGTCGACCTGGTCCAGAACCCGCTCGTAGTCGGAGATCGCCGCGTCCGGCACCTCGATCCCGAGGTCCTTCTGGGCCCGCAGCACAGCGAGCCAGAGCTGCCGCTCCAGCTTCACCTTCTGCTCGGGCGACCAGAGCGTGGCGAGCTCGGCGGAGGCGTAGCGTCCGGCGAGGACGTTCGGGATGCGGGGCTTGGCAGCGGAAGTCACGTGTACGGATTCTACTGGCGATTCCTGCAGGCCAGCGCCACGGCTTCGCTTGTCGGAACCTACGAGAGCGTCTCGGCGAGTTCGGCGAGGACCTCCGCGTGGCACAGCTGGGGCGCACACCAGCAGGCCAGCGCCCTGCCGCGCAACGCGGGCACCAGGGCGAGCAGGTCCGGCCGCTCCAGGAGGTGGGCCCGGTACCGCGCCATGACCTCCGCCCGGGTGCCGTCCCGGCGCCTGGTCGGGGTGTCGTAGGCGAACGGGTTGTACAGCGGGTGCCGAGGCAGGTCCCAGCCGCCCAGGGTCCAGCGGCGGCCGACGTAGAGCAGGTCCTCGGGGGCGCGTTCCAGCCGGGGGCCGTACTCGTGGATCCGGCCCCTGACGTCGACCACCCGCGTGACCACGGCCGGCTACTCCGGGGGCCGCTCGTAGGGCAGCAGGTCGGCGCGCTTGGGTGCCAGGCCGTCGCCGGAGGAGCGGCCGGTGAGCCGGCGGACGATCCACGGCAGCAGGTACTGCCGGGCGAAGCGGGCGTCCGCGACCCGGCGGGCGGTCCAGCCCGGCGGGAGGGTGAGCGGCATCGGGGTCCGCCACTCGGTGTCCTCGGGCTCGTAGCCGAGCCCCTGCCACACCGCCTCCGCGACCCGCCGGTGTCCCTCGGCCGTCAGGTGCAGCCGGTCCACGTCCCACATCCGGGGATCGCCGAGCGACGGCGCCCCGTACAGGTCGACGACCAGCGCGCCGTGCTTCTCGGCGAGCCCGTCCACGCACTCGAACAGCTCCTCCATGCGTGGCTGGAACCGCGCCAGGACCGGGCCCTGGCGCCCCGGGCTGCGCATCAGGACCAGCTGCTCGCAGGCCGGGGCGAGCCGCTCCACCGCCTCCGTCAGCAGGGCACGCACCCGCCCCATGTCGCACTTGGGGCGGAGCGTGTCGTTCAGCCCGCCGACCAGCGTGATCACGTCGGGCCGCATGGCCGCCGCCACGTCGATCTGCTCGGCGACGATCTGCCCGATCAGCTTGCCCCGCACCGCGAGGTTCGCGTATCGGAAACCGGGGGAGTGGGCGGCCATCCGCCCGGCGAGCAGGTCGGCCCACCCCCGGTAGGTGCCGTCGGGCAGCAGGTCCGACATGCCCTCGGTGAAGGAGTCGCCGACCGCGACCAGGCTGGTGTGTGTGGGGTTCTTCTGCATGGCGACAGCGATGGTAACCCGCGGCCGTACCCGTCGGTACGTCGGCTGTGTACCCCCAGGGGCGCCCCCTGGGGGCACCACCTACGCCCGCTGCCCGAACAGCTCCCGCAGCACGTCCTCCATGGTCACCAGGCCGGTCAGCCTCCCGTCCTGGCCCAGCACGGCGGCCAGGTGCGTACGGCTGCCCCGCATCGCCGTGAGGACGTCGTCCAGCGGCGTGCTCTCCCGGATCCGGGCGATGGGCCGCATGTCCCGCTGCTGGAACGGCAGGTCACGCGGCGACTTGTCCAAGGCGTCCTTGACGTGGAGATAGCCGGTGATACGGCGCGCCTCGTCCACCACCGGGAAGCGGGAGTAGCCGGTCTCGGCCGACAGCATCTCCAGCTGCTCGGGCGTGACGCCGAGGTACACGTAGGCGACGTCGTCCAACGGCAGGACGACGTCCCGCACGGGCCGGCGGCCCAGCTCCAGCGCGTCGCGCAGCCGCTCCTGCGCACGGTCGTCGATCAGGCCCGCCTCGCCGGAGTCCCGGACGATCCGGGCCAGTTCGGCGTCCGAGAACGTGGCCGTGACCTCGTCCTTGACCTCGACCTTGAGGAGCTTGAGCAGGGCGTTCGCGAAGGCGTTGATCGTGAAGATCACCGGCCGCAGCGCCCGGGCCAGGGCGACCAGCGGGGGGCCGAGCACCAGCGCGCTGCGCACCGGCTCCGCGAGCGCGATGTTCTTCGGCACCATCTCGCCGAGCAGCATGTGCAGGTAGGTCGCCAGGGTCAGCGCGATCACGAAGGAGACCGCGTGTCCGGCGCCGGCGGGCACGCCCATCGCGTGGAACGCCGGTTCCAGCAGGTGCGCGATGGCCGGCTCCGCGACCACACCGAGCACCAGCGTGCACAGGGTGATGCCGAGCTGCGCGGCGGCCATCAGCGCGGACACGTGCTGCAGCCCCCACAGCACGCTCTTGGCGCGCCGGTCGCCCTCCTCGGCATGCGGCTCGATCTGGCTGCGGCGCACGGAGATCAGCGCGAACTCGGCGCCCACGAAGAAGGCGTTGACGACGAGGGTCGCCAGACCGATCAGCAACTGGACGGCGATCATCGCTGCACCCCGCCCTTCTTGTCGGCGGCCTTCTTGTCCGCCTTGTCCATGGCCTTCCTGTCCGCGGCCTTCTTGTCGGCCGCCTTGGTGTCCTCGGTCCGGTTCTCGTCCTCAGGGAGCGGCGCGTGCAGCAGCAGGCGCGCGGCCCGGCGGCCGGAGGCGTCCACCACGTCCAGCAGCCATCCGGCGACCTCCACCCGGTCGCCGTCGGCGGGGATCCGGCCGAGCTCGGTGGCGACGAGGCCGGCCAGGGTCTCGTAGGGCCCCTCGGGCGCCCGCAGTCCGACGCGGGCGAGCTGGTCGGTGCGGGCCGAGCCGTCCGCGGAGTACAGGGTGCGGCCCTCGTCGTCGGTGCCGGCCTGGGCCAGGTCGGGTGTCTCGTGCGGGTCGTGCTCGTCGCGCACCTCGCCGACGACCTCCTCGACGATGTCCTCCAGCGTGGCCACGCCCGCCGTACCGCCGTACTCGTCGATGACCACGGCCATCGTGCGCTTGCCGGAGAGCCGGTCCAGGAGCCGGTCGACGGTGAGGGACTCCGGGACCAGGAGCGGTTCGCGCATGATCTCGGAGACCCGGACGCGGGGGCGGCGCTCGGCGGGCACCGCCAGGCAGTCCTTGATGTGGGCGGTGCCCACGACCGAGTCCAGGTTGCCGCGGTAGACCGGGAAGCGGGACAGGCCGGTGGCCCGGGTCGCGTTGGCCACGTCCTCGCAGGTCGCCTGCACGTCCAGGGCCATGACCTGCACGCGCGGGGTCATCACGTTCTCCGCGGTCAGGTCGGCCAGGTTCAGGGTCCGCACGAACAGCTCGGCGGTGTCCGCCTCCAGGGCGCCCTCCCGGGCGGAGTGCCGGGCCAGCGCCGCCAGCTCCTGTGGGCCGCGCGCGGAGGCCAGCTCCTCGGCGGGCTCCAGGCCGAAGAGGCGTACCGCGCGGTTGGCGGTGTTGTTGAGGTGGGTGATGAAGGGGCGGAACGCGGCGCTGAACCAGCGCTGTGCGTTGCCCACCCGCTTGGCGACGGCGAGCGGCGAGGAGATCGCCCAGTTCTTCGGCACGAGTTCGCCGACGACCATCAGGAACACCGTCGACAGCGCTGTACCGAGGACCAGCGCGAGGGTGCTCGCCGTGGACGGTGAGACGCCGGCCGACTCCAGCGGGCCCGAGATCAGCGCGGCGATCGACGGCTCGGAGAGCATGCCGACGACCAGGTTGGTGACCGTGATGCCGAGCTGGGCGCCGGAGAGCTGGAAGGTGAGGTTCTTCACGGCCTTCAGGGCGCCGGCCGCGCCCCGCTCGCCGCGCTCCACCGCGCGTTCCAGCTCGCCGCGCTCGACGGTGGTCAGCGAGAACTCCGCGGCGACGAACGCGCCACAGGCCAGTGAGAGCAGGATCGCCACCAGCAGCAACAGGACTTCTGTCATCGGGTCACCTCCGTCCCATGGTCGGGCAGGGCGGGAAGGATCGCGCGATGTCGCGTACTGGGAGGCTCGCCCATGGGCGGACGCTCACACCTTTCATGGAGAACGGAAGAGTCTCCAATAGTAAAGGACGGGCAAAAGGGTGCGACCGGCCGACTGCGCGCCGGTACAGGGGCTAGCCGGCGAGGGGCTTCACCCAGCGTCGCCACTGCTCCTGCGGCGCGTACCCGGCCGCCCGCCACGCATGCTGCGCGGTCTCGTTCCGGGTCAGCACCATGGCGTCCCCGCGGCGCCCTCCGAGCCGTACGAAGCGCTCCTCGGCGGCCGTGAGCAGGGCGCCGCCGATGCCCCGGCGGCGGCGATCGGGGTGTACCGCGAGGCGGTAGAGGTGGCAGCGCCAACCGTCGAAGCCCGCGATCACCGTGCCGACCAGTTCGCCGTCCAGCTCGGCCAGGATCAGCGCCTGGGGGTCGCGGCCGACCAGCCGCTCCACGCCGGTCCGGTCGTCGCTGATGCTCGTGCCCTCGGCGGCCGTCTTCCAGAAGGCCAGGACGGTGTCGAGGTCGTCGGGCGTCGCGGCCCGGATCCGCAGGTCAGTCATACGGCGATCCCATCACGCCCGCAGCGCCGCGGCACGGAATTCCGGCATCCGGACGGTCACCGGCCACGCAGCGCGGCGACCACCGGCGCGAACGCCTCCAGGTACGGCTCCAGGACCGTCAGATACGAGAACCCGTACCGCTCACGCCGCGCCGGCACCTTCCCGGTGATCTGCTCCAGGGCGCCGGCCAGGACGAGCGGCAGATCCAGGGCCCGCTCCACGGTCAGGTCCGGCACGCGCTCCACCAGGGGCCGGACGGCCGCTTCGGGGTCGTCGGTGATCACCACCGGCTGGACGAGGAGGTTCAGTTCAGCCGGCTCCGCGCGCCCCTTCGCCAGGTCCTGGTACCGCGCCACCCGCTCGTCGAGTTCTCCGGCGGTGAGCGGCAGCACCCTGCCCGCCGGGTCGTGGCCGACCGCGTTCCCCTCACTCGTATGCGATGGCCGCGAGCACGTTCATCCGGGACGCGCGCAGCGCCGGCAGCAGCGCCGCCACGACACCCACCACCGCCGCGCCGACCACGACCGCGACGAGCGTGCCCCAGGGGATCGCCAGCGCGTCCATACCCTGCAACGCCAGCACCTGTTGGGTGCACACGCCCCACACCAGCCCCAGCGCGAGCCCGAGCACCGCCCCGAACACCGCGATCACCACCGACTCCAGCCGGATCATCCGCCGCAGCTGGCGCCGGGCGAGCCCGATGGCCCGCAGCAGGCCGATCTCCCGGGTGCGCTCCACGACCGACAGGGCCAGGGTGTTGACCACGCCGAGGACCGCGATGACGATCGCGAGCCCGAGCAGCGCGTACACGAGGTAGAGCAGGACCGCGATCTGGTCGTGCACCAGGTCCTTGTAGTCGGCCAGGTCGCGCACCTGCACCTGCGGGTAGGGGTCGAGCGTCTTCTCCAGGTTCGCGCGCAGCTCGTCGGCGCCCGTCCCGGAGGCCGCGTTCACGTACAGCGAGGAGTCCTGTCCCGAGGGCGCGAACCTCTCCAGTGTGGCCAGTCCGAGGAACAGGCCGCCCTGGGTGCCGAACCCCTCGGCGGAGCCCTGGTCGGTGAGCGCGCCCACGGTGAGCTCGGTGGTGCGTCCGCCCTGGAACTCGACGGGGATCGCGGTGCCGACCCGCACGCCGTGGTCCCGCGCGAACCCCAGGTCCATGGCGATACGGCCGTCCGCGAGGGCCGCCGCGCTGTCGCCCTCGGCGTACCGGATGCGGGCGACGTCGTCGAGGCGCGGATCGTAGGCCGCCGCGGTCGTCTCGACCCGGTCGCCGTCCGGCAGCCGTACGGCGACCGGTGTGAACCGCGACCGTACGACTAGCCCCGCGCCCTCGGTGTCCCGCACCGCTCGGGTGACCTCCTGCGGGAAGGGCAGGAAGTTGCCGTTCTGGATGACGAAGTCGGCGCCCAGCGTCTCGTCGATCTGCTGGTCGAAGGAGGCGCTCATCGAGGCGCTCGCTACCGACATCCCGCCGACCAGGGCCAGCCCCACCATCAGCGCGGCGGCGGTGGCGCCGGTGCGCCGGGGATTGCGCAGGGCGTTGCGCTGGCTCATCCGGCCGACGGAACCGAACAGCGCGGGGAAGGCCCCGCCGAGCACCCGGATCACCGGGCGCACCAGCAGCGGGCCCGCGATCACGGTCGCCAACAGGGTCAGCACGATGCCCAGGGCCAGCAGGGAGGCCGCCGAACCGGTCGCCGACGAGGTGACGCACCCGAGGAGCGCCGCCGCGCCCAGGGCTCCGACGACACCGCCGACGATCGCCCGGGTCCTGAGCGGTTTTCCGATCCCGGCGATCTCGGCGTCCGAGAGCGCCGCCATCGGGGAGACGCCCGCCGCCCGCCGGGCCGGGAGGTAGGCGGCGACGAAGGTGACGCCGACGCCGACGACGTAGGCCGCGACCGGTGTGCCCACGCCGATCACCATCTCGCTCGACTTGATGTTCATGCCGAGCGTGTTCATCAGCGCGATGAGTCCGGCCGCGAGCCCGATGCCGGTGGCCAGGCCCACGGTGGAGCCGACCAGGCCCAGCAGGACCGCCTCGGTGAGGACCGAGCGGCGGACCTGGCGCCGGTCGGCACCCAGGGCCCGCAACAGGCCCAGTTCGCGGGTGCGTTGGGCGATCAGCATCGAGAAGGTGTTGACGATGAGGAAGACGCCGACCAGTACGGCGATCCCGGCGAAGCCGAGCATCACGTACTTGATGATGTCGAGGAATCCGCCGAGCTGCTGGACGTCCGACTCGGCCTGTTCGTCGGCGGTCCGGTAGTCGTAGCCGTCCGCGCCGAGCGCGGCGGCCACGCGCTGCTTGAGCCGGTCGTCGCTCACGCCCTCGGCGGCGTCGACCGAGATGCTGGTCGCGGCCTTCGCGTCGCCCAGCAGCTTCTCCCGCGCGGTCGGCGGGTCCAGGAAGACCAGTGCGGCACCGGGGTTGGTGGTGGTGAAGGTGACGATGCCGACGACCTCGACCTTGAACGAGCCCGGGCCCGCGATCACCGTGAGCGTGTCGCCGATCCGCACGTCCTTGCCGTCGGCGGTCTCCGAGTCGAGCATCGCCTCGGCCGGTCCGCGCGGGGCGTGCCCCGAGGTGAGCTCGACGGGGCTGCGTTCGTCCGGGTTCCAGTCGGTGCCGATGGTGGGGGCGCCGGTGGTCGGGCCGACCGACTCGTTGTCGGCGTCGACGACGGTGATGTTCTCGGCCTCGGCGTCCGAGCGCGCGGCGGCCACGCCGTCGACCCGGGCCACCCGGTCCGCGAGCGCGGCCGGCAGGGTGGCCGTCATGCCGGAGGGCACCGCCTCGTTCAGGTCCTCCTTGGGGCTGACGGTGACCGAGGGCGCGGTCGAGGCGAAGAGCCGGTCGAAGGTCCGGCTGAGCGTGTCGGAGAAGATCAGGCTGCCCGCGACGAACGCCACGGACAGCACGACGGCCAGCGCCGAGAGCAGCAGCCGCCCCTTGTGGGCGAGGAAGCTGCGGAGCGTCGCCTTCAGCACGGGCTCAGGCCTCCTGGTCGGGCTCGTCCGCGGGCGCCTTGGTGAGGTCCGCGGGTGGCCGGGCGTGCTCCGCGGAGGCGCCGCCGCGCTCCGCGGGTGGCTCGGGGAACGCGCCGCGGGACACGTCGAACCGCTTCATCCGTTCGAGGACCGCGTCCGCGGTGGGCCGCTCCATCTCGTCCACGATCCGTCCGTCGCCGAGGAAGAGCACCAGGTCGGAGTGGGCGGCGGCGCCGGGGTCGTGGGTGACCATGACGACGGTCTGGCCGAGCTGGTCGACCGCCTCGCGCAGGAACCCGAGGACTTCCAGGCCCGCCCGCGAGTCGAGGTTGCCGGTCGGCTCGTCCGCGAAGATCAGCTCCGGCCGGGAGGCCAGCGCCCGCGCGCACGCGACCCGCTGCTGCTGGCCGCCGGAGAGCTGGGAGGGCCGGTGCTTCAGACGGTCCCGCAGTCCCAGGGTGTCGATGACCTGGTCCAGCCACTTCTCGTCGGGCTTCTTGCCCGCGATGTCCATGGGCAGGGTGATGTTCTCGGCCGCGTTCAGCGTCGGGATCAGGTTGAACGACTGGAACATGAACCCGATCCGGTCCCGGCGCAGCCGCGTCAGCTCGCGCTCCTTCAGTCCCGTGATCTCGGTGTCACCGAGCCACACCTGTCCCGCCGAGACGTTGTCGAGCCCCGCCAGGCAGTGCATGAGCGTGGATTTCCCGGAGCCGGAGGGACCCATGACCGCGGTGAACCGGCCTTGCGCGATGTCCAC
The DNA here is from genome assembly GCF_055578825.1 of Streptomyces sp. NPDC032822. Taxonomy (NCBI): domain Bacteria; kingdom Bacillati; phylum Actinomycetota; class Actinomycetes; order Kitasatosporales; family Streptomycetaceae; genus Streptomyces; species Streptomyces sp. NPDC032822. Next base: position 619,591 of record NZ_JBVIOL010000003.1, on the reverse strand, counting down.
GTCCACCGAGTCCAGGGCCCGCACGGCCGTCTCGCCCGAGCCGTACGCCTTGGTCAGGCCGCGGGCCCGGGCCGCGGTCCCGTCGGCCGGCGCCTGGCCCGGCACGTGCTGAGCAGCGGGTGTGGACAAGGCTGTCTCCTCGCTTGTGGACGCGCGTACTCCTGGACCCGGCCGAGCGTAGTGTGACCGGGCCCACACCCGGTATCCCTCGTGGGGTCGAGGCCGTCTCCGCCCCAGGTCGGGTCCCTGATACCGATGTAAGGGGCACCGTCTCGCGCCGTCCGGCCCTCTTGCGGGTGCTAGCGTTCGGGCGCTAGCTTCGAGGCATGGCGAAGACCCAGTTGAACGTGCGCGTGGACGAGGGCACGGCCCGCGCGGCCCGCGAACGCGCCCTGGCCCGGGGCATGAGCGTCAACCGCTACATCGAGGAACTGGTCAAACAGGACACCGGCGAGGTCGGCCACACCTTCGTGGAGGCCGCGGCCGACTTCATGAAGCAGTACGAGTCGGTGTTCGCCAAGGAGTTCGGTACGGAGCACGAGGGCCGTTGAGCAGTCTGCGCATCGACCTCGCCTGGCTGCTGATGCTCGCCGAACACAACACCCCGGGCGATCCCCAGGTCAGCGACTGGGGCGCGCTCGTCGCCGCCGTCGCGCGCCACGAGGCCGAGATCTTCGACGTCCCCGTCTACGACAGTCCGCAGGAGCGCGCCGCCGCACTGCTCCAACTCCTCATCCACGTCCCCGCGTTGGAGCGCTCCAACGCTCTGTTCGCGTGCGCTGTCGCCTACGCCTACCTCGTCGCCAGCGGCCTCAAGGTCGACACCTCACCCGAGCAGGTGCGTGACCTGGCCCGGCTGGTGAAGAACGGTGAGGCGAGCGTCGACGACATCGCGCGGGCACTGCGCCAGTGGAGCCTGTGATCACGGCCCTGTCGCTCCGGCCGGATCCTCGGCCGACGGCCGCCACGCGGTGCCCAGCACGCAGTAGGACGTGGGGAGCTTCGGGCCCTTCTCCGGCATCAACACCGGCCGGTAGGGGCCGAGTTCGAATCCGGCGTCCCGCAGTGCCCCGATCGGGTCCCGGGACAGATGGCAGCCACCGCTGAGCGGCGGCCACAGCGTACGGTCCAGGGCGCGCTGGGTGAGGCGCATCGCCCGGCCGCCGCCCCGGCCGTGCTCGAAGAACCGCACCTCGCCGCCGGGCCGCAGCACCCGCCGTATCTCGCCGAGCGCCCGCGGCACGTCCCGCACACTGCACAGCACCAGGGAGATCACCGCCGCGTCGAAGGCCTCGCTCTTGACCGGCAGCGCCTCCGCGGCCCCCGGCACCACGTCGACGGGCACCCCGGAACGCAGCGCGGCCTCCACGGCCAACTTCCTGAGGACGCGCTCCGGTTCGATGGCCACGACCTCGGAGACGGCGGCCGGGTAGTGCGCGAAGTTCAGGCCGTTTCCCGCGCCGATCTCGATCACCCGCCCGGACAGCCCGGCGAGCAGCCGTTCACGCACGTCGGCCATGCCCATCGTGGTCTCGGCGCTCACACTGACCCGGGCGTAGTACCGGGCGAACAGCGGGTGGTGGACGGGATCCCGGGGCACCCTGCCGGACCGGACGGACCGTAGCGGCATGGCAACCTCCCTGGCAGGCGGACCTCACCAGGATTCTCCCCTGTACGGGCCCGTCGCACCCCCCGGCCGGTCCGCTCACTCGACGAAGTCGCGCACCTGCTCGTAGACGCCGTGGTCGTTGTTCATCTCGTTGTGCGAGACGCACCCGACCCCGACATTGGTCGCGCCGCTCAGGATCGCGGTGGTGTCCGGGGTCAGCGCGTCGTCGCAGTTGGACCAGTAGCTGGCGTAGGAGACGCCGCCGGGTGTCTCGTCTCCGGAGTTCAGCGAGGTGAGGAAGGAACTGCCGGTGTACATCTCCGCACAGGAGGTGTACAGCCACGAGCACCAGGACGCGGTGGTCGTGCCGTGGTTCACGCCGGCGGTCGACACGAAGTCGTCGACGTACGCCGTCCCTCCGAGGTTCTTCAGGTAGTAGCGGGAGCTGAGCGCGCCCATCGAGTGCACGACCAGGTCGACCTTCGAGGCGCCGGTGCGGGCGAGCACGCGCTGGATCTCGGTGGCCAGCGCCCGGGCGGTGGTCACGTTCGACTGGGACCAGCTGTACGACCAGGCGTCCAGCTCCGCCGCGGTGTAGCCGTCGGCCTTGAAGTCGGCGACCCAGTCGTCCCAGCTGCTCGACGAACTGCTCAGACCGTGCACGAAGACGACCGGGTTGTGGGCCGCGGCGTGAGCGGGCGCCGCGGACAGGGAGAACGACAGAAGGAGCGGTGCCGTCACGGCCGACACGGCCGCGGCGATGCGACGCCGGGAGCGCTGCATGATGCCTCCTGATACGGGTGGGGTTGCCAGGAGTGTCGGGCGGGTCTACGCGCGCCGCATCGGCGAAATCGCCGGTCTTTACGGGTCAATTAACTCGCCAGTAACGTCAATCGTGTGGTGACTCCGGTGAACCCCCAGCCTCTTGAGCGCACTTCGCCGCCGCGGCGCACGGACACGTGCAAGCGGTCGGCTCCCGCGCTTCCCGAAGGCGTCCGTGTCCGCGTGCTGCGCGCCGTGTACGGCGACCCGCGCGCCGCCGCCGAACTCGTCCCGCTGCTGACCGACCGGCAGTCGGCCGGACTGGATCCGCTCCCGACCGAACCGGCCGAACTCGCCCCCGCGTTGCTGCGCGCACACCGCGCTCAGATCCAGTCGCTGCCCGACGACACCCGGCTGCTGCTGCTCCTCGCGGCGGCCGACCAGTACCCGGTCCCGACCCACGCCTTCCTCCGCGCGGTCACGGCCGGCCGGCTGCCCACCCGGCCGCTGGAGGCCGCCGAGGCCGCCGGGATCGCGCAGGCGACGGCGGGCGGGGTCGTCTTCCGGGACGCGTGGACCAGGATCGCCGCCTACGAGACCGCCTCCCCGGCCGACCGGCGCGACGCCCACCGGCTGCTGGCCCGGGTGCTGCGCGGCGACGGCGAGACACCCGGCCGGTCCTGGCACCGGGGCGCGGGCGCGCTCGGTCCGAGCGGCCGGCTCGCCGCCGAACTCGGAGCCGCGGCCGGTGCCGCCCACGCGGCCGGCCGGCTCACCTCGGCCCGGGCCCTCGCCGAACGCGCGGCCGGCCTCAGCCCCCACCCCCGCGACCAGTCCCGCCTCCTCGCCCTCGCCGCCGCCTACGCCTGGCAGTCCGGCGACGGCGACCGCGCCCGCCGACTGGCCGCCGCCGGTCACGAGGAGGCCCTCACCGGCCTCCTCGCCCTACGGGCGGGCAACGCGTCGGAGGCCTTCGACGCGCTGCTGGGCGCGGCCGTGCGACGCGCGGTGGGGGAGGGGGACGAGGACGGGGGAGGCGAACACTCGGGTGCGGGTGCGGGTGCGGGTGCGGGTGCGGGCTCCGGTGCCGGTACGGGCACGGGTACGGGAGGTGAGGCCGAGGTGCGTGACGACGACAGCGCAACGCAGCCCGCGCCACACCCCGCGGCCCCTGCCCCGCACCTCGCCGCCCCCGGCCACCTCCTCGCCCCCGATCCCGCCGCCCACCTCCTCGCCCGGGCCACGGAAGCCGCGATCTACACGGGCGACCTGCGGCGCTGTCGTGAGGCGGCCCGGGTCGCCCAGCGGCTGGAGATCGCGTCGCCCGGGACGCTCGGCGGGCTCGCCGCCGCGTTCGACGGACGGTACGAGGACGCGCGGGACCTGCTGATGGCGGCGGCCGGGCGGTGCGGTCCCGGCGGAGACCCCACCCTGCTGGTGCACGCGGGCATCGCCGCGCTGCTGCTCGGCGACCACACCAGAGCCGCCACAGCCACCCTCCGCGCGGCCGACTCGGCCCGCGCCCAAGGAGCGACGGCCACCGTGGTGCAGGCGATGGAGTTCCGGGCGTACGCCGACTTCTGGACCGGGCGCCCCCGGGCCGGGGAGGCCGCCGCGACGGAGGCGCTCGGACAGGCGTACGCCACCGGCCAGGACAACGGCGCCTGCCATCTGCAGGCCGCGCTCGCCATGTTCGCGGCGATCACCGGCGACGCGGACGCCTGCCGTGAACGTGCCGCGCACGCCCGCTCCTACGCCCTCGCCCGTGGCCTCGGCCTGCCCGCCGCGCTCGCCCAGTGGGCGCTCGCCTACCTCGACCTCAGCAGCGGCCGGTTCGCCGCGGCGGCGGCCCGGCTGCGCGCCCTCGCGGGCTTCGGGCCCGGCCACGGCCACCGAGCCATCCGCCACCTGGCCACCCCGCACTACGTGGAGGCCGCCGTCCGCACCGGCGACACCCGCGTCGCCCGGGCCGCGCACGCCGACTACCACCGCTGGGCGAGTACGGTGCTCAGCCCCGACGACCTGGCCCTCAGCGCCCGTTGCCGGGCCCTGCTGGCGCCGGGCGCGGAGGCCGTGGAGCACTATCGCGACTCCCTGGACCTGCACTCCCGCGGCACCCGGGACTTCGAACGGGCCCGTACGGAGCTGCTGTTCGGCAGTGCCCTGCGCCGGCTGCGCCGCCGTACCGAGGCCAGGGACCGGCTGCACAGTGCCCTGGAGGCGTTCGACTCCTTCGGTGCCCCGCACTGCGCGGCCCAGGCCCGCACCGAGCTCCGCGCCCTGGGCGCCCCGACGGCCCCCGCCCGCACCGCTCCCGACACCGCCACGGCACGCCTCACCGCCCAGCAGCTCCTGGTCGCCCGGATGGCCGCCGAGGGCGCCACCAACCGCGAGATCGCCGACCGCCTCGATCTGAGCCCGCGCACCATCGACCACCATCTGCGGGGCGTCTTCACCCGCCTGGACATCCGGTCGCGCATCGAGCTGGTCCGGCTGCTGGGCGAAGCCGCCGACTGACGCTCCGAAGCCGCCGGCCAGGGTTTCAGGGAGCCTCTTGCCGCCCGAACGCCTCCGCGTCCCAAGTCCCGTCCAGTCGCGGTGCCAGCCAACTCGGCGCCGTGACACGGAAGTCGGCGGGGGCGAGGGACCCCGCACCCGCGGGCAGGGCGCCGAGCAGCGGAGCCCCGGAGACGTCCGGCAGATCGGCAAGATTGCAACGCGACGCGAGATCGGGGGAGTTCGGCCAGCTGCCGATCACCACACCGGCCAGGTCCAGGCCCCGGCCGCGCAGTTCACGGGCCGTCAGCTCCGTGGTGTTCAGCGTTCCCAGGCCCGCCGACGCCACGACCAGCACCGGCGCGTCCAGCAGCCGGGCCGCGTCCGCGAGCGTGCCGCCCGCCCCGTCGAACCGGACGAGCAGCCCGCCCGCCCCCTCGACCAGCACCAGATCGTGCTCGGTGGCCAACTTGGCGGCGGCCTCCGCGACCTGGTGCGGACGCACCGGCGCCCGTCCGGCCCGCCGTGCCGCCGTGGCCGGCGCCAACGGCTCGGGATACCGGGCCAGTTCGGCCACCGTCACGGCCCCCGCGAGCCGCGCGACCTCGGCGGCGTCCCCGGGTTCGTCCGGCCGTACGCCCGTCTGTGCGGCCTTGAGCACGGCCACCGTGCGTCCGGCCGCGCGCGCGGCGGCGGCGACGGCGGCGGTCGCCACCGTCTTGCCGACCTCCGTGCCGGTGCCCGTGATCACCAGTACCGCCATGTCATCCCTCCCGCGCCGCCGCGCACACCGCGCGGGTGATCCGTGCCAGGTCCGCGTCGTCCGTGACGTAGGGCGGCATCGTGTAGACGAGGTCGCGGAACGGCCGCAGCCACACGCCCTCGCGGACGGCGGCGCGCGTCGCCGCCGCCATGTCGACGTCGTGGTCGAGCTGGACGACACCGATCGCGCCGAGCACCCGGACGTCCCGCACCCCCGGCAATTCGGCGGCCGGCGCCAGCCCGTCGCGCAGCCCCGTCTCGATCCGCTTGACCTCCGCGAGCCAGTCCTGGCCGAGCAGCAGCTCGATGGAGGCGCAGGCGACCGAGGCGGCGAGGGGGTTGCCCATGAAGGTGGGGCCGTGGGCCAGCACCGGGACCTCGCCGCGCGAGATGCCGTCGGCCACCCGTGAGGTGCACAACGTCGCCGCCATGGTCAGGTAGCCGCCGGTCAGGGCCTTGCCCACGCACATCACGTCCGGCGTCACCGCCGCGTGTTCCGCCGCGAACAGCGCGCCCGTACGGCCGAACCCGGTCGCGATCTCGTCGAACACCAGCAGCACGCCGTGGGCGTCGCACGCCTCGCGCAGCACCCGCAGATACGCGGGGGAGTGGAACCGCATCCCGCCGGCGCCCTGCACCACCGGCTCGACGATCACCGCGGCCAGATCGTCGGCGTGCCGCTCGATCGCCGAGCGCAACCGCTCCGCGTACGACTCCTCGTACGGTGCCGGTGGTGCGTCCACGAACACCTGGCGCGGCAGCACACCGCTCCACAGCTCGTGCATCCCGCCCTCGGGGTCGCACACCGACATCGGCTGCCAGGTGTCGCCGTGGTAGCCGCCCCGCCAGGTCAGCAGCCGTTGCTTGCCGGGGCGGCCCAGCGAACGCCAGTACTGCAGGCACATCTTGACGGCGACCTCGACCGACACCGATCCGGAGTCGGCGAGGAACACATGCTCCAGGCCGTCGGGCGACATGTCGACAAGGTGCTTCGCGAGCCGGACGGCGGGCTCGTGGGTGAGCCCGCCGAACATGACGTGGCTCATCCGGCCGAGCTGTTCGCGCGCGGCCTCGTTGAGCACGGGGTGGTTGTAGCCGTGGATCGCGGACCACCAGGACGACATGCCGTCGACCAGCTCGCCCGAGCCGTCCGCCATCCGCAGCCGCACCCCGCTCGCCGACTCCACGACGAGCGGTTCCTGCCGGCCCGGCATCGGACCGTACGGATGCCAGACGTGCCGCCGGTCCAGCTCCAGCAACTCGGCGACCGGCAGGCCGGTCCGGTCAGGCATTGGGCGCGAGGTCCGTTCCGGCGCCTCGACGGCGTACGGCGACCAGGTCCGTCCGGGCCTCGCCCGCTGCCGGCGTCGTGGCGCTCGGAGCGGAGCCGCACACGCCTCCCTCGTGCGACCCGCACGCGCCGCCCCCGTCGTGCGATCCGCACCCACCGGCGCCTTCGTGCGACCCGCACCCGCCCCCGGGCTCCCCGGAACCGGAACCGCACCCGCCGCCCCTGCGGTGCTCGGGCAGCGTCACCTGGCCCGCGCCCTCCACCTCGAAGCCGGCGTCCGCGATCATGTCGAGGTCGGCCTTGCCCGCCTGGCCCTCGGTGGTGAGGTAGTCGCCGAGGAAGATCGAGTTGGCCAGGTGCAGGGCGAGGGGCTGCATCGTGCGCAGATGGACCTCGCGGCCGCCTGCGATCCGGACCTCGACGTCCGGGCAGACGAACCGGACCATGGCCAGGATGCGCAGGCAGCGCTGCGGGCTGAGGTTCCACTCCTTGGCGAGCGGGGTGCCCTCGACCGGGATGAGGAAGTTGACCGGCACCGAGTCCGCGTCCAGTTCGCGCAGCGAGAAGACCACGTCGATCAGGTCCGCGTCGCTCTCCCCCATGCCGGCGATCAGCCCGGAACAGGCGGACAGACCGGCCGCGTGCGCCTTGCGCACGGTGTCCACCCGGTCGGCGTACGTGTGCGTGGTCGTGATGTCCGCGTACGTCTCCTCGGACGTGTTCAGGTTGTGGTTGTAGGCGTCGGCGCCGGCCTCGCGCAGCCGCTCCGCCTGGCCGTCGGAGAGCAGACCGAGGCAGGCGCACACCTCGACGCCCTCGTTCCCGTCCTTGATCGCCTTGATGGTGCCCGCGACCCGGTCCACGTCCCGGTCGGTCGGCCCGCGCCCGGACGCCACCAGGCACACCCGTTTGGCGCCTCCCGCCAACCCGGCCGCCGCCGCCTCGGACGCCTGCTCGGGCTTGAGCCAGGTGTACTTGAGGATGCCGGCGGTGGAGCCGAGCCGCTGCGAGCAGTAGGAGCAGTCCTCCGGGCACAGGCCCGACTTGAGGTTGACGAGGTAGTTGAGTTTCACCCGTCGGCCGAACCAGTGGCGGCGCACCTTGCCGGCCGCGGCCACCACATCGAGCAGGTCGTCGTCGGAAGTGGCGAGGACGGCCAGCGCCTCCTCGCGGGTCGGCAGCTCGCGCCGCAGCCCCTTGTCCACCAGCGTGTTCAGCAGGTCCATGAGAGCCGATCCTGTCCTACGCAGGTGCTCCGGGCCAAGGAGAGTTCGCACAACAGAGACGCTTCGACGTGTGGGTATCGCCACATCCTGGGTGCCTGGTCGTCCCGCTAGTGTCTGTGAACTGCCTACAAAACGCGGGCACCGCCCCCTCATGCCCTGGAGTGCCGATGGCGTTCGCCTGGATCGACGAGCAGGCAGAGCTGCGCCGCCGCGCCGGCCTCGTACGGACGCTGCGCCCCCGCCCCTCCGACTCGCCGCTGCTGGACCTGGCGAGCAACGACTACCTGGGCCTGGCCCGGCACCGGGAGGTCACCGAGGGCGCGGCGCGGGCCGCCCGGACCTGGGGCGGCGGCTCGACCGGCTCCCGGCTCGTCACCGGCACCACGGAACTCCACCACGAGCTGGAACGCGAGCTGGCCGACTTCTGCGGCTTCGAGGCGGCCCTCGTCTTCTCCTCGGGCTACGCGGCCAACCTCGCCGCCGTCACCGCGCTGGCCCCGCACGGCTCGCTGATCGTCTCCGACGCCGGCAACCACGCCTCACTGATCGACGGCTGCCGGCTGGCCCGCGGGAGCACCCAGGTCGTCGGGCACGCCGACCCGGACGCCGTGCGCAAGGCGCTGCGGACCCACGAGGGCCCCGCCGTCGTGGTGTCCGACACGGTCTTCTCCGTCGACGGCGACGCGGCCCCGCTGGCCGCGCTCGCCCAGGTGTGCCGGGAGCGCGGGGCGGGTCTGGTGGTCGACGACGCCCACGGCCTCGGCGTCCTCGGCGACGGCGGCCGGGGTGCCCCGCACGCGGCGGGGCTCGCGGGCGCCGACGACGTCGTCGTGACGGTCACGCTGTCCAAGTCGCTCGGCAGCCAGGGCGGTGCCGTCCTCGGCCCCGCCCGGGTGATCGACCACCTCGTCAACGCGGCCCGGACGTTCATCTTCGACACCGGGCTCGCCCCCGCGGCGGCGGGGGCGGCCCTGGCGGCGGTGCGGCTGCTGCGCCGCGAGCCGCAGCGGGCGGCCCGGGCGCGCACGGTCGCCGCCGAACTGCACGCACGCCTGAGCGCCGCGGGTCTGGAAGCGGTACGTCCGGACGCCGCGGTCGTCTCCGTGCGCGCACCGTCCCCGGAGGGGGCCGTGCGCTGGGCGGCCGACTGTCGTGCGGAGGGGCTGGCCGTGGGCTGCTTCCGTCCTCCTTCCGTGCCCGACGGCATCTCCCGGCTGAGGCTGACCGCCCGTGCGGATCTCTCCGACGGGCAGATCGGACGCGCTGTACGGGTGATCGGCGAAACACGACCATGAGTCGGCGTGACACGGCCGGATGTCGCTCGATGCGGGCAGACGGTCAGGTGGTGCGGGAACGGTCAGGTGGTGCGGGAACGGTCAGATTCGGATGCGGTGCACCGCGGCCGTGAAACCCGCCCAGCTCCCGGGGGAGAAGAGCAGCGCGGGTCCGGCCGGGTTCTTCGAGTCGCGCACGGCGAGGAGTCCGGTCGTACGGCCCGCCACGAGTCGGGCCGTCTCGACGCAGTTGTTCGCTCCGGTGCTGTAGCTGCTGCGCAGCCACCGCAGTCCGTGCAGATCGGTACTGGAAGGTACGTGCCGAGGCAGTGCAGACATGGTGCCTCCTTACGCGCCGTCACCTATTCCGGCGATGTAGTCCAACGAGTCCTCGGGCGAAAGGGCGTGGAACTGAAGGGTGTTGAAGGCCTCCGAGTAGGCCTGGAGGTCTTCTTTCCGTTCGAGATAGAGGCTACTCGTCAAGTGGTCGAGAACAACCACATCCAGATCAGATGTGCGCGAAAAAGAGAAGATAACGAAAGGCCCGGTGATGCCGATGTGCGCGCCGGCGGTGAACGGCAGCACCTGGAGCCGCACTTGGGGCAGATGCGCGGCGTCGACCAGCCGGGCCAGCTGACGCGCCATGATGTCCGGGCCGCCGACCTCCCGGCGCAGTACGGCCTCGTCCAGGACGGCGCTCAGTTCCAGCGGCGGATCCGCCCGCAGTACGTGCTGCCGGGCCAGCCGCACCTCCACCAGGGCGTCCAGTTTCTCGTCGTCCAGCCCGTCCACCGCCGCCTTCGTCACCGCCCGGGCGTACTCGGGGGTCTGCAGCAGCCCCGGCACGACCGAGGTCTCCAGCGTGCGCATCGCGCCGGCCTGTGACTCCAGGCTGATGAAGTCCCGGTAGGTGGGCGGCAGCACCCCCCGGTACGCGTGCCACCAGTGGCTCCGGCCGCCGCCCTCGTCGGAGCCGGCCAACATCAGAAGCAGCTCCCGCAGTTGGGGGTCGTGCACCCCGTAGGCGTCCAGGAGTAACCGGACGTCGGCCGGTTTCACCCCGCTGGCGCCGGTCTCGATCCGGCTCACCTTCGACTGGTGCCAGCCCACCATCCGGGCCGCCTCACCGCTGGTGAGCTCCGCACCGGTGCGCAGCGCACGCAGTTCGGCACCCAGCTTCCGGCGGCGCACCGCGGGTCCGTTCTGCATGGGGCTACTCCTTACTCCAACCGAGGTACCCATATACGGTCTGCCGTCGCAGGGTTCACCGCTTCGAGCGACAGATATATGCATATCTTGGTGGATCGCCACCCGTGACCGCTCCGGTAATGGCACTCTGGCGGCGAAGCACCAGTCCGGGACCGTACTCGAACCTCCGCCTTCGTGTCGGACTACGGTCCTGTGGGAAAGGGACGACGTCGCCATGGCAGACCACCTGGAAGCATCCGTCACTCTGTCGAGCGATCCCGTCTCGGTCTCCGCCGCCCGCTCCTACGTGCTCACCACCCTGGCCGAGTGGGGTCTGGCGGGGGACACGGAGGCGGCCGACACCATCCGGCTCATCGTCTCCGAACTCGCCACCAACGCCGTACAGCACACCTTCGGGCAGTCACCCACCTTCACGGTGGACATCGAGCTCGACCGTGACGAACACCTGCGCATCGGTGTGACCGACAGCCACCCGCGCTTCCCCCAACGACTGCCGGCCGCCGTCCAACAGGACAACGGCCGGGGCATGGTGATCATCCGCTGGCTGACCGCGGAGTGCGGCGGCAAGCTGAGGGTCCGGCCCACCCGCGAGGGCGGCAAGACCGTCTTCATCGAACTCCCGTGGACCGTGCCGGCCGAGCCGGTGACGGCTGCGGGGCAGCAGGAGCCGTAGCGCGCTTCGGGCCGTACGTCAGGCTCCGCGACGCGCCCTGCGTGAAGCCCCGAAGAGGGCGGCGGCGGGTCGGACCGCCGCCGCCCCCTCCAGGAGGGTCACTTGACCCGGCCGTACCAGACGCTCTTGGTCCAGATCTTCTGCAGTCGTACCACGTCCCCGGTCTTCGGGGAGTGCCAGATCTTGCCCTTCCCGGCGTAGATGCCGACGTGGTAGACGCTCGAACCCGAGTGGAAGAACACCAGGTCTCCGGCCTTGCGGCCCTTGGAGGAGATGTGGTGTGTCTTGTTGTACTGCTGGGCCGCCGTGCGGGGCAGTTTCTTGCCCGCCTTCTTGAACGAGTACAGCGTGAGCCCGGAGCAGTCGAAGCGGCTTGGTCCGGTGGCCCCGTACTTGTACGGGGAGCCCTTCTTGGAGGCCGCGATCTTGAGTGCCTTCGTCGCCGGCGTGGCGGCCGCGGCGTCGGAGGCGACACCCGGGACCACGATGGAGCCGCCCACTGCGGCGATGGTGAGGGCCGAGGCGGTACCGGCCCGGACCATCAGCGACGGGACACGATTGAGCGCAGTCATGCGCAACCCTTCGTCAGCCGCCTGTGAAGGATGACCTGTCGGATTCGGGCTGGCGAAGTTGCCCGGCCGCTGCTGCGGCTTCACCCCAAGGGCTGCTCGACCCGGTCATGGCGTGACCGTCCCGGCGACCCGTCGTGCTTGGGTCCTCCACTCCTGCCGATCCACTTCTGTCGACCGGTCATCCGTGCGGCGGCAGGACTCGGCGTCCGCCCGGATCGCCCCGCCGCTGCGGCGGGGGCTTGTCGTCAGTCAGGGATCTTGGCCCACGCTTGTCCGAAAATCCCAACGGAACCGGGGATTTGTGTTGTTACTCACCACTCACCCGTTCGGGTGGACGTCCTGGTGTTCGAAGGGGTGTCGAGGGCCCCGAGCACCCCCGGACCAGCACCGGAACAACTCATTCCGCCTTCGGTCTCCGCATGTTGCGCAACCCTGACGGGCGGGAAAAGGGACGCGCGTCTCCCCCATTAGGGGGTACGCCGTTTGGTCCGTTTCGGCGCCGGTCCGGACGCGTCTTCGGGAGGGCCGCGCGGCCGGACCGGTGGTGCGGGGCGTCAACTGTCGGAGCGCGGCGGCAGCGTGACGCGAGCCGTGCGGCGCTCCCCGTCCAGCACGCGCAGCGCCCGCTCCAGCGTGTCGGCGTGCACCTCGCGCTCGCCCCGACGGTGCATCAGCGCCAGCGCGTCCCGCAGCTCGGCCGCCTTCGTCACCAGTGCCTGGGCGGCGCGCAGACCGCTGTAGGTGTCGCCGTGCCGGGCCGGGTTGATCCGGCCGAGCAGGTCGACCGCGTCGAGATAACGGTCGATCAGCTCACCCTCGGCGCGCGTCAGGGCGGGCAGCGGCGGCAGGTCCGGCAGCATGCGCGGCTCACCCCCGGCCGGGTGTGCGGCGCGAGGCCTTGCGGCTGGGGATGAGCTCGTCCACCAGTCCGTACTCCACCGCCTCCGGCGCGGTGAGGATCTTGTCCCGCTCGATGTCCGTGTGCACCTGCTCCGGCGTCCGCCCGGTGTGCCGCACGAGCATCTCCTCCAGCCGGGTCCGGGTGCGGGTCAGCTCCTCGGCCTGGATGGCGAGATCGCTGGCCTGTCCCTGCACCGGCTCGGTGAGCGCGGGCTGATGGATCACCATCCGCGCGCTCGGCAGCGCGAACCGCTTGCCCGGCGTCCCCGCGGCCAGCAGCACCGCGGCCGACGAGCCCGCCTGGCCCAGGCAGACGGTCTCCACGTCGCAGGTGACGTACTGGAGCGTGTCGTAGATCGCCGACATCGCGCTGAACGTGCCGCCGGGGGAGTTGATGTACAGCGAGATGTCCCGGTCCGGATCCCGGTGTTCGAGGTACATGAACTGGGCCATCACGTCGTTCGCCGAGACGTTGTCGATCGGCGCGCCCAGGAAGACGATCCGTTCCTCCATCAGCTTCGAGTACGGATCCATCGTCCGGCTGCCGGAACTGGTGCGTTCGGTGAACTCGGGCAGGACGTAGCGGGCGGACGGTCGGGTCATGGGTACCCCCTTCTTCGGCGTCTGTAAAAAATGTACAGGACGTACGTGACGTTATGATGGGGGTATGGCCTACGAGATTCCGGTGACGCAAGCCAGGGCTGAGCTCGCCGACCTGATCAACCGGGTGGTGTACGGCGGCGAGCGGGTGGTCGTGACCCGGCACGGCAAACCTCTTGTCGCCCTGGTCTCCGCCGCCGACCTCGAACGTCTGGAGAAACTCCAGGAGCCCGCCGAGGAGCAGGTGATCAGCGCGGTCTCCACCGTCCGCGAGGTGGCGTCCGTCCCCCGCGAACAACAGCGCTTCGGCATCGCGGCACACCATCGGGGGCCCGGCGCGTCCTAGCGCGACGAGACCGCGCACCCCCGTCCGCTACGGCGGAGGTGCGCGGTCGGACCGGTGCGCCGGCCGGTCAGCCGACGGGCGCCGGCTCCCTGTCGGCCACTGCCTCCGTGCTCTTCGCCCGCGCCCTGAGCGCGTTCCCGAGCAGGACGGCACCGAGGCCCAGCACGGCCCACCACGTCAGCGTCAGGGCGGGGCCGGTCGCCGCCGCGCCGTCGAAGAACGACACCGAGCGCAGCAGGGTCGTCCCCGCGCCCGGCGGCAGCCACTGGCCGATGGTCCCGACCGGCTCGGGCAGCATCTGCGGCGCGGAGGACGCCCCGGAGAACGGGTTGCCGCACAGCATCACGACGCCCGCGACGATCCCGATGCCGACGCGTCCCAGGAGGGCGGAAAGGCCCGCGACCGCCGCGCTCACGGCCAGCGTCGCCAGGGCGAACGTCCCCGCCTCCGCCCACCGGTTGCCGGTGAGGATGCCGAGCCAGCTGTGCGAGACGCCCGCGGCCACCAGGCCGACCAGGCAGGCGGCGGCGACCAGTACGGCCACGGCGCGGAAGCCGCGCAGCCCGAACAGGGTCACCGCCGCACCCGCCGCGATGCCGGCCAGCGCGAGCGGCAACACGCTCGACGTCAGCGCCGCACCCCGCGGATCGGCCTCGGGAGATGCCACCACGTCGACCGTCCTGACCTGCTCGCCCGAGGCGGCGGCCGGTTCGGTCACGGCCTGCTGGAGCAGTTGGGCGACGAGCGGGCTCGCCGCGGAGGCGGTCAGCAGTTCGGTGCCCTGCGGGGTGACGACGACCGCGCCGTATACGGTCCGGTCCTCGATCGCGTCCCGGGCGGCGGCCTCGTCGGCGTAGCGGTGTATCTCGAACGCGCCTTCCTGTCGGGCGAGTCGCTGTTCCACCTGGGCCGCCGCGGCGGCGGGACCGGCGACGCCGAGCGGCAGGTCGCGGGGCGCGGTGCGGGCCGCGGGCCAGGCGAAGGCCCACAGGGCGAGCGCCGCGAGCAGGGGGATCAGTACCGCCACGGCGACCATGCGGCGGCCGTGCGACAAGGGCCTTGGCCCGGTCCGGGTGGCGGGAGGGGTGGACATGGGGTTGGACTCCTGATCGGCTCGGGGCTCAAAAAGAAGGATCGTTCGTTTTAGGTACGTCATCACCGTCGTGCCACCCGTGTCCCTTGTCAAGAAGGAACGTTCGTTTTAGGTTGGTGACCATGGCTCGTGTATCCCAGGAGCACCTCGACGCCCGCCGCCGCCAGATCCTCGACGGCGCCGCGCTCTGCTTCGCCCGCAACGGCTTCCACGCCACCTCCATGCAGGACGTACTGAAGGAGGTCGACCTCTCGGCCGGGGCGGTGTACCGCTACTTCAGCGGCAAGGAGGAACTGATCGCCGCGATCGTCGGAGAGGTGCTCGGATCGGTCCGCGAGGCCTTCGAGGGGGCGGCGAAGCAGAGTCCCCCGCCCCCGCCCGACGTCCTCGTCGGCCAGGTGCTGGGCCGGACCCTCGCCACGAGGGCGTCGCTGGTCGTCGACGGGCAGCCGGCCTTCCCGCGGCTGGTCGTCCAGGTGTGGACGGAGACGCTGCGCAATCCGGAGCTGGCGGGAGTTCTGCGGGACGGGTACGACGCGGTGGGCGAAGCCTGGCGGGGCGTCGTCGAGGGATACCAGGAGGCCGGGATGATGCGGTCCGACCTGCCGGCCGAGCATGTCGCCCGCACCATGATCGCCACTGTGCAGGGCTTCGTCGCGCAGCTGGCCCTGTTCGGGCCGGCCCCGGTCGAGGTCCTTCAGGACGGGCTACGCGCGTTGATGAGCATGACGGCCCCCCGGCGGGAGAGCTGACCGGATCACGGGTCGGTTAACGTGCCTGAAACTCGGTCCAACTAGCCTTCCGCCACGCCACCAGGGACTTTGCCCCGGGGCTGCGGCAGCCGGACCCCGCACGGTCCGGAGCGAGGACTGTGAGGTGGGACGTGCAACTGACCCCGCACGAGCAAGAGAGGCTGCTGATCCACGTGGCGGCCGACGTGGCCGAGAAGCGCCGGGCCCGCGGACTGAAGCTGAACCACCCCGAGGCGATCGCGCTCATCACGTCGCACATCCTGGAAGGCGCGCGTGACGGCCGCACCGTCGCCGAGCTGATGTCCTCCGGGCGCAAGCTGCTCACCCGGGACGACGTCATGGAGGGCATCCCCGAGATGATCCACGACGTCCAGGTCGAGGCGACCTTCCCGGACGGCACCAAGCTCGTCACCGTCCACGACCCGATCGTCTGACGGGAGGAGCCGCCGTGATTCCCGGAGAGATCCTGTTCGCCGAGGACCCGATCGTCTACAACGAGGGCCGCGAGGTCACCTCACTGACCGTCCTCAACGCCGCGGACCGGCCCGTCCAGGTCGGCTCGCACTACCACTTCGCCGAGGCCAACCCCGGTCTGGACTTCGACCGCGCCGCCGCCCACGGCAAGCGGCTCAACGTCGCCGCCGGCACCGCCGTGCGCTTCGAACCGGGGATCCCCGTCGACGTCGAACTCGTCCCGCTCGCCGGCGCCCGCGTGGTGCCCGGGCTGCGCGGGGAGACCGGAGGTGCCCTCGATGCCTGAGATCTCGCGTGCCGCGTACGCCGACCTGTTCGGCCCCACCACCGGCGACCGCATCCGGCTCGCCGACACCGACCTGCTCGTCGAGATCGAGGAGGACCGTTCCGGCGGTCCCGGGCTCGCCGGTGACGAGGCCGTCTTCGGCGGCGGCAAGGTCATCCGCGAGTCCATGGGCCAGTCCCGTGCCACCCGCGCGGACGGCACCCCGGACACGGTCATCACCGGTGCCGTGATCATCGACCACTGGGGCATCGTCAAGGCCGACGTCGGCATCCGCGACGGCCGGATCACCGGCATCGGCAAGGCCGGCAACCCCGACACCATGGACGGCGTCCACCCCGACCTGGTCATCGGCCCCGAGACCGAGATCATCGCGGGCAACGGGCGGATCCTCACCGCCGGCGCCGTCGACGCGCACGTCCACTTCATCTGCCCGCAGATCGCCGACGAGGCGCTCTCCGCCGGCGTCACCACCCTGATCGGCGGCGGCACCGGCCCGGCCGAGGGCTCCAAGGCGACCACCGTGACGCCGGGCCCCTGGCACCTGGCACGGATGCTGGAGGCGATGGAGGAGTACCCCCTCAACTTCGGCCTCCTCGGCAAGGGCAACACCGTCTCCCACGAGGCGATGCTCTCCCAGATCCGCGGCGGTGCCCTCGGCCTCAAGCTGCACGAGGACTGGGGCTCCACCCCGGCCGTCATCGACGCCTCGCTCACCGTCGCCGACCGCACCGGCATCCAGGTCGCGATCCACACGGACACCCTGAACGAGGCCGGGTTCGTCGGCGACACCCTCGCCGCCATCGCCGGACGCGGCATCCACGCCTACCACACCGAGGGTGCGGGCGGCGGGCACGCGCCGGACATCATGACCGTGGTCTCCGAGCCGCACGTGCTGCCGAGCTCCACCAACCCGACCCGGCCCTTCACCGTCAACACCGCCGAGGAACACCTCGACATGCTGATGGTGTGCCACCACCTCAACCCGGCCGTCCCGGAGGACCTCGCCTTCGCCGAGTCCCGGATCCGGCCCTCCACCATCGGCGCGGAGGACATCCTCCACGACCTCGGCGCCATCTCGATCATCTCCTCCGACGCGCAGGCGATGGGGCGGGTGGGCGAGGTCATCATGCGGACCTGGCAGACCGCCCACGTCATGAAGCGGCGACGCGGCGCACTGCCCGGCGACGGACGCGCCGACAACCTTCGGGTACGTCGCTATGTCGCCAAGTACACGATCAACCCGGCCGTGGCCCAGGGCCTCGCCCACGAGGTCGGCTCGGTCGAGACCGGCAAGCTCGCCGACCTGGTGCTGTGGCAGCCCGCGTTCTTCGGCGTCAAGCCGCACCTCGTCGTCAAGGGCGGCCAGATCGCGTACGCGCAGATGGGCGACGCCAACGCGTCCATCCCCACCCCGCAGCCGGTCATGCCGCGTCCGATGTACGGCGCTATCGGCCGGGCACCGGCCTCGAACTCGATCAACTTCGTGGCGCAGCTCGCCATCGAGGACGGCCTCCCCGAGCGGCTCCAGCTCGGCAAGAAGTTCGTGGCCATCGAGTCGACGCGCGGGGTCACCAAGGCCGACATGCGGGAGAACGACGCGCGGCCCCGCGTCCAGGTCGATCCCGACAGCTTCGCCGTGCACATCGACGGCGAACTCGTCGAGGCGACCCCGGCGGCCGAACTGCCCATGGCCCAGCGCTACTTTCTCTTCTGATGTCCACGGCAGCGCTACTCGTCCTGGCCGACGGCCGGTTCCCCGCCGGAGGGCACGCGCACTCCGGCGGGGCCGAGGCGGCCGTCAAGGCCGGGCGCATCACCGGCGCCGCGAGCCTGGCGGACTTCTGCCGGGGGCGGCTGCACACGGCGGGGCGGGTCTCCGCGTCGCTCGCCGCGGCGGCCGTACTCGGCGTGGATCCACTGGAGTTGGACGCGGCGGCCGACGCGCGCACGCCCTCGCCCGCGCTGCGGGTGGCCGCGCGGAAGCTGGGCCGCCAGTTGATGCGGGCCGCGCGGGCGACCTGGCCCTCGGCGGAACTCGACGCCCTGGCACGGGAGTTCCCCAAGGGAGCGCACCAGCCGGTGGTGCTCGGGCTCGCGGCGCGGGCGGCCGGGCTGGAGGCGTCGGACGCCGCGTACTGCGCGGTGTACGAGAGTGTCAGCGGTCCGGCGTCGGCCACCGTGCGGTTGCTGAGCCTGGATCCCTTCGACGCGACCGGGGTGTTGGCGCGGCTGGCGCCGGAGCTGGATCGTGTCGCGGACGAGGCGGTGGAGGCCGCACGTTCGTGTGTCGAGGTGGGGGTGGACGCGCTGCCGGCCGCTTCGGCTCCGTTGCTGGAGATCGGTGCGGAGGCGCATGCCGCTTGGGCTGTGCGGCTGTTCGCGTCGTAGGGGTGGTTTCTCTCGCCCCGCCGCCCCTTCCCGTTCCCGACCCCTGGGGGCTGCGCCCCCAGACCCCCGCTTCGGCCCCGAATGGGCCTTGTCCTCAAACGCCGGACAGGCTGAAGAGAGACCGGACGGGCTGAATGAAAAGGAGTCGCCCCATGCACCTCGACCACTCCCACGACGGGCCCGCCGCCGTCAGTGCCGATGCCCGGCGCCCCGACGGCTCGCGGCGTGCTCTGCGGGTCGGGCTCGGGGGGCCCGTCGGGTCCGGGAAGACGGCCACCGTGGCCGCGCTCTGCCGGGCCTTGCGTGAGGAGCTGTCCCTCGCCGTCGTCACCAACGACATCTACACGCGGGAGGACGCCGAGTTCCTGCTCCGGGAGGCCGTGCTGCCGCCCGAGCGGATCACCGCCGTGGAGACGGGGGCCTGTCCGCACACCGCGATCCGGGACGACATCTCCGCGAACCTGGAGGCGGTCGAGGACCTGGAGGACGAGGTGGGGCCGCTGGATCTCATCCTCGTGGAGTCCGGCGGCGACAACCTCACCGCCACCTTCTCCAGAGGGCTCGTCGACGCGCAGATCTTCGTGATCGACGTGGCCGGCGGGGACGACATCCCGCGCAAGGGCGGCCCCGGCGTCACCACCGCCGACCTGCTCGTCGTCAACAAGACCGACCTCGCCCCGTACGTCGGCTCCGACCTGGCGCGGATGGCGGCCGACGCCAAGGCGCAGCGGGCCGAACTGCCCGTCGTCCTCCAGTCGCTCAGGTCCGAGCCGGGTGTCCGGGACGTGGCCGAGTGGGTGCGGGCGCAGCTCGCCGCGTGGACGGCGGGACCGCGACCGTGACCGGGGTGACGGCCACCGCGCGGATCCTCGCGCGGGACGACGGCCGCGGGGGTACCTCCCTCCCCGTCCTGGAGGGCGACGGACCCCTGGCGCTGCGGCGGACGCGGGGGAGCGGCGCCGAGGCCCACGTGATGCTCGTGGGCGCGATGAGCGGACCGCTCGGCGGCGACCACTTCACGGTGGAGGCCGGGGTGGAGGCGGGGGCCCGGCTGCGCGTCGGGTCGGCCGCCGCCACCATCGCACTGCCGGGCCAGGCCAAGGGCGAGTCCCGCTACGACGTCCGGCTCACCGTCGCCGACGGCGGTGAACTGCACTGGCTGCCGGAGCAGTTGATCTCCGCGCGCGGCAGCGATCTCCAGGTCACGACCCGCGTCGACGTGGCCGCCTCGGCCCGGCTCGTCCTGCGCGAGGAGCAGGTGCTCGGGCGGGCCGGCGAGGAGCCGGGGCGGCTCGGGAGCCGGATGGTGGTCCGGGTCGCCGGGCGGACCGTGCTCGACCAGGAGCTGACCTGCGGGCCCGGAGCGCCGGGCGGCTGGGACGGGCCCGCCGTGCTCGGGGGACACCGTGCCGTCGGCCAGGTCGTCGTCGTCCGCCCGGAGTTCGCGGACCGGCCGGTTGCGGCGCGGATGCTGGGGGAGGGGGCCGCGGTCGTTCCGCTCGCGGGGCCGGCCGCGCTGGTGAGCGCGGTGGCGACGGACGCGCTGCGACTGAGGCGGGTGCTGGACGAGGCACTCGCGTCCCTCGGCTGACCGCCGAGGGCCCGCGAGGTTCCGCGAGGGCCGCCACGGGCATCCGGCGAGCGAACGCGCCGTGCCGGTTATCGGATTGGCAAAGAAGGCCGACCACCCCTGTTCTCAGGAGACTCACAGCCGGGAGGATCCCCGTATTCATCGACGACATACGGGGAGAGTCCACTTGAGGGACAAGAGAGCGACAAGGCGAGCGACCGCGTTCGGTTCCGCCGGCGTGCTCGTCACGGCGACCCTGATAGCCGGGGCCGTCACGGCCCCCACCGCCGTCGCCGACACCCGCCACGGCCAGGACCGTGAGGCCCACGGCGCCGTGATCGCCGCCGCCAAGGCGGCGAAGACCGGCATCGACTGGCAGGACTGCCCGGCCGACTGGGGCCTGGAGAAGCCGATCCAGTGCGGTTACGTCACCGTGCCGCTCGACTACGCCAAGCCGTACGGCAAGCAGATCAAGCTCGCCGTCGACCGGATCGGCAACACCGGCACCAAGAAGGAGCGCCAGGGCGCCCTCATCTACAACCCCGGCGGACCGGGCGGCTCCGGCCTGCGCTTCCCGCGCCGGGTCACCACCAAGGCGCCCGTCTGGGTCAACACGGCCAAGGCGTACGACTTCGTGGGCTTCGACCCGCGCGGTGTCGGGCACTCGGCGCCCATCTCCTGCGTCGACCCGCAGGAGTTCGTGAAGGCGCCCAAGGCGGACCCGGTACCGGGCTCCGAGGCCGACAAGCGCGCGCAGCGCAAGCTGGCCCGCGAGTACGCCGAGGGCTGCTACGAGCGCAGCGGCGCGATGCTGCCGCACATGACCACGCCGAACACCGCGCGCGACCTCGACGTCATCCGCGCCGCCCTCGGCGAGAAGAAGCTCAACTACCTCGGTGTCTCCTACGGCACCTACCTCGGCGCGGTCTACGGCACCCTGTTCCCGGGCCACGTCCGGCGCATGGTCGTCGACAGCGTCGTCAACCCCTCGCGGGAGAAGATCTGGTACGAGGCCAACCTCGACCAGGACGTCGCCTTCGAGATGCGCTGGAAGGACTGGCAGAACTGGGTCGCCGCCAACGACGCGGTCTTCCACCTCGGCGACACCCGCGCCGAAGTCCAGGCGAAGTGGCTGGAGCTGCGCGCCGCCGCCAAGAAGAAGCCCATCGGCGGGGTGGTCGGCCCGGCCGAGCTGATCGGCTTCTTCCAGGGAGCGCCGTACTACGACTCCTCGTGGATCCCCGTCGCCACCGTGTTCAGCAAGTACTTCGCGGGTGACACCCAGGCGCTCGTCGACGCGGCCGCCCCCGACCTGTCGGACACCGCGGGCAACATCGCCTCGGAGAACGGCAACGCCGTCTACACGGCCGTCGAGTGCACCGACGCCAAGTGGCCCACCAGCTGGAACAAGTGGGACCGGGACAACACGAAGCTGCACAAGAACTACCCGTTCCTGACCTGGGCCAACGCCTGGATGAACCTGCCCTGCGCGACCTGGCCGGTCAAGCAGCAGACCCCGGTGAACGTGAAGACCGGCAAGGGCCTGCCGGGCGTGCTGATCGTGCAGTCCGAGCGGGACGCCGCCACCCCGTACGGCGGCGCCGTCGAACTGCACAAGCGTTTCAAGGGCTCCCGCCTGATCACCGAGAAGAACGCCGGCTCGCACGGCGTGACCAGCCTGGTCAACCCGTGCATCAACGAGCGGGTGGACACCTACCTGCTCTCCGGCAAGCTGGACCGCGCCGACGTGACCTGCGCACCGCACGCCACGCCGATGCCGTAAGGCAGGCGTGAAGCCGTAAGACGGACATGAGGGGGGCGGCCGGAGCCACCGGCCGCCCCCCTCTCGCGTGCGTGCTTCCTTCCTATCCGTCGAGGAACGCGTCCTCCGCCGCGTAGTCGAAGAGGTCGCCGTAGGTGGCGGCCATCTTCGGATAGGCCTCCCGCCAGTCGCGCCCGGCGAGCCGGCCCTCGATCCACGCGACGGTGTCCGGCAGCGTCTCCGTGTAACGGGCCACCGGGCGGTAGCCCAAATCCCGTTCGGCCGCGGACATGTCGCACACCACCGGCGCCGGCACCGACCACGGCGTTTCCCCGACGGTGGGCGCCGGCGGCGGCCCGTCCACGAGGACACTCTCGGTCTCGACCCCCATCACGGCGTCGATCGCGCGGGCGATCTCCGTCACCGGCGGCGCGTCCGGATCCACGGCGTTGAGGACCCGGCTCCCCGGCCGTGCGGCGGCCAGCCGGACCAGCTCCGCGAGGTTGTGGACGCTCGCGGGATGGAACCGGCTCCCGCCGCCGTAGGAGAGGACGCGCCGGGCCCGGCCGTCCAGGTTGCGCTTGACGAAGTAGAGCTCGCGCGGTGTCCGGCAGTGCGGTCCGTGGATCGCCCCGGCGCGCAGCAGCGTGGCCGGAAGCCGTGAGCCCGCGGCGAGGAGTTCCCGCTCCAGTCCCGCTTTGCGGGCGCTGTACGAGCTGTCGTCGGGGCGGACGGTCCGCTGGCCCTCCGTGATCGGCACCGGGTACCGGGGGAAGCCGTCCGGCTCGTCCTGGGTGTCGAAGTTCCGGCCCTCGTCGTCCTCGTAGACCGACACACTGGAGATCACCACGGCCGAGCCCACGCGGTCGCCGAGCGCGGTCAACTGCCGTGCGTGCTCCGGCCCGTAGGCCACCATGTCGACCAGGACGTCACAGCCGTCGCCGACCGCCGCCGCCAGGGCCGCGTCGTCCTCCCGGTCCGCCCGCACCGCCCGTACGCCTTCGGGCCAGCTCCCGTCCCGGCCGCCGCCGCGTGAGAGGGCCGTCACCTCCCAGCCGTCCCGGGCCAGTGCGCCCACGGCCACCCGCCCGATCTGTCCCGTCGCCCCGACCACCACAGCACGTCTCATGCGGCGACCGTACGACCGGGCCCGCCACCGGTGCCAGATGCTCTGCCGAGAGCAGAGGCCGACCGCGGAGGGGGACAGGGGGACGTCCTCGGACGTCAGCTCAGTGGCATCCGCGGGAACCTGCGCTCCTTGGCCTTGGCCTTGGCCTTGGCCTTCGCCTCGGCCTCCTCCGCCTTGGCGACCGCCGCGTACTGGTCGACGTACTCCTGCTCGGACAGCGTCAGGATGGCGTACATGATCTCGTCGGTGATGGCGCGCAGGACGGCCTTCTCGTTCTCCATGCCGGCGTACCGGGAGAAGTCGAGGGGCTTGCCGAAGCGGATCACCACGGGGTGGATGTTCGGGACGACCTTGCCGGGCGGCTGGGCCTCGAAGGTGCCGATCATTGCGCAGGGGACGACGGGCACCTCGGCCCTGAGCGCCATCACCGCGACGCCGACCTTGCCCTTGTAGAGGCGGCCGTCGTGCGACCGGGTGCCCTCGGGGTAGATGCCGAGCAGTTCGTCCTTGCTCAGCACGCCCAGGCCCTCGCGGATCGCGGCCTGGCCCGCCTCCTTGCCGGAGCGGTCGACCGGGATCTGACCCGCGCTGCGGAAGAAGAACGCGGTCAGCCGGCCCCTGACGCCGGGCCCCGTGAAGTACTCCGCCTTCGCGAGGAAGGTGATGCGCCGCTTCAGCACCGCGGGCATCAGGAAGTGGTCTGCGAAGGAAAGATGGTTGCCCGCGATGATGGCCGCACCCGACGCCGGAACGTGCTCCAGGCCTTCTATTCGCGGGCGGAAGACCAGTCTCAACAACGGCCCCAGCAACACGTATTTGAGCAGGTAGTAGAACAAGGGGGTCGCTCCTCACTCCGGCGGTCGGCTCAACCGCCGCGTTAAAGCAGGTCAACCGGCACGTAGTGGGGCTGCCAGTGTAGGGGGCAGGGCGCGGTCGCCGGAACCGCGCCGGGCGGGCCCCGGCCCGGAGTTGGCCGATGATCGACGGCCACGGTCACAGCCGGACGACGACCAGGGCCGTGTCGTCCGTGGCGCCGCCCGGCGGCAGCAGCTCCAGCAGGACGGCGTCGGCGAGGGTCTCGGGATCCGCGGCCCGGTGGCGGCGCAGGGCGTCGGCCAGCCGGGTCAGGTTGGTGTCGATGTCCTGGCGGCGCCGTTCGACCAGGCCGTCGGTGTACAGGGCGAGCGTGGCACCGGCGGTGAAGGTGGTGCAGGCCTGGGGCCTCGGCACGGGCTCGGGGCGGGCGTCCAGCGGGGGGTCGGTGGCCCGGTCGAGGAACTCCACCCGGCCGTCGGGGTGGACCAGGACGGGCGGCGGGTGACCGGCGCTGCTGTAGGTGATCGTGTACCGGTCGAAGTCGACGAACGCGGTGACCGCGGTGGCCGATTCGGCGCCGTCGACCACATGGGCGTACCGGCCCAGGACGTCCAGTGCCTCGGCGGGCCCCTCCGCGACCCGGGAGGCGGCGCTGAGCGCGCTGCGCAGCTGACCCATGACACCGGCCGCCGCCAGTCCGTGCCCCACCACGTCGCCCACGGACACGCCGAGCCGGTGGCCGCCCACCAGGTCGACCATGTCGTACCAGTCACCGCACACGTTCAGCGCGCCGACCGCGGGCCGGTAGCGGACGGCGGCCCGGTGCCCGCCCACCTGCCGGTGGGCGGGCAGCATCGCCTCCTGGAGGGCCAGGGCCACCTCGCGCTCCCGGGCGTGCGCCTGCCGCAGCCGTTCGTTGAGCTCCTGGAGCTCGCGGGCCCGCGTGTACAGCTCGGCCTCCAGCACCCGGGCCCGGCCGGTGCCCCGGCCGCCACGGGCCCGGATCAGCTCGGTGACCTCCTCGACCCGGTGCACCAGCATCACCACCTCGCCGTCCGGGCCGAGCACCGGGGCGTTGCACGGGCTCCAGTACCGCTCCTGCCACTCACCGGGCCGCTCGGGGTCCTCGACGTCGTACCGCTGGAGCGCCATCGCGTCGCGCTCGCCGGTGGCCAGCACCCGCCGCAGCGAGGCCTCCAGGTTGCGCATGCCGGTGGCCGCGGGGTCGTTCGGGTTGTCCGGGAAGACCTCGAAGAGATGCCGCCCGACCATCTGCTCGCGCTTGCGGCCGGCCATCCGCAGGAACTCCGTGTTGACGTCCGCGTACACCAGGTCGGGCGTGAGCAGGGCCACCATTCCGGGCAGGCCCTGGAACACCGCCGCGTAGTCGATGGCCGAACCGTTCATGGCCGAGTCGTTCATGGCTCCCGCTCTCACCACCGGGATCACCCCGGTGTCCCACGTCGTGTCACACCGGAGGATCGGTGAGCGACTGCTCCGCCCAGATGACCTTTCCCTCCGGCAGGAACCGGGTGCCCCAGCGCTGGGTGAACTGGGAGACCAGCAGCAGTCCGCGCCCGCCCTCGTCCGTGGTGCGGGGATGGCGCAGGTGCGGGGCGGTGGTGCCGCCGTCGAAGACCTCGCAGATCAGCGTCCGGTCCTTGATCAGCCGGAGCCGGATCGGCCCGGTGGCGTGCCGGATGGCGTTGGTGACCAGTTCGCTGACGACGAGCTCCGTGGTGAAGGCCAGCTCGTCCAGCCCCCAGTCCGACAGCCGGCGGCAGGCCGCCTTGCGGGCGTCGGCGACGACGGAGGGGTCCGGGGGCAGTTCCCAGGACGCCACCCGGTCGGCGCCCAGCAGCCGGGTCCGGGCCATCAGCAGCGCCACGTCGTCGTGCGGACGGTCCGGCACCAGGGCCTCCACGACGGCCCGGCAGCGCTGGTCGAGCGAGGTCGCCGCCCGCTCCAGGGCCCGCCGCAGTCGCGCCCGGTCCGGGTCCGGGGCCCAGTCCTCGTCGCGGGCCAGCAGACCGTCGGTGTACAGCGCGAGCGTGCTGCCCTCCGGCAGTGTCAGCTCGATCGACTCGAACGGCCGGCCGCCGGCGCCCAGCGGCGGCCCCTGCGGCAGCTCGACGAAGGTGACGCTCCCGTCGGGCCGGACGACCGCGGGGGCGGGATGCCCGGCGGCAGCCATCAGGCACCGCCCGTCGACCGGGTCGTGGATGACGTACAGGCACCCGGACCCCACCGCCTGCGTGCTGTCGTCCCCCTCGGTGTCCGCCGGTGCCCCGCTCTCCTCCTGCGCGGTGCGCGCGACCAGGTCGTCGAGGTGGGCCAGCACCTCGTGCGGCGGCAGGTCCAGCGCCGCGAGCGTCCGTACGGCGGTCCGCAGCCGCCCCATGGTCGCGGCGGCGTCGATGCCGTGCCCGGGCACCTCGCCCACGACGAGGGCGACCCGCGCGCCGGAGAGCGGGATCAGGTCGTACCAGTCACCGCCGAGGCCGGTCAGCTCGTTGGCCGGGCGGTAGCAGGCGGCCACCTCCACCGCGTCCTGGTCGGGCAGTCGGTGCGGGAGCAGGTTGCGCTGCAGGGCCAGGGCCGCGTCCCGCTCGCGGGTGTAGCGCCGCGCGTTGTCCACGCACACCGCGGCCCGCGAGACCAGGTCCTCGGCCAGGCTGAGATCGTCGTCGTCGAACGGCTCCTGCCGCCGGTGCCGGAAGAACGTGGTCACGCCCAGCGTGACGCCCCGGGCCCGCACCGGCACCACCATCGCGCTGTGCAGTCCGAGGTCCAGGAACGTGGTCCCACGGCCGCCGGGAAGGTCGGCGTCGGGGGTTCCGGGGGTGTCGGAACCCCACTCCCGGGCGCGCGGATCGAGCCGTTCCGCACGCCAGGACCGGCCGGTGGCCAGGGCCCGGACCGGGGGCGAGTCGGGCGGGTAGGCGGCCCGGTCGCCGACGTCGACGGCCGGTGGACCGCCCTCGCCGACGCCCCCCGCCGGGGAGGTGCCACCGTGCTCGTCGCCGGCCCGGTGCGTCGAGCGTCGGCCCGCCCGTCGCAGCCGTACCGGGTCCGACCCGCGCAGGGGTCCGGGCGCCGGCTCCGCGCCCCGCAGCACCGACTCCAGCAGGTCCACGACGACCAGGTCGGCGAGCGTCGGCACGGCCACGTCGGCCAGCTCCTGTGCCGTCTGCACGATGTCCAGGCTGCGGCCGATGGACGCGCCGGCCCGGTCGAGGAGGGCCAGCCGCTGCCGGGCACGATGGTGCGCGGTGATGTCCACGACGCTGTAGTAGACGCCCATCGGGTGCCCGTGCTCGTCGTCGAGCCGGGTGAAGGACAGCACCTGCGCGGTCTCCCGGTGCGGCGAGGACTGCAGGCTGCCGAGCTGCTCGTACTCGACGACCGACTCCCCGGTCGCCAGGACGTGCCGCATGTGCGCCTCGGCGGCGTCGGCGTCCAGGCCCGGCTGGACGTCGCCCAGTCGCAGCCCCAGCCGCCGTTCGGGTGGTCCGCCGCCGAACTGTTCCAGGGCGGCGTTGGACCAGACGAACCGCAGGTCGGTGTCGACGATGGCGATGCCGATGGGGGAGCGGGAGACCATCTGCTCCAGCACGGAGCGGTTCATGTCCCAGCCGGGGGCCTCGGCCATCTCCGAGAGCAGCGCCAGCCAGCGCGAGGGCCCCCGGGTCTCCTCCGCGGCGGTGACCCGCGCCATGACCCTGACCGTCCGCCCGTCCGCGCGGCGTACCGACAGCAGGCCCGCCCAGCCGCCGTCCCGGCGCCAGCGCTCGATCAGCCGAGGTACCCGCTCGGCGTCGTCGGCGGTCACGAGATCTGCCAGGTTCCGGCCCACCGCGTCGGCGGCCGGGTACGCCAGCAGCCGCTGCGCGTCGGCACTCCAGCTCGTCACCACCCCTGCCGCGTCGAGCAGCAGGGGCGCCGCGTCCGCCACGTCGAACCGCCGGCGGGTCACCTCGTGCTCCTCAAAAGTGCTCACGGCCGACCTCTCTGTCGCTGAGAGTGGTCTACCACCTCCTGACTCAATCTTGCCCCTCAACGGCAGGACCGCACTGCGTCAGAGGGTGGAGCTGGTAGGGGCGAGGGCACCTCGCCGGTCGGGGAGGGCGTGCGGGAGGGCGGGAACCGCCCGCCCGCACCGGCCGGGAGCCTCAGCCCTGCCGGAGCACCCCCTGAAGTGCCTCCAGCGCCGAGGTGAGCTCCGCCTCCGTGATCGTCAGCGGCGGCGCCAGCCGGATCGTCGAGCCGTGGGTGTCCTTGACGAGGATGCCCACGTCCATGAGGCGCCTGCTCACCTCGCGGCCGGTGCCGATCGCGGGGTCGACGTCCACGCCCGCCCACAGGCCGCGTGAGCGGAAGCCGACGACGCCCTGGCCGACCAGCGCGGTCAGGCCGTCACGGAGCACCGTGCCCAGCTCGGTCGCCCGGCGCTGGTACTCGCCCGTCTCCAGCAGTTCGACGACCGCCGTGCCGACCGCCGCGGCGAGCGGGTTGCCGCCGAACGTCGACCCGTGTTCGCCCGGACGGAGTACACCGAGGACGTCCCGGCGGCCGACCACCGCCGACACCGGCACGATCCCGCCGCCCAGCGCCTTGCCCAGCAGGAGCAGGTCCGGGACGACCTCCTCGTGGTCCAGGGCGAGCGTGCGGCCGGTACGGCCGAGCCCCGACTGGATCTCGTCGGCGACGAAGAGGCAGCCCTCGCGGCGGGTGAGTTCGCGGACGCCGGTCAGATAGCCCTCGTCGGGGATGACGACCCCGGCCTCGCCCTGGATCGGCTCGATCAGCACCGCCGCCGTGGTCTCGTCGACCGCCGCCTCCAGCGCGGCCAGGTCGTTGTACGGCACGACCCGGAAGCCCGGGGTGAAGGGGCCGAAGCCCGCCCTCGCCGTCTCGTCCGTGGAGAACGACACGATCGTCGTCGTACGGCCGTGGAAGTTGTCGGCCGCGACCACGATCGTCGCCCGGTCGGCGGGGACGCCCTTGACCTCGTACGCCCACTTGCGGGCCACCTTGATGCCGCTCTCGACCGCCTCGGCGCCGGTGTTCATCGGCAGCACCATGTCCAGGCCCGTCAGCTCCGCGAGCCGTTCGGCGAACTCGGCGAGCCGGTCGTTGTGGAACGCGCGCGAGGTGAGCGTCAGCCGGTCCAGCTGGCGGTGGGCGGCCTCGATCAGCGCGGGGTGGCGGTGACCGAAGTTGAGGGCCGAGTAGCCGGACAGCATGTCGAGGTAGCGGCGGCCCTCGACGTCCTCCACCCAGGTGCCCTCGGCGCGGGCGACGACCACGGGCAGCGGGTGGTAGTTGTGCGCGAGGACCGGCTCCTCGGCGCTGATCAGGTCGGCGGAGGTTCGCGTACGGACAGGGATACGGCTGGGAGCTGTCATGAGCGGATCTCCTGGGTGCAGCACTTGATGCCGCCGCCGGCCTTCTGGAACTCGGAGAGGTCGACGGGGACGGGGACATAGCCGTGGTCCGTGAGCCGGGAGGCGAGCGCCTCGGCCTGCGGGGCGATGAAGACATGGCGGCCGTCGGAGACGGAGTTGAGGCCGAAGGCCATCGCGTCGTCGCGGGTGGCGAGGACCGCGTCCGGGTACAGCCGGGCCAGCACCTCGCGGGAGCCCGCGGAGAACGCCTGCGGGTAGTACACGATGTTTCCGTCGTGCCCGCCGTCCAGGACGAACAGGGCCGTGTCCAGGTGGTAGAAGTACGGGTCCACCAGCGTCAGGCTGATCACCGGGTGGCCGAAGAACTCCTGCACCTCGCGGTGCGCCTCCCGGGTGGTGCGGAACCCGGTGCCGGCCAGGACGTACCGGCCGGTCCACACGAGGTCGCCCTCGCCCTCGCAGACGGACTCGGGGCGGTGGACGTCGTAGCCCGCGGACGTGAACCAGGTGTCGTAGTGCGTGGACTCGGGGCGGCGCTCGGGGGCGTGGAAGAGGGAGCCGAAGACGCGGCCGCCGACGACGACCGCCGAGTTCGCGGCGAAGACCATGTCCGGGAGCCCGGGAATGGGTTCGAGGGCGTCGACGTCGTGGCCGTGGGTGCGGTAGGCGTCGATGAGCGACTGCCACTGCTCCTGGGCCAGGTCGACGTCGACCCTGGTGTCGGGGTGCATCCAGGGGTTGATCGCGTACTGCACGGCGAAATGTCTGGGTTCGCAGACAAGGAAGCGCCGTCGGCGCGGCACACGGGTATCGGTCACAGAGGGGTTCCTCCGCTTCCTGTGGGTGTCGACTGAGGGTTGACACCACGGTAGGAACTGACCGATACGGTGGACAAGGAACAGGAATTGCGTGTCCGCGCAGGAACACTGCGTCTTTGGCCGGGTCAGCGCACGTCTGCTGCGCGGCCGTGGTTTTTCTCCGGTGCGGGCTGGCTGGCACCGGCCTCCGGGCTTTCCGGGATGAGATGGGACAGCACCATCACACTGATCGTCTTCCGGATGAACGGCTCGATCCGGATCCGCTCCAGCACCTCCTCGAAGTGGTCGACATCCCGCGCCCGCACGTGCAGCAGCGCGTCCGCGCCGCCGGTCACCGTCATCGCCGCGGTGATCTCCGGATGGTTGCGGACGACCTCCGCGAGCCGCCGGGGCGGAGCCGCACCCTCGCAGTACACCTCGACGTACGCCTCGGTCAGCCAGCCCATGGCCGCGGGCTGGACCGTGGCCGTGAACCCGGTGATCACGCCCGTGTCCCGC
The DNA here is from genome assembly GCF_055578825.1 of Streptomyces sp. NPDC032822. Classification (NCBI taxonomy): domain Bacteria; kingdom Bacillati; phylum Actinomycetota; class Actinomycetes; order Kitasatosporales; family Streptomycetaceae; genus Streptomyces; species Streptomyces sp. NPDC032822. The sequence continues at coordinate 588,877 of NZ_JBVIOL010000003.1, read as the reverse complement.
ATCCGGTCCACCCGGCGCTTGACCGCCGTCGACGACAGCCCCACGGCCGCCCCGATCTCGGCGAAACTGGTCCTGGCGTTCGCCATCAACGCGGTGACGATCTTCCGGTCGAGCTCGTCGAACGGCGCGGGCCTGCTGTTCATGCGGGCACTGTATCCAGCGTGCGACCGGCCAAGTACCCAGCGCCGACGTCGCCCCCGGTGCGTGTCCACCCGTACGAATTACTCCTACACTCCGGGTTCATGCTGCGTGCCCTGGCTGTCGACGACGAACGCCCCTCGCTGGAGGAACTGCTGTACCTCCTCAACGCCGACCCCCGCATCGGCAGCGCCGAGGGTGCCGGTGACGCGACCGAGGCGCTGCGCCGCATCAACCGCGCCCTGGAGTCGGGGCCCGACGGGCCGGAGGCGATCGACGTGGTCTTCCTCGACATCAACATGCCCGGCCTCGACGGACTGGACCTCGCCCGGCTCCTCACCGGGTTCGCGCAGCCGCCGCTCGTCGTGTTCGTCACCGCCCACGAGGACTTCGCCGTCCAGGCCTTCGACCTCAAGGCCGTCGACTACGTCCTCAAGCCCGTCCGCAAGGAACGCCTCGCCGAGGCCGTCCGCCGGGCCGCCGAACGCAGCGAGTTGGGCCCCCGCATCCCCGTCCACGAACCCGACCCCGACCACATACCCGTCGAACTCGGCGGCGTGACCCGCTTCGTCTCCGTCGACGACATCACGCACGTCGAGGCACAGGGCGACTACGCCCGGCTGCACACCGACAAGGGCAGCCACCTCGTACGGATCCCGCTGTCCACCCTGGAGGACCGCTGGCGGGGCCGCGGCTTCGTCCGCATCCACCGCCGCCACCTGGTCGCTCTGCGCCATGTCGGCGAACTCCGCCTCGACGCGGGCACGGTGAGCGTCGTGGTCGGCTCCGAGGAACTCCAGGTCAGCCGCCGCCACACCCGTGAGCTGCGGGACCTGCTGATGAGGAGGCCCTGACGTGCCCCAGGACCCCGCCGACCGCCGTGTCGTCGTCACCGGACCGCCCCGGCGCACCCGCCGGGCCTCCGACTACTACCGGCCCCGCACCGAGATCGACGAACAGACCACCCTCGGCCACACCTACGTCCGCTCCCTGATGCGCACCCAACTGCGGGCCGCCCTCGCCGTGTTCGCCGTCCTCGGGCTGCTCGTCGGCCCGCTGCCCCTGCTCTTCGCGGCGATGCCCGACGCCCGCCGCCTCGAATGGGCCGTCCTCGGCTTCGGCCTCTACCTCCCCCTGGTGCTGCTCGCCCGCTGGTACGTGCGGCGCGCCGAACGCAACGAACGGGACTTCGTGCGCCTCGTGGAAGACCGCTAGCCGGCCGATGGACTCGAACTACGCCGTCCCCGCGGTCGCCCTGGTCGTGGTGGCGACCGTCCTCGTCGGCGCCTTCGGCCTGCGCATATCCCGCACGACCTCGGACTTCTACGTCGCCTCCCGCACCGTCGGCCCCCGCCTCAACGCGGCCGCCATCAGCGGCGAGTACCTCTCCGCCGCCTCCTTCCTCGGCATCGCCGGCCTGGTCCTCGTCCAGGGCCCGGACATGCTCTGGTACCCGGTCGGCTACACCGCCGGCTATCTGGTCCTCCTGCTGTTCGTCGCCGCCCCGCTGCGGCGCTCCGGCGCCTACACACTCCCCGACTTCGCCGAGGCCCGGCTCGCCTCCCCGGCCGTACGGCGGCTCGCGGGCGCCTTCGTCGTGGGCGTCGGCTGGCTCTATCTGCTGCCCCAACTCCAGGGCGCCGGACTGACGTTGACCGTCCTGACCGACGCACCCGAGTGGCTCGGAGGGGTGATCGTCGCGGCCGTCGTGGTCGCCACCGTCGCCGCCGGCGGCATGCGCAGCATCACCTTCGTCCAGGCCTTCCAGTACTGGCTCAAACTCACCGCCCTGCTCGTCCCCGCCCTCTTCCTGGTCCTCGCCTGGCAGGGCGACGGAGCACCCCGGCGGGCCTTCGAGGAACCGGCCACCTTCCGCGACCAGCGGGTGGTCCGCGCCGACGCGAGCCTCGACCTCAAACTGGACGCTCCCCTGACCGTCACGGTGAGCGGCACGGTCGACGGCCGCCCGCACGACGGCCGACGGCTGCGGCTCCCCGCCGGCACCCACCGCATCGAACAGGGCACCCGCCTGACCTTCGACCAGGGCGCCACCGTGCCGGCCGCCGACCGCGGCAGCAACGGCGGCATGTCGACCTCGCTGGCCGCGAGCCGGGAGGAACGCCCGCTGTACGCCACCTACGGCCTCATCCTCGCCACCTTCCTCGGCACGATGGGCCTGCCGCACGTCGTCGTCCGCTTCTACACCAGCCCGCACGGCGTCGCCGCCCGCCGCACCACGGTGGTCGTCCTCGGCCTGATCGGCGGCTTCTACCTGCTGCCGCCCGTCTACGGCGCCCTCGGCCGGCTCTACGCCCCCGAACTCACCATCACCGGCGACGCGGACGCCGCCGTCCTGCTGCTGCCCGAGCGCGTGATCGGCGGCCTCGGCGGCGAACTGCTCGGCGCGTTGGTCGCGGGCGGCGCCTTCGCCGCGTTCCTGTCCACGGCCTCGGGCCTGACCATGGCCGTGGCGGGCGTCCTCACCCAGGACGTCCTGCCCTCGCGCGGCGTACGGCACTTCCGACTCGGCACCGCGCTCGCCATGGCCGTGCCGCTCGCGGCGAGCATGCTGGTCGGCGGACTGCCCGTCGCCGACGCCGTCGGGCTGGCCTTCGCCGTGTCCGCCTCGTCCTTCTGCCCGCTGCTCGTCCTCGGCATCTGGTGGCGCCGGCTGACCCCGCCGGGCGCCGCCGCCGGCATGCTGGTCGGCGGCGGCTCCGCGTTCCTGGCCGTGGCCGCGACCATGGCCGGCTTCCCCGGCACGGGCTCGCTGCACGCCCTGCTCGCCTGGCCCGCCCTCTGGTCGGTGCCCCTCGGCTTCCTCACGATGGTGCTGGTGTCCCTGGCGACGGCGGGACGCATCCCGGCGGGCACGGCGGCGATCCTGGCCCGCTTCCATCTGCCGGAGGAACTGCGGGCGGAGGTGAAGGCATGAGCGGCTTCCTGGCCGGACTGTGCGTGGCGATCCTGCCGCTGCTCGCCGCGGGATTCTGGCTCGGCCGGCGCACCACCCGGCCGCAGAACCTCGGCGGGCTCGGCACCCCCGTCGAACACGCCACCTTCCAGACCCTGCACACCGCCTCCCTCGCCGCGCCCCCGCTGCGGGCCGGCCTCACCGAGGAGACCGCCCGCAAGTCCGCCCGAAGACTGCGCACCCTGCTCGGCACGGACGCGCTCTGCCTCACCGACCAGGAACAGGTCCTGGTCTGGGACGGCGTCGGCGACCATCACCGCGCCGAGATCATGGAACGCCTCGCCGGGCCCCTGGAGACCGGCCGCGGCGAGGCCTTCCCCCTGAAGTGCGACACCCCCGACTGCCCGGTCCGCTGGGCCGTCGTCGCCCCCCTCACCGTCGACGACCGTGTGCACGGCGCCCTCGTGGCCTGCGCCCCCCGCGAGTCCGCGGTCCTCGTCCGCGCGGCCGGCGAGGTCGCCCGCTGGGTGTCGGTGCAGCTGGAGCTGGCCGACCTGGACCAGTCCCGCACCCGGCTCATCGAGGCCGAGATCAGGGCCCTGCGCGCCCAGATCTCCCCGCACTTCATCTTCAACTCGCTCGCGGTGATCGCCTCGTTCGTCCGCACCGACCCCGAACGCGCCCGCGAACTGCTCCTGGAGTTCGCCGACTTCACCCGCTACTCGTTCCGCAGGCACGGCGACTTCACCACGCTCGCCGACGAACTCCACGCCATCGACCACTACTTGGCGCTCGTCCGGGCCCGCTTCGGCGACCGCCTCTCCGTCACTCTGCAGATCGCCCCCGAGGTGCTGCCGGTCGCCCTGCCCTTCCTCTGCCTCCAGCCCCTCGTCGAGAACGCGGTCAAGCACGGCCTGGAGGGCAAGACGGTGTTCGCCGGGAAGAGCCACATCAGCATCACCGCGCAGGACGCCGGAGCCGAGGCCCTGGTTGTCATCGAGGACGACGGCGCGGGCATGGACCCCGTCCTGCTGCGCAGCATCCTCGCGGGCGAGATCAGCCCCTCGGGCGGCATCGGACTGTCCAACGTCGACGACCGGCTCCGTCAGGTCTACGGGGACGACTACGGCCTGGTCATCGAGACGGCCGTCGGCGCGGGCATGAAAATCACCGCCCGGCTGCCGAAATACCAGCCGGGGGTGCACTCGGCGAGCCGCCTCAGCGGCGGATAAGGGGTCAGGTGCTGCCGGTGGCCACCATCCCCAGGGTGATCAGCCCCAGCACGACCCAGCCGAACCACAGCCAGCCGTTGCTGCCGAGCGCCACCGTGTAGGCCGTCACCGCGACGAGTCCGCCGACGGTGAGCACCCCCATCGTTCTGGTCGAGCCGTCCGTGGAACCGGGCATCGCGACACCCTCCTCATGATTCGTCCCCCTCCATGGTGCCCCCGTTCTGCCTCCGTACGGTGCACACGACGAAATGTGTGCCGTTCTTCCAGGGCCCCGCGCTCGTCCAGGAGCCCGCCGTGTACACCGACGGATCGAAGCCGTAGTCACCCGGCGCCACCTCCCGCCCGCACGCCACGTCCGACTCGGTGCGCGCCTCGGCGAGCGTGACGTCGGCGCCCAACCGGGTGAACCCGAGCACCTCCTCGTCGTGCGCCCCCGCACAGGACACCAGGCGGGCGTCCCGGTTGGAGCGGACGTCCAGACAGTCCCGCTTCTGCATGGTCGCCGTGTCCGCGAAGGCCGAGCCCGTCGCGCGGTGGCCGCCGACCGGCCCGTACAGCGGCCCGTGCGCGCCCAGCACCAGACAGGCGGTGCGCCGCCCGGCGGCCGTGAAACCGTCCGCGGTCGGCACGACGGCGTGACTCCGCACGTCCGCGAGCCGGTCCCGGGCCTCCCGCGTCCGCTCCTCGCACCGTTCCGGGCCCAGCCGACGCGCCTCGTCCGCCGACGCGGCCCCGACGAACGCCAGTACCTGCCCGTCCGGCGCCTGTGCTCCACAGGTCGGATCCAGTGCCAGCCGGGGTGTGCCCCGGAAGCGCTCGGCGCCCGCCCAGTCGGCGAGCACGCAGTCCCCGTCCCGCAGCGGCTCCGCCAGCCCCACGCCGGCTCCGTACGGCGCTCCGCTCCCGCCGTCCCCGCCGCCGTCGGAGGCGGACCGGTCCGCCAGGGCGTACCAGACGCCACCCAGGGCGAGGAGCATGCCGAGACCGCAGGCCAGGACGGCCCGCAGCACGTGCGAGCGTTCCCGGCGCCGCCTGCCGGGCGCGGACGGCGGCACGGGCACGAAGGGCGGGCCGAACCCCTGCGGGTCGGCGGGAGACGTGAAGGCCTGCGGTGCCGCGGATGGCGTGAGGCCGGGCGGGGCCGTCGGCGGCACGAAACCGTGCGGATCGGCCGTCGACTGCCCGTGTCCCGCCCTGTCCGCCCCGGTCGGCCGGTTCGGCCCATCGAGGCCGTGGGGGCCGCTCGTCGGTGCGGGAGCGCCCGCCCAGGGCGGCTGTGAACCCAGGTCGGTCTGGGTCCGGGAGTACGCCTCGGCCTGCGGGGTGACGATCCGTGACAGCGCCGCCTCGGCCTCCGCCGCCGACAGCCGCCGCCCGGGATCCTTGGCGAGCAGCGCGGCCAGTAAGGGCCCCAGCGCCCCCGCCCGAACGGCGGGCCGCGGTTCGTCCATGACCACCGCGGTGACCTCGGCGAGATGGGACTCCCGCTCGAAGGGACTCAGCCCCTCGACGGCGTGGTAGAGCGTGCAGCCCAGCGAGAACAGGTCGGCCGCCGCCGTGGGCGCCCCGCCCGTGGCCCGCTCCGGAGCCAGATACCCGGCGGTCCCCACCAGGACGGACGCCAGCGTGTACCGCGTCTCGCCGCCGTCCGGCTGCACCGAGATCCCGTAGTCGGTGAGCAGGACCCGACCGTACGGCGCCCCGCCGCGGTCCGGCGCCAGCAGGATGTTCGCCGGTTTCACGTCCCGGTGCATGACGCCCCGCCGGTGCCCGGCGGTCAGCGCGTCGAGCACGGCGAGGCCGACCCGGGCGCACTCGGCCGGGGCGAGCGGCCCGCGGGTCCCGACCAGTTCACGCAGGTCGATCGCGCCCGCCACGTACTCCATGACGATCCAGGGCAGCCCCTCGTGCTCCAGCACGTCGTGCACGGTCACCACATGCGGATGGCCGCGCAGCCCGGCCGCGTGCCGGGCCTCGGCCTGGGCCCGGGCGACCCGGGTCTCCCGCTCGTGACCGGCCTCCACCGGGTCGCGGAACACGATCTCCTTGAGCGCGACCTCGCAGGCGAGTCTCCGGTCGTGGGCGAGCCACACATGGCCCATACCGCCGCTGCCGAGCTGGTTCAGCAGCAGATAGCGGCCGGCGACGACCCGGCCCACTCCCGACGTCGATGATCCTGAGGGCATCCGCTGACTCCCGTGGTTCTGCGGCTACGTGATCGGCTCGCTGCTCGCCGGTGCGCCGGTGACGGGGCCGCCGGTGACGGGTGCACCGGTCGGGGGCGGCGCGCTGCTGGTGACCGGGTCACCGGTCGAGGGCGAGTCGGCCGGTGGGCCCGGGGGAGGGGGCGGCGGCGCGCTCGTCGGCGGCGGCTCGGCGGAGCCGAGGGGCCGACCGGACGAGGTGGTCGCGTCGGGCGCGGAGCCGGCCGGGGCGCTCGACGAGGGTGGCGCGGAACTCGACGGCGGGCTCGACCCGGGTGAACCCGGCCCCGCCCCCGGCCCGGACGGCGTACCGGACGAGGGCGCCGAGGACGACGCTCCGGGCGCACCGGTGGGCGGTGACGCCCTGCCCGTCGACGCGGAGGATCCGGGGGCCGGGGGAGTGGTCGCCGCACCGGAGCCACCCGGTGACGTGGAGGTGGACGTACCGGGTGGCCTCCCCGCTGACGTCCTCCCGTCGGCCACGCTCAGCGTCACGTACTCGCCGAACCGCAGCGCGCTCCCGGCCGGTGGATCGCAGGCCGTGACCTCGGCCCCGGCCGGGGGCAGTCCCTTCCCGTCGTACCCGACGGCCAGCCCCGAGTCGGCCAGCCGCCGGCTCGCCTGCCCGAACGTCGTCCCGGTGAGCTTCGGCACCGCGCGCCGCTTCGTCGTGTCGAACGTGGAGTCGTCCTCGCCCGTCGTCCCGACCGGCCGGCTGATGCCCCGCTCGGGCTCCTCGACATCGACGAGGGCGATCCGGTCCAGCGTCCGGGGCGCGGGCCGCACGGCGACCACCCGGGAACGCTCGTACCCCTGCCACTTCTCGTTGCCGTCCTCGAACCGGACCGAGATCCGGCCCGTGTCACCCTCGAAAGGCCGCAGTGGATTTCCGCACGAACACTTCACCGACGGCTGTCCCTGCCGGTCCACGAGAATCGCGATTCCCGCCTGGAGCAGCGAGTCGTAGGGGACGGCCTTTTCCTTTTTGTAGTCGTGGTTCTTCACGAGGGTGTCGTGACGCAACAGAACAGGTGTGAGCTGTTCCAGATAATCCGGGATCTCGTCCTTCGGGATTCCCAGGGCATGTGCCCACGCCTGTGCCTTACGGTGGTGGGCGGGATCGGTGAGGAACCGTTCGAGTCGGTCGACGTCACAGCTGGTCGGCTGCTTCGAACCCCCGTACAGACCCGGTGTGTCCCCCTGTTGCAGGCCTCCCCGCACGGACCGCGGCCGGACCCGGGCGTCCTGGCCGAGCCCGCCGTCCTCGTCGAAGAACGGCGCCAGGGAAGGCACGCCGGCCGCGACCGCCTTCACCACGGCCAAGGGTGTTTCTCTGCCGCAGCCGCTCAGTAGGAGAAAGAGAACCAGGAAGTACGCGATCCTTTTCCCGGCCTTTTGCATACATGCGTGAAGTGTCATCACCGCTCCCCCCGCGGTTCCCCCTGACGCTTCATGCTACTGAATGCGAACCCCTTCAACGCCCCTGTGCGTTCAATGAGGCCAAATAGGCGTTGTATGCCTCAAGTTCCTTGTCGCCGTCCCGGTCGGCGGCCCGGTCCATACGCTTGGCCTGCCGCTGTTCGGAGCCGTACCACTGGAACAGCAGCGCGATCAGCACCAGCACCGAGGGGATCTCGCTGAACGCCCAGGCGATGCCACCGGCCGCGTTCTGGTCGGAGAGCGCGTCGATGCCGAGCGAGGCGGGCGGGTTCTTGAACGTCTCGACCATCGGCTCGGAGGCCATCATCAACGCGATCCCGAAGAACGCGTGGAAGGGCATGCCCGCGAACAGCTCCAGCATCCGCATCAGGTAACCCGGCCGGCTGGGGCCCGGGTCCACGCCCATGATGGGCCAGAAGAACACCACGCCGGTCGCGAGGAAGTGCACCATCATCGCGATGTGCCCGGTCTTGGAGCCCATCAGGAAGTCGAAGATCGGCGTGAAGTACAGCGCGTACAGGCTCGCGATGAACAGGGGGATGGTGAACGCCGGGTGCGTGATGATCCGCATGTACCGGCTGTGCAGGAACATCAGCAGTACCTCGCGCGGCCCCTTGCGGCCCCGGCGGGCGGGGGGCAGCGCGCGCAGCGCCAGCGTCACGGGGGCGCCGAGCAGCAGCAGGATCGGCGACAGCATGCTGATCACCATGTGCTGCACCATGTGCACGCTGAACATGACCATGCCGTAGTCGTTCAGCCCGGTGCACATCACCAGGGCGATGGACAGCACGCCCGCGACATAGGCGATGGTCCGCCCCACCGGCCACTTGTCCCCGCGCCGCCGCAGCCGTAGGACCCCCCACCCGTACAGGGCGAGCCCCACCAGGCAGGCCACCAGGAAGAACGGGTCCGCCGACCACTGAAGACCCCGCCCCAGCGTGAACGGCGGCAGATCCATGGTCATGCCGTGCCCGCTGTGATCCATCCAACGGCTCCTGATTCGTGGGGGTTGTGCGTTTCTGTCCGCCCCAGACTAGAACCGCCCCCGGCCGCGCTTGCGACCGGGGGCGGTGCGACGTCCTGGGGGCGCGGGGCTGTGTCTCACATGTGGCTCCGCCGCGTGAGCGCGACCGGCCACGACGCTCCCGCACCCGCCGAACCGCTAGAGCACACACTCCGCTTCCGCGTACCTGTCGTCGGGGACCGTCTTGAGCGTCTCCACGGCCTCCGCGAGCGTCACCATCACGATGTCCGTCCCGCGAAGGGCCGTCATCTTCCCGAACTCCCCCCGGTGCACGGCCTCCACCGCGTGCCACCCGAACCGGGTCGCCAGGACCCGGTCGTACGCGGTGGGCGTGCCGCCGCGCTGCACATGGCCGAGGATGACCGGCCGGGCTTCCTTCCCGAGCCGGTGTTCCAGCTCCAGGGACAGCTGGCGGGCGATACCGGCGAACCGCTCGTGCCCGTAGATGTCCTTGGCGCCCTCGTCGAAGCTCATGCTGCCCGGCCGCGGCTTGGCACCCTCGGCCGCGACCACGATCGCGAACCGCTTGCCCGCCTCGAACCGCGCACCGACCTTCGTGGCCAACTCCTCGATGTCGAAGGGCCGTTCCGGAACGACGATGGCGTGCGCACCGGCCGCCATCCCGGAGTGCAGCGCTATCCAGCCGGTGTGGCGCCCCATGACCTCGACGACCAGGACCCGCTGGTGGGACTCGGCGGTGGTCTTGAGCCGGTCGAGGGCCTCCGTCGCGACGCCGACGGCCGTGTCGAACCCGAAGGTGACGTCCGTGACGGCGATGTCGTTGTCGATGGTCTTCGGCACGCCGACGATGGGCAGACCGGCGTCCGACATCAGGCGGGCCGCCTTGAGCGTGCCCTCGCCGCCGATGGGGATGATCGCGTCGAGACCGAGCTCCTCGACATGGCCCCTGGCCCGTTCCACGCCGTCCCGCAGATGGGAGGGCTGGACCCGGGAGGAGCCGAGGATGGTGCCGCCGCGGGCCAGGATGCCGCCCACCGCGTCGAGGTCCAGCTTGAGGTAGTCGCACTCCAGGAGGCCCTTCCAGCCGTCCCGGAAACCGATGACCTCGTCGCCGTGGTCGACGACGGCACGGTGCACGACCGACCGGATGACGGCGTTCAGGCCGGGGCAGTCGCCGCCGGAGGTGAGGACACCAATGCGCATAGCCCGAAATACCTTCTCGACGTGGGCCGGCACCGGACCGCGTTGTCCGGGCTCGAACCCCGCCACCCTAGCGGCAGGAGGGGGCGGGGCCGAAGCGTGCGTCCGCCTGCTGGACGACCCCGCTCACCTGTGCGGACAGGCCGTCAGACGGGCTGGTAGCCGCAGGCCGGACAGCAGGTGTCAGGCAGGCTGCTCCGCGGACGCGATGCGCTCGGTGCGGAGCGCCTCGTACCACCGGTCGTCGGTCGGCGGCAGCGCGTTGACGTCCAGGGCCAGCTTCAGCAGCAGGTCGGCGATCAGCGGATTGCGCGCCAGCACGGGACCGTGCATGTACGTACCGAAGACCGTGTCGTTGTACGCCCCCTCCGTGCCGTCACCGGTCCCGTTGCCGTTGCCGAAGCGGACCTGGGCCAGCGGTCGGGCCGTGGGGCCGAGGTGGGTGATGCCCTGGTGGTTCTCGAAACCGGTCAGCGGGGGCAGGCCCAGCCGCGGGTCGATGTCGCCCAGCACGTCACCGACGCACCGTAGGCCCTCGCCGCGCACCGAGACCACGTCGAGCAGGCCGAGGCCGGGCTCGCGCTGGCCGAGGTCGTTGACGAACTCGTGGCCGAGGATCTGGTAGCCGGCGCACACCGAGAAGACGATCGCGCCGTTCCCGACGGCCCGGTGTAGTCCGCCGTCCCGGCGCAGCCGCTCGGCCGCGAGCCGCTGCGGCCGGTCCTCACCGCCGCCGATCAGGTAGATGTCCCCGGAGGTCGGGATCGGCTGGTCGCTGCGCACGTCGAGGCGGGCCACGTCGAGGCCGCGCTGCCGGGCCCGGCGCTCCACGACCAGGACGTTGCCCTGGTCACCGTAGGTGCTGAGCAGGTCGGGGTAGATCCAGACGATCCGCAGGCTGTTGTCGCTCACAAAAGTCCCCTGAGTGTGTCAGTTGCCGACGCGGCGGCGGAGGTCCTGGAAGGCGGTGTAGTTGGCGATGACCTCGATGCGGCCCGGCGGGCACTGCTGCACGGCCTGGTCGAGGTTCTCGCACACCTGGAAGTGCTGGTTGGCGACTTCCAGACGCACCGCGAGGTCCAGCTTCCGGTCGCCGACGACGCAGATGGGGTGGCCGGTCAGCCGCGTGTAGTCGACGTCCCACAGCCAGGAGGTGTCGGTGCCGTCGGCGCCGCGCGCGTTCACCGAGAGGATCACCGGGGTGGGCGGCGGATCGATCAGGCTGAACGTTTCGAGCCAGCCCGCCGGGTTCTTCGCCAGCAGCAGCCGGAGGTCGCGCTCCATGAACTGCACGACGTCGTACCGGCCGGCCACGGCCTGCACCTTGTACATGCGTTCCAGGGCGACCTGCGGCGGTACGCCGAAGACGGCGGCGACGGCCGCCGAGGAGGCGGCGTTGGCCTTGTTGGCGCGGCCCGGCAGCTGGAGGTGGATCGGCCAGGCCGAACCGTGCGGGTCCAGGACGTGGTCGCCGGAGAGCGCCCAGCTCGGCGTCGGCCGGCGGAAGCCGCACTCGCCGCAGAACCAGTCGTCGCCCGGACGCTGCATCACGCCGCCGCAGGACGGGCAGGACCAGGCGTCGTCCTTCCACATCTGTCCGGCGGCGACCCAGATCACGTTGGGGGAGGAGGACGCGGCCCACACCACCAGCGGGTCGTCCGCGTTGGCGATGATGACGGCCTTGGAGCCGGCCAGTCCCTCCCGCCAGTTCTCGGCGAGCATGCGGGTCTCGGCGGCTCGGTCGAGCTGGTCGCGCGAGAGGTTGAGCAGGGCGATGCACTTGGGGTCGGTGTCCCGGGCGACGCCGGCGAGGTACTTCTCGTCGACCTCGATGACGGCGTACCGGGACTCCGAGCCGCCCGCGAGGGCGGAGGTGATACCGGCCGGCATGTTGGCGCCGAGCGCGTTGGACACGACCGGACCCGCTGCCCCCAGCGCCTCGGCGATGAGCCGGGTGGTGGTGGTCTTGCCGTTGGTCGCCGACACCAGGACGACGTCCAGGTGCTGGGCGAGCCGGGCCAGAAGGTCGGGGTCGAGTTTGAGTGCCACCCGGCCGCCGATCACGGAACCGCTGCCGCGCCCTGCGGCGCGCGATGCCGCCGCGACCGCCTTGCCCGCGGTCACGGCGATCTTGGCCCGCGGCGAAAGCGGGTCCGAGTTGCCTGCCATCAGTTCTCGATCCTCCTTGCGTACGCGCCGCGCCTCAGCCTCCGGCCACGTGGTGTGGACCTCAGCCTATCGAGATCCATTCGCACTCCCGAACCGCGGCGCCCGCGCGACGTTCGCGTGACTGTGAGGACCGTACCCTTGCGGCCATGCGACAAGGTCCGATCCCGGGCGCCCACGGGCGCGTCCGGCCCCTCACACTGCTCGGCGACGACGTGCTGCACGCCCCCTGCGCGGAGGTCACCGACTTCGGTCCCGAACTGGCGGCACTCGTGGAGGACTTGTTCGCGACGATGTACGCGGCCCAGGGAGTCGGCCTGGCGGCCAACCAGATCGGCACGTCCTGGCGGGTCTTCGTCTACGACTGCCCGGACGACGAGGAGGTCCGCCACGTGGGCCATCTGGTGAACCCCACCCTCGTCGAGAGCGACGGGATCGTCCTGCGCGGCCCGGAGGGCTGCCTGTCCCTGCCGGGCCTGGAGGCGGGGACGGAGCGCTACGACCACGCGGTGATCGAGGGTTTCACGGTGACCGGCGAGCCGGTCACCGTGCACGGCACGGGTTTCTTCGCGCGGTGTCTCCAGCACGAGTACGACCACCTGGATGGCCGGATCTACGCGGACAGACTGACCGGTTGGCGCCGACGACGTCTCATGCGACAAGCGACCCGGGCTTCTTGGAGTCGGTGAGGGTGCCCACCTGGCGGTGCGGGACTGTGTCGCTGTGCGGCTCCGCCGCGTGGGCGTGGCCAACCTTCACCGGCCCGCGGTCGGACCACGGCCGTCAGAACCCCGGCCCTCCCACCTTGTCCCCCGTGTCGGCGAGCCGCCCCCACAACAGATCGGCCAGACTCGTCACCAACTCCACCCGCGAGCAAGGCCGTTCCCCCAGCCACCAGTCGCCCGCCGCGTGCATCATCCCGACGATCCCGTGCCCCCACACGCGGGCCAACTGCTGGCTCCCCGGCCCCAGATCCACCCGGTCCTCGATGACCTGGGCCAACTCCTCGCCCATCTTGCGGAGCAGTGGCACGCTGTGTTTGCCGACGTCGAACCCCTGGTCGGAGACCTGCCCGCCGTCCGCGGGGTGCATCAGGAACCGGTACACCTGGGGCCGGGCCTCGATGGCGGCCAGATACGTGTCCAGCGTCGCCTCGACCCGCTGCCGCCGCTCCGCCGGAGCGTCCAGCGCGGCACGGAGGGAGTCGAGCAGTGCGTCGGTGTGCCGCTTGGCCAAGGCTGCGTAAAGCCCACCCTTGTCGCCGAAGTGGCGATAAAGGATCGGTTTGGTGATGCCGGCCTCCGCGGCGATGGCGTTCATGGAGGCTTGGGGGCCGTCGCGCAGCACCACTCTGTCCGCTGCCTCCAGCAGTTCGCGCCGGCGGCGGTCGGCGGACCGTTGTTGCTCGGTCCGCTGTGTGGTGTCCATGTGCTCTCCCCACCCGTGCTGAATTAGGTAACGCCTGCGCAAACTAACACTCAGCATGCCTCTTACATCGAACGGGCTGCCGACCGGTCATCAGGAGTTGACAATTCCTACCGACCGGTAACAGACTCGCGTTACCGTAAGTAACACGCACGTGTATCGCCGCTGGAGGGGTCATGGCCGAGTTCACCATGGAGCTCAACGACGAACAGAAGGAGGTCCGGGACTGGCTGCACGGCTTTTCCGCCGACGTCATCCGCCCTGCGGCCGCCGAATGGGACGAGCGTGAGGAAACTCCCTGGCCGGTCATTCAGGAGGCCGCCAAGGTCGGCATCTACTCCCTGGACTTCTACGCCCAGCAGTATTTCGACCCCACCGGCCTCGGTATCCCGATGGCCATGGAGGAGCTGTTCTGGGGTGACGCGGGCATCGCCCTGTCCATCGTCGGCACCGGTCTCGCCGCCGTCGGCGTCCTCGCCAACGGCACCGAGGAGCAGATCGGCACCTGGATCCCCCAGATGTACGGCGATGCCAACGATGTCAAGGTCGCCGCGTTCTGCTCCTCCGAGCCGGACGCCGGCTCCGACGTGGCGTCGATGCGCACCCGCGCGGTGTACGACGAGGCCAAGGACGAGTGGGTGCTCAACGGCACCAAGACCTGGGCGACCAACGGCGGCATCGCCAACGTCCATGTGGTCGTCGCGGTCGTGGACCCCGAGCTCGGCTCCAAGGGCCACGCCTCCTTCATCGTCCCGCCGAACACCCCCGGCCTCTCCCAGGGCCAGAAGTTCAAGAAGCACGGCATCCGCGCCTCGCACACCGCCGAGGTCGTCCTCGACAACGCCCGGGTGCCCGGCTCCTGCCTGCTCGGCGGCAAGCAGAAGCTGGACGAGCGGCTGGCCCGGGCCCGCGAGCGGGCCAAGGCGGGCGGGGAGCGCGTGAAGAACGCGGCGATGGCCACGTTCGAGGCTTCGCGGCCGGCGGTGGGGGCGATGGCCGTCGGTACGGCCCGTGCCGCGTACGAGGTCGCCCTCGACTATGCCAAGACGCGTGAGCAGTTCGGGCGGCCGATCATCGACAACCAGGGGGTCGCCTTCCAGCTCGCCGACATGCGTACGTCGATCGACGCGGCGCGGCTGCTGGTCTGGCGGGCGTCCTGGATGGCGATCAACGGGAAGCAGTTCACGGCGGCCGAGGGATCGATGTCGAAGCTGTTCGCGAGCGAGACGGCGAAGACGGTTACCGCGCAGGCGGTGCAGATCCTGGGTGGCAACGGGTACACCCGTGAGTACCCGGTGGAGCGGATGCACAGGGACGCGGCTATCTACACGATCTTCGAGGGTACGAGTGAGATCCAGCGGTTGGTGATTGCCCGGACGCTCTCGGGGATGACCATTCGGTAGTTCGCGGGCCGTGGGCCGCGGGTCGAACACGGCCCCGCGCCCCTCAGGCGGGAGGTCTCACCGGTGCTGGAGGGGTGTGAGCTGCTCGATGTCGTACCTGGACCTGAGTTCTTCGATCGCCTCGTGGTCCGGTGGCCCCCCGCTCCCCAGGATCTCCAGCAGCTCGTCGAAGTAGCGCTCGTGATCGGGGGGCGGCGACGCCTGGAAGAACATCTTGGCGGGGGAGTCCGTCGGGTTGGCGAAGGCGTGGGGACAGCCGGGTGGTACGACGATGACCGTGCCCGGTGTCGCGCGTACGACGCGGCTGCCTGAACCCGACTCCCAGCGCTGCCAGTTGGCGGGGGTCCGGATCCGCGGCTCGAAGGCGAGGACGTCCAGCTCGCCTTCGAGGACGTAGAACAACTCCTCGCTGCGGGTGTGCACATGGGCGCCGACGTCGAAGCCCGGTGGCACGATCACCTCGAAGGTGGACGCCGTGCGCGAGTGCGAACCGGTCACCTTGAAGGTCACGTGCTGGGCCGGGGTCTGGACGACCCGGCCGTGACCCGGCGGCACGAGCAGCCCCTCGGTCGCCGTCATCGGATCACCACGTGACCGGGAGGGCTTCGGGGCCGCGGATCAACGCGCCCTTCTTGAACGGGACTTCCTTCGGCTGCACGGCCAGCTTCAGGCCCGGCACACGGTCGAGCAGCGTGCCGACCAGCAGCTCGGACTCCATACGGGCGAGCATGGACCCGGGACAGTAGTGCGGGCCGAAGCCGAAGGAGACATGCGGGTTGGGGCTGCGGGAGAAGTCGATCGTCTCCGGGTAGGCGAACACGTCCGGATCCCGGTTCGCGGAGAGGTACGACACGTAGATCGCGTCGCCCGCCCGGATCCGGACGCCTCGGATCCCCACGTCCTCCAGGGCGATCCGGGACAGCCCGACCGCGTTGCGGTGCGGAATGTAGCGCAGCAGCTCGTCGACGGCCCGCGGGCGGATCTCCGGTTCGGCGCGCAGCCGTTCGGCCAGGTCCGGGCGGGTCAGCAGGATGTAGAACATCTGGCCGCTGTTGTTGGTGACCGCCTCGCCGCCGATCTGGAGCAGCACCGCGAGCCCGACCGCCTCCTCCAGGGTCACCTCGCCCTGGCTCACGGCGGCCCCCAGCAGCGAGGCGACGTCCTCGCCGGTGCCCGAGTCCCGCGTGGCGATGAGGTCGGTGAAGTAGGCGCCCATCTCGTTCCTGGCCCGCTCACTGACCCGGGCGCCGTGCGAGGACGACAGGATCAGCTGCGTCCAGGTGTGCATGCCGTGCCGGTCGGCCGCCGGGACGCCCATCAACTCGCAGATCACGGCGATGGGGAAGGGGCTGAGGACGGTCGCCGAGAGGTCGCTCGGCGGGCCGTCCTGGAGCAGTTCGTCGACCAGCTCGTCCAGCAGCAGGCGGGACTTCTCGCGGATCCGCTCCACGCCCTTGGCGGTGAAGGCGGCGGCGACCGAGCGGCGCAGCCGGGTGTGGTCGGGCGGGTCCAGGAAGCCGACCGCGCCCCGGGCCGGGATGAAGTGCGGGGCGAGGCGGGTGACCGGCCGGTCCATGACGGCCTCCCGGCTGAACCGGGGGTCGTTGGTCACCGTCCGTACGTCCTCGTACCGGGTGACCAGCCAGGCCCAGCCCTCGCCGTTGGGCAGCTGGATGCGAGTGACCGGGGCCTCCCGCATCAACTCGGTCAGGACCGGGTCGAAGTCCACGCCGGACAGGTCCAGGGCGGGCCAGTGGCGGATCGGGGGGAGGGTCTCGGTGATCGTCTCTTCGGTCATCTCACGCCGTCTCTTCGGAACGCTGCCAGCGGCCCAGTGCCATTTCCGCGGTGATGCCGGGTCCGAACCCGGCGAGGAGCCCGCGGGCCCGGTCGCGCGGCCCGCCCTCGTCGAACAGCCGGCGCAGCGCGTCCAGGACGACGGCGCTGGCGATGTTGCCGTACTCGGTGAGGGTGGCCCGGCTGAACCGGAAGGCGTGCGGGTCGACCTGGAGGAACTTGCTGAGGTCGTCGAGTATGCGTGGCCCTCCGGCGTGGACGATGTAGAAGTCCAGGTCGGCCGCGTCCCAGCCGTGCAGACCCGCGAGGTCCTGGAGCGCCGGCGCGAGCGGCTCCATGGTGGCCGGCACCCGCTTGTCCAGCAGGAAGTGGAAGCCGGTGGCCCGGACGTCGTACATGATCCACTCTTCTGTCTTGGGGATCAGGTACGAGCCGTTGCGCTCCAGCGCGATGCCCTCGCCGCCCCGGCCGCGCACCACGGCTGCCGCTATGCCGTCGCCGAACAGGCCGTTGGACAGCAGGGAACCGATGCCGATGTCGGTGGGCTGGTAGCACAGCGAGCAGAACTCGCAGGCCACGATGAGGGCGTTGGCCTGCGGGTAGGCGGTGCAGAAGTCGTGCGCGCGGTTGATGGCGGCCCCGCCGGCGGCGCAGCCCAACTGGGCTATGGGGAGCTGCCGGGTGGTGGCGTCGAAGTCCATCTCGTTGATCAGCCAGGCCGTGAGCGAGGGCATCATGAAGCCCGTGCAGGACACGTAGATGATCACGTCGATGTCGCTGGTGAGCAGCTCCGCGTCGTCGAGGGCGCGCTGCACGACCGAGGGGACCCGCGCCTTCGCCTCCGCCACGTAGATCTTGTTGCGGTCCTCGAAGCCCGGGTGCTTCAGGGTCTCCTCGATGGGCTGCACGATGTGCCGGGTGCGCACTCCGGTGTTCTCGATCAGCCGGAGGGCCAGCGGGAGTTGGGGGTGATCGGCGTGGCGGGAGCGCGCCAGCTCCAGCGTCTCCTCCATCGTGATCACATGCTCTGGAACGGACACCGAGGGT
This sequence comes from Streptomyces sp. NPDC032822, assembly GCF_055578825.1. Lineage (NCBI taxonomy): Bacteria > Bacillati > Actinomycetota > Actinomycetes > Kitasatosporales > Streptomycetaceae > Streptomyces > Streptomyces sp. NPDC032822. The sequence goes on along the minus strand of NZ_JBVIOL010000003.1, from coordinate 570,926 downwards.
CTGCACAACGTCGCCATGAACCGTGCCTGCTTTCGCCTCAGAGAGTGGTCCAGTCCACGATCACCCGAGGGGGCGACGATCTCGCGCGGGACTACTCTGAACAGGCGACGGCCAAAGCCCTGCGGACCGCGACCGCTACGGCGTGCTTCCGCTGCTGTGCGCGATGCACGCGACGTCGATGCGATCGGCCAGTTTCGCGAGCTCGATCGTCAGGGCGGCCACCGTGTCCTCGTCGAGCCCGTCCTCCCCGGCCTCGACGAGATGCAGCCACCGGCCACCCACCGTCCGCAACAGCTTGCTCACATCGGCGGCAGCCACCTGCAGGGTCCCGCGGTCGTCGACGATCAGAGGCAGAGTCACTTCGCGGTTCACAAAGGGGATCGTAGCCGCGGAACCCTCACGCTCCGTGCCATACGGTCGTGATGTTGCAGAACTCCCGGATTCCGTGCCCGGACAGCTCACGCCCGTAGCCGGACCGCTTCACCCCGCCGAACGGCAACGCCGGGTGGGACGCCGTCATCCCGTTGACGAACACGCCGCCCGCCTCCAGATCCCGTACGAAACGGTCGACCTCGGTCTCGTCCCGCGTCCACACGTTGGAACTCAGGCCGAACGGCGAGTCGTTCGCGATCAGTACCGCCTCCTCCAGGTCGGCGGCCCGGTACAGGGTGGCGACCGGGCCGAACGCCTCCTCCCGGTGGACGCGCATCTCGCGGGTGATGCCGGTCAGCACGGTCGGCCGGTAGTACCAGCCGTCCCCGTCGGGCCGTTCGCCGCCGCACAGTGCCCTCGCCCCGCTGCGCAGCGCGTCGTCGACGAGTTCCTCCAGATCGGCGCGTCCCTGCTCGGTCGCCAGCGGCCCGACCTCCGTCTCCTCCGCCAGCGGGTCGCCGACCTTCAGCGTCTGCATGCCCCGGACGAACCGTTCGGCGAACGCGTCGTACACGTCCGTGTGCACGATGAACCGCTTGGCGGCGATGCACGACTGCCCGTTGTTCTGCACACGCGCGGTCACCGCGATCCGGGCGGCCCGGTCGAGGTCGGCGGAGGGCATCACGATGTAGGGGTCGCTGCCGCCCAGTTCCAGCACCGTCTTCTTGACCATCTGCCCGGCGGTGGAGGCGACGGCCCGGCCGGCGGGCTCACTGCCGGTGAGCGTGGCCGCCTTGACCCGGTCGTCGCGCAGGATCTCGTCGACCGCTCCGGAGCCGATCAGCAGGGTCTGGAAGGTGCCCTCGGTGAAGCCCGCGCGATGGAAGAGGTCCTCCAGATAGAGGGCGGTCTGCGGGACGTTGGAGGCGTGCTTGAGAAGGCCCACGTTGCCCGCCATCAGCGCGGGCGCCGCGAAGCGGATCACCTGCCACAGCGGGAAGTTCCACGGCATCACCGCGAGCACCGGTCCCAGCGGCCGGTAGCGGACCAGGGCCCGGGAGGCGCCGGAGTCCTTCACGTCGGCGGCCGCGGGCTCCTCGTCTGCGAGGAGTTCCGCCGCGTGGTCGGCGTACCAGCGCATCGCCTTGGCACACTTCGCGGCCTCCGCGCGGGCCTGCTTGACCGGCTTGCCCATCTCCGTGGTCATGACCCGGCCGATGTCCTCCTGGTCCTCGTCGAGGAGGTCGGCGGCCCGGTGCAGGAGGCGGGCCCGTTCGGCGAGAGGCGTCGTGCGGTACGTGCGGAAGGCGGCCTCCGCGAGCCGGAGCCGGCGCTCGATCTCCTCCTCGCCCATGGCCTCGTACGTCTTGAGCGTCTCGCCGTTCGCCGGGTTGACCGTTGCGATGGGCATGGCTGACCTTCCTGGTGACGGGCTGTGCTTCGACCTTCCCGCGCGGCGGTGGGGACCGCAACGCGTGTGCGTCTGCTCAGGCCGAGTGCTCCACCAGCCGGTCGAGAAACGCGGACTGGGCCCTGACGATCACCTCGCGGGCCCGGTCGAGGTCGAACCACGCCACGCGGTCCAGCTCCGGGAACTCCTGGATCCGCCCGGACCTCGGCGGCCATTCCAGCCGGAAGGTCCCCGGTGCGACGACGGTCGCCGGATCGAGGTCCGCCTCGACCGCCCACGCGGTGACGACCTTGCCGCCCGTCTGCCGGACCTCACCGAGCGGTACGGGCGTGCCGTCGGGCGGCGGCAGCCCCAGCTCCTCCTCGAACTCCCGCCGGGCCGCGTCCCAGGCGGGCTCGTCCGCCTCGTACTCGCCCTTGGGCACCGTCCACGCCCCGGCGTCGCGCCGCGCGAAGAAGGGGCCGCCCATGTGGCCGAGCAACACATCGAGGCCGCGGTCGGTGTGGCGGAACAGCAGCAAGCCCGCGCTCCGTCTCCCGGTCACGGCGCGATCCCCGGATGCGCCGCCAGGAGGGTCTCCACGGTGTCCGCCTCCTCCGGGCGCTTGTCCTCGCGGTAGCGGACCACGCGGGCGAAGCGGAGCGTCACACCGGCCGGGTACCGGGTGGACCGCTGCAGGCCGTCGTAGGCGATCTCGACGACGAGTTCGGGACGTACGGTCACCACATGGCCGTCGGTGTCCACGGCCAGCTCCCGGAGCCGCTCGGTCTGCCAGGTGAGCACCGCGTCGGTCATGCCCTTGAAGGTCTTGCCGAGCATCGCGAAGGAGCCGTCCGCGGTGCGGGCGCCGAGGTGCAGGTTGGAGAGCCTGCCGGTGCGGCGGCCGTGGCCCCACTCGGCGGCCAGGACCACCAGGTCGAGGGTGTGCACCGGTTTGACCTTCAGCCAGGACGCGCCGCGCCGGCCCGCGCTGTAGGGGGCGTCGAGGGCCTTCACCACGACACCCTCGTGGCCGCGCTCCAGCGTCCCGGTGAGGAACTCCTCGGCCGCGGGCAGCTCTTCGGGGCCGGACACCAGGGTGCGCCGGACCCGCATCGGCTCGGGTACCAGCCGGGCCAGCTCCGCGTGCCGCTCGGCGAACGGCAGGTCGAGCAGGTCGCGGCCGTCGACGGACAGGGCGTCGAAGAACACCGGGGAGACGGGCACCGCCTCGGCGGCCGTCGGCACGTCCACACGGGAGCCGACCCGCCCGGCGGTCTCCTGGAAGGAGCGGGGGCGGCCGTCCTCGTCGAGGGCGATGACCTCGCCGTCCAGGATGAACCGCTCGCCCCGCAACTCCAGTGCCGCCGAGGTGAGTTCGGGCAGCCGGTCGGTGATGTCGTCGAGGGTGCGGGTGTACAGCCGTACCGTGCCGCCGTCACGGTGGACCTGGACGCGGATGCCGTCGAGTTTCTCCTCGACCGCGCACACGCCGAGCTTGTCCACCGCCTCGGCGACCGAGGAGGCGCTGTGCGCCAGCATCGGCTGGACCGGGCGGCCCACGGTCAGCCGGAAGCCCTCCAGGGCGGCGGGGCCGTCCGCGAGCAGGGCCTCGGCCACCGTCTGGAGGGAGCCCGCGAGCATCACGGCCCGCCGGACGTCGGCCGGTGGTGCGCCGGTGGCCCGGGCGAGCCCCTCGGTCGCGACCGCGTCCAGTGCGCCCTGCCGCACCTCGCCGCTGATCAGGGCGAACAGGAACCGCTGCTCGTCCTCGGTGGCCGCGCCCATCAGCTCGCCGACCAGCCGGGCCCGCTCGGCCTGCGAGCCGGCGCCCGAGACCTCGCGGAGCGCGCCGAGCAGGGCGTCCACCTCGCGCACGGTCAGGGCCGGCTCGGCGGCCGGGGCGACCGGGCGGCTCAGCACCTTCCAGCCGACGCCGAGCCGCCCCTGCGGCAGCCGGCCCGCCAGATACGGGATGACGATCGGCACGTCCGCCGCCTCGGCGTCCCGGAAGAGCTCGGCGAGCAGCGCGATCTTGCGGGAGCGCGCCGAGGTCGCGGCGACCTCCTGGGACACACGGGCCAGCCGGGTCAGCAGCATGCAGCCATGGTGCACCGGAGGCGGGCGGTCTACACCTGGACGGCCGCGACGGCGTTGTCGAGGTCCGTCATCAGCAGCTCGCCGTTGATCGTGGCGCCCGCCCGGTACCCGCCGGCCGCCGCGTTGACGACCTGCTCCGCGAAGCCCATCGCGTTGCCCGCCGACCACACGCCGGGCACGCTCGTCAGACCCGTCGGGTCGACCACCGGGTACGCGCCGAACGGGGTCTCCTGGAGGTCCGCGCCGAGGCGCCGCAGCAGATCCGTCTGCGGGACGGCCCGGGGGGCCACGAACAGCACCTCGCGCTCGTGCGTGGTGCCGTCGGCGAGCCGGACCCCGGTGAGCCGGTCGTCCTCCGTCCGCAGGGCCGCGACCTCGCCGGGGACCACCTTCACTCCGGCCGCGGCGAGCCGGCGCAGGTCGTCGTCCGGCAGTTCCCTCTCGGCGACCGTGTGCAGGAAGAAGGTCACGTCCTTCGACCACTGGGACACGATCAGTGCCTGGTGCACGCTCGCCGGCGTGGTCGCGAGCACGCCGAAGGCCCGGTCGCGGACCTCCCAGCCGTGGCAGTACGGGCAGTGCAGCACGTCCCGTCCGAAGCGTTCGGCGAGTCCCTCGACCCGCGGCAGCTCGTCCCGCAGGCCGGTGGCGATCACCAGACGCCGGGCGCGCACGGTCCGGCCGCCCGCCAGGACCACGGCGAAGTCGCCGTCCCGGGTGACGTCCACCGCCCGGTCCCGGACCAGTTCGACGCCGTAGCGCGCGATCTCCTCGCGGCCGACCGCCAGGAAGTCGGCCGGGGACATGCCGTCCCGGGACAGATAGCCCTGCATGTGCGCGGCGGGCGTGTTGCGCGGTTCGCCCGCGTCGACGACCAGGGTGTGGCGCCGGGCCCGGCCCAGGACCAGCCCGGCGGACAGCCCGGCCGCGCCTCCTCCGACGACGACCACCTCGTAGGAGTCGGTGTGCTTGCCGGTGCTCTTCTCGGTCACGGTGACCACCTCCACCGAGACGGTCCCGCGACCGCTGCCGTATTGACAAACATGTTTGCCGAAACTGCAATGTCCTGCATGAGCGACGACGACATGGACGAGGTGCTCGCCGAGGTCGGGCCACGGCTGCGGCGGATCCGGAAGGAACGCGGGGCCACCCTGGCCGGGCTCTCCGAGGCGACCGGCATCTCGGTGAGCACGCTCTCCCGGCTGGAGTCGGGTCTGCGCAGGCCCAGCCTGGAGCTGCTGCTGCCGATCGCACGCGCCCACGAGGTGGCGCTGGACGAGCTGGTGGGCACGCCGGCGGTCCGGGATCCGCGGGTGCGGGCGGCGGCGATCTCCCGGCACGGGCGCACGTACTGGCCGCTGACCCGCCGGCCCGGCGGCCTCCAGGCGTTCAAGGTGCTGGTGCCGCAGCAGAGCGACGAGCCGGAGACGCGGACCCATGAGGGCTACGAGTGGCTGTACGTGCTGTCGGGGCGGCTGCGGATGGTCCTGGGCGACCGCGACTTCGTGCTCGCCGCCGGGGAGGCCGCCGAGTTCGACACCCGGGTGCCGCACTGGTTCGGGTCGACGGGGGAGGGGCCGGTGGAGTTCCTCAGCCTGTTCGGGCCGCAGGGGGAGCGGATGCACGTCCGGGCGCGGCCCAAGCGGTCGTGACGTACCCGACTGTTCCCCGATCGACAAGCGACCGCTTAGTATGCGAGGGACCCCGGTAAGACGACGCAGTCCCGTGGAGGCACCGCATGCAGGCTTGGCAAGTGCACGAGAACGGCGAACCGGGCGAGGTGATGCGCCTGGCGGACGTGGCGCGGCCCACGCCCGGCGACGGCCAGGTCCTGCTGAAGGTACGTGCCGCGAACATCAACTTCCCGGACGTGCTCATGGCCCGGGGCCACTACCAGGTCAGGCCGCCGCTGCCGTTCACGCCGGGCGTGGAGATCTGCGGCGAGACCGAGGACGGTCGACGGGTCATCGCCAACCCCGCCCTGCCGTACGGCGGTTTCGCCGAGTACGCCGTCGCGGACGCCGCCGCCCTGCTGCCCGCACCCGACTCGCTGGACGACGCCGAGGCCGCCGCCCTGCACATCGGCTACCAGACGGGCTGGTTCGGTCTGCACCGGCGGGCCCGGCTGGAAGCCGGCGAGACCCTGCTCGTCCACGCTGCCGCCGGAGGGGTCGGCAGCGCGGCCGTGCAGCTCGGGAAGGCGGCCGGCGCGACCGTGATCGGGGTCGTCGGCGGCGCCGACAAGGTCGCCGTCGCCCGGGAGCTGGGCTGTGACGCGGTGATCGACCGGCGCACCGAGGACGTCGTCGCCGCCGTGAAGGAGGCGACCGGCGGCCGTGGCGCCGACGTGATCTACGACCCGGTCGGCGGCGAGGCCTACACGCAGTCCACCAAGGTCGTCGCCTTCGAGGGCCGGATCGTCGTCGTCGGCTTCGCGAGCGGCACCATCCCCGCGCCGTCGCTCAACCACGCCCTGGTGAAGAACTACGCGATCCTCGGCCTGCACTGGGGTCTGTACAACACCAAGAACCCGAAGCTGGTCCAGCACTGCCACGAACAGCTCACCGAGCTGGCCGCCCGGGGTGCGATCAAGCCCCTGGTGAGCGAGCGGGTGCCGCTCGGCGGGGCCGCCGCGGCCGTGCAGCGGGTGGCCGACGGTGTCACCACCGGCCGGGTCGCCGTACTGCCGGGCCTCACCGAAGGAGGGCCGGCATGACCGACGCCGCCGAACTGCGCGACCGGACCCGGGAGTTGCTGGCCGCCTTCCCGCCGGCCGGTACCGACCGGCTCGACTTCCTCAGGGCCCGCTTCGACGCCGGACTCGCCTGGGTGCACTACCCCGAAGGGCTCGGCGGGCTCGGTGCCCCACGTTCCCTCCAGGCCGTCGTGGACGCCGAGTTGGAGGCCGCCGGCGCCCCCGACAACGACCCGCGGCGCATCGGCATCGGCCTCGGCATGGCCGCGCCGACGATCCTCAAGTACGGCACCGAGGAGCAGAAGCAGCGGTTCCTGAGGCCTCTGTGGGTGGGGGAGGAGGTCTGGTGCCAGCTGTTCAGCGAGCCAGGCGCCGGATCCGACCTCGCGGCACTGGGCACCCGGGCCGTCCGCGAGGACGGGGATCCCGCCGGATCGAGCGACACCGCGAGCGGGAGCACGTGGGTGGTCAACGGGCAGAAGGTGTGGACCTCCAGCGCCCATGTCGCCCGCTGGGCCATCCTCATCGCCCGCACCGACCCCGACGTGCCCAAGCATGCGGGCATCACCTACTTCCTCTGTGACATGACCGACCCGGGTGTCGAGGTACGGCCGCTGCGCCAGATCACCGGCGAGGCCGAGTTCAACGAGGTCTTCCTCACCGACGTCCGCATCCCCGACTCCCGTCGCCTCGGCGAGATCGGCGACGGCTGGCGGGTCGCGCAGACCACCCTCAACAACGAACGCGTCGCCATCGGCGGCATGCGACTGCCCCGCGAGGGCGGCATGATCGGCCCGATCGCCAGGACCTGGCGCGAGCGTCCGGAACTGCGCACCCACGACCTGCACCAGCGGCTGCTGACCCTCTGGGTCGAGGCCGAGGTCGCTCGGCTGACCGGCGAGCGGCTGCGCCAGCAGATGGCCGTCGGCCAGCCCGGCCCCGAGGGCGCCGGCATGAAGCTGGCGTTCGCCGGCCTCAACCAGGAGATCAGCGGACTGGAGGTCGAACTCCTCGGTGAGGAAGGCCTGTTGTACGACGACTGGACCATGCGCCGACCGGAACTGGTCGACTTCACCGGCCGGGACGCCGGATACCGCTACCTCCGCTCCAAGGGCAACAGCATCGAGGGCGGGACCAGCGAGGTCCTGCTGAACATCGTCGCGGAACGCGTCCTGGGCCTGCCCACCGAACCGCGCACCGACAAGGACGTCGCCTGGAAGGACCTGGCCCGATGACGGCACAGAGCGCACAGCCCGACCTGCTGTACTCGGAGGAGGAAGAGGCCCTGCGGGCCGCCGTACGGGACCTGCTCGCCGACCACTGTGACGCGCCTGGCGTCATCGCGCGCACCGAGTCCGGCGCTCCGCACGACCTCGCGGCCTGGAAGGCGCTCGCCGACGGTATGGGCCTGGCGGGCCTGCTGGTGCCCGAGGCGCAGGGCGGCCAGGGTGCCACGCACCGTGAAGCCGCCGTCGTCCTGGAGGAGTTGGGGCGCGCGGTCGCTCCCCTGCCCTACCTCACCAGTGCGGTCGTCGCCACCGAGGCGCTGCTGGCCTGCGACGCCGCAGAGCTGCTCGCCGAACTGGCGTCGGGGCGGAAGATCGGCGCCCTCGCCGTCGCGCTGAACGTCGCCGCGGGCGGCGCCTACAAGGTCGTACGCCATGAAGGCGGCGCCCTGCACGGAGAGTTGACCGGCATCGCGGACGCGGCGGTCGCCCACGTGCTGCTGGTTCCCGCGGACGACGGCGGGCTGTACGCGGTGGACGCGGAGGCGGCGACCGTCACTCCGCAGGTCTCCCTGGACCTGACCCGGCCCCTGGCGACCGTCACCCTGAGCGGGGCGCCCGGGCGGCTCCTGGGCGACGCCGAACCCGCCGTACGACGGGCCCTGCGCTCCGGATCCGGGCTGCTCGCCTCCGAGCAACTCGGGCTCGCGGACTGGTCGTTGACCGAGACGGTCCGCTACCTCAAGGAGCGCAAGCAGTTCAACCGGCCGGTCGGCGGGTTCCAGGCGCTCAAGCACCGGCTCGCCCAGCTGTGGCTGGAGGTCGTCAGCCTGCGGGCCGCCGCCCGGAACGCGGCGGACGCCCTCGCGACCGGCGAGGACGCCGACGTGGCGGTCGCCGTCGCCCAGGCGTACGCGGCGCCCGTCGCCGTGCGCGCCGCCGAGGAGGCGGTCCAACTGCACGGCGGCATCGGGATGACCTGGGAGCACCCCGCCCACCTGTACCTGAAGCGGTCGAAGGCCGACTCGATCGCGTACGGCACGGCGGGCGCCCACCGGGAGGCGGTGGCCGAACTCGCCGCCCTCCACGCCCCCTGACGGACACCTGGGCAACGCCCACGAGAAGCCCGCCCCACCTGGGGCGGGCTTTTGCGTGCGCCCCGCGCGAGCCGGATGAACGCATGGCGGCAGTCCGGCCAACTCCCCGCACGGCTCTGCTCCCTGGGCCCTCCCGGACCCATACTCGCTCACGTCCCCACCGGCCCTACCAGGGAGGCAGAGCATGGCCCTCACCACCCGTCGCAGAGCCCTCACCACCCTCGGCGCCGCCCTCGCGGGCACCGTCGTCCTGCCCGCCACCCGTGCGCTCGCCGGCGAACAGCGGCACGGCCCGCGTCCGTTGTGGCGCGCCCACGCCCACAACGACTACGAGCACCCGCGGCCCCTCCTCGACGCCCTCGACCACCGCTTCGGCAGCGTCGAGGCCGACATCTACCTCGTCGGCGACCAGCTCCTCGTCGCCCACGACCCGGTCGACCTCGACCCGGCCCGCACCCTCGAAGCCCTCTACCTCGACCCGCTCGCCGCCCGCGTCCGCGCCCACCACGGTTCCGTGTACCGGGGCCACCGCAGGCCCCTGCAACTGCTCATCGACATCAAGACCGAGGGCGCCTCGACGTACCTCGAACTCGACCGGCATCTGCGCCGCTACAAGGGCCTGTTCACGACGTACGCGCACGGCCGGGTGCATTCCGGGCCGGTCACCGCCGTCGTCTCCGGCGACCGCGCCGCCCGCACCCCCATGGAGGCGCAGACCGTCCGACGGGCCTTCTACGACGGCCGGCTCACCGACCTCGGCACCCCGGCGCCCGCCTCCTTCGTCCCGTTGATCAGCGACAACTGGACCCTCAACTTCACCTGGCTCGGGGTGGGCGCCTTCCCGGACGCCGAACGGCGCAAGCTGCGGACCCTCGTGCGCAGGGCCCACTCGCGCGGACAGAAGGTCCGGTTCTGGGCCACCCCGGACGTGGCCGGCCCCGCCCGGGACGCGCTCTGGGCCGAACTGCTCGCCGCCGACGTCGACCACCTCAACACGGACGACCTCGCCGGCCTGGAAGCCTTCCTGGACGCCCACCGCTAGAGCCTTCCCCTCGGACTTCACCTTTTCGGGGGACGGGTCAGCCGTCCGGCCAGAGCCTCCGCTACGCCACACTTGCGGCCGAACGCCGCGAAACGGGCGTGGCGGAGGAGGCCGACGATGGTGATCTCACTCTCTGTGGTGATGCTGCTGCTGATCCTGGCGGTGATCTTCCTGCGCGGTGGCGGACTGAAGGTCTCGCACGCACTGGTGTGCCTGCTGCTCGGCTTCTGCCTCGCCGGCACGGACATCGCCCCCACCATCAGCAGCGGTCTCGCGGCGACGGCCGACATCGTCGGCGGTTTCAGGCCCTGAGTTCCTCACGGCGTCGTGGAGAAGACGCCGATGCCGTTCGGGACGGGTCGTTCCGCGCCCCCGGTGGGGTGGTTGCGTACCGAGACGGCACTCGCGCCCGGCCCGCGCGTGACCAGGGTCGTCGAACCGCCGCCGTCCAGGCTGAAGGCGTCGGCCGCCCCCAACTCCCTCATGTTCTCCGCCACTTCGGCGACCGTCAGGCCGGATCGGTACTCGGGTGCCCCGTCCACCGCGAGCAGGAGGACCTGTCGGCCGCCGTCCGCGATACCCACGGCGGTGCGAACCGCCGAGGTCGTGGCGTCGAGCCCGGGCAGCGACCGGCCGCCCCGCAACACCGGGTAACCGCCGAGCGCGAAGAGGTACGGGATCCGCGAGGCGGACGCCACGAGGCCGTGCCGGACGGCCACCCGCTCGCCCGCGGAGAACTTCCGGAGCTGCTGTGCGCCCCCTTCGCGGCCGACGAGCACCGTGGTGTCCGGGCCGATCGCGCCGCTGCCGGGGCGGTCGGCCGTCGAGACGACGAACCCGTCACGGACCGTCACCTCGTAGGTGTCCGAACTGCAGGGCGCGGCCCGGTCGTTGTCCGTGCCGCAGGTGGCGCGGACCCGGGAGGCGCTGCCCCAGTCCTTGGTGAAGGCGCCGACCGACCCCACCGGCAGGGCGTACTGGTTGAGCCCGCCCAGCGGCAGCCGCACCTCGTCCGTGGTGACCGCCCCGTTCAGCGACAGGCGGTCAAGCCGGGCCCGCCGGTCGGTGCCGACGCCGATGACGTCCTCCGTGGTCGTACCCGGGGGCAACGCGGGCCCGAAGCGCTGCCCGTCGGGCACCGCCGCCTTCAGCACCCGGCCGTCCCCGATGGCGGGGCCCACGCTCGCGCCCGTCGCCTCGACACCGGGGTGCTGCGCCTCGGTGATGTTGAAGAAGTCGCCGTTCACCCCGGCGACCGCTGCCCGCCCGTCGGCCAGTTGCGAGACCGTGGCCCGCGCGGCCACCGCCCCGGGATACAGCAGCCCGAGACGAACCTGTGGGCGGTCCAGATCGACGCGCAGCAGATGGACCCGCGTCGGCCCGCCGACCCCGCGCAGGTCGATCCGCTCGTAGGCGACACCCGTCGCGATCCGGGCCGGATCCCCAGCGGCGCCGGCGGGACTCGCCCCGGTCAGGGTTATGGCGGTCAGGGCGATGAGCGCGGTGAGAATCGTCAGCACCGCCCTGCCCTGGACACAGCACCTTTGACCGCGCGTCACATCACTCCCTGAGGTCCCGTCAACTCTCTCAGTGCCCATGAGGTACGCGCCAGGTGACGATGTCCGTCGGAGTGACCGCGTGTTGACGACGGCGGCTCGGGAGGCACTGGACGCCCAGCAGTTCGAACCGATCGACAGCTGGATCGATGTCGTGCGGAGTGAGGTGCTCGTGCGTCGGCCGGATGTGTCGACGGAGTGGCTGAACGTGATCGCCAGGCTTTCTCGTGGTCAGGTGCCCACGAGCCGTGAGCGGATGAGGAAACGTACGCCCTCGGGTGCCTCCAGTGAGAAGCCGCTGCCCCGGCCCTCGACGACGTCCACGATCAGCCGGGTGTGACTCCACACCTCGTACTGGCTGCGGGAGATCCAGAACGTCACCGGTTCCCCGACGCCGGCCACGGTCAGTTCCGCGAGCAGGATGTCCGCGTCGCCGGTGCGGAACTCGCCGGCCGGGAAGCACATCGGGGCGCTGCCGTCGCAGCAGCCGCCCGACTGGTGGAACATCAGCGGACCGTGGGCCTCGCGCAGCCGGCGCAGCAGGTCGCAGGCGGCCGGGGTGAGTTCGACGCGGGGGACCTCGTCGTGGGCGGGGCGTGCGGATTCGTCGGCCATGGTCACCGAGTGCAGCACGGCGAAGGTTGCGAGAGGGTTGCGGCGGCCCGCCCGGTCAGCCGCCGTACGGGGTGAAGTGGGCCGGTGTGTGGTCGATCGGCAGGTCCGGGCGCCAGGCGGTGAGGCCCTGGGCGCTGCACACGAACAGGTTCTCCGGCAGCCGGTCCAGGGGGAACCAGCGCCAGTCGCCGACGCGTTCACCTGGCTGGTCGGAGGCCTCGCCGTGCCACGCCGTCACGACGGTGGCCACGGTGACCCGTACGACGTCCTCGACATGGTCGAGGAGCGTGCCCAGCAGCCGTACGTCCGCCGCTCGGGCCGTGACGCCGGTCTCCTCGACGAGTTCGCGCACGACCGTCTCCTGGAGGGACTCGCCGGGTTCGACGGTCCCGCCGGGCAGCTCCCAGGTGCCCCGGTGGTGGCGGCCCAGGAGCAGCCCGCGAGGGCCGTGCAGGATGGCGCCGACGCCGATCGCCGCGTGCGGGAGGGGCGGCCGGGAGGAACGGGGGCGGGACGAGACGCGGACGGGGCGGGTCGCCCGGAGCACCCGGTGGGTGGCCCGCTCGTCCTGGTCCGGCGTGTCGACGGCCTCGACGCGCAGCCCGTTCTCGGCGAACAGATCCGCCCAGGGTACCGGGGTGCGCGCCGAGGCCGGCACGGTGAGGTGGAGCACTCCGCCGGGGCGGAGCGCGGAGGCCAGGGAGGGCAGCAGTGCGCGGGGGTCGAGTTCCTGGACGGCGTCACCGACACGGATGACGTCGTACCGCTCCGCCGCGCGCAGTTGCTCGACGGCGTCGGCCGGTGAGCAGTGGCCGAGCTCCAGGACACGCACTGTGCCTCCCTCTGTTCCTACCCGCGGCTCACCTCCGGTGGCCGCCGACGGTGATGCTGCCGTTGGCCTTGGCCGCGGTGGTGTTGTCGTAGACCACGGCACCTCCGGCCTTCTTCCAGATCTTGATCCGGAAGAGGTCGGGGCGGTCCGTGGCGGTGATCCGGAAACCGTAGCCGCTTCTGCCGTCGACCGTGCCGGAGCCCTGGAAGATGGCCCGGGAGCCGGTGACCACGAGCCAGTCGGAGCCGGTGGAACGGAACTTCAGCCGGGCCGCGCCGAACTCGAAGGACGCCTTTCCGGTGGGCACGGTGGCCCCCTTGGCGTAGTCGGCGGTGAAGGAGAAGGCCGCCTTGCCGGTCAGCTTGGAGCTGGGCGGGTAGGCGCCCGCCGGCGAGGTGATGAAGCCGACTCCGGTCGTGGGCCCGGCCGTTCGGTCGTAGACGATCAGCTCGGGCAGGGTCGTCCGGTCCGAGGCGCCGTCGTCGTCGGTCACGGTGACCACGGGCCGGTGGATGCCCGCCGCGGTGTAGGTGTGGGCGGCCGAGCAGCGGGAGCCGGTGACGGTGCCGTTCGTCGGTTTGGCGCCGTCCTTCCAGTCGACGCTGCAGGTGTGGGTGTCACCGGTGCCGGGGTCGGCGAACGAGGCGGTGACGGTCGTACGGCGGTCCGCCGCGACCGGGGCCGTGGGGCCCTGGGCGGAGGTGATCACCGGGGCGGCGTTCGTGACGGTCACGGTCGCCGAGTCGGTGCCGCGACCGCCGGTCAGGGTGACCTCGTAGGTGCCGTTGTCGGTGCAGGTGAGCGTGGTCTTCGCCTTCTTGGCGTCGGCGAAGGTGCAGGGCGTGCCCTTGGCGGCGGTCCACTTGGCGGTGCCCGCACCCGAGAGGGTGCCGTTCAGCTGGATCTTGGCGCCCTCCTTGCCGGAGGCGTCCGGGCCGGCCCGGACGATGGTGACCGGGTCGATGCTCTCCAGGGTGGGAACGACCTTCTTCAGCAGGCCGTCGGCGTCGAACTCCAGCTTGTCGATGGTCGTTTCGCGGTGCATGCCGTCACCGCCCGGGATGGCGAAGCGGTGGTAGACGATGTACCAGTCGTCGGTGTTCGGGACGTGGACCACCGAGTGGTGGCCGGGGCCCTTGATGCCGAGCGAGAGATCCTTCTGCAGGATCACGCCCCGCTTGGTCCAGGGACCGGTGGGCGAGGAGCCGGTGGCGTAGGCGACCTGGTAGTTCTCGTCACGTGTGTCGTTCTCCGACCACATGAAGTAGTAGGTGCCCTTGCGCTTGATGACGAAGGTGCCCTCGTTGTAGTTGCTCGGGGTCATGTCGGTGACCTTCGAGGCGTCGAAGGAGACCATGTCGTCGTTGAGCGGGACCGCGTAGGCGCGGCCGTTGCCCCAGTACAGGTACGGCGTGCCGTCGTCGTCCGTGAAGACCGCCGGGTCGATCATCTGGCCCGGGTGGTCACCGGCCTTCAGCAGCGGCTTGCCCAGGGCGTCCTTGAACGGGCCGGTGGGCGAGTCGGAGACCGCGACACCGATGTTCGCGTCGGCGCAGAAGTAGAAGTAGTACTTGCCGTTCCTCTCCTCCATCGCCGGCGCCCATGCCCTGCTGTCCGCCCACGAGACGTCCGGACCCAGGTCCAGGATGACGCCGTGGTCGGTCCAGTGGACCAGGTCCTTGGACGAGTACGCCTTGAACTGCGTACCGCTCCAGCCCTCGAAGCCGTCGGTGGTCGGGTAGATGTAGAAGGTGTCGCCGAAGCGGACGATGTTCGGGTCCGCGTTGAGGCCGGGCAGGACCGGGCTCTTCAGTTCCCGGGCCGACACCGTCCAGGTGCGCTTCTTGCCGTCCGAGCCGGTGACCTCGTACTTCACCGGCTTGGTGAAGTTCTGCACGCTCCCGGAGGCGGGGCTGATCGCCGCGCCGTGGGCGAGGGTGAACTCCGGTGCCAGTCTGGTGAGATCGGTGCCCGGCTTCATCGGCAGGGTGATGCGGCTGCCGGCGTCGTCGATGATCGCGTCGGTCTTCTGCTGCGGGTGGGTGGCCCTGGCGATGCCCGTGGTGTTGCCGCTGATCTCCAGGACCTCGGAGGCCGTCAGGGCCCGGTTGTAGATCCGGAAGTCGTCGACCTCACCGCCGAAGTACGGGTCGGGGGAGTACATGGACCGGCCGATGTAGCCGCTGTAGTCCTTGTCCGCGTCGTACAGGTCGGACGGTTCGACGCTGACGTCGGTGGCGCGGGACACCTCGATGCCGTCCAGGTAGAGGACCGCCGTGCCCGAGCCGCCGTCGATGGTGACGGTGACGTGCTGCCACTTGTCGACGGCGAGCCGGGTGCCCGACAGCTTCTTCTCCGCACCCCAACTCGCCGCCGTGATGGCCGAGTAGAGGGACGAGGAGCCGTTGGACGGGCTGGCGAAGAGGTACTTGTCGCTGTCCGGGCCGAGGCCGAACAGCCACTGCCAGTTGTCGCCGCCCTTCCACTTCGCGTACGTGGAGACGGTGACGCTGTCGGCGTTCTTCAGCACGCCGTTCGGGATCTTGACGTACGGGGAGGTCGTCGAGCTGCCGGAGCCGCCGGACATCTTGAACGAGCCGCCCTCGACGCCGGTCCCGAAGTCGGGGGTGCGGACGTAGGTGCCGTGGTAGCCGTGGCCGCTGGAGTCGCGGGCGATGCTGCCGCCGGTCTCGTCGAAGCCGTAGTGCAGGAGCAGGTCGGCCGGGACGTCCGGGCCCTCGGTGGAGACCGTGACCTCGGCGGTGACGTCGATCGCCGCGTCGCCCGGCAGGTCGCCCTTCACCGTGAAGGTGCCGGCCTGCGCGTACTGCGAGGGGGCCACGTCCTCCCAGGTGACGGCGACGGGCCGCTTGGCGCCGTCGGCGAACTCCGCGATGACGGTGGCCGGCAGGACGGGGGCGTCACCGATGCGCGTCTTGACCTTGGTGCCCTCGACGCTCGTGACGATCTGGTCCGGCTGGTAGGTCTGCAGCAGCCGGTCGTACTCGGCCTGGGTGACCGGGAGCACGGTGCCGTGCCGGGGCTTGGACGGCAGGTCGTAGTCGGTGGACGGGGTCCACGCACCGGACGCCAGGTCGGTCGTCTCGAAGGGGATGTAGCCGCGCCCGCCGAACTCGTCGAGGAACGCGTACCACTTCTCCTCGGTGTTGGACTTGAACACCAACGGGCCCTCGGCCGCGCTCATCTCGCCCTTGCCGATGCCCTCGGCGACCGCGGTCCAGGAGAGGTTGCGGAGCGTGTCGCTCTTCTCCTCGAAGATGAACTTGCTGTTGGGCGTGGAGGAGGAGTTGTTCCGCTCGTCCTTGGAGAGGCGGAAGTACGTGCCGTCGTGCTGGATGACCGTGGAGTCGATGACCGAGTAGCCGCGGTCGACCCAGACCTTGGGCTCGCTGAAGGTGTAGAAGTCGCGGGTCGTCGCGTACATCATGCGGTTGTACGTGTCGCCGGAGTGGGCCTCGTTGTCGTACAGCTTCGACGCCCAGAAGACGACGTACTCGCCGAGCGACTCGTCGTAGTACGCCTCGGGGGCCCAGGTGTTGCCGGCCGCGTCGGGGGAGATCTTGACCAGGCGCTGGTTGGTCCAGTTCACCAGGTCGGTGGACTCCCACACCATGATGGACTTGCTGCCGGTGCGCTGGGAGGCGTCCCAGTCGCCGTTGCCGTAGATCCTGAGGTCGGTGGCGATCTGGTAGAACTTGTCGCCCTCGGGGGAGCGGATGATGAACGGGTCGCGCAGGCCCTTCTCACCGAGCGTGGAGGTCAGGACGGGCTTGCCGTCGTTCAGCTCCCGCCACTTCAACGGGTCGTTTCCCTTGCTGAGAGCCGAGTAGAGCTGCTCGCCGTCCGAGGTTCCCTCGCCGGTGAAGTAGCTGAACATGTAGCCCTTGTAGGCCTGCTTCTCGGGCAGTTCGGGGACCTTCGCGGTGAAGACGCGGGTGGTCTCGGCGTCGCCCTTGGTGACGGTCGCGGTCAGCTCGACCGTGGTGGTGCCGTCGCCGTGCGCGGGGCGGTGGACCAGGCCCGCGGCCGAGACGGCGTCCGGCTTCGCGGAGGACCAGGCGACCTTGGTGCCGAGGGTGCCGGTGGCCGGGAGGGTGAGGTTGCCGCGGACGTCGTCGAGGTTGTGCACGGTGAGCGCCTCGGCGGCCCGCTGGACGGCGGTCGCGTCGTCCACGGCGGGGAGGACCGTGATGTCGAAGGTCCTGGTGGCGCTCACGGTGCCCTTCTTCAGGGTCGCCGTGAGCGTGGCGTGGCCGTCCGGCTCACCGGAGGCGGGGCGTGTCACAGCGCCGGAGTCCGACACCACGTCCGTGTTGTCGCTCTCCCAACTGATGGTCGAGCCGCCGGCCGTACCGGTCCTGGGCAGGTCCAGATCGGCGGTCACCGCGCTGGTGTCGCCCAGGCCGAGGGCCGCCTTGTCGGCGGCGACGCCCTGCTCGGCCACGGGGAGCGAGAGCTGCTCGACCTCGGAGTCGGCCAGGGCACGGTCGTAGACCCGGAAGTCACGGATCTTGCCCTTGAAGAGCTTGTCGCTGGTGTAGACCGACTTGCCTATGTAGTTGGCGGTCGTGGTGCCCGAGCCGATGGACCCCGGGGTGACGGTGACCGACGTGTTGCGGCCGACCTCCACGCCGTCCTCGTACAGCACGGCGGTGCTGCCGGTCTGGGTGTAGGTGAGCTGCTTCCACACCGAGCGGGTCAGGTTGTGCGAGTCGGTGGGCCGGGTGTTCTGCTCGGTCGACCAGTTGCCGGAGGCGATGGCGGTGCGCAGCGGGTTGCCGGTGGCGAAGAGGTAGCCGTTGCCCGTGCCGCTGCTGGTGTTGCCGAAACCGTAGACGAAATACGGGGTGCTCTGCGACTCGTCCATCAGCACGTCCATGGAGACGCTGATCGAGTCCATGCCCTTCATGACGTCGTTCGGCACCTTGATGTAGGTGTCCGAACCGTTGAAGGCGAGGCCCTGGCCGTCGCCGGTCCAGCCCGCGGTGCCGTTGACGGTGCCGTCACGGCCGTGGCCGGAGGCGTCGGTGGCGGTGCTGCCCGAGTCGGCGTCGAGCGGGTACCAGAGGGCGAGTCCGTCGGTGATCTCCGCGGCCTCGGCCGTGGGTGCCGACTGCGCGGCCTGGGCGTGGACGGTGGGACCGGCGAGGCCCAGGAGCAGTGAGGCGGCGGTGAGTCCGGCGAGCTGACCCGCCTGACGTCTCGCGCGGGCGCGAGGTCGTGTGCTGTACGGCATGTGGACTTCCCCTGCTGAGACACGGTTGACGAAGGGGGCCTCGGCCAGGGGCGCCCTGCCGTTTCGGCTGTGTGACGTCGTGTTGCGAGAGTGTCAATCGACGTGAGGCGCAGCGTCAAGAGGTATCGAACAATGTCCGACAGGTCGAACGACCTGGTGGGAAGGGGGTGTTGGCGCGGGTGTGGGGGTGGGGCTGCCGGGTCCGCTCGTCGCCGGTCCGGTGGTCAGGCCGGCCGCACGAGGCCCGACTCGTAGGCGAACACCACGGCCTGGACCCGTGCGCGGGCGCCGATCTTGCCGAGGATGTTGCTGACGTGGGACTTGACGGTGGTCGGGGCGATTGACAGTCGTTCGGCGATCTCCGTGGTGGACCAGCCGGTGGCCACGGCGACCAGGACGTCGCGTTCGCGCTCGGTCAGGGCGTCGAGACCGGCCTCCCGCCGCGTGGCGAGGCGGACGGGGCGCTCCTGGCGCACGGCGTCGATCAGTGTCCGGGTCAGCCCCGGGGTGATCACGGCGTCGCCGGTGGCGACGATACGGACGGCGGCGATCAGCTCGTCCGCGGTGGCGTCCTGGAGCAGGAACCCGCGGGCCCCGGCGTGCAGGAGGGCATGGGTGTGCGCTTCGGGGCCGGTGTCGGTGAGGACGAGTACGTACGGGGGTTTGCGCACGGCGTCCGAGGGGTGGGCGGGCGCGGGGGGCCGGGTGATGCGGCGGATGGTGTCGTGGGTGTCGGTGCCGGGATCGCGGGCGTCCAGCAGGACGACGTCGGGGCGGAGTTCGGTGCTCAGGCGGATCGCCTCGAAGTAGCCGGACGCCTCACCGACGACGGTCAGGTCGGGGTGGTCCGCGAGGAGCATCCGGAAGCCGAGGCGCTGCAGGGTCTGGTCGCTGACGACGAGTACGGAGGTCATGGCGGGTGGTCCCCTCCCGTTCTCCACTGAACGAAACCGTTTCGTTCCCATCGAAAGACTAGCTTCGACCTCTATCGAAACGGCATCGTTTCTTTTGTGGTGTGGGTCACATGTGCGGACCCGGGGGCCGGGCGTCGGAGGGCCCCGTGGACCGTGGATGTCGAGAAGTCCCGGAAAACCCGTCCCCGATGTCGGTTTTCCCGGTCCCGGCCGCGGTGGCTGGATTCGGTCGACGGCCGGGCCGAAGGTGGCGGACGCCGGTCCACCCCGCGGTCCGGCGCACCCAGCGCCTCAAGGGAGAAACTCCGTGAACGCCTCGACCCCGGCGAACGCGCCGCAGGAACGGCGAGCCGCCACGCTCGTCATGGCCTGCGTCGGCGTGTTCGTCGCCTATTTGCCGGTGACCACCGTCTCGGTGAGCCTGCCCGCCATCCAGCGGGCGCTGAACGCCTCGACGTCCCAACTGGCCTGGGTGTCCGACGCGTTCGTCCTGCCCATGGCCGCCCTCATCCTCACCGCGGGCGTCTTCGGCGACGTCCACGGCCGCAAACGGGTCTTCCAGGCGGGCCTCGCCCTCACCGCCCTGGGCGCGCTCGTCTCCCTGTGCGCCCACTCCGTCCAACTCCTCTGGGTGGGCCAGGCCCTGGCCGGGCTGGGCTCCGCCGCCCTGCTGCCCACCACCCTCGCCCTGATCGGCCACGCCGTCCCGGACCCGCGCGAGCGCGGCAAGTTCATCGGCCTGTGGGCCACGTCCCTCACCGCCGCCCTGGCCCTGGGACCGGTCATCGCCGGTACCGTCCTCGATCACTTCGCCTGGCGCTGGATCTACCTCCTGCCCCTTCCCGTCGCCCTCGCCGCGGCGGCCTTCGCGGCCAGGCTGCTGACCGACTCCCGCGCCCCCGGCACACGCCGGCTGGACTGGCCCGGCCAGATCAGCGCCGCGCTGACGATCACCGCACTCGTCTACGGGATCATCGAGGGCGGTGCCACCTCGTTCTCCGACGTGAAGGTCGTCGTGGCGCTGTCCACCGCCGCGGTCGCCGCCGTGGCGTTCGTCCTCGTGGAGCGGGCCGGCACCGACCCGATGCTGGACCTGGGGCTGTTCCGCAGCCCCGCCTTCACCGCCACCACCCTGATCGCCATGATCAGCTTCCTGGGCCTCATCGGGTTCTTCTTCGCCCTCAGCCTCTACTTCGGCATGGTCCAGCGCCTCTCCACCCTCGACGCCGCCTGGCGCCTGCTGATCGTCACCCTGGGCCCCCTCCTGCTCGGCGCCCCCGTCGGCCGGCTCGTCCACCGGGTCTCACCGCGCCTGCTCATCCCCGGCGGCCTGCTCCTCACCGCCGCCGCCCTGTTCTCCCTCACCGGCATCGGCGCGCACACCTCGTTCGGATCGCTCGCCTGGCGGCTGGCCCTGCTCGGCCTCGGCCTGGCCTTCGTCATCACGCCGATGACCGCCACCGCCGTCAACTCGGTGCCCTTCCGCCAGGCCGGTATGGCCGCCGCCGCCAACAACGCCTTCCGCCAGGTCGGCGCCGCCCTCGGCCCCGCCGTCCTCGGCGCCCTGCTGTCCACCGAGGCCCTCGACGCACTGCCCGGCCACCTCACCGACGCCGGCCTCGACGGCCGGACCGTCGAACAGGTCCAGGCGGTCGCCGAACACGGCGGCATCGGGGCCGTCGCCGGCGCCGACCTCGGAGCGGACACCCCCCGCGTCCTAGGCGCGCTGTCCGAGGCCTTCCTGGACGGCCTCCACCTCTGCCTGGTCGTCGCCGCCGTACTGGCCCTGCTCGCTGCCGCCGTCGGCGCGCTCCTGCTGCGCCGCCCCCAGCACCCGGCACCGCCCGTGAGCGTCGGCCCCGGCCGGGCCGCACCGGCCGCCGCGCCGGTGGCCGAGGGGCCCGAAGCAACCCTCTCGCCGGTCGGACGCGTCACTGGAGGGTGACACCGGACGTACCGGGCGGGCGTGCCGAGCGGAACGCCGGCCCGGTACCGGCGCCGTCCGTGGGGACGGGTACGGCGCCACACGCGGGGCCCGGGACCGAGCACGACGGTCCCGGGCCCTGTGACACGACACGGCCCGGCCTCACCGACGGCCCCCGGCACCCGCCATACCTTCGACCGGCGGCCCGCCGGGCCGCCGACCACGATCGGCGACGATGACGATGGAGACGTCGATCGATGGCGACGACGGCGACGACCGCCGGTGACGACGGCCTCGTTCCGCCCCGGACCAGAAGGGCCGCCATGGCTTCCCAGCCCCTCGACGCACTCGACCTGAAGCTGCTCCAGGCCCTGCAACTCGACGGACGGGCATCGTTCAGCCGGATCGCCGAGGTGCTCGGCGTGTGCGACCAGACCGTCGCGCGACGCTTCCGGCGGCTGCGCACCACGGCCGGCCTCCGGGTGGTCGGCGTGCCGGACGAGAGCAGACTCGGCCGGGCCGGCTGGATCGTCCGGATGCGCTGCACCCCGGACGTCGCCGAGCAACTGGCGACCGCCCTGGCCCGCCGCTCCGACACCTCCTACGTCGACCTCATCTCCGGCGGCACCGAGGTGCTGTGCGCGATGAAGCCCCGCAACCGGCAGGAGCGCGACGAACTCCTCTTCGACCGACTCCAGCGCACCCCCCGCGTCATCTCGGTCAGCGCCCACTGCCTGCTCCACCTCTTCTACGGCGGCCCGCTCGGCTGGCTCGACAAGATCCGGGCGCTGGAGCCGGACGAGGAGGCGGCGCTGCGCCGGCCGCGGGCCGAACCGGATGACGCGCCCGTCTCCCTCGACCCGGCCGACGAGGCTCTCGTGGCCCTGCTCCGGCGCGACGGACGGGCCCCCTTCAACGAACTGCAGGCCGCGACCGGCCAGTCCGAGGCCGCCGTCAAACGACGCGTGGAACGGCTGTGCTCCTCGGGAGCCCTCTACTTCGACGTGCAGCACAGCAGGGAATCCCTGGGCCACGGCGTCGGCGCGATGCTCTGGCTCACCGTGGCCCCCTCCGCCCTCTCCGCCGTCGGACAGGCACTCGCGGAGCACCGGGAGGTCAGCTTCGCCGCGGCGATCACGGGACAGGCCAACCTGGTGGCGGCCGTCGTCAGTCGTAGCACGGGCGACCTCTACCGCTACCTGAGCGAGAGGATCGGCGCGCTCGACGGCGTCCGGTCCGTCGAGACG
This sequence comes from Streptomyces sp. NPDC032822, assembly GCF_055578825.1. NCBI lineage: Bacteria > Bacillati > Actinomycetota > Actinomycetes > Kitasatosporales > Streptomycetaceae > Streptomyces > Streptomyces sp. NPDC032822. The sequence goes on along the minus strand of NZ_JBVIOL010000003.1, from coordinate 548,659 downwards.
ACACTCACCCTGCGCCAGGTCAAACAACTGACCTACGAACCGACCCGATGACCGCACCGCTGCCGATCGGCAGGAACGCTCGGGCGGCTACGACGAGTTCGTGGCGTGGGTGGCCATGCGACGGGTGGCCGTTCGGCGGACGGTGTCCCGGGCGTCGGTTCGCGGCCGGCCGCCGGAGGGGCCACCGCGTCCGACCGACGGGGGTCGTGGTCAGCCATGCGCGACCGTTCCGCGTCCGGTCGGTCGAAGCGTGGACGGTGCGGGACGTCGCGGCGGAGTTCCATCGGCCGGCCGCCCTGTACGGCCGTACCTTCGACCCGGCGTTCGCGCTGCACGCCGCGGTGCGGGAGGTCCGGAACAGCCGTTCCCACCCGTACGAGTGGGCGCCCCTCGTGCACTTCGGGCCGTAGGCGCTGGTCCCGTCGCGGTCGCTGCCCCGGCTCAGGTCCCGGTTCAGTCGCCGGGGGTGAACACCAGAGCCGGGTCGTCGGAGCCGCGGTACACATAGGCCGTCAGCCGGAGCCCCGCGTCCGGCTCCTCCGCGGCGGTCGCCGGGAGCGGATGGCGCAGCGCTCGGTACAACTGCTGACGGTGCAGGTCGAACGCGACCTGCAACAGGATCGCGTAGTCCTGACAGGCGCGCGGCAGCCACCACCCCCAGGCGCCGAGCACGAACAACAGAGCCGACAACGCCCAGGGGGTCCAGTACACGGCGGGCAGCACCAGCACGGCCCACAACCCCGCGGCTACGGCGGCGTCCAGGCGCTGCCGGGCGGCGGAGAGATCCTGCTGGAAGCTCTCGGGCAGCAGGGTCCACAGATGCGGCCAGAGCAGCACCGCGTCCAGACCGTACTTGTGATGGGGCTCGGCCTCGGCGGCCCGCAGAATGTTCCCGACCCGCGTCGGCATGGCCAGAGCCGGATCGCGCGGGCTCCACCGCAGTCGCGCCTCCAGCCGGACGTACTCGGCGCGTTCCGCTGCGCTCAGCGGCGCCGGTGGCCCGGCACCCGTGGCCGTCGGGGCCGCTTCCAGCCGTGGGTACAGCGCCCTCCACTCGGCGGAGTCGGCCGCGCGCCGTCGGGTGTGCCGCTCGCACAGCCACCCGCTCACGGAGGACAGGAACCGGGGCCAGTAGCCCTCCAACAGGCGCAGCGCGGGAAGGGTCAACTGCCGCATGAGCAGAGCGGATCCGACGAGCCCGACCAACGCCACCAGCAGCAGCGCGAGCTGTTCACCGGCGGGCATCGTCCCCACGGCATCCAGTCGCCCCGCCAGGGCCTGCCGGGGACGCGGTTGTCCGGCGGCCCAGGCCAGCGTCATGACCAGCCAGTACACCGCCGCGGCCAGCCCCGTGGCGAGCCACCGCTCGACCAGCTTCCCGGCGGCCGCGCTCCAGAAGGTCGGCACCGCGCCCCGCTACGCTTCGCGGCCGAGCAGGTAGGCGCATGCCGAGCAGCGCGGCACCGGTTCGCCGACGAAGCCGCGGGTCCAGGTGTCGGGCTTCGTGCACACCGGGTTCCCGCACACGAACTTCGTGGCCGACGCGGCGGGGACCGGCCCCCCTGCGAGCCCTTGGTATCCGCTTCCGGCTCCCGGCGTGCTCCGTTCGCCGTCCTGGCCGTCCTGGCGGAGCCTTGCCTCGGCCCAGGACCTGACGCGGATGTCGGCGTGCACGGCGCGACGCAGCTCCTCGGTCCCTCCGACACCGCCCGAGGCCGCGAGCGCGTGGTGGATCTCCTCCGCGATCCGGGGAGCGTCCGTGCCGACGAGGGTCGGCAGCATGGCGAGTACTTCCCTGGCAAGATCCGCCGACACCCGGCCGTCCATACGTCGCCTCCCCGTCGGCACCCGCCCCGCTACAACACCCCGGCACGCGCCCCGACAGGCCCCACCGTCCAACAGGACCCGATGCGGAGACCATCGGGCGCTGCCGATGCCCTGCCGCTGTCCTGCTCCTGTCCTGTTCCGTCCTGTGCGCGTGCTGGGACGCAAGTCTGGCAGCTGTCCCGGTGTCGTGTGAGGGGATCGCCGGTGCTCGGCCGGTTCCAGGGCCGCCCTGCCGTGCGAGGGGCTCCGCTATGGTGACGACAAGCGGACAGCAGTCCACTCATGAGGCATGTAGCGGACGGCTGTCCGGTTGCGTGAGAGGGTTCCGGCGGGAGCCCGGAGGAGGGCGAGTGGAGCCGAGGAGTGAGGCGCCCCAGCGCTCGGACGCGCAGCGCAATCGTGAGCGCATCCTGGAAGTGGCGCTGGTCGAACTGACGCGTTCCCCGGACGCCCCGTTGAGTGCCATCGCCAAGAAGGCGGGGGTCGGGCAGGGCACGTTCTACCGCAACTTCCCCAGTCGTGAGGCGCTCGTCCTGGAGGTCTACCGCCACGAGGTGCGGCAACTCGTCGACAGTGCGGCCCAGTTGCTGGAGACCCGGGAGCCCGACCGGGCCCTGCGCGAATGGATGGACGGTCTCGCCCGCTTCGCCCTCGCCAAGGCCGGACTGGCCGACGCCCTGCGTCAGGCCACCAGTGCGACGGGGAACCCGGCGAAACCCGGGTACGCGCTGGTGGTCGCCGCGATCGAGCTGCTGCTCAGGGCCAATCACGAGGCCGGAACCATCCGGCCGGGCGTGACCGCCGACGACTTCGCCCTCGCCATCGCGGGCATCTGGCAGATCGACCTTCATGGGGACTGGCAGTCCCAGACCGCCCGGCTCCTGGACCTCATCATGGACGGTCTGCGTACGGGGGCTCCCGGGCGGCGGTGAGGGTGTCCGGGCGGCCCGATGGAACGGACAGCTGTCCGCTACCCTCGCCGGTAGTGGACAGCTGTCCGTTTATTCTGGTCGGGGACGTCGAGTTCCGCACGGCGACCACGGCATGCCGAGCGACCTGCCGCTGATGGGTATGTCAGGGCCTGTCGAGGTCGCCGGCACGGGCGCCCGGCCGACGTGATCCGGCGCCTTCACTAGATTGGCCAAGGTGTCCGAAGATCCGCGGGCACCGAACCCGCGTGCGGCGGTCCGGCCGTCCGCCGCCGACACCGGCCACCAGCCGGACACTGTAAGGAGCGAACGAGATCATGCGTGTCATCGTGGCCCGTGGCCTGACCGAGGCGTCCGGATGAGCGCCGCCGCTGATTCCGTCCTGCTGCGTACCGAGGGGCGCGCCGCGTACCTCACCCTCAACCGTCCCAAGGCGCTCAACGCCCTGACGCATCACATGGTCCGCCGCATCGACGAGGCCCTGACGGCCTGGGAGCGGGACGCGGCCGTGGAGACCGTCGTCCTCACCGGCGCGGGGGAGCGGGGCCTGTGCGCGGGCGGCGACATCCGGGCCATCCACGACGACGCCCGCGACGGCGACGGCACGGCGGCCGCCGCGTTCTGGCGCGACGAGTACCGGCTCAACGCCCGAATCGCCCGCTACCCGAAGCCGTACGTCGCCGTCATGGACGGGATCGTGATGGGAGGCGGCGTCGGTGTCTCCGCGCACGCCGGCGTCCGTGTCGTCACCGAGCGGTCGCGGATCGCCATGCCCGAGACCGGCATCGGCTTCGTGCCCGACGTGGGCGGCACCCATCTGCTCGGCCTCGCACCCGGCGAACTCGGCACCCACCTGGCACTGACGGGCCGTCAAGTCGGCGCGGCCGATGCCCTGGTGTGCGGACTCGCCGATCACTTCGTCCCCGCCGAGGCGCTGCCACGGCTGGTCGGCGACCTGGCCCGGCTCCCGGTGCGCGACGCGCTGGCGGCACATGTCCGCCCGGCACCACCCGGGGAACTCGCCGCCCACCGCCCCTGGATCGACGCCTGCTACACCGCGCACACCGTCGAGGAGATCGTCGGACGGCTCCTCGACCACGGCGACCGCGAAGCCAAGGAGACGGCCGAGACCCTGCTCGCCAAGTCGCCCACCGCGCTCAAGGTCACGCTGGCCGCCCTGCGGCGCGCCCGACGCCTGGGCTCCCTGGAGCGGGTCCTCGACCAGGAGTACCGCGTCTCCTGCGCCGCCCTCACCGCACCCGACCTGGTGGAGGGCATCCGCGCCCAGATCATCGACAAGGACCGCGATCCGCGCTGGTCGCCGTCGACCCTCGCCGACGTCCACGACACGGACGTCGACCGCTTCTTCGCCCCCCTCGGCGAGCGCGAACTCGGGCTCGGTCCGGGGCGCGGACCCGCCGGACAGGGCACCGCCCAACAGACGCCCAGGTGAAGGAGGGCACGGGCCCTTGCGCCGATACGCGAGCGCCCGCGTTCCGTCACCGCTGACCCGCGGGCCGCACCGGCCACGTCACCTGGTACGAGAGGTGGATCACGCCAGGTGGCGCGGTCTTGGCCATGCACGCGACACGCGGTAGCGTCAGTGCGATATCGACGACGGCGACACGGAAGCCGGTGGGAATCCGGCACGGTCGCGCCACTGTGTACGGGACGCTCCCTCGGGAGCGCCCGAAGTCAGACCCGTGGCCGTCGTCATGTGCACCACCGAGATGGGACGCGAACTCCCAGAGGAGGCCCTGCCATGGCGCAGCATGTCGCCCAGCCGCCTGTCACCACCCCGGCCATTCCGGCAAAGCTGCCGCTCAAGGACATCGCCCCCTGGGCGGTCTTCTTCGGCGTCCTGATGCTTGTCCTGCTGTACTTCGTCGGCGCCGAACAGGGCGCCACCGCGGTCGTCTCCGGCGAGAACGTCCACGAGTGGGTCCACGACGCCCGTCACCTGCTCGGCTTCCCCTGCCACTGACGAAGGACGCCGCGCACCCCATGAACTCCGCAACGGTAAGAAACCTCCTCGTGCGGGGCATGCTCGCCGGCCTCGGCGCCGGCGTGCTCGCCCTGATCGTCGCCTACTTCCTCGGTGAGCCGAGTGTCGACGGCGCCATCGGCTTCGAGGAATCCCACGCCCCGGCCCACGAGCACGAGGTCGAACTCGTCTCCCGCAGCCTGCAGTCCACGGCCGGCCTGGCCACCGGAGTGCTGCTGTACGGGGTGGCGTTCGGCGGCATCGCCGCCCTCGCCTTCTGCTTCGCCCTCGGCCGTGTCGGCCGCTTCACCCCGCGGGCCACCGCGCTGCTGCTGTCCGGCTGCGCGCTGCTCGCGGTCTACGTCGTGCCGTTCCTGAAGTACCCGGCCAACCCGCCGGCGGTCGGCGACCACGAGACCATCGGGAAGCGGACCACGCTGTACTTCCTGATGATGGTGCTCAGCGTGCTCCTCGCGGTCGGCGCCGTCATCCTCGGCAAGCGGCTCGCACCCCGGCTGGGCAGCTGGTACGCCACCGTCACCGCGGTGGCCGCCTTCGTGGTCGTGATCGGGCTGGCGTACGCCTTCCTGCCGACGATCAACGAGGTGCCCGGGGACTTCCCGGCCGCCCTCCTGTGGCGGTTCCGGCTCTCCACCCTCGCCATGCAGATCACCCTGTGGGGCGGATTCGGTCTCGCCTTCGGCGAGTTGGCCCAGCGGCTGCTGCATCCGAAGCCCGCGGCGGTCGCCTCGGGCGGAGCAGTCGCCGCCCCGAACTGACCGGACCCGGCCGGGACACGCTGACATGACCCGAGACGCGAGAGGGCCCACGGAACCATCCGTGGGCCCTCTCGCGTTCTCCGGACACCGACGACTCGGACCACGGACATGACCCGTCGACCCAGCCGATTACCCGGGCACGAAGAAGGCGAGCAGCGGAGGACCCGAGTGGCCAGACAGCCCCAGCCGCGTCGCATCATCCTGGGTGGCCACGAGGCGGTCGCCCTCACCGTCCGGGAGTACGAGCAACTGATCGCGAGCCGACGCCAGATCGGCGGCCAGAGCGCGCGCGTCCGGGTGCTCGCCCAACAGGTGAAACGCACCGAACAGTTGGTGCGGGACCTGGAGACCCTCATCGGAGTTCCGGCCGACGACGGCCCGGATCCGGCCCGGACCGTGCCGGGCGAGTGCGCGGCCCTCTGCGGCACCGCCGAAGCGGACGTCGAGGGCGTGGGAGAGGCAAGGGGGGCGGGAACGGGCGAAGGCGCGGTCGAGGAAGTGGGCGGGGACTGTCTGCGCTGCGCGATAGCCGCCCTGCTGCGGCGCCACCGGGACCCGGCCTCGTAACCCGTCGACGAGGAAGGGCTGTTGCCGGACCCCGGACCCCCCGATCCCGGACCCCCCGACCCAGGGCCTCGGACCTCGGAGCCCGGAATCTGGAAACTTCGGCGGTCCGGCACCTTCGGCGGTCCGGCACCTTCGGCGGTCCGGCACCTTCAGTGGTCCGAAACCCTCAATGGTCCGGATCGGCCTCCGGTGGCCCCAACGGCCGTCCGATGCGCAGGTTCCAGCGGCCTGCCCGTCCGCTGATCTCGGTCGCCGTCAGGGGTGGCACGTCGAGACGCCAGAAGGCGGCCGGCGGCGCGTCCAGCACGTGAACGGCCGCGGCCCGTACGACCTCCGGCTCCACCACGGCGAGTGTGCGGCCATCCGTCTCGAGGGTGGCCTCCAGCCAGCGCCGTACCCGCGCGCAACAGCCGACCACCGACTCGCCGCCGTGGGGCGCGGACGTGGGATCGCCGATCCAGCGGGTCACCGCCTCCGGCTCGGCCAAGGCGACCTCGTCGAGGCTCCGGCCCCGCCAGCGACCCGCGTCCAGTCCCGCGAGGTCCGGTGCCTCCTCGCCGTCGAGCCCGAGAGCCGAGGCCGTCTCCCGGCAGCGCACACTGGGGGAGATCACGATGCGCCCGGCCCGGGGCAACGACCCGGCCGCCGAGCGGGCGCGTGCCGTGCCGCTGTCGTCGAGCGGGTCTCCGTCGTAGAAGCGGGCCTGCCGCAGTGACGGGCTCGACGCGGGCGAAAGGAAGATGACACGGCTGGTCACGTGAGTGTTCCTCCTGCTGCTGTCGCCTGCGCGGACGTCCGGGCGCCGACACCCGTGATCGGCGCTTGCCCAGGAGCTTAGTGCTCCGGCCGTAGACCATGATCTTCATGCGTGGAGGGTTGCCCGACGGCGATGGTGGCCGCGGCAGGCGCGGGCCCGGTGGCGTCGTTCCCGGGTGGTGCAGCTCAAGTCGCCCAGGTCGTCACGGCTCTGACCGGTATCCGCCCGGTGATCGACGGGGGCCTCGTCGCTCGGGCGCCACCGCAACCACACGTCGCCTCCGTCAAGCCGGTGGAGGATGTCCCGTTGGTCCAGGAACGTGTCGGCGCCGGCGGCCCACAGACTCGCATCCAGCATGCGGGCCACTTCGCTGTCCCGTTGCGTGTAGCTGATGAAGACGCGTCGGCTCGTCACGGAGGGGATGCTAACGAAGGGCATGCCAGGGGAGCAGGACCGTGCCGGTCACGACGGCCGTCGTTCCGGCGAGCAGCAGGATGATGATGAACCCGATGGCCCTCTCGTTGCCGCGGCGGTCTGCCGCGAGGTCGTGTGAGTAGACCCTCAGGTCGGAGGGGGCGTAGTGGAGGGTGAGCCGGCGGTGGAGGGACCGGCTCGGGTGGGGGATGCCGTCGCGGGACAGCACGGTGACCCGGGTGCCGTCGAGGGTGGTGAAGGTGACCACGGGGGCGTGGTTGATGATCTCGTCGCCCTCTCCGTCGGTGTAGACGTCCCTGGTGACGGCCACCACGCGCGCCGGGACGGCGACCGACGTGGCCAGCAGGTCGTCGCGGGCCCGCGCCGCGCGGATGTCGGGGCTGAACGCCGCGACGACGGTGACCCCGGCGCCGAAGCCGAGCAGCGCCCACGGGTAACCCCAGGCGACGATCGCGTGGATCACCAGCCCGATGTAGAGCAGGATCACCGTGCAGTTCGGGCCGGACCGGCCGTTCTTGTCCTCCGGACTGTGGAGCACGACACGGAACAGGTCAGGGCGCCCGCGTGGGTAGCGCACCTCGAACTCCCGGCCCACCCAGGCCTCCTCGACCGAGTCGCCGTGCCTGCCGACGTTCGACAGGGTGAACTCCCGCCCCGTGGCCGGGTCCTGGAAGGCGACCGTCACCGGAATCCCCGGCTCCTTGGAGGCGCCGTGCGCCGGCTGTCCCACCTCGACGATCCGCGCCCGCACCCAGATCGCCCGCTGAGCCGGGGTGAGCCCGGCCAGCGCAAGCCCGTAGCCGAGCAGTGCCAGGCCCGTGGGCACCACCCACCACAGCGCCAGCAGGTCGTACACGCTCATCCGAGTCCCGCCTCTCTTCGCGGAGTTCAGCCCGCCGGGCCAGGGCCGCCGCCGGTGGCCGCCCTGTTGACCCGCTGTCTTCGCCGCTGCCTCCGCCGCTGCCTCCTCGGTGCGCAGGCTCGCTCAGAACTCGATGCGGAAGAGGTTGCCGGACGGGTCGACCACGGCCTTGATCCGCAGGCCCACGCGCAGGGCGGGGTGTTTCGAGCGCTTCCAGGTCGTCTCGAACGTCGGGCAGCCCGGCGCGCGGATCCGCAACTGGACCAGGACGCCGGCCTGCTCTCCGTCGTCCCAGTCGGTCAGGTCGGTGACCTCCGCCGTCGCCGCGACCCCGTCGGCGTCCAGGCGCCGGTTGCTCTCGCGCTCGTAGTCGGTGTTCGCCCACAGGACGACACCGAGGGGAAGGCAGAGCACCGTGCACAGGATGCCCGCGATCAGCGGCCCGGCCCCCGCGGAGTCGGCGAGACCGGCGAAGGCCAGCACGACCGGCCCGCACAGACCCAGCCCCGCGGCGACGGCGTACAGGAACAGGGCTCCGTACGACCCGATCCCCGACACCTGTCTCGGCTCGGGGGCACCCCCGCCGGGCGTCGCGGTCACGGCGTCGAGCCGTCCCCGGCGTAGAGGTAGGAGCCGGGCCGGGTGGGGTCGGCGACCAGCAGGACCTGATCCCCGACGCGGGGGATCCGCAGCTTCGACACGAGGGTCTGGAGGGTGATCGGGGCGGCGTCCCCGGACGGCTGCAGGACCAGGTCGACGATCGGGTCGAAGTTGACCAGCTTGCCGGTGTCGCCGATCGACACGACGACGGCGGGTGTCGTCGGCGCTCCCGCGGCGAGCAACTGCTGTACGCCGATACCGGAGTGGTACGCGCCGATCGACTGCTGGACCTTCGCGAAGTCCTCCTTGCCGAGGACGGCGCGCGTGGCCCGGCCGTAGAAACCCTTGCCGCCGGCGACCTGGCCGGCGATCTCGGCGGCCCGCTCCTCGCGGCTCTTGCGCTGTCCGAAGATTCCCATGGTGTTCTTCCCTTCCGGTGATGTCAGGAGCAGGGGCGGCGACCGGCAGTCGGCTTCTGCCCCCGGCCTCGCCGTCCGTCTGATGAGGTGGACGCTAGGCGGCCCGCCGCGCCTACCGATCCCAGGTTCGTCGCCTGCCGATCCCGAACCCGTCGCCCACCGATCCCGGGTCCGTCTTCCACCGATCCCGGGGTCGTTCGCCCGTTTCCGGTCGGCGTACGCTCCTCACATGCCGCCGCCCCCGAGCCAGCCGACCGGCGAGCTCCGCCCCCGCGCCATGGTCATCGAGCACGCCTGGCGGGGTCTCGGGCCAGGACTGGAATCGCTGAGCGGCCCCGGCGGCGCACCGCTGACCCGGACGGTCAAACTGATCGTGCTGCCGCTGATCGTGAGACCGGCGCTGCGCCCCGAACTCGCGGTGGACTTCCTCGCACCGGAGCAGGCCGCCCACCTCGACGGGCTGATACGGGAGTGCGGTACGCGGCTCAGGGCGACGGCCCAGTGGTTCACGCTGCTCAAGAGGGCCCGCCGGGCACGGGGCATCGTTGCGGGCAACCCCCAGGACCTGTACTTCCAGCGCTGCTTCGAGCTCGCCACCGAGCACGGAACGCCCTCGGCCGGCGCGGACGCGAGGGCCACGGCCGTGGTCGAGGACGTCGCGGACACGGCCGACGGGCGCACGGTGGAAGCGCTGAAGGACCATCTGGCCGACGCCGCCCGGCGCTCCCGGCTCGACGCCGAACTCACCGCCGTCTGGGAGAGCCGCCCCGCGGCCTCACCCGACGACGCGGTCACGGCGGTCGCACTGGCGGCCGAGGCGCTGGAAGCCTGCGGTGCACCGGGCCGGGCGGCGACCGCACCACGGACCGCACCGGTGTACGCCGCCATGGTCGCGGCGGAACACGGGGGCCTGTTCGGTCGGGCCCTGTGGGCGCATCCGAGCGGTGTGTGGGGCCGGGGAGACCTGCCCGCACCTCTGGGGCTGACCGCGCGACAGGTGCCGCCGCGCCCCGAGGTCGGCCGGGGCGCCTCGACGGCCACGCTGCCCGCGCCGCTGGACCGCACACTCTTCGAACGGCTCTTCGTCGTGCTGCAGTCTTCGGCCCGCCGGGAGGAACTGCCGGCGGTGCCGGAACTCGTCGGGCGGGAGACCGGCCGCAGTTGCGCGCCGCTCGGCCTGTACGACGAGAGCCTGCGCGTCGCGCTGGTCCTCGGCGCCCGGCTCGCGGTCGGCCTCGACCCGCTGGGCACCGGGGACCCCGCGCCCGGGCGGACGGCCGCACACCGGGTGGTCAACGGCCGTTGGCGCCGGGAGGCCTCGGTCCTCCGCGCCCGCAGGATGACCGTGTCCCCTCGCCCCGACCCGGACGGCGGCGTCCTGGACGCCCTCGCCCAGGACCTCCGTACCCCCTGGGCCGCCTATATGCGGCGGTTGTGGGTACGGCTGCACGGGCGGGACGTCCGCGACGCACCCCTGGGGGACCTCGGCTCGGCCTGGGCGGTGCTCGACGGCGTCGCCCGCTCGGTGATGATGGACCACCGCGCCAGGGTCCGGTCGGCGCTGCGCACCCTGTCACAGGCGCCCGTGGCCGAGGCCCCCGTGCGGGCGGCCGAGCAGAGGAGCGCGTGATGGCGCGGGACGCTTCCAACGACGTTCACGTGGCACGGCGCGAGGACGGCACGATCCGGATCGCCGCCCCGCGCACCGGGGACGGCACGGCGGACGCCGCCGGGGACGCCACCGTGGATGTCACCCGGGCCGGCGTCGGGGACGTCGTCGTGGGACCCGACTTCACCCGGGCCGTCCTCGATGTCGCGGGTGCCGTGCTGACCTGGCCCGTTCTCGGCGACCCCGGCCCGCCGTCGGCGGAGGTCCATGACACGGGACGGGCCCAGCAGTGGCTGTGGGCGCTGTACGGCGAGCGCGTCGCCACCGCCGTCCACGACCGTGCGGCGGGAGAGCCGGCCGGCGTCCGGGTGGTGGCGGACTCGACGGCCCTCGCGGGCGCCGCCGCCCGGCTCGGCCTCGGGCACTGGGCGGCCCGGTGGTGGCCGGCGTCGTACACGGACGGCATTCCGGCGCTCGAACCGGGCGTCCTCGGACTGGAGTTGGCCGCGCTCACCCACCGTTGCCAGCAACTCTTCGACGAGGACGACGACCAGCCCGACGACTGCGTGGCCGAACTGATAGAGGAGCACCAGGGCGCGCTCGACCCGCTGATCCAGTGGTGGCGTGCGGCCCCACTGGCGGCGGACACGGCCCGCCACCTGGAGAGCGTCCTGCGGCTGATCGACGACGCGGCGGACAGCACCGGCCTGGACGGGCCGGCCCTGCGCCACCTCAGGTCGTCCCTGGACCGGCGTCGTCCGGCCGGTACGCCGGTCGACCCCGGCGTGCTGTTCGCCCGGCACGACGGCTACGCCCTCGCTGCGGGCGAACAGCACGCCGCGGGCGGCCGGGTGATCGCCCGGGGATCGGGCACCAACGACTGGCGCCGCTACCCGCCCGGCTTCGTCGACGCGGCCGAGGACGCGGTGTCCTGGACCGCCCGTGCGCTCGGCGCGCGGCGGCGGATCGAGGTCGAGGTCGTCGCGCACATCGCGGCACCGCCCGCCGGTGCGCCCCTCGTCGCGGAGGTCCGCGTGAACGGCGGCGGCCCGCGCCGGGTGCCCCTCGCGAGACGGGACGACCTGTGGACCGGCCGGGCGGACCTGGATCTGGACCCGGATCTGGGCCCGGGCCCGGAACTTGGGCCTGGCCTCGGTCTCTCGGCCGGGGCGACGCCGCCGCGTATCGAGGTCGGTGTCCTGCTGCCCGGCTTCGACCCGGAGGTGCCGGGGCCGCCCGGTGAAGCCGAGGGCCGTGTCGACCGTGACGCGGTCCGCGCCCTGGTCCGGCGGCGGCTGACCGCCGCGGCGCAGCCCCAGACGTACGACGTGTCGCCGCACGAGGCGTCCTGGGGACCGTTCCTCGCCGAGACCGCCGGCGCTGCCACCGCTGAGGACTACTGACGGATGCCGGACGACGACGTGACCGAGACCGGGACCGGGGATGTGACCGGGGCCGAGGGCGAGGGCGAGTCTGCGCCCGATGAGAGCGTGCCGGTGATGCGGCTGTACGGAGAGCCGTTCGACAGCGGATTCGCCGCGGCCGAACAGCACTATTTGGCGGCTGATCTCACGGCCGCCGGCGCCGTCTACGAGGAGTTGCTCGCCCTGGCCGAGTCCATCGAGGACTCACCGGATGTGCGGTTCCTGCGTGCGCATCTGCTGTCCGACCTCGCGATCGTCCGGCTCACGGCAACAGACCTGCACGGGGCGGAGGACGCCGTCGAGCGGTCCCGTGACCTGCTCGACGGCATCGCGTCGGTGCCGATGGGGCCGCGTGGCCGTCAACTGTGGCTGGAGATCGTACTGAAGACGCTGATCTCCCGGGCCGACCTGTTGCGCAGGACCGGGCGTCTGGACGAGGCACTGGCATGTCTCGACGAGGCGGCCCTCACCCTGCTCGAGTTCGACGATCCCGAGGGACTGCGCACGGCCGAACTCGGCCTGAACCGGGTACATGTGTTGATGGAGCGGGGCGAGTGGGGAGCGGCCGAGGAGCAGGCTTCGGCACTGCTGTCCACCACGTCGGCGACCCTGGAGACCGTGCCGCGACTGCTGGCCGCCCTCGGCCTGATCTGCGCCTCGACCGGGCGGTTCGACCCCGCCGAGGACTACTTCGTCCGCGCGGAGGACGGCTTCCGGGCGCTCGGGGACACCGGTGAGCAGCAGTCGCTCCTCGCGAACCGGGCGTACACCGCGCTGCGCCGGGGCGACTTCGACCTCGCGGAGCGGTTGTACGACGAGGCGTCCGCGATCTTCGAGCGGCAGCGGCAGTTCGGTGACCTGGCCGTCTGCGAACAGGGCCGTGCCGTTCTCGCCGGCCGGCGCGGCGACGCCACCGGCGCGGACGACCTGCTGGACGTGAGCCTGGCCCGGTTCGAACGCCTCGGCGCCTCCATCTCGGCCGCGGACACCATGCTGCTCGGCGCCCAACAGGCCTACGAGCGGGGCGACATACCCGAGCTGAAGCGGCTGGCCCAGGGGGCTCGCGACGTCTACCAGGCACGGGAGGTGTACGAGCGGTGCGCACAGGTCGATCTCATGCTCGCCAGAACCCTTGAGGACAACCTGAACCGGACGGACCACGGCGACCACACGTCGGAGTCCATCGGCACCGCGCTCTCCCTCGCCCTGCCCGCCGCCCTCGCCCTGGAGGCGGCGCGCTACGGCTTCGCCTCCGCCCACGCGCGCAGTCAGTGGCTGCAACTGGCGGACGAAGCCATGCAGTTGGTGTTCCGGCTCGCCGTGCGCCGACAGGACCAGGGGCTGCTCTTCGAACTGGTGGAACACCGCAGCGCGGGCGCCTCGCCGGCACTGGACCCCGCACCGCGGCCGCCAGGACTGCCGGGGTCGGTCCCGGACACCGAGTCGGTCTTCCCGAGCGCGGCCATGAAGGCGTACCCGCGCACCGACGGTCCGATGGCGCTCGGGGGTGTGGCGGCGGAGGCCGCCGCCTCCGTGGGCCTGCGCGTCGCGCCCCCGCCGAAGGTGCGGATGTCGTCGGAATCCGGCCGCGTCGCGCTCCAGGAGTACATCGCGGCGGCCGAGTTCCGGTATCACCGACGGATCGTCGACGAGGACGAGGTGCCGTTCTGGATCACCGACGACCTGACGAGCCGCCCGGTGGTGCAGGTCCGACTGGCCGACGCCGGCGACCTGTTCATGACGTGGACGTGGGCCGGCGGTGCCCGCGGGTTCGGCACCGGCCAAGGGCCCGGTGACGAGGTGGACCGCGCGGTGGGGGCGCTTGCCGCCGCGCTGCCCGGGCCGGGCGCGGGAGCGGAGGGAATGCGGCACGCGTTCGCCTCGGGCGCGATGGCCGACCCCCGTACCGAGCAGGAACTCGCGCGGGCACTGGCCGAGGCACTGTGGCCGGAGGGCCTGACGGCGCAGATACGCCAGGTGTCGCAGCGCGCGGGCCGCCCGCTGGTGCGGATCCAGCCGTCGCCCCGGGTCGCCCAGGTCCCCTGGGAACTGCTCGCCGTGGACGACGAGGTCCGCCTCATCGACCTGGCCGACGTGGTGACCACCGCACCCACGTCGCTGCGACGGCAGGATCCCGCCGAGCGCCCGACACCGGACGCGGCGGCGAAGGGGGCGGCGGACGCCGATACGGAGGCGGGCGGGGACACCGACGCGGTCGTTCTCGTCCTCGACCCCCGGATCCCCGGATTCCGGGCCGACTCCCCGCTCGGCTCGGTCCTGGGCCCGCCCGGCACCGACCCGCACCTGCTGTCGTTCGTCCAGAACCGTCTCGACGCGGGCCCCGTCCTGCCGTCCCTCGCCACCCCGGCCAAGGCGTTCCGCCGCACCGACCTGGACCGGGACTGGCTGAGCGGCGTGCTCCGCAAGGGGCCGCGCCGACTCGTGTACGTCGGGCACGTGAGCGGCGCGCCGGTCGAGGGCGGACAGAGCGAGGACGGCACCCTCCATCTGTGCTGCGGCCCGGACACCGCCGGTCTGGCCGAACCGGTCCGCACACACCGGCCGCTGTCGGCCAAGGACCTCCTGCTGGGCACGCTTCCGCTGCGGGCCGACGGCGAACCGGGTGCGCGGATCTGGCCCGCGCCGCCGAGGGTCGCCCTGATCGGCTGCGAGAGCGGTGGCGATCTCCGGTTCGCCGAGTCGTTCGGCCTGGCGACCGCGATGCTCCACAACGGTGCCGAGCTGGTCACCGCGACCCGCTGGGTGCTGCCGACCAGCTTCGCGTTCCACCGGCTGGGCGGCCTCTCCGAGTCTGTGCGCCCGCTGTCCGAGGCGGTTGTCGCCGTCGACGCCGCCCACGAGGACCACGACCCCGTGGAACGGCTCGGGCGTTGGCAGCGCGAGCAACTCGACCGCTGGCGAACCGACGGCCGGATCGAACACTCGCCTCTTCTGTGGGCGGCGATGACCTGCATCGTCGTGTGACCGCTCGGCGCTCCGCGCCCTCGGCCCGCCGCCCACTCGATCGATTGGCACGGGAATCCCCGTACGGCAGGGGGCGTCCCTGACAGAACCGGCCTGCCACCGGCTGCCGGTCTTTCTGCTGATCCGACACCTGGCCGACCCCCTGGACCCCGTTGCCCACCTCGGCGTCTTCGCCTGCTGGTGGTGAACGAGTGCGGTGCCCGACGGCCCCGGTCGGATGGGGGACCGGTGAAAACCCTGTGGAGGTGGTGTCGGTGGGGCCGTTTATGCTGCCCCAGACGATCACGCGGGACCAGGGGAGGGCGCGGCATGTTCGGCAAGCTGTTCGGCGGGGGTGCGGAGAGACCGGTGGCGGATCCGCACGCCGCTCCCGTCCCGCGAAGGCAGAGGAACGGGACGTACGTACTGCGCGCGCTCGGGGACGCGCGGGTGCTCGCGCTGGTGGAGGCCGCCGAAGCGGGCCACTGGGAGGCGGTCAAGGCGGCGCTGGCCCCCTTCGACCTCGGCCGCGACCACCAGGTCCTGGGTGAGATCGCCGAGCTGGACGGAGTGCAGGACTGGATCGGCGAGGCGGTCGCGGAGGACAAGGAGCACCGGGCGACGGCCCTGCTCATATCCGGGACGCGCCACATCAGCTGGGGCTGGGAGGCGCGCACCGCCGAGCGTGCCGTGAACGTCACACAGGACCAGTGGCGGGTCTTCCACGAGCGGCTCCACATCGCCGAGGAACAGCTGCTGGAGGCCGCCGAGTTGCGGCCGGAATGGGTCACGCCGTGGCGCAAGCTCCTCACCTCGGGGCGCGGCATGTCGCTGGGCCCCGCCATCACCGAGACCCGGCGTGACGCCGCCCTGCGCCGCGACCCGCTCGACCTGGAGACCCACACCGAGTGGCTGTCGCAGTTGCAGCCCCGCTGGGGCGGCGAGCCGGGCCAGGCCCTGGCATTCGCCCAGGAGGCGGCGGCCCGCGCCCCGCAGGGACACCGCCTGGGCTGCGTGATCGCCATGGCGTACATCGAGGAGTGGGTCGAGTCGGACCGCGGGGACTACCTCGAAACCCCCGAGATCCAGGCGCAGTTGAGGGAAGCGGCGGATCACAGCATCCTCCACCCGGCCTACGTGTGGCGCCCGGGCTGGCAGCACGACTTCAACATGTTCGCCATGGCCCTGTCGCTGGCCGGCGAGCGCCACACGGTCAAGCGGGTCTTCCGGACACTGGACGGCGCCTACACCAAGTGGCCGTGGACCTACTTCGCGGATCCCGAGAAGGCGTTCGCCCGCCACCACCGCCGCGCCTGAGCACCCGCCGGCCCCGGTGCCGCCCGCCCGCCATCCGTCGCCCCTCCCACTTCCGGACTGCCCGATGACTCTGCCCGACACCGCCGCGAACCAGGCCGGCGCCGACCGCACCTTCCAGGTGGATCTGCGCGGCCTCGTCGACCTCCTCTCCCATCACCTCTACTCCAGCCCCCGCGTCTACCTGCGCGAACTCCTGCAGAACGCGGTGGACGCGCTGACCGCCCGGGTCCGCCTCGAACCCGCCGTACCCGCCGACGCCTTCGGCATCCGCCTGTACGCCGACGGCTCGGTGGTACGCGTCGAGGACGACGGCGTCGGTCTCACCGAGGCCGACGTGCACACCTTCCTCGCCACGATCGGCCGCAGCAGCAAGCGCGCCGAGAAGATCGCCGAGCAACGCGGCGACTTCATCGGCCAGTTCGGCATCGGTCTGCTCTCCTGCTTCCTCGTCGCGGACGAGATCCACGTACTGAGCCGCTCCGCCGCCACACCCGACGCCTCCGCCGTGGAGTGGCGGGGACGCGGCGACGGCAGCTACACCGTGCGCACCCTGCCCGCCTCCGCCCGCCCCCGGCCCGGCACCACCGTCACGCTCACGCCGCGCGCCGACGCGGGCGAGTGGACCCGCCCGGCCCAGGTGCACGCGCTGGCCCGGCACTTCGGCTCCCTGCTGCGCCACCCGGTCACCTTCGACGACGGCTCAGGCGGTATCGGCGGCGCGGGCGCGCCCGTCAACCCCGAGCCGGCACCCTGGACGCGCACGTACCCCACACCGGGATCCCGCTCCCGGGCGCTGGCCGCGTACGGCGAGAAGGTCTTCGGGTTCACGCCGCTGGACACCATCGAGCTGGACCTGTCGGCCGTGGGCCTGAAGGGCATCGCGTGCGTGCTGCCCGAGACGGTGCCGGCCGGACGCCGCCACGGTCACCGCGTGCACGTCAAGGGCATGCTGCTGTCCGAGCAGGCCGAGGAGATCCTGCCCGAGTGGGCCTTCTTCGTCCGCTGCGTCGTCGACGCCGAGAGCCTGCGCCCGACGGCGTCCCGCGAGTCCCTGTACGAGGACGACACCCTCGCCGCCGTCCGTGACGCCCTCGCCGAGCGGTTGCGCGCCTGGATCTCCCGGGCCGCCGCCAGCGACCCGGATCTGCTCGCCCGCTTCCTCCAGGCCCACCACCTGGCCGTGAAGTCGCTCGCGGTGCACGACGACGAGATCCTGCGGATGCTGTTGCCCTGGCTGCCGTTCGAGACCACCGACGGGCACACCACTCTCGACGAGTTCGCGCGCACCCACCGCACCGTGCTCGTGACCTCCAGCGTGGAGGAGTTCCGACAGGTCGCGGCCATCGCCTCGGCCGCCGGACTCGGCGTCGTCAACGGCGGCTACACCTACGACCGCGAACTGGTCCACCGGCTGCCCGAGATCAGGCCCGAGGCCACCGTCGCCGACCTCGACCCGGAGACCCTCACCGCGCACCTCGACCCCGTCGACCGGGAGACGGAACTCGCCGCCGCGGCCTACCTCGCCCGGGCCCGTGACGCCCTCGCCGTCTTCGACTGCGACGTCGCGCTGCGCACCTTCCAGCCGGCCTCCGCCCCCGCCCTCCTCGTCGACAGCCGCGAGGCCCGGCACGAGCGGACCCGTTCCCAGCTCGCCCGTGAGCAGGAGGGCGGCCTGTGGGGCGACATCCTGGGCGCCCTGCGCCAGGAGGCCCCGCGGGCCCAGCTGATCCTGAACCAGCTCAACCCGCTGGTCCGCACCGCCGTCGCCATCGACGAGCCCGAGCTGGCCCGCACCAGCGCCGAAGCCCTCTACGGCCAGGCCGTGATGCTGTCCCGGCGCCCGCTCAGGCCCGCCGAATCGAGCCTCATCAACCGTTCCTTCCTCGACCTGCTCGCCCACGCCCTCCGCAAGGACAGCTGACGATGCCCACCACACCCCATCCCCAGAGCACCGACGAGCTGTTGCAGGCGCTCCAGGAGAACGACCGGCGCCCCTACGGCCGCACCCGCACCGTCACGGCCGAGGAACTCGTCGACGCCGCCGAGCAGTTCGCGGAGCCCGTGCCGCTCGTCCAGGCGCTCTTCGAACTCCAGGAGGCGTACACCTACGGCTCCGAACCCCGGAAGTCGCCCGTCGTCTTCGCCCGCCTGCTCACCCTCTTCGACGAGCAGCCCGACGTCTTCGACGAGCGCCTGCGCCACACACTGTTCTGGC
Organism: Streptomyces sp. NPDC032822; assembly: GCF_055578825.1. NCBI lineage: Bacteria > Bacillati > Actinomycetota > Actinomycetes > Kitasatosporales > Streptomycetaceae > Streptomyces > Streptomyces sp. NPDC032822. Next base: position 529,971 of record NZ_JBVIOL010000003.1, on the reverse strand, counting down.
GGTTCAAGTGGGTGGCCAGCGCGCTGCTCGCGCTGCCCGAGATACCGCTGACCAGCCTGCGCCAGTGGCTCACGGAGATGCGCGACCGGTACGAGAAGGCCGACCTCGGCCTCCAGCCCTACTACGGACAGGCGTACCGGCTCGCCGCCCATGTCGGCGAGGACACCACCCTCGCCTACGAGCTGTGGGCGGGCCGCACCCGCACCCGGCTCAGCGACTGCGAAGCCTGCGAGATCTGCGAGCGCGCCCTGTACCACCTCGCGGCGGGCGACGACGAGCGGGCGCTGCGCGCCTGGGAGCCCGTCCTGGACGGGAAGGAATCCTGCCAGGAGGAGCCGGCCCGCTCCGTCTCGTACGCGCTGCTGCCCCTGCTGCGCACCGGCCGCACCGACCGGGCCCGCGCCCTGCACCTCACCGGCTACCGCGCCTGCCGCCGCAACGCGTCGATGTCCCAGGAGGTCGGCCGGCACCTGGAGTTCTGCGCACTGACCGGCAACGAGGCACGCGGCCTGGAACTGCTCGCCGAGAACCGGAACCTGTTCGACGAGGTCGACTCGCCGCTGGACCTGCTCGGTTTCCTCACCGGTGTGGAGGGACTCCTCCAGCGCGTCGAGTTCCTCGGCCACGGCGAACTGCCCGCCGCCGGGTACGCGGGCCGTACCTGGACGGTGGCCGGCCTGCGCGCCGAGGTGAGGAACCGTGCCGACGACCTCGCCGCCCGCTTCGACGCCCGCAACGGAACCACGGCCCACACCGACCGCCGCCGGGCCCGCCTCGACCGTGCCCCGCTCCTTGAGTCGCTGGACCTGACCCTGCGCACCCGCAGCCTCGACGAGGTGGCCCCGGCCGCGCCGGGTGCCGCGCCCGCCGCCCGTACGACCGCCGTCGTCCCCGACTCGCTACCCGAACTCATCCTGAACGCGAGGGCGTTGGAGGACCAGGGGCATCCGGACGCATCGGCCTGCTGGGCGCGACTGCGGACGCTCGTCGCCGCCCGTGACTACACCCACCCCGACGACCCGGCCGTCGGCCCGCTCGCACGACTGCGCGCGGACCTGCTGGCCGACGAGGCCAACCGGGCGGGCCAGAAGGACGAGTTCGCCGACGCCGCCGACCTCCACGAGGACGCCGCGGCCCTGTACGAGGACGCCGGAGCGCCGGGTCACGCGGCGCTCGCCCGCGCCGGCGCGCTGCTCGCCACCGCCGAGGTCCCCGTGCCGGGCACAGCGGGAGCGGAGGCGAGGGCCGCCGCGCTGAGCGCCGCCCACGCCTCCATGGTCCGTCTGCACGAGGAGACCCCCGGTCTGCCTCCCCACCAGGAGGCCCGCCTGCTGCGCTTGAGGGCGACCACCCTCGGTCTGCTCCTGCAGACCACGGGCAGCGAGGAGGACGTAGCGCCGGCCTTCGCCGAGGTGGACCTGCTGCACGCGTTCGCCGTCCGGCACGACGTCGTCGCGCAGATCTCCGGCGCCCTGCTGCTGCGGTCCAGCACCCACGCCATCTCCGGCGACCTGCCCGCCGCGGTCACCGAGATCGACGCCCTCCTCGACCGGCTCAAGGCGCACGGCCCCGCCTGGCACCTGCCCCGCACGCTCGGCCTGCGCGGCCGGTTCCAGCTCGGCCTGCGGGACGCCCAGGCCGCCTACGCGGACCTCACCGAGGGCCTGCGGCTGGCCGCCGACTGGCCGGCCGACGCGGTCGACACCACCCGCCTCCACGGTGTCCTGGCTGAGGTCTGCATGCGTCTGGGCCGCGGGGACGAGGCACTGCGACACCTGACGCGCTCGGCGGAGGTGGACCTGCGCCGCGGCAGCCGGACGGACGCGTTCTGCACCTACAGCAACGCGGCCCAGCTCAGCCTCGACCTCGGCCGCGTCGAGGACTGCATCGCCCTGCTCGACTCCCTGCTGGCCGAGCCGGACGTCGCCGCCGGAGAGGTGGACGACCGGCTCGTGGCCCAACTGCGCCTGACCCGCGCCCGCGCGCTGCACGCGGGGGAGGACCTCAAGGCGGCCACGGCGGAGTACGTCGCCCTCGCCGCGGAGTCGGCCGGCTGGGACGACGACCCCGGGAGCCACGCCATGATCGCCGGGGAGACCGCCGTACTCCTCGGCGAGTCCGGCGAGTTCGGGCGGGCCCGCGAAGTCGCGGACCAGGCACTCGCCGCCCATGCCCGGGCCCCGCGCTACGAGCAGCTCAGCAACTGTCTGCGGGATCTCGCCCGCCTTCAGGCCCAACAACAGGGCCCCGACGGCCTGGCCGACGCGCTCGCCTTCCTCGCCGACGCGGGCCGGATCGCCGACGAGGCGCGTACCGCCGAGTACGAGGCGCAGGGCCGTGCCCTGGACACGGCCCTGGCCTACGAACACGGGCGGGTCAACGCCTACGCCGGCGAGTACGAGGAGGCCCTGACCGCACTGGAGAAGGCCCTCGCCCTGCTCGGCGAGCCGGGACGGGAGGACGACCGCGTCGGCGAGTGGACCGAGTGCGTCCGCCTCGCGGGCGCCGTGGAGGGCCTCTACCTGGAACGCCCCGCCCCCGCCCTCACCCGCCTCGACGCGGCGATCGCCCATCTGACCGCCCTGGGCCACACCGAGGAGACCGAGCCGCTGACCTCCCTGGCGGCCCGACTGCGCGACGAGGAGTGACGTGACGATGCCGGGGCGGCGACGGTCCGCCCCGGCAGGACGTGTGAGAGGCGTTCCCTCGCAGTGCGGGCGCCTCTGTGTCGTTCACGCCAGGAGTGCGCCGCGCAAGGGGAGTTGGGCGGCACCGACAGGGCGGTGAGGGTACGGAAACCTCGCGAACGGCCGGGTCGGCGCTCGAACACCGCCGCACGACCCTGGCCGGAGCAGGGCGAACGCAAGGCGCCTGACGGACGAGAGTCCGGGCCAGGCGCCTTGCGCGGGGCTTCTAGAAGAAGCCCAGTTTCTTCGGCGAGTACGACACGAGGAGGTTTTTCGTCTGCTGGTAGTGGTCCAGCATCATCTTGTGGTTCTCCCGGCCGATCCCGGACTGCTTGTAGCCGCCGAACGCCGCGTGTGCCGGGTAGGCGTGGTAGCAGTTCGTCCAGACCCGGCCCGCCTGGATCGCCCGGCCCGCGCGGTACGCCGTGTTGATGTCCCGCGTCCACACGCCCGCGCCGAGGCCGTACAGCGTGTCGTTGGCGGTTTTGATCGCGTCGTCGAAGTCGTCGAAGGACGTCACCGAGACGACCGGACCGAAGATCTCCTCCTGGAAGATCCGCATCCGGTTGTCACCCTCGAAGATCGTCGGCTGGACGTAGTAGCCGCCCTTCAACTCGCCGTCGTACTCGACGCGTTCGCCGCCGGTGAGCACCCTGGCGCCCTCCTGCCGACCGATGTCCAGGTAGGAGAGGATCTTCTCCAGCTGGTCGTTGGACGCCTGTGCGCCGATCATCGTGTCCGTGTCGAGAGGATGGCCCGGCTTGATCAGCTCGGTGCGGGCGACGGCCGCCTCCATGAACTCGGCGTAGTGGCCGCGCTGGATCAGGGCCCTCGACGGGCACGTGCACACCTCGCCCTGGTTGAGGGCGAACATCGTGAAGCCTTCGAGCGCCTTGTCCCGGAAGTCGTCGTTCTGCGCCCAGACGTCGTCGAAGAAGATGTTGGGCGACTTGCCGCCGAGTTCGAGGGTGACCGGCTTGATGTTCTCCGAGGCGTACTGCATGATCAGCCGCCCCGTCGTGGTCTCGCCGGTGAACGCCACCTTCGCCACCCGCGCACTGGACGCGAGCGGCTTGCCCGCCTCCGCGCCGAAGCCGTTGACGATGTTCACCACCCCCGCCGGCAGCAGGTCCGCGATCAGGCTCATCCAGTAGTGGATGGACGCCGGGGTCTGCTCGGCCGGCTTGATCACGACGGCGTTGCCCGCCGCGAGGGCCGGCGCGAGCTTCCAGACCGCCATCAGGAGGGGGAAGTTCCACGGGATGATCTGCGCGACGACGCCGAGCGGTTCGTGGAAGTGGTACGCCACCGTGTCGTCGTCGACCTCGCCGAGCGAACCCTCCTGCGCGCGGATCGCGCCCGCGAAGTAGCGGAAGTGGTCGATGGCCAGGGGGATGTCGGCCGCGAGGGTCTCTCGTACCGGCTTGCCGTTCTCCCAACTCTCCGCCACCGCCAGGGGTTCGAGGTGGGCCTCCATACGGTCGGCGATCTTCAGCAGGATGTCGGAGCGCTCGGTCACCGACGTGCGGCCCCACGCGGGTGCCGCCGCGTGCGCCGCGTCCAGGGCCCGTTCCACGTCCGCCGCGGTGCCGCGGGCCACCTCCGTGAACGGCTGCCCGTTCACCGGCGACGGGTTCTCGAAGTACTGTCCGCGGGCCGGCGGCACGTACTCGCCGCCGATGAAGTGGTCGTAGCGCGCCTGGTAGGAGACGATCGCGCCCTCGGTGCCGGGCGCCGTGTAACGGGTCATGCTGGTCGGCCTCCTTCAGAAGCGCTGCCCGCCGTTGGTCAGCTCTCCGCGCGAGGCTAGGGAGCGGGAGGTTGCACGGACGTTGCGTGAGCGGCCGGCCGCCCGGCACGGGCTGATTCGAGGGGCCTCGGTCAGTGCCCCGGCGGACGCGACCAGCCCGCCGGGGCCGCCAGCTCCGACTCCAGCCCGGCCAGCCGGGTCCGGATCGTCGCCGTCGGCCGTACCGCGGCGAGCGCCCGCCATACGTCGATGTCGTCCTCGCCCCATGGCGTGTGCGCCCAGTCCGCCAGCAGGTCGGGATCGCGCCGGGCGATCAGCGCCGTCCGCAGACCGTCGGCCAGCCGGCGCCTGAGGCGGACCACCGAGGGGGCCTGGGAGCCCGGCAGCAGCGGACCGGTGTACGCGGTGGCGGCCGCCGTGACCGCCCCGGTGTCCAGCCGCCGCTCCACGACGGCGACATCGGACTCGACGGGGACGGCGAGCCGGTACGGCCGGGACACGAGCAGACCCGGGCCGAGCAACCGGCGCATCCGGGCCAGTTCGGCGCGCAGCGTCACCGGCGTCACCGACTCGTCCTCGTACAGCGCGCACAGCAGCTCGTCGCCGGTCAGCCCCTCCGGATGGCGGGCCAGCAGCACGAGGATCTCGCTGTGCCGGCGGCTGAGCCTGATCCGGCGGCCACCGGCGTGCAACTGCGCCTCATCGCGGCCCAGCGCGGTCAGCCGCACCGTGCCGCCGGCGGGCCCCTCGGGTGTGAGCAGCGCCAGATGGGACTCGGCGGCCCGCGCCACGGCCTGGACGAACCCCAGGCTGTGCGGGTGCGCGAGCCCGTCGCCGCCGGTGATGTCCACGGCGCCGAGGACCCGCCCGGAGCGCGGGTCGTGCACCGGTGCCGCCGCGCACGTCCAGGGCTGTACCCGTCGGATGAAGTGCTCGGCGGCGAACACCTGCACCGGCCGGTCGAGGGCGACCGCCGTACCCGGCGCGTTCGTCCCGACCGATGTCTCCGCCCACCGCGCACCCGGCACGAAGTTCATCCGCCCCGCCCGGGCACGCGTGGCCGGATGGCCCTCCACCCACAGCAGTTTGCCGTGCGCGTCGCACACCGCGAGCAGGTGCTCGCCGTCGGAGGCGAAGGTGCCCAGTAGCTCACGGAAGAGCGGCATCACCCGCGCCAACGGGTGCTCGGCACGATAGGAACCGAGGTCCCCGTCCATGAGATCCACACTCGCGGTGCCGTCCGGGCCGACCCCGGCCCGCGCGGAACGCCGCCACGAGTCGGCCACCACCGACCGCACCGGCCGCGGCACCCTGCCCACCTCGGTGAACGTCTCATGGGCGCGTCGCAGCATCCGTGCGTGCTCGGCGGGGTCGGCCCCCGGCTCAAGGGCCACCCACGGATCGGTCAACTCGGCCTCCCCGGAAAGTGATGCGCTGAGGGACATCGTCACTCCGGGTACGCACACGGACAACCGTTCAGGCGAAGTCGACCAGTCTCATGTAGCGCGTCCAGTCCCAGTGCGGACCGGGATCCGTGTGGTCGGTACCCGGCACCTCGTGGTGCCCGACGATGTGCGCACGGTCCTTCGGGATGCCGTACCTCGCGCAGACCGCCGCCGTCAGCCTCGCGGACTCCTCGTACAACGCGTCGGTGAAGTAGGCGGGCCGGTCCACCCAGCCCTCGTGCTCGATGCCGACGCCGCGCGTGTTGGAGGACCAGTTCCCCGCGTGCCAGGCGATGTCGGCCTCGCGGACGCACTGCGCGATGTGCCCGTCGGACGACCGGACGACGTAGTGCGCGGACACCTTCTTCCGCGGGTTCTGGAAGATGGCCAGCGTCCGGGCGTACGTCTCCTGCGTGACGTGGATGATCACGCGGTCGACGGGATGGGTGCGGGGGCGGCCGGCCACCGTGTAGTTCGAGGCGGCCGCCGGCTGCCACTCGGCGCCGGGGAAGTCGACCTGCGCCCCCGCCCCGGCCCGGGCCTCGGGCAGCGACGCGTAGGGGACGACGGCGAGGGCCGCGCCTTTCAGCAACCGGCGCCTGTCGAGGAGTGGTCTCGCGCGTTCCATGAACGAAGTGCCTTTCCACGGTGGAGCACTGCAGGGGGTGGCGGGGAGGAGCTGCGCTCAGCCTCGCAGTAGCGCCGCCGTCTCCCGCAGCCGTGCGTGCACGCCCCGGTGTGTCTCCCACTGCGGCAGCCAGTGTTTGCGGAGCTTGGCCACGCAGGTGTAGTTGGTGTCGCACACGTTGGCGACCGGTGACTCCACGGCCTGGGTCGCGAACTGGTAGGCGTCCAGCTCACCGAACCCGTAGTCCCGCACCAGCCACCGCACCAGGTCGAGCGCGGACCGTGCCGGGCGCGATCCGCGCCACCGGCGGCGCCCCGCCGAACGTCCAGGCGTACTCGCCCGGTTCGGGACGCACGGTCAGGATCCGGGGGTCGTTCATCGCTGTGGCGACTCCGCTCTGTGGAGGTCCGGCCCAGGACCGGTCGGGTCCGGATCACGGTACGACGTCGACGGACCGGGCAGAAGGACGTGCCGGCCGAGTCCGGTTTCGAGGTAAGGGGGGTGTGGGGGCGCATCGCGGCTCTAACCTCGGGTGGGGAACGGCGCGTTGGGGGTACGGGGTGACAGCTGACGGGGGAGTCGCCGGCGCGGGCGCCGAGGAGACCGCCGGCGGGCCGAGGCTGTTCGTCAGCCACGCGGGCGCGGATCGCGCGTGGGCGGAATGGGTGGCCTGGCAACTGGAGGACGCCGGGTGGACGGTCGAGTTGGACTGCTGGGACTGGTCGGCGGGAGACAACTTCGTCCTGAGGATGGAGGCCGCGCTCGCGCGGGGGCGGATGGTGGCGCTGTTCTCGGCCGCCTACTTCGACCCGGAGCGCTTCACGACCGTGGAGTGGACCGCCGTGGTCGCGGCCAGGGAGAAAATGGTCCCGGTCCGGATCGACGGGGCCTCGGTGCCGTCGGTACTGGGCCCGTTGATCGCGCCGTCGCTGGTCGGACTGGAGGCGACACAGGCGCGCCGGGTGATCCTGGAAGCTGTCACCGGGCCACGGCGGCCGGACGGGGAGCCGGAGTTCCCGGGTCCGCACGGCGACCGGCGGGCGACGCGGAACGGCGCGGTCGGGCCCCGGCTGCCGGGCAGCCTGCCGCGCCTGTGGAACCTGCCCCGCCGCAACACCGGCTTCACCGGCCGCGACGGTCTGCTGGTGGTGTTGCGGGAGGCGTTGACGGCGGACGCGCGGGTCGCGGTGCGGGCGTTGCGCGGGCGCGGCGGCGTCGGCAAGACCCAGCTCGCGATCGAGTACGGCCACCGGTTCGCGGGGGAGTACGAGTTGGCGTGGTGGGTGCGCGCGGAGGAACCCGCGCTGATCGGCGACCAACTCGCGGCGCTCGCGGTGAAGGCCGGGGTCGCCGAGCCGGACACGTCGGTGGAGGGCGCCGTGGAGGCGTTGGGGGAACTGCTGCGCACGAGCGGACGATGGCTCCTCGTCTTCGACAACGCCGAGGATCCGGCGGCGCTGGACGCGTACCTCCCGGAAGGCGCGGGCCACGTGGTCATCACGTCACGCAATCCGCACTGGCAGGACCGGGCGGTCAGGATGGAGGTCGACACCTTCGCGCGCGCCGAGTCGGTCGCACTCCTGCGGACCCGGGTTCCGGGGCTGACCGAGGAGGACGCCGACGGCCTGGCCGAGTTGCTGGAGGATCTGCCGCTGGCGTTGGCGCAGGCGGCGGCGCTGCTCGCGGACGGTCTGACGGTACGGCAGTACCGGCGGCTGTGGGAGACGAGCGTCGCCGAGGTCCTCGACCAAGGACGGCCGGCCCACTACCCGGTGTCCCTGGCGGCACAGATCCGGCTCAGCACGCAGAAGCTGGCCGAGGCGAATCCGGCCGCCGTGGTGGTGCTGCGGGCGTGCGCGCTGCTGGCTCCGGAGCCGTTTCCGCTGCATGTGTGCGAGGGCGGCGTGGAGGACGTGGAGTACTCCTCATCGGAGTTGGCGGAGCTGCTCGACGATCCGTTGAAGGCGCGTGCCGCGCTCCGTGCGCTGGCTCAACACGCCCTGGCGCGCGTGCAGGACGGCACGGTGCAACTCCACCGGCTCACGCAGACGGTAGTGCGGGCCCAACTCGACGAGGCCGAGCACGCGGAGGCCACGAGGTCGGCGGAGACACTGCTGGCGGCGGGGTTCCCAGGGGATCCGTCGGACCCGGCCACCTGGTCACGATGGCCGGACATGCTGCCCCACCTGCTCGCCGTGGACCCGTCGGAGCTGTCGACGCAGAGCGGCCGGCTGGCAGCCGGAAACGCCTGCTGGTACATCCTCGACCGTGGCGGCGCGGCCGTGGCCCTGCAGCGGCTGGAGGAACTGCAGCAGGCATGGACGGACCTGCTGGGCCCCGACCACGAGGACACCCACGCCGCGACGGTCGCTCTGGCGCGTGCGTGCGCCGATGTCGGGCAGCGAGCCCGCGCGCGGGAACTCGGCGAGCAGGTGTTGGAGCGACAGCGGCGCCTGCTGGGTGTCGACCATCCGTTCACCCTGCTGACGGCGTCGAATCTCGTCATCGATCTCGCGAGCCTCGGCGAAGGGGAGGCGTCGCGGGCGTTGGCCGAGGACACCCTGGCGCGGCAGCGGCGGGTGTTGGGCATGGATCACCCCAGCACGCTGACCACGGCGAGGAGCCTGGCGGTCCGTCTGGCCGCGTTGGGGGAGATGGAGGCTGCGCGGGCGTTGGGTGAGGACACGTTGGCGCGGCAGCGGCGGGTGTTGGGCAGGGACTACCCCAGCACGCTGGGCACGGCGCACAACCTGGCCATCGATCTGCTGGTGCTGCGGGAGGTGAAGGCCGCGCGGGCGTTGGCCGAGGACACCCTGGAGCGGCGGCGGCGCGTGCTGGGCCACGACCACCCGGACACCCTCCGCTCGGCTGCGCTGCTCATGCGATTCGTCGAGGACGACGACTGAAACGCCCCCCGATGGCCGTCGCGCGCAAGTGCCCCCTCACCCCCTCACCCCCTCCCCGCCACCCCCGCCGGATCATCCAGAACCCCCCGCACCACCCAGTGCGCAGCCCCCAACAGCGGCCCCTCCGAGCCGAGTCGGGACACGGACACCGGGCACGCCGGCCCCGCCGTACGCCGGGCCAGTTCCTCCCGGAGGGACGGCAGGAGCCAGGGGGCGAGGCCCGCCAGGGTGCCGCCGAGGACGATCGAGTGGGGGTCGAGCAGGTTCACCGCGCCGGTCAGCGCGATACCGAGGGCGGTGCCCGCCTCGCGCAGGGCTCGCCGTACGTCCTCGTCCCCGGCCGCCGCGCGCCCGGCGAGCAGGCCGACGCGGTCCTCGCCCGGTTCCAGGCCGGCCGCCCGCAGAACGGCTTCCTCACCGGCGTACTGCTCCAGGCAGCCGCGTCCGCCGCACGCGCAGGCGGGGCCGTCCGGGTGGACCGGGAGGTGCCCCAACTCGCCCGCGAAGCCGCGGGTTCCGCGCAGGAGGTGGCCGTCCACGACGACCGCCGCGCCGATGCCGATCTCGGCGGACACGTGCAGGAAGTCGCGGGGGGTGCCATCCCCGAGCCACAGCTCGGCCAGGCCGCCGAAGTTGGCCTCGTTGTCGACGGTCAGCGGAAGATCGGTGAGCGGCGGGAGGTCCGTGGACAGCAGCGCGCCGAGGTCGATGTCGTGCCAGTCGAGGTTCGGGGCGCGTACGACGGTCCGGGCGTCGCGGGCCACGAGACCGGGCACCGCCACCGCGAGCCCCGCCGGCCACAGGCCCTCGGCCTCGGCGACGACCTGGTGGATCAGGGCGGCGAGTTCCTCGATCACCGGCCCGGGGGAGCGGCCGCGGTTCGTGCCGTGTCGTACGGCGCGCGCCCGTACCTCCCCGCGCAGGTCGACGGCGCAGACCGCGAGGTGGTCCACGCCGACCTCCGCACCGATCCCGGCCGGGCCGTGTCCGCTGACCGCGAGCGCCGAGCCGGGCCGGCCCACCCGGCCGGGCCGCTCCGGGCCCAGCTCCTCCAGCAGGCCGGAGCGTATGAGCTCGTCCACGAGGGTCGAGACCGCCGCACGGGTCAGACCGATGCGGGACGCCACCGCGGCCCGGGAAAGAGGCCCCTCGGCCTTGACCGTGTGCATCACCCGGGCCAGGTTGCGGCGGCGCATGCCCTGCTGGGTGTCGGGCAGCGCGCGCCCGGGACCGGCCGGGTGAGCCTCGTGCAGCGGTGCGGTCATGCCTCCGTCCGTCCCCAGTCCGTCCTCAGTCGGTTTTCAGCGCCTGTCCGTGGCGCGCTCCAGCAGCGGCGCCGCGTCGGAGATTACCCCGGCGATCCTGGCCAGCGCCGCGTCGTCCCGTTCCACGGCGTCCAGGACGGGACCTGCGGCCGTGTTCCAGCGTCGGGCGACCGCGGCCGGGTCCTCGCCGGTCAGCAGGCCGGCCGCCTGGGCCGCGGCACCGAGCGCGACCAGCTCCGCGGCCTCGGGCACCTGGACCGGTCGCCCCGAGAGCCGCCGTACGGTGTTCTGCCAGGCCGTGCCGCGGGCACCGCCGCCGATCAGCAGCAGCGGGGTCGAGCGGTCCGCGTCCTCGTCGAGGACCAGGTCGAGCGCGCCGAGCAGCGAGTGCACGGCGCCGTCGTACGCGGCCTGCAGGAGCTGACCGCCGGTCGTGTCGTGGCGCAGCCCGTGCAGCAGCCCCGACGCGTTCGGCAGCGAGGGCGTGCGCTCGCCGTCCAGATAGGGCAGGAGGGTGACCGCGGTGGCCGGTTCGACGGCCTCGCGGTCAAGGCCCAGCAGGGTCGCGACGCGGTCCACGGCGAGGGTGCAGTTCAGGGTGCAGGCCAGTGGCAGCCAGTCGCCGTGGGCGTCGGCGAAGCCCGCCACGGTGCCGGTCGGGTCGGCGGGGCGGCGCTTCGACACCGCGTAGACCGTGCCCGAGGTGCCGAGGCTCATCACCGGCGTACCGGGAAGCAGGCCCAGGCCCAGCGCGGCGGCCGCGTTGTCACCGGTGCCCGGCGCGACGAGGGTGCCCTTGGAGAACGGCAGGTCGTGGCCGTCGCGCACCGTGCCCGCCACCTCGCCGGGCCGGACCACCCGGGGCAGCAGGGCCGGGTCGAGCCCCACGTGGGCGAGGATCTCCGCGTCGTAGGACTCCGTGCCCGACGCCCACCAGCCGGTCCCCGAGACGTCGCCGCGGTCCGTGGTGCCCTGGCCGGTGAGGCGCTCGGTGAGGTAGTCGTGCGGGAGGCGTACGGCCTTGGTCGCCCGGACGGCGTCCGGCTCGTGCTCGGCCAGCCACGCCCACTTCGTCACCGTGAAGGAGGCGGCCGGTACGGAGCCGGTGCGCTCCGCCCAGAACTTCGCGCCGCCCAGTTCCTCGGTCAGCCGCCGGGCCTGCGGCGCCGAGCGCACGTCGTTCCACAGCAGGGCCGGGCGCACCGGCTCGCCCTCCCCGTCCAGCGTGACCAGGCCGTGCTGCTGGCCGCCGATCGACACCGCGGCCGCCTCCCGCGCCGCGTCGCCGCACTGGCCCAGGGCCTCGCACAGCGCGTCCCACCACTGCCGCGGATCGCTCTCGCGGCCCGCCCCCGAGGACACGGTGTGCGGGGCCTGGCCGCTCGCGACGACCCTGCCGGTCGCCACGTCGACGACCAGTGCCTTCGTGGACTGCGTGGACGTGTCCACGCCGACGACGAGCGGACCCTCGGCTGCTGACATCGGGCTCTCCCTAAGTTTTTCCGCGGCTCTGCAAGGTCTGTCTTCCCAGAGATGCGTTCGCATACTAATTTGTAAACGGCCATGACGAATAGTCTCAGCACGCAAGGAGCCGCGGCATGAACTACCAGCCCACCCCCGATGACAGGTTCACCTTCGGCCTGTGGACCGTCGGCTGGCAGGGAAGGGACCCGTTCGGCGACGCCACGCGGCGTGCCCTGGACCCGGTCGAGACGGTGCAGCGCCTGTCCGAGCTCGGCGCCCACGGTGTCACCTTCCACGACGACGACCTGATCCCCTTCGGATCCTCGGACACCGAGCGCGAGGGGCACATCAAGCGCTTCCGCGAGGCGCTGGACGCGACCGGCATGAAGGTGCCGATGGCCACCACCAACCTCTTCACGCATCCCGTCTTCAAGGACGGCGCGTTCACCGCCAACGACCGTGACGTGCGTCGTTACGCCCTGCGCAAGACGATCCGCAACATCGACCTGGCGGCCGAGCTCGGCGCCGAGACCTACGTCGCCTGGGGCGGTCGTGAGGGTGCCGAGTCCGGCGGCGCCAAGGACGTACGGGTCGCCCTCGACCGCATGAAGGAGGCCTTCGACCTCCTCGGCGAGTACGTGACCGAGCAGGGCTACGACCTGAAGTTCGCGATCGAGCCCAAGCCGAACGAGCCCCGCGGCGACATCCTGCTGCCCACCGTCGGCCACGCCCTGGCGTTCATTGAGCGCCTGGAGCGTCCGGAGCTGTACGGCGTCAACCCTGAGGTCGGGCACGAGCAGATGGCGGGCCTCAACTTCCCGCACGGCATCGCCCAGGCCCTGTGGGCCGGCAAGCTCTTCCACATCGACCTCAACGGCCAGTCCGGCATCAAGTACGACCAGGACCTGCGCTTCGGCGCCGGCGACCTGCGCGCCGCCTTCTGGCTGGTCGACCTCCTGGAGACGGCCGGCTACGCGGGTCCCAAGCACTTCGACTTCAAGCCGCCGCGGACCGAGGACCTCGACGGCGTCTGGGCGTCGGCGGCGGGCTGCATGCGCAACTACCTCATCCTCAAGGACCGTGCGGCCGCCTTCCGCGCGGACCCGGAGGTCCAGGCGGCGCTGCGCGCCTCACGTCTGGACGAGCTGGCGCAGCCCACCGCGGCCGACGGCCTGAAGTCCCTCCTCGCCGACCGTGGCGCGTTCGAGGACTTCGACGTGGAGTCGGCCGCCGCGCGCGGGATGGCCTTCGAGCAGCTCGACCAGCTGGCGATGGACCACCTGCTGGGCGCGCGCGGCTGAACGCAGGCACGCGCGCGTGCCGCCGGTGTTCCGGGTGAGCCGAGCTTGCGAGCCGGCTGAGGGCTCGGGGCACCGCGGCGACCCCTGCGTGGAATGTGCCGGAATCATGCGGTCCACGGCATGAGGCCGTATCAACGTCCGCGCGGGGGTCGCGCCATGACCGTTCCGAGGGGACTCTGGACGGTATGGCCATGCCGCCCGTACCGCCTCAGCCGCCCGGGCCGCCGGGTGACACGCCGCCTCCGGGCGACGGTTTCGGACCGCCTCCTGATGACTTCGGCCACCACGGACCGACCCCCTACGGCAGTTCGCCGCCGTACGGCAGCTCCTCGCACGGTGATTTCTCGGCGACCCGGCCGATGGCACCGACCGGTGCACCGGGTGGGCCCTCAGGCGGCCCGGGAAAACGCCGGAACCTGCTCTTCGCCGTCCTGGCCGTGATCGTGACCGCCGTGGCCGTAGCGGCGATCTTCCTCATGGCGTCGGGCAACGACGACTCGCCGGACGAGAAGTCGCCCCCCGAGAGCAGCGCGAGCCGCTCCGCCTCGCCGTCCTTCAGTCTGCCGACCGAGCTGCCCAGCGACTTGCCCAGCAACCTGCCTACCGCGCTGCCGTCCGATTTCCCCACCGAGCTGCCGAGCGACTTCCCGAGCGATCTCCCGAGCGACCTGGAGTCGCTGATCCCGTCCCTCGGCGACGTGCTTCCGTAGTCGCGTCCGACCCGCGCGCCGTACGGTGTTCTGCCCGGTCAGACACCGTGTGGCAGCCGCACGTACGTCACCGTGGTCTCCACCCCGCTGTCGACCAGCCGTCCCTGTGCGTCGAACGCGTCCGCGCCGTCCGTCATCCCGAAGTCGTTGTCGTTGACGAGAGCGAGCGTGTCGCGGTCCACGCGCGCGATGCCTTCGATCTTCCCGGGCACCCCGGAGACCGCCCCCAGGTCGACGACCAGCCGCTTGGCGAGCACCGGGACCCCCGAGGCCGCCGGGTCGGCGAGCTGCTCCAGAGACGGTGCCGTGGTGTCGTCGTCCCACCTGCCGCCCAGGATGTCCGACTCGCGGTCCAGGCGCACGAGCTGGAGCCGCGCCGCCTTGTCGGTGCGCTCCTCGACCAGCAGCCGGTCCCCGCCCACGGCGACCACCGAGGAGATCTTCAGCTCCGAGGTGTCGTCCTCGCCCGGATCCACCACGTTCACCGGGTCGAAGCGGTAGGCGAACTCGGCGGTGACGGCCTTCTTCTTCGGCGAGAACCGCAGCAGCCGGGTGGTGCGGGAGGCCTCTGCGGCATCGGTGTCCGGCAGGGACAGCGGGCTCTGCACGGCCAGCACCAGGTCCCCGCCCGGCAGTTGGGCGAGCCCTTCGAAGCCACGGTTGATCTTGCGGTGCAGCAGGACCGACGGCAGCGCCTCCACCACCGGGTAGTCCGCCCCGGTGAGACGCAGCCCCTCGGGCACGTACCGCGTGAGCACCTTCCCGCGCGCGGAGACGTGGACGAGCGAGGGCGCGTACTCGTCCACGAGCCGGAAACTCCCGTCCCCGGCCCGCACGATGCCCTCGGTGTCCAGGTCGTTCGGGTCGTACGACAGGGGAGGTCGGCGTCTCGTCCGCGGCGTTCCCTCCGCTAAGGCGTTGCCTCCGCGACCGAGGCCAGTGCGGTCGCGGGATCGTGGGCCGCCCCACCCGCCGGCACCCAGCGACCGCTCTCCTTGCGGTACGGCCACCAACGACCGTCCCGGCCCAGTCGCACCTGGTGGGACGCGCCCACGACGGTCCACCGGTTGGACGTCGCGCGCAGCGTCGGCCGCTCGTCCTCGTCCCAGGCGGAGTCCAGGGCGGCACGCGCGCGTGCGAGCGTCTCGCCCTCCACCGTCCACTCCTCCTCGTACACCGCCAGCGCGGCCGTGCCACCGTGCCGCCAGGCACGCACCGCCAGGGCCAGCTGGTCCCTGCTGCGTCCCGACCCGTCGGCGAGCCGCTCCAGCACGGCACGCGCGGGGCCGCCCGCGGCCAGCCGGACGGCGTCCTGAGCCGGCGTCAACTCGACGACTGTGGGCTCGGCTCCGCCCGCGTCAGGACCGGCCCGCAGAGCCTCGGCGAGCAGCCGGTGGGCCTCCACGGCCGTCCGGGCGGCCAGGAACTCCACAGCCGCCGGTTCGACGCCGGCGGCGGGCGGCGCCTCGGCGTCCAGGGCCGGCGGCATCCCGGGCGCCGCGGGGAGTTCGGGCAGCGCGGGCAGCGGTGGAAGGACGTCCCCGCCCGCGTACGCCTCCGCGGCATCCACGCCCGCCGGTTCGACGGCCTCCACCGCGGGCGCCGCGCCACGCTCCTGGAGGGCGTCGAGCAGGGCGCGTTCGGCGCGGCCCCGCATCAGGAGCAGCACGAAGGGGTCCTGGTCCAGCAACCGTGCCACCTGGTGGCACAGGGCCACGGTGTGCCCGCAGTGGTCCCAGGCCTCGCAGTCGCACTCCGGTTCCAGATCGCCCATGCCCGGCAGCAGTTCGATGCCGGCCGCCGCCGCGTCCTCGACCAGGTGCGGCGGCATGTCACGGTCCAGTAGGGCCGCCACGTGTCCGGCCCGCTCGACGGCCATGCCGAGGAAGCGGTCCCACTGCTCGTCCGTCAGCGCCGTCAGCAGGACGTCGGCCCGGTGAGCTGTGCCGTCGCCGTCCATGACGAGCGCCGTGATGCGCCCCGGGCGTACCGACACCGCGCCGACCGCTCCCGCGCGCGCGAGCCTGCGGCCCGTCTTCACCTGGAAGGAGTCCAGCGCCGCGTCCTCCAGTGCCTTCAGCCAGGCCCGCCCCCACCACGTCTGTGCGAAGCCCCGCCCGTGCGCGGGAGGCAGCGCGGCGAACGTACGCTCCGTGTCACCCTCGTACGCGTTCATCGTGCGCCCCCTCGCAGTTCGACCAGGTCGGCCAGTGCCGCGTCCGTGAGTTCCGTGAGCGCCGCCTCGCCCGCGCCGAGCACCGCGTCGGCCAACTCCTGCTTGCGGCCGAGCATGTCGGCGATACGGTCCTCGATGGTCCCCTCCGTGATCAGCCTGTGCACCTGGACGGGCCGGGTCTGGCCGATCCGGTACGCGCGGTCGGTGGCCTGCGCCTCGACGGCGGGGTTCCACCAGCGGTCGTAGTGCACGACGTGTTCGGCCCGGGTGAGGTTCAGCCCCGTGCCCGCCGCCTTCAACGACAGCAGGAAGACGGGGACTTCGCCGTCCTGGAAGCGCCGCACCATCGCCTCCCGTGCGGGCACGGGCGTTCCGCCGTACAGGAACTGGGAGGGCGTGCCGCGTGCCGTCAGATGCCGCTCGATGATGCGGGCCATCTGCACGTACTGCGTGAAGACGAGGACGCTCGCCCCCCCGGAGAGGATGGTGTCGAGGAGTTCGTCCAGCAGCTCCAGCTTCCCGGAGCGGCCCGCGATCGTCGGCCGTTCCTCCTTGAGGAACTGCGCCGGGTGGTTGCAGATCTGCTTCAGGCCGGTCAGCAGCTTCACGATCAGACCGCGCCGGGCCATGTCGTCGGCGCCGGAGATCTCCGCGAGGGTCTCGCGCACCACCGCCTCGTACAGGCCCGCCTGCTCCCGGGTGAGCGACACGGCACGGTCGGTCTCGGTCTTCGGCGGCAGTTCCGGGGCGATCCCCGGATCCGACTTGCGGCGGCGCAGCAGGAAGGGCCGCACGAGCCGGGCGAGCCGCTCCGCGGCGGCCGGGTCCTGACGCTCCTCGACGGGTTGGGCGTAGCGCGTGCGGAACGTGCCGAGCCGGCCCAGCAGACCCGGGGTGGTCCAGTCGAGGATCGCCCACAGCTCCGAGAGGTTGTTCTCCACCGGCGTGCCGGTGAGCGCCACCCGCGCGCGGGCGCCGATCGAACGCAGTTCCCGGGCCGTCGCCGAGTACGGGTTCTTCACGTGCTGGGCCTCGTCCGCCACGACCATGCCCCACGCCACCTCGCCGAGCCGGCGTGCGTCCAGGCGCATCGTGCCGTACGTCGTGAGGACGAACCCCCCGTCGGCCAGATCGTCCAGCGAGCGGTGCGACCCGTGGAAGCGGCGCACGGGCGTGCCGGGGGCGAACCGCTCGATCTCACGCTGCCAGTTGCCCATGAGGGACGTCGGGCACACCACGAGCGTGGGACCGGCGGACGCGGGGTCGCTCTGCCGGTGCAGATGCAGGGCGATCAGGGTGATGGTCTTGCCGAGCCCCATGTCGTCGGCCAGACAGCAGCCCAGGCCCAGGGACGTCGTCCGGGCCAGCCAGCTCAGGCCCCGCCTCTGGTAGTCGCGCAGCGTGGCGGCGAGGGCGGCCGGCTGCGCGACCGGCTCCTGCGCCTCGGGGTCCGCGAGGCGCTCCCGCAGGGCCGTCAGCCAGCCCGTGGTCTGGACGTCGACCCGGTGGCCGTCGACCTCCGTCGAGCCCGTCAGCGCGGCGCTCAGCGCGTCGATGGGCGTCACCTTGCCGTCCTGCCGGGCGCGGGCGCGGCGCACTTCCTCGGGGTCCACCAGGACCCACTGGTCGCGCAGCCGCACGACGGGCCGGTCGGCTTCGGCGAGTCGGTCCAGTTCCTCGCGGGTGAGCCGCCGGTCGCCCACCGCGAACCGCCAGTCGAAGGCGAGCAGGGCGTCGGCGGACAGGAACGACGGGGTGTCCGCGGAGACCTTGAGGGGCCCCGCCGCCTCGTCCGGCGGACCGACGACCGCGCGGGCGGTCAGCCTGCGGGCCAGCCCCTTGGGCCAGTGCACCTCGACTCCGGCACCCGAGAGGCTGCGGGCGCCCTCTCCGAGGAGTTCGGACACCTCGTCGTCGGCCAGTTCGACGGCGTCCGGCACGGACGCCGCGAGCAGCGGTGCGAGGGGCGGCCAGGCGCGGGCCGCGCGGCGCAGCGCGAGCAGGGCGTCCATCCGCGCGCGGGGACCGAACGCCCCGTCCGCCGAGCCGGTGCCCGTCCACACCTCGACGGCGTCCGCGACGCGCGTCGGATCGCTCACGCTGTGCACCTGCAGCACGGCCCGGAAGGGCAGCACCGCGTCGTCGTCCCGAGCCTCGGCCAGGCCGGGCACCTCGACCCGCAGCGAGAGCCGTACGCCCGCGTCGTGGCCCGCGGCGACGTCCGCGGCCCACGCGCGCTGCTCGGGCAGGTACTGCGGTTCCGGCACCGCGTAGGCGGGGCCACCGGTCACCAGGGGGGCCGCCGGGGAGCGGGGCAGGGTGTCCGCGACCGCGTCCAGGAAGGCCCGCAGCAGTCGCTCCGGGTCGGGCAGCCGCAGGGGCCCGGTGCTGTCCGGGGGCCCCGCGTCGTCGAGCGGCCCGGTGCCCGACAGGGGCACGGCGTGCGCCTCGGGAGGCATCGAGGCGGCGAGCCGGCGGACGTGTTCGGCATCGGCCGCCCCCAGGGGGCCCGTTCGCCAGGCGTCCCGGTCACGCGGGGAGAGACCGGGCAGCAGCAGACCGCGTGCCGCGAACCGCAGGGCCAGCAGGGCCGCCGCACCCCAGAACGCGGGCGCCCGGTGCGCGTGTTCGTCGGCACGCGCGCGGGTGAGCACCCGCAAGGCGTCCCGCACGGGCAGCAGGACGGCCGGCACACTCACCCGCTCGACACCACCGGCGCCGGGCAGCGCGACGGTCAGGTTCTCGCAGGACCCCGCCCGGACGGCGGGAGGGACCTCGCCGTCGGGCCGCCAGAAGGCGACACTGCCGGTGCGCGCCGGGTCGCCCGGCACGAACACGGCGCAACAGCGGGCCAGTTCGGAGATCTCGGACGAGGATGCCGGGAAAGTCCTCTGCACAGGGATGCCGTATTCCTCAAACTTGACTACTGGGGGTCGAATCGCCGAGGGTACAACACACGGGTGGCGCACCCGGCCCGCCCGCACGGTGACTTGGGCCACTTCCGAGAGGGGGTGTCGTCAGCCCCCCTGCTCGTGCGGTGTCGGCCCCAGGGCGTACACGGGGGGTCGCCTCATGGTCGCCGCGGGTCACGGTTCCGTACGTTCTCTCAGGTCAGCCTGTTTCTTGAGAGAGCCCGGAGTCCGGACATGACCCCAACCGTCACCGTCGACGCCGATCCCGGGGGACCGCCCGCCTCCTCCTCGGGAGGCAGCGAGTTCACCCCCTCCTGCGCACCGTCAGAAGCCGGGGCCTCCTGGAACGCCGTCACGGCTGGTACGCGCGGGTCATCGCCCTCAACGCGCTGGCTCTCATCGGTGTCATCACCGGCATCACCCTCACCGGTGGCTCCTGGTGGGTACTGCTTCTCGCGCCGCCGCTCGCGGTGTTCTCGGCGCGCACGGCCTTCATAGGCCACGACGCCGGTCACGCACAGATCACCGGCGACAAGGCGGCCTCCCGGCTCATCGGCCTGGTCCATGCCAACCTGCTGTTGGGAATGAGCTACTCCTGGTGGAACCGCAAGCACAACCGCCACCACGCCCACCCCAACCACATCGACAAGGACCCCGACGTCGTCGCCGACGTCCTCGTCTTCACCGGCGGGCAGGCGGCGGTCCGGACGGGCTTCAGACGCTGGCTCACCCGCAACCAGGCCTGGCTGTTCTTCCCGCTCACCCTCCTCGAAGGCGTGGCCCTGAAGATCCAGGCATTCCGGGACCTGCGCCGCCAGTCGCCCGCGGAGCGGTCCGTGGAGGCCGCGCTGCTCGTGACCCATGTCATCGGGTACGCGTCGCTGCTGCTGATCTCCATGTCCCCCGGCAAGGCGCTCGCGTTCGCGGCCCTCCACCAGGCGCTGCTCGGCCTGCACCTGGGGCTGTCCTTCGCGCCCAACCACAAGGGCATGGAGATGCCGGACCCGGGCGGTGAGCCGTGGGGCCATCTGCGCCGGCAGGTACTCACCTCGCGCAACGTCCGCGGCGGGCCGGTGACCGACTGGTTCCTCGGCGGACTCAACCACCAGATCGAGCACCACCTCTTCCCGAGCATGCCGCGCCCCCATCTCGGGCTTGCCCGGCCACTGGTGCGCGCACACTGTCAGGAGTTGGGTATCCCCTATGCGGAGACCGGGCTCGTCGACTCCTACCGACAGGCCCTGCGCCACCTGCACGAGGTGGGGGAGCCCCTGCGCCCGGACCAGGGACACATCGGGGACGTCTCAGGGGCGTCTCAGGGTCGGGATCCGGAACTGTGGGAGGCGCGGACCCGTTTTTCTGGACAGAGAGCGGCACTGGCCGCGGAGGAGGCGACACACATGTCGAAGCAAGCCAAGATCGCCGCAGGAGGTGTGGCGGTCGGGCTCATCCTGTGGATCTGGCTGCCCTGGTGGGCCGCGCTCCTGATCGTCCTGGGAGTCCCGGCCGCCGCGTACCTCGCGCTGGACCCGTCGCAGCGACGCAGGCTGCGCCGTGTCGGCCGCAAGGAGCTCGGCCGCTGACGCCCCGCCGGGCAGACCCGGCAGATCATCCGGTGCGCGACAGCCGACCGCGTCCCGCGGTGTCCAGGGGCCGGCCGGATGACCGCACGCGGGCCTGCCGACGGCACGGCCCGCGTGGCGGCGGGTGTCCGGTGCGGCGGGAGGTCCGGTGGCGCCGTCGGCGGGGCCGGAGCGCGCGTCGCCGTCCCGACGGACTCAGAGGGGGCGTACGGCCATCTTGTCGAGTGCTTCCAGCAGACCCGGCAGCTCCGGGCCCCGGCCCACCGGCAGGACCTCACCCGGCTCGTCGTCCAGCAGGACGAACGCGATGTCGTCGGTCCTGGCCACGAGTGACCAGCCGGGCCCGTCGGCCCGCAGGGTCCGCGCGTCTCCCGGGGCGAAGGACGACCGCACCCGCCCGAGCGGCGGCGGTGCGTCCACGTAGGCGCGGGCCTCCGCCAGGACACGCCGGATGCCGCCGTGCCCCTTGCTCTCGTCCTTCTCGGCTTCCTCCGCGCGGTCGGGGGCCTCGACGGCCTCGACGGCCTCGACCGCCCCGCCCTCGTCCGTCGTTTCTGGGTCTGTCGTCTCCGAGGTCTCGCCGTTCGGGCTAGGGAAGGCCGCGTCGTCGATCTGCTCGCGCCACATCGCCCACTGGAGCGCGATCTCGTCGGCGCCCAGCCGCCGTTGGGCCGCCCCCCAGACGGTGGTGTCCGGCGGTGCCAACGGGGGGTGGTGGTCCGTGACGTCGGGGTCCGGATCGTGCGGCGCGGGCACGCCGGGAGCCGCGACGGCGACCGCAAGCGGCCAGCCGGGAAGCGCGGCGACGACCGTGCGCTCGTCGGGTGACAGGTCGTACTCCATGCCGCAGTCCCAGGACGCGATGGCGACGGCGACCAGCGACACGTCGTCGATGGCGACCGTCCACCGGGCACCCTCGCCGTCCTGTCCGAGCACCAGCCCGTACCCGTCGGCCAGCGGTGCCAGACCGAGCGCCGCACAGGCCTCCGGATAGTCGTCGCCCAGCACGCTCGGGAACTTCGCCGGCGTCAGCAGCACCGCCGTCAGCACATAGAGCGCGTCGTCCGCGGCGGCGACGGTGCCCTCGTCCGTCCCGGCCATCCCAGCCTCCCCATCGGTTCGTCCATCGGCGCGCACCCTAGTGCGCCCGGAAGGCGCTTGTCACGACTCCCCGGCACACCCGGAGCTGCAGTTTCCGACCCGGACGGGGCGAAACGACCACCGGAGGCCCCTGCGTCAGGCCGCCGGAAGCCCCAGAAGGGCCCGGGCCACCGTCCCGGGCTGCTCGTCGCGCTCCCGGGCGAGGGCGATGACGGCCCGACAGGCCAGCTCGTTCACCCCGAACGACAGGGCCTCCGGCGACACCCAGCCGGCGGCCTCGTCGATCCCCTCCTGGTCGTCCTCCGCGCACGCCGACACATACGCGGCGGCGGCCTCGAACAGGTTGTGCGAGCGGGTGTCCCGGGCGGTCTCCGTCCCGGCGCGCGAAAGGTTGACGAATCTGGCACAGAACTTGCGGACCCTGCCGAACATGTTGACCACTTTTCCCCGTGTGATTGCTGTGACTGATCGTTCATCTACCCCTACCCAAACTAGAGTTGGAGCTTCGGCGGCAGAAGGGGGACGGCGAGGTGAAGCGTTTCGAGAGGCTCGCACGGATCCGGACGATGCATCCGGAGAAGGAGGCCACCGAGATCTACCGGCTCACCGTGGCCTACGAGTTCCCCTGGGACGTCACCCGCGCCCTGGAGCTGGCCCTGTACCGGACCTACGCCGTGCCGGGCATCGGCCGGCTGCTGGCGGAGACGGCGGAGCTCACGGACCGGACGCAGAAGCGGTACGACGACACGGCGCTGCTGCTCGACGCCGTGGTCGAGCACGGTTTCGGCAGCGCGGAGGGCCGTACGGCGATCCGCCGCATCAACGAGATGCACCGCAGCTACGACATCGGCAACGACGAGATGCGGTACGTGCTCTGCACGTTCGTCGTGATGCCCAAACGCTGGATCGACGCCTACGGCTGGCGGCGGCTGTCGCGGCACGAGATCGTCGCCTCCGCCGTGCACCACCGCACGCTGGGGCGGCACATGGGGATCCGGGACGTACCGGAGACCTACGAGGAGTTCGAGGCATGTCTCGACGCCTACGAGAAGGCCCATTTCGCCTGGGACGCACGGGCGCGACAGGTCTCGGACGCCACGCTCGACCTGATGGCCTCCTGGTATCCGAGCCCTCTCGCACCCCTCCTGCGCGCCACGACGATCGCCCTGCTCGACGAACCGCTCCGGAAGGCGTTCCGCTACCCGTCTCCGAGCGCCGCGACCCGCGCGGTCGTGCGCGGCGCGGTCCGGCTGCGCGGACGGGCCGTCAGACTGCTGCCGCCCCGGAGCGCGCCGCACCACGCGCGCCACAACCGGGAGGTCAAGGGATATCCGGACGGCTACCGGCTGGACGACCTGGGCACCCGCCCGGTGCAAGGAGTGCGGGGCTGCCCCGTGCGCCGCACCGGCCCGTCGGAGGTCACCCCCGGCGAGTGAGCCGAGGGCGTCGCGCGGCCAGGTGAGTTCGGCCCGGGGCGTGGCTCGGGCGATGGTCTGCCGTCCGCGCCGGAAGGGTCGTCCCACTCCTCGGCGCGCGGCGGACGGGCGCCCTCGTAGGAGAAGCGCGCGGGCTCCTCCGGGAAGGCCGGCCCGCGTCACGGTACGGTCGTCGGCGCGTCGGCGTCGACGGGGTGCCGGAGGAAGACGAGCACCGTGAACCAGCGGTTCTTCCGAAGGAGAAGGAGAAGGAGAGGGAAGAGGGGCTCATGAAGCAGACCGAGTTCGACGGCAGGGGGAGCTGCGTCCGGTGGACGGAGACCCCGGGGGAGGGGCCCGCGCGCGTGTACCTGCACGGGCTGGGCTCGGTCTCGGCGGTCTATCACGCGCACATCGCGTCGCGGCCCGAACTCACGGGCCGGCGCAGCCTGTTCGTGGACCTGCCGGGGCACGGCATCAGTGACCGTCCCGGCGATTTCGGATACACGCTGGAGGATCACGCCGGTGCCCTGGCGGCGGCACTGGACGCGGCGGGCGTGGCCGGTGGAGAGCTCGTCGCGCACAGCATGGGTGGCGCGGTCGCCGTCGTGCTGGCGCACCGACGGCCCGACCTGGTCTCCCGGCTGGTCCTCACGGAGGCCAACCTCGACGCCTTCCCGCCGCCCTCGGCCGGCAGCAGCGGCATCGCCTCCTACGAGGAGGAGGCGTTCGTCGACGGCGGGTACGCGCGCGTGCTGGACGCGGTGGGCCCCCTGTGGGCGGCGACGATGCGCCTGACCGACCCGCGCGCCCTGCACCGCACCGCCGTCGGACTGCGGCGCGGATCGGAGCCCGTCATGCGCACGATCCTCGAAGGGCTGACCGTCGACCGCGTCTACCTGCAAGGGGAGTTCAGCGGTGAACTCGACGGGAGGAAGGACCTGGAAGCCGCGGGAGTACGCGTGGTGACCGTGCCCGGCGCCGGGCACAACATCATGTTCGACAACGCCGACGCGTTCGTGGCGGCGGTCGCCGGACAGGCCTGACGCCCCGCGGAGCCACCGGCGAGGTGCTTCCGGTCAGTCCTCGCGGACGGCCAGCGCCAGGAAGCGGTCGTCCCGGTCGACGTACGAGGTCATGCGCCACCCGGAACCCGCCAGCAGGGGGCGGAGGTTGGACTCCGCGCGCAGATCCTCCGGGGTGAGCCGCCGGCCCTGGCGGGCCGCGAGCGCCGCTCTGCCGATCGGGTGGAACAGGGCCAGCGCGCCGCCGGGGCGGACCACCCGCGCCAACTCCCGCAGGTTCTCGGCGGGACGGGGCAGGTGCGAGACGAGACCCGCGCCGAACACCGCGTCCAGCGACCGCGAACGCAGCGGCAGCGTGGTCACGTCGGTGAGCAGCAACCACCCGTCCCGGCCCCGTCCGGCCCGTACGGCGGCCTCCAGCATGGCGCGGGTCAGATCCGCCCCGACGACCACTCCCGAGGGCCCCACGGCCTCGCGCAGTGGCGTCAGGGCCCGTCCGGTGCCGCAGCCCGCGTCGAGCACCCGGTCCCCCGCACGCAGCCCGAGATCCGCGACCGCGGCGGCGTAGGCGGGCCCGTCGTCCGGGAAGCGGCTGTCCCAGTCGGCGGCGCGGGCGCCGAAGAACTCCTGGACATGTGTGTGGTCGTCGCTCATGTTCCGCATGATCCCTCACCGACAGGGATGACGCTCCGGCGCACACGTTCGAGCATGACGCGATCGTTCCGGTGCCTCTCTGCGCCATATTGCAACACCTTTCGAAATGCGCTCCCTTTGTATGCCCCTGCCCGGACTAGCGTCCCGGAGCCATGGGACACATGGACCACGCCGCCCTGGGGTGGCTGACCCCCGCGCTGTCATATGTGATGGCCTGCATCGGCGCCGCGCTCGGGTTGCGCTGCACCGTTCGCGCGCTCGGCGCCACCGGGCGCTCACGCCGCAACTGGCTCGTCACCGCGGCCTCCGCGATCGGCACCGGCATCTGGACCATGCACTTCGTGGCCATGCTCGGGTTCAGCGTCAGCGGCACCGACATCCGCTACGACGTGCCGCTCACCATCGCGAGCCTCCTCGTCGCCATGATCGTCGTCTGCGCCGGCGTCTTCGCCGTCGGCTACAGCCGGGACCGCACCCGCGCGCTCTTCCTCGGCGGACTCACCACCGGGCTCGGCGTCGCGAGCATGCACTACCTCGGCATGGCGGCGGTACGGCTGCACGGCGACGTCACCTACGACCCGGTGCTCGTCGGACTCTCCGTCCTGATCGCCGTGGTCGCGGCGACAGCGGCCCTGTGGGCGGCCCTCAACATCAAGTCACCCGTCGCCGTCACGCTCGCCTCCCTGATCATGGGGGCGGCCGTGAGCAGCATGCACTACACCGGGATGTTCGCGGTGGACGTGAACGTCGCGCCCTCCGGGGCGGTCCTGCCCGGGGCCACGGCGATGCAGTTCATCTTCCCGCTCGCCGTCGGACTCGGGTCCTACCTCTTCCTGACCTCGGCCTTCGTCGCACTGTCGCCGACGACCGGGGAGCGCCGGGCATCCGCCTCGGCCCAGCAGCCGATCGAGAGCACGGCCCACTGACGGCACGCCCCGAACACCACATTCGAGCGAGGAGGCCATGCGTACACCGCGTAGGACCCCCACAGCCGGCGCCGAGACGCCGCACCAGACCCCCGTGCGCGGACGCCGCGCACACGCCGGACCCCCGGCCGAAGAAGGCCCGGAGGATCCCGTGGGCGCGACACCGGACGAAGCACCCGCGCGCGAGGGGCGCTGGCTGATGCGCCCGCGGACGGTCCGCGCCAAGATCGTCTGCCTGCTCATGGTGCCCGTGGTGTCCCTGCTCGCCCTGTGGGCGTACGCCACCGTCACCACCGCCCAGGACGTCGCCCGGCTGCGGCAGTTGCAGCGTGTGGACTCCGGGATCCGGACCCCGCTCGCGGCGGCCGTGGCCGCGCTGCAGACCGAGCGGGCCGCCGCCGTCCGCTACGCCACCGACCCGGCGGCCGGACAGGGCGGCGACCTGAAGAGGATCACGCAGCGCACGGACCGCGCGGTGGCCGGACTGCGCCTCGGGGACGCCAACACCATCGCCGACAGCGAGGAGTTGCCCGCAGGCGTGGCGCAGCGGCTCGAAGCGTTCGTCACCGGCACCGAACAACTGCGTTCCGTGCGCGCGGCCGTGCTCGACCGCCGCGCGGGCTGGGACGAGACCTACGGCCGGTACACGAAGACCATCGGGAGCGCCTTCGCGGTGGGGGGCGCCCTCACCGGCATCCAGGACGCCGAACTCGGCTCCGACGCACGCGTGCTGCTGGAGTTCTCCCGCGCCGCCGAGGCACTGGCCCAGGAGGACGTCGTCCTGGGCAGCGCGCGGCTGGCCGGCGGTCTCTCGGGGGAGCGGTTGCGGCTGTTCACCGGAGCCGTCGACACCCGTCGCGCCCTCACTGAGTCCGCGGTCGCCGACCTGCGCGGTTCCGAACGCGCCGCCTGGCAGCGCCTCGCGGACGGCGGCGCCTACACGACCGTGGGTGCCACCGAGGACAGGATCCTCGCCGTCGGCGCAGGCGCCCGCGCGATCCGGGCGGCACCGGAAGTCCCCTGGACCGAGGCACACGCGCGCGTGCAGAACGGCATGCGGGCCATCGAGGAGGACACGGGGCGCGGTGTCGCCGACCGGGCCGACCCGTTCACCCGCGGCCTGCTCACCCCCGCCGGTGCCGCCGTACTCCTCGGACTCGTCGCCGTCGCGTCCTCACTCGTCATCTCCGTGCGCATCGGACGCGGCCTCGTCGTCGAACTGGTGAGTCTGCGCAACGACGCCCTGGAGATCGCCCGCCGCAAACTCCCCGAGGCCATGCGGAAGCTGCGCGCGGGCGAGGAGATCGACGTCCACTCCGAGGCCCCGCCCGGACCACCCGCGGAGGACGAGGCCGGCCAGGTCGCCGAGGCGCTGGGCACCGTGCACCGCGCCGCGCTGCGCGCCGCCGTCGAACGCGCCGAACTCGCCAGCGGCATCTCCGGGGTCTTCGTCAACCTCGCCCGCCGCAGCCAGGTTCTCGTCCACCGGCAGCTGAGTCTCCTCGACAGCATGGAACGCCGCTCCGAGGACCCCAACGAACTCAGCGACCTCTTCAGGCTCGACCACCTCACCACCCGCATGCGGCGCCACGCCGAGAGCCTGATCATCCTCTCCGGTGCCGCACCCGGCCGCGCCTGGCGCATGCCGGTCTCCCTGACGAACGTGGTCCGCGCGGCCGTCTCCGAAGTCGAGGACTACGCGCGCGTGGAGGTACGACAACTCCCCGACGCGGCCGTCGTCGGCGGGGCCGTCGCCGACCTCACCCACCTCCTCGCCGAGATCATCGAGAACGCGGCCCAGTTCTCACCGCCCCACACGCGCGTGCGTGTCACCGGCGAACCCGTCGGCAACGGCTACGCCGTGGAGGTCGAGGACCGGGGTCTGGGCATGGGCAAGGAGAGCCTCGCCGAGGCCAACCGGCGCATCGAACAGTCCGAGGCGCTCGACCTGTTCGACAGCGACCGACTGGGCCTCTTCGTGGTCAGCAGGCTCGCGGCCCGGCACGGCATCAAGGTCCACCTGCGCACCTCCCCCTACGGCGGGACCACCACGGTCGTCCTGCTGCCCACAGCCCTGCTCCACGCCGGTGCGACGGAACGTTCCCCCCGCCGGGTGGAGGAAGCGGAGCGACCCGCGGAACACGAGTACGCGCGCGTGGCCGCCGTCGCCCAGCACCAGGAGTCCGTCCCGGCACCGGCGGACCGCCCCGCACTGGTGGCACCCGTGCCCGCACCCGCGCCCGCCCCGGCCCCCACACCCGCACGGGCACCCGCCTCGGCTCCGGCCTCGGCCTCGGCTTCGGCGCGGGTCACGACCGGAGGGCCACCTCCCGGGGTCACCGCCCTGCGTCTGCACCGTCCCGTGGACGACGTCCCCGAGGACTCGGACGACCTTCCACGCCGGGTCCGGCAGGCGCATCTCGCCCCCCAACTGCGTGAGCGACGTGCGGAGGAGCCGGCACAGGAGTTCCCGGCCCCGAGCGACGACCGACGCACACCCGAAGTCGTCAGGGACCGTATGGCGGCCTACCGCGAAGGCTGGACCCGCGGCGGCGGCAGGCAACCCGGTCGCGGTGCCGTCCCGGATTCCCCGGCGGGCGGCCACAGCAGCGAAGGAGATCCCCAATGATCCAGGACCCGAGCATGAGAGCCGCCCAGCGGTCCGGCGAACTCGACTGGCTGCTGGACGACCTGGTCGTACGCGTGAGCGAGGTACGGCACGCCGTGGTGCTGTCCAACGACGGGCTCGCCGTGGGCGCGTCGACCGACCTGCGCCGTGAGGACGCCGAACACCTCGCCGCCGTCGCCTCCGGCTTCCACAGCCTGGCCAAGGGCACGGGCCGGCACTTCGGCGCCGGAGGCGTACGCCAGACCATGGTGGAGATGGACGAGGGCTTCCTGTTCGTGGCCGCCGCGGGCGACGGCTCCTGTCTCGCCGTCCTCACCGCCGTGACCGCGGACATCGGCCTGGTCGCCTACGAGATGGCACGACTGGTCAAGCGCGTCGGCGAGCACCTGTACACGCCGACACGTGTCGGCGCGCGGCCCCCCGCCGCCGGCTGAGGCGAGAAGACGGGTCCATACACATGACCGAGGACATGACGGACGCTGCGCGGGAGCAGGGCAGCCAGTGGTACGACGGCGAGGCCGGACCGCTCGTCCGGCCGTACGCCATGACGGGCGGACGCACCAAACCCGGCCCTACCGGAGTGCGATTCGACCTGATCGCCCTGGTGACGCTGGACGCGGCCGCGCCCGGCGTCGACGACGACACCGCGCTGGGCCCCGAACACCGGGCCCTGATCGACCTGTGCCGCCCGGAGACCCAGTCGGTCGCGGAACTCTCCGCGGACGCCGACCTGCCCGTGGGAGTGGTCAGGGTGCTCCTCGGTGACCTGCTGGAACTCGGCTGTGTCACCGTCAGCCGCCCGGTACCGCCCGCGCAGCTGCCCGACGAGCGCATTCTGCGCGAGGTGATCGAGGGACTGAGAGCGCTGTAGACGAACGACGAGAACCACCCGGACCGGCACCGCGCCGACATGGCACTCCCGAGAGAAGTGATCGATGGTCTCCGATGACTCCGACGTCCAGGACGGCGAAACAACCGCGCTGGCGCTGAAGATACTGGTCGCCGGCGGGTTCGGCGTGGGCAAGACGACCCTGGTGGGCGCGGTCAGCGAGATCAGGCCGCTGCGCACCGAGGAACTGCTCAGTGAGGTCGGCCAGCTGGTCGACGACACCGACGGCGTGGACCAGAAGGTCACCACGACCGTCGCCATGGACTTCGGCCGCATCACCATCCGCTCCGGTCTGTCCCTGTACCTGTTCGGAACGCCGGGCCAGGACCGCTTCTGGTTCCTGTGGGACGAACTGTCGCAGGGTGCCCTGGGGGCCGTGGTCCTCGCCGACACCCGCCGACTGGAGGACTGCTTCCCCGCCGTGGACTACTTCGAGCACCGGCACATCCCGTTCGTGGTGGCCGTCAACTGCTTCACGGGCGCCCGGTCCTACGGCGCCCAGGACGTCTCACGCGCCCTCGACCTCGACCGGGGCACACCCGTGGTGCTCTGCGACGCCCGTGACCGCGACTCGGGAAAGGAGGTGCTGATCCGGCTCGTCGAGTACGCCGGGCGGATGCACACCGCCCGGCTGCTCGACTCGGTGAGCTGACCCGGTCGCCCGGATCAGTCGGCGACGGCCCGCTGGGCGAGGACCTTGTCGATCGAGACGCGGACCAGGAGCTCGCCCGGTACGCCGTTGCGGGCCCCGAACTCCGCCGCCCGCTCCTCGCCCATGTAGCGCGCCCCGATCCGGGCCGCCCAGTGCCCGACCTCGTCGAGGTTCTCCACGAGCCGGGCGCGACCCTGGATCACCACGAAGTCGAAAGGCGGCCGGTCGTCGTCCACACACAGGGCGACCCGGCCGTCCCGGGCCAGGTTGCGGCCCTTCACGCTGGTCTTGGCGGTGTTGAACACGATCTCGTCGCCATCGAGCAGGAACCAGATCGGTGTCAGGTGCGGGCTCCCGTCGGCCCGCACGGTGGACAGCTTGCCGGTGCGGGTGCCGTACGAGACGAACTCCCGCCATTCTGCTTCGGTCATCTTCTCTGCCATGCCCCCATCTTCCTTGCCCGGGCGACAGCGGTGGGTAAGGCTTGCGGGGGAGATCCTCCGGGGCGGAGGAGACGTCACACGGGGAGACGGGAAACATGGCGCAGAACCAGGGACTTGGCTGGCTGCTGGACGACCTGACCGAGCGCGTCGAACACGTGCGGCACGCCCTGGTCCTCTCCAACGACGGGCTGGTGACCGGGGCGAGCACGGGACTTCGCCGTGAGGACGCCGAGCACCTGGCCGCCGTCTCCTCCGGACTGCACAGCCTGGCCAAGGGCTCGGGACGGCACTTCGGCGCGGGCCGGGTGCGCCAGACGATGGTCGAGTTCGACGACGCGGTGCTCTTCGTCACCGCGGCGGGCACCGGCAGCTGCCTGTGCGTGCTCAGCGGCGCCGAGGCCGACATCGGCCAGATCGCCTACGAGATGACCCTGCTCGTCAACCGGGTCGGCGAGCACCTCGGAGTGGACGTCCGACATCCCGAGCGAAGCCCGACGACAGACGACTGACCTGCGTCTTCGTCATGCCCCGTGGAGTTATCCACAGGCTCGTCGCGATGTCCGCCGGACCGGCTACGGTTTTTGTCACGGCGAACGCACACAGCGTGAGCGACCGACTCCACGGGGGAGATCGACCATGTCCGTCGACACCATCGGCACAGCACACCGCCCCTCCTGCGCACCGAGCCGCGCCGCACGGGAACTGGGGCTCAGGCGAGGCGAATTCGACCTCGGCATGCACCTCGGACACATCCGGACCGTGCCCGACGAAGGGGGCGGAGGCCGTCGCGTCACCTGCTCCGAGATCGACCGGCTCCGTGCCCTCGAAGGCTTCCCCGAGTCCCTGCGGGAGCGCGTGAAGGCCGTGGGCGCCACCGAGGGGGCGGCCGTCATGGAGGTGCCCCTGGCCCGGTTCACGCGCCTGGCGCGCCTGGGCCTGGTGGTGCCGGTCACCTTCTACCTGAACCGCTACCGGACTGTGGTCTGGCAGTACCTGGCCGAGGAACTACGGCAGTTCGCGGCCGACGAGAAGAACGCCCGGCTGTTGAAGGCCCGGATGCCCGAGGGGCTGCGCGGCCAACTGGACGCCGGACTGGATCTGCGCGCGCGCAACTGGCGCGGACGCCAACTGGGATTCCTGCTCCGCCAGGCCGGTGACGCGTGGGAGGAGGCCGGAGCCGTGGCCGCGTTCCTCGACCCCCTTCAGGTCGCGGAGATCGTCACCGACCCCTACGAGCGCTCCCACCTCAATCGCTTCCGGCCGGGACCGCCCACCCACGGCGCACCGGGCTCGCCCGCCGCGCACCTCGCGGAGAAGATCATGAGGGCGGACCACCCGGACGAGATCGGCTGGCTGAGGGCCGACCTGGCCCGAGTGCTGCGGGAGGCACGGGAACACCGGCCCGCACCGCGCCCCACCTCCGGATCGGCCCCCGCGGCCACATCCGCCGCCGTGGCGAAACCGGCTCCCGTGACAGCGCGGCACGGCACCCCCGGGCCCGACCGCCCGGGGCCGCCCCGAAAACTGCTGGGCTGGCTGCGGCGCGGCAACCCCCGCTCGTCGGGGCCCCGGGCCGGCGGCCCGCAGAGCCCCGCGTCGAACCGGCCTACAGGGCTCTGAACAACCCCTCCTGGACGACGGACACGAGCATCCGTCCCTCCAGGTCGTAGATCCGGCCGCGGGCCAGACCACGTCCCCCCGTCGCGATCGGCGACTCCTGGTCGTACAGGAACCACTCGTCCGCGCGGAACGGCCGGTGGAACCACATGGCGTGGTCCAGCGACGCCATGTCGAACCCCCGCGGACCCCACAGGGGTTCGACCGGGATACGGACGGCGTCCAGGAGCGTCATGTCGCTGGCGTAGGTCAGCGCGCAGGTGTGCACGAGCGGGTCGTCGCCGAGCGGCCCGACCGCGCGCATCCAGACCGCGCTGCGCGGCTCGGCGTCCTTGACCTCCTCGGTGGTCCAGCGCAGCCGGTCCACGTAACGGATGTCGAAGGGCTGACGGCGTGCCATGCGCTCCAACTGCTCCGGCAGCGAGCCCAGATGCTCCCGGATCTCCTCCGTGACCGTCGGCAGGGACTCCGGGGGCGGCACCTTGCGGGCCGGCGGCAACTGGTGCTCGAAACTCCCCTGCTCAGGCTTGTGGAAGGAGGCGGTGAGATTGAAGATCGTGCGGCCCTGCTGCACACCGGTGACCCGGCGGGTCGTGAACGACCGACCGTCCCGCACCCGTTCGACCTGGTACACGATCGGCACACCCGGCCGCCCGGGACGCAGGAAGTACGCGTGCAGCGAGTGCACCGGGCGGTCACCCTCCGTGGTGCGGCCGGCGGCGACCAGCGCCTGGCCGGCCACCTGGCCGCCGAAGACCCGCTGGAGGGATTCGTTGGGGCTGAGCCCGCGGAAGATGTTGACCTCGATCTGCTCCAGGTCGAGCAGGTCGACCAGCTTCTCGGCCGGGTTCGTCATCAGTGGGTCTCTCCTGTACTCACAGCTGGCCGACGTCGGTGACACGCACGATCGCACGGCCCTCGGCGTCGGATCCCACCAGGTCGACCTCCGCGCTGATGCCCCAGTCGTGATCGTCGTTCGGGTCGTCGAAGATCTGACGGACGCGCCACAGACCGTTCTCCGGCTCCTCCTCGATCATCAGCAGCTTGGGGCCGCGGGCGTCGGGACCGGTGCCGAGGTCGTCGTACTCGTCCCAGTACTTGTCCATCGCCTCGCCCCAGGCGTCGGCGTCCCAGCCGGCCTCGGCGTCCAACTCGCCCAGCTCCGCCACCTGGTCGAGGGCGGCCAGTTCGACGCGCCGGAACAGGGCGTTGCGGACCAGGACACGGAAGGCGCGGGCGTTCGCCGTCACCGGCTTGACCTGGTCGGCCTTCTCCTGGGCCTCCTCGGCGGTCATCTCCTCCGGGTTGGCGAGCTGCTCCCACTCGTCCAGCAGACTGGAGTCCACCTGGCGCACCATCTCGCCGAGCCACTCGATCAGGTCCTGGAGATCCTCGGACTTGAGGTCGTCGGGGACGGTGTGGTCAAGGGCCTTGTAGGCGCTCGCGAGGTAGCGCAGCACAATGCCCTCGGTGCGGGCCAGATCGTAGTGGGACACCAACTCCGTGAAGGACATCGCCCGTTCGTACATGTCACGGATGATGGACTTCGGGGACAGCGGGTGGTCGCCCACCCACGGATGGCTCTTGCGGTACGTGTCGTACGCGTGGAAGAGCAGCTCCTCAAGGGGCTTCGGGTACGTGACGTCCTGGAGTCGCTCCATGCGCTCCTCGTACTCGACGCCGTCCGCCTTCATCGCGGCCACCGCCTCGCCGCGCGCCTTGTTCTGCTGGGCGGCGAGGATCTGCCGCGGGTCGTCGAGCGTGGACTCGACGACAGAGACCATGTCCAGGGCGTAGGACGGCGACTCGGGGTCGAGGAGTTCGAACGCGGCGAGGGCGAAGGTGGACAGCGGCTGGTTGAGCGCGAAGTCCTGCTGCAGGTCCACCGTCAGACGGACGATGCGGCCCTCGGCGTCCGGCTGGTCGAGCTTCTCGACGATGCCGCCGTCCAGGAGCGACCGGTAGATGGCGATCGCCCGCCGGATGTGCCGGATCTGCTGCTTGCGCGGCTCGTGGTTGTCCTCCAGGAGGTGCCGCATCGCCTCGAAGGCGTTGCCCGGCCGGGCGATCACCGACAGCAGCATGGTGTGCGTGACCCGGAACCGGGACGTCAACGGCTCCGGCTCGGAGCCGATGAGCTTCTCGAAGGTGGTGTCCGACCACCCGACGAACCCCTCGGGCGCCTTCTTGCGCACGACCTTCCGGCGCTTCTTCGGGTCGTCGCCCGCCTTGTTCAGCGCCTTCTCGTTCTCCACCACGTGCTCGGGAGCCTGCGCCACGACCAGGCCCGCCGTGTCGAAGCCCGCCCGGCCGGCGCGCCCGGCGATCTGGTGGAACTCACGCGCGCGCAGCGTGCGCACTCGGATGCCGTCGTACTTGGCCAGCGCGGTGAACAGCACGGTCCTGATGGGCACGTTGACGCCCACGCCGAGGGTGTCCGTACCGCAGATGACCTTCAGCAGCCCGGCCTGGGCGAGCTTCTCCACGAGACGCCGGTACTTGGGCAGCATGCCGGCGTGGTGGACACCGATGCCGTGCCGCACGTAGCGGGAGAGGTTGCGGCCGAACTTGGTGGTGAAGCGGAAGTTGCCGATCAGCGCGGCGATCTGGTCCTTCTCCTCACGCGTGCACATGTTGATGCTCATCAGCGCCTGCGCCCGCTCGACGGCCTGCGCCTGTGTGAAGTGCACGATGTAGACCGGCGCCTGTTTGGTCTCCAGCAGCTCGGTCAGCGTCTCCGTGAGCGGAGTGAGTCGGTACTCGTAGGAGAGCGGCACCGGACGGGTCGCCGAGCGGACCACCGACGTCGGCCGGCCGGTGCGGCGGGTGAGGTCCTTCTCGAACATCGCGACGTCACCGAGCGTCGCCGACATCAGGATGAACTGCGCCTGGGGCAGTTCCAGGATCGGGATCTGCCAGGCCCAGCCGCGGTCCGTCTCCGCGTAGAAGTGGAACTCGTCCATCACCACCTGGCCGACGTCCGCGTGCTTGCCGTCGCGCAGCGCGATCGAGGCGAGCACCTCGGCGGTGCAGCAGATGACGGGAGCGTCGGCGTTGACGGACGCGTCGCCGGTCAGCATGCCGACGTTCTCGGTGCCGAACATCTTGCACAGCTCGAAGAACTTCTCCGAGACGAGCGCCTTGATCGGAGCGGTGTAGAAGGTGACCTGGTCACGGGCCAGCGCCGCGAAGTGGGCGCCCGCCGCGATCATGCTCTTGCCGGAGCCGGTGGGCGTCGACACGATCACGTTCGCACCCGAGACCGCCTCGATCAGCGCCTCCTCCTGGTGCGGGTAGAGCGTGAGACCGCGCTCCTGGGCCCACGACTCGAAAGCGTCGTACAGGGCGTCGGGGTCGGCGGTCGGCGGCAGCTGATCGATGAGGGTCACCCACCCATCTTGCCTGCCCTCCTGCCCTATGGGGGAATCGGATGCGGGTACGAAGATCGCGAACGCTACGCTGTGACGCCGACGGAGTGTCAGCGCACCCGGTCAACTGGACAGCGGCATACGAGGAATGGGGCGGGCAACGCCGATGATGGGACCAGCACACTCGCTCTCGGGCGCCGCGGCCTGGCTGGGCGTCGGCGCGGCGGCGGCCGCGGCCGGGCACACCATGCCGTGGCCGGTTCTCCTGGTCGGGGCTCTGATCTGCGCCGGAGCGGCGCTCGCCCCGGACCTGGACCACAAGGCGGCCACGATCTCGCGGTCCTTCGGGCCGATCTCCCGCGGACTGTGCGAGATCGTCGACAAACTCTCCTACGCGGTCTACAAGGCCACCAAGAAGCAGGGCGACCCGCGCCGCTCCGGTGGGCACCGGACGCTCACCCACACCTGGCTGTGGGCCGTGCTCATCGGCGCGGGCGCCTCGGTGGCGGCGATCACCGGCGGGCGCTGGGCGGTGCTGGCGATCCTCTTCGTGCACCTGGTGCTGGCCATCGAAGGCCTGCTGTGGCGGGCGACCCGGGGTTCCAGCGCCGACGTCCTGGTCTGGCTGCTGGCCGCGACCAGCTCGTGGATCCTCGCCGGTTTCCTGGACAAGACGGGCAACGGCTCCGACTGGCTGTTCGCGGCGCCGGGCCAGGAGTACCTGTGGCTGGGGCTGCCCATCGTGCTGGGCGCGCTGGTCCACGACATCGGGGACGCGCTGACCGTCTCCGGGTGCCCGGTCCTGTGGCCGATCCCGGTGGGCCGCAAGCGCTGGTACCCGATCGGTCCGCCGAAGTTCATGCGGTTCCGGGCCGGCAGCTGGGTCGAGCTGAAGGTGCTGATGCCGGCGTTCATGCTGCTCGGGGGAGTGGGCTGCGCGGCGGCGCTCAACTTCATCTGAGGGCCGCGGCCGTCCGGACCGGGGCTGCCTGGTCCGGGGCAGCCCGGCCCGGGGTGGTCTCAGTCCGTTCCGGCGCCGTAGCGCCGTTCGAACTGGGCGATGCGGCCTTCCGTGTCCACGGTGCGGGCCTTGCCGGTGTAGAAGGGGTGGCTCTCCGAGGAGATCTCCACGTCCACCACCGGGTACGTCTTGCCGTCGTCCCACTCGATGGTCCGGTCGCTGCTCGCGGTGGACCGGGTCAGGAAGGCGAATCCGGCGGCGCGGTCGCGGAAGACGACCTCGTGGTAGTCGGGCTGCTTGTCCTGCTGCATCGCTGCTCCTTGTGCGGTTCGTACGGCGTCGGTGAGCTGATCGAGGCCGAGGCGGATGTCGAGGGGCCGGCGGGTTCCACGGCGGGATCAGCCGTACAGGGCGTCCTCGTCGACGATGTGCATCGCGGCCTCCTCGGCCGAGGAGGCCGCGCCGTCGATGCCCACGTCCGTGGCGATCAGCGCGCTCTCCTCGTCCTCGTGCGCCCCTTCGTCGGGTGCCACGAGGCGGCCGGAGCGGGCCGAGCCGACCTCGTTGTCCCGGAGTTCCCCGTCGGTGCCCTCGCAGTCGCCGATGCCGTCGTCCTCGGAGGCGGCGAGGTCGGGCACCTCCTCCGAGAGCCGCTGGTCCAGCGTTTCGCCCTGGCGGCGCTCGGCGGCCGTCACCCCGCTGTGCTCCACCCCCCAGGGACGCTCCGGAGGGGACCAGCCCCGGTCGAGGGGATCGCCGACACCGTCGTTCTCCAGGGTGTCCTCCGCGTCGAGCAGCCCCGCGTCGTCCTGGATCTCCGATCCGTCGGGCTGGTAGACGTCGTCGCCCCATCCGTCGGCGCTGGTCACGGGTACCTCCAGGTGGTGAGGGCGGGCGCGTCCTCCCCGCGGTCGACGGCCGGACGCCGGCGTACGGGACACACGCGGCGCGCGTCGGCGCACCGCGTGCACCGCGCGTGCTCGCCGAGCCGGTGCCGGTTTCCAGCCTTCCACCCCTTTTCGGAACCGCGCAACGCCACGGACACGGCGGGCCGAAGGCATCTCGCCCCCGGACCGCCTCCGCTCACCGCCGACCGGCCTCCGCACGGCCCGCACCGGGCCGCCCCCGACCGGCCTCCGCCCGTGCCTGGCCGGTGCAGCGCCGACCGCCCCACACAGACCCCGGTTCGGGAGGGCCGGGCCATCCCGCCCACACCGCACCTTCGCGGCCCGGCCCTGCCACCCCGTCGGCCCGCGCTACGGTCCCAGCCCCCGCGAGGCGTCCGGTCACCCGTGCCAGGACCGCCACAGCGCCGCGTACGCGCCGTCCGCGGTGACCAGCTCGTCGTGGCTGCCCAGTTCGCTGATGCGACCGTTCTCGACGACGGCGATGACGTCCGCGTCGTGGGCGGTGTGCAGGCGGTGGGCGATGGCGACGACCGTGCGGCCGTCGAGGACGCGGGCCAGGGAGCGCTCCAGGTGACGGGCCGCGCGCGGGTCGAGGAGGGAGGTCGCCTCGTCCAGGACCAGCGTGTGCGGGTCGGCGAGCACCAGGCGGGCCAGCGCGATCTGCTGCGCCTGCGCCGGGGTGAGCGCCAGACCGCCCGAGCCGACCTCGGTCTCCAGACCGTCGTCGAGCGCCCGGGCCCAGCCGTCGGCGTCGACCGCGCCCAGCGCGGCCCACAGCTCGGCGTCCTGGGCGTCCGTCCGGGCGAGCAGGAGGTTGTCGCGCAGGGACCCCACGAAGACGTGGTGTTCCTGGTTGACGAGGGCCACGTGCTCGCGGACCCGTTCCGCCGGCATCCGGGAGAGTTCGGCGCCGCCGAGCGTGATCCGGCCGTCCCGGGGCGCGTAGACACCGGCGAGCAGCCTGCCCAGGGTGGACTTGCCCGCGCCCGAGGGGCCGACCAGCGCCAGACGGGTGCCCGGCGCCACTTCGAGGGAGACCTTGCGCAGGACGTCCACCCCCTCGACGTACCCGAAGTGCACCCGGTCCGCGTGCACGTCACGGCCGTCCGGGGACACCGCGGCGTCCCCGGCGTCCGGCTCGATGTCCCGCACGCCGACCAGACGGGCCAGCGACACCTGGGCCACCTGGAGCTCGTCGTACCAGCGCAGGATGAGCCCCACCGGATCGACGAGCATCTGCGCGATCAGCGCGCCCGTCGTCAGCTGGCCGACGTCGATCCAGCCCTTGAGGACGAACACACCGCCGATCATCAGGACGGAGCTGAGGACGGTCACATGGGTGACGTTGATGATCGGGAAGAGCACCGACCGCAGCCACAGCGTGTAGCGCTCCCAGGCGGTCCACTCCTTGATCCGGCGCTCCGACAGCTCGATGCGGCGGTCGCCGAGCCGGTGTGCCTCGACGGTGCGTCCGGCGTCCACGGTCTCGGCGAGGGCGGCGGCCACGGAGGCGTACCCGGCGGACTCCGAGCGGTAGGCGGAGGGCGCCCGCCGGAAGTACCAGCGGCAGCCGACCACCAGCAGCGGCACGGCGAGCAGCACCGCCGCGGCCAGCGGCGGCGCGGTGATCACCAGCCCGCCGAGCAGCAGGGCGGCCCACACCACACCGATCGCCAGCTGGGGCACGGCCTCGCGCATGGCGTTGCCGAGCCGGTCGATGTCCGTCGTGATCCGGGACAGCAGATCGCCCGTCCCGGCCCGCTCCAGGACGCCCGGCGGCAGCCCGACCGACCGTACGAGGAAGTCCTCGCGCAGGTCGGCCAGCATCCGCTCGCCGAGCATCGAGCCGCGCAGTCGCACCTCGCGCACGAACACGGCCTGGATGGCGAGGGCGACCAGGAACAGCGTTGCGGTGAGCCCGAGGTGGAGCTCCCGCGCCCCGTCGGACAGCCGCTCCACGAGCCCGCCCAACAGCCACGGGCCCGCCATCGAGGCGAGCACGGAGACCGTGTTGACGGTGATGAGGAGCAGGAGGGCACGGCGGTGCCGCTGGAACAGTTCGGCCACGTAGGCGCGTACGGTCGCGGTGGCGCCGACGGGCAGCGTGTTCGCCGTCGTCGGGGCCGCCGGGTCGTACGCCGGTGGCGCCACGCCGATCATGCGGTCTCCTCGATTTCTTCCAGTTCTTCCAGTTCGTCGATGGCGTCGAGCTGGTCGAGCGTGCCGTTCACGGTGGCTTCCTCGGCGGTCTCGCGGGTCACGACCGCCCGGTACCGGGGCTCCTTGTGGACGAGGTCGCGGTGCAGGCCGACCGCCGCGACCTCGCCCTCGTGCACCAGGACGACCCGGTCGGCCCGGTCCAGGAGCAGCGGTGAGGAGGTGAACAGCACGGTTGTGCGCCCCGCCCGCAGTTCCCGCAGGCCCTCCGCGATCCGCGCCTCGGTGTGCGAGTCGACGGCGGAGGTCGGCTCGTCCAGGACGAGCACCTCCGGGTCGGTGAGCAGCGACCGGGCCAGCGCGAGCCGCTGGCGCTGGCCGCCGGACAGGGAACGGCCGCGTTCGGTGATGCGGGCGTCCATCGGGTCGTCGGCGCCGAGCGACCCCTGGACCAGGGCGGTCAGGACGTCCCCGCACTGCGCGGCGGCCAGCGCCTGCGCGGCACCGACCTCACCCGAGGCGGGCACGTCGAGCAGTTCGCGCAGCGAACCGGACAGCAGTACCGGGTCCTTGTCCTGGACGAGGACGGCCGTGCGGGCGGAGCCGAGCGGGAGCTCGTCGAGAGGCACCCCGCCCAGCAGGACGGACGTGCCCTCCTCCGAAGGGTGTCCGCCCAGCCGCTCGGCGAGGAGACCCGCCGCGTCCGGGTCGCCGCAGACCACCGCGGTGAGCCGCCCGGAGGGGGCGAGCAGACCGGTCGCCGGGTCGTACAGGTCGCCGGAGGGCGCCTCGGCGGCGCGGGACCCGACGGTGTCGGTGGCCCGCTCCAGCG
The DNA here is from genome assembly GCF_055578825.1 of Streptomyces sp. NPDC032822. NCBI lineage: Bacteria > Bacillati > Actinomycetota > Actinomycetes > Kitasatosporales > Streptomycetaceae > Streptomyces > Streptomyces sp. NPDC032822. Next base: position 489,567 of record NZ_JBVIOL010000003.1, on the reverse strand, counting down.
ACAGCACGTGCGCGGCCCGGGTGGCCGAGGGGCGGGAGAAGGAGTACGCCATGGCGATCTCCTCGAAGTGCCGCAACGGATAGGTGAGGACCATCACCGAGCTGTAGACGGTGACCAGTTCGCCGACACCGATGCGGCCCTCGCGGGCCAGGTGGACGCCGTTCCAGACGACCGCGATCAGCAGCAGCCCCGGCAGCAGCACCTGGATCGCTGAGATCAGGGACCACATCCGGGCGCTGCGCACGGCCGCGTGGCGGACCTCCTGGGAGGCGCGGCGGTAGCGGTCGAGGAAGAGTTCCTCGCCGCCGATGCCGCGCAGGACGCGCAGTCCGGCGACGGTGTCCGAGGCGAGTTCGGTGGCGCGTCCGGCCTTCTCGCGCTGGACGTCGGCGCGGCGGGTCGCCCGGGGCAGCAGTGGCAGGACGGCCAGCGCCAGCACCGGCAGGCCCACGGCGACGATCGCGCCGAGCGCGGGCTGGTAGACCACCAGGCCGACACAGACCAGCACGATGGTGACGGCCGCCGCGGTGAACCGGGACCAGGCCTCGACGAACCAGCCGATCTTCTCGACGTCACCGGTGGAGACGGCCACGACCTCGCCGGCCGCGACCCGCCGGGTCAGTGCCGAACCCAGATGAGCGGCCTTGTGGGCCAGCAACTGCTGGACGCGGGCGGCAGCCGTGATCCAGTTGGTGACGGCGGTGCGGTGCAGGAAGGTCTCGCCGACGGCGTTGCCGACGCAGCACAGCGCCAGCAGCCCGCCCGCCAGCGCGAGCCGGCGGCCGGATCCGTCGATGACGGCCTGGACGGCGAGACCGACACAGAAGGGCAGCGCGGAGACGGAAACGAAGTGCAGCAGCCCCCATGCCAGTGACTTGAACTGGCCTCCCAGCTGATTCCGGAAGAGCCACCACAGGAATCGGTGCCCTGAGCGTGCGTCGGGCACACCCGGGTCGGAATACGGAAGGTCTTGAATCTGCATGACGTCCCAGTGGCTCGTGTCAGGGGGTGGGAAGGGACCGCGAACTGCGGCAGCAAACCGTGAAAGGTTCGCGTCGTCACGTGGTCGGGGGCAACAGGTTTTCCGCTCCGGCGTACAGAACCGGCTACGCGCGGTGATGCGACCATGGAGCGATGCGGAAGATCAGCGGTGGACGGCGCGCGGTGGTGGCGTCGGCGGTCGGCGGGTTGCTTCTCTCGGTCACGGCGGCGTGCGGCGGCGCTGGGTCCGGTGGTGCCGGGGAGGTGGGTTCGGCCACCGGCGACTCGATGCCCGGCACCCGCGCGACCGCACGCACGGCCCCCGGTACGACGCCTGGTGCGTCCACCCGTACGACCCGCATCCCCGGCGTCGGCGACCGGCTGCTGCGGCGCGTCCCCGCCGAGTCCCGTCAGGTCGTGGCCGTCTACGGCGAGGGCAGGAACTCCGCGAACGCCACGGCCGTGCTGTACACGAGGCACGGCTCCGCCTGGGAGCGCACCCGCACCTGGCCGGCGCACAACGGGAAGAAGGGCTGGACCACAGACCACCGCGAGGGCGACCGGCGCAGCCCCGTCGGTGTCTTCACGCTCAGCGACGCGGGCGGTGTGCTGCCGAACCCCGGGTCGGGGCTCCCGTACACGCGGTCGGCGGCCTTCACGGCCCCGCGCTGGTGGCCGAAGGCGTACCGGCACGACTTCGACTACGTCATCGCCATCGACTACAACCGCCTCAAGGGCACCCCGCCGAACGACCCGACCCGGCCCGAGGGGGTCTCCAAGGGTGGCGGGATCTGGCTGCACATGGACCACGGCAGCGGCACGTCGGCCTGCGTCAGCCTGTCGGCGTCGGCGATGCGCCACCTGCTGCGGACGCTCGACCCGGATCGGCATCCGGTGGTGGTGATGGGGGACCGGGCCGACCTGAAGGCCTGAGACCGCCCAGCGCCACCCAGGGCTCATGCGGGAGGCCTCATTGCGGGGACGGCCAACTCGCCGTAGAACACCGGCCATGAAGAGACGGATCACCATGTCCATGCTCGCTGGAGCGACCCTCCTCGCGAGCACCCTCCTCGGGACGGCCCCCGCCCACTCGGCCGAAGCCCCCGCCCCCTCGGTGCGAGCCCTCGCCCCATCCGCCGACGTGCCCGCCGAGTTCGGCTCCGACTGGCACGACCCCCTCACCGCCGCCCCGCCCGTCGGCAAGCCCGCCGGGAAGTCCTGCCAAGTGGTGCTCGCCGAGGCGCGGTTCCGCGACTTCACTCCCTACCGGGGCACTTACACACCGCCGGTCGGCTGCGGCGCGCACTGGAGCAAGGTCGTACTGCGCCTGGACGGCCAGGTCCAGGGGCGGCAGTTCGACCGGCTCGGCCACCTCCATGTCGGCGGGGTCGAGATCCTCCGTACGTCCACGCCCCAGCCCTCACCCGACGGCATCGAGTGGTCCGTGGAGAAGGACGTCACCCGCTACAGCGACACGTTCCGCGGCGGCCAGGACGTGGAGATGCTCATCGGGAACGTCGTCGACGACACGTACACCGGAATCATCGACGTCAAGGTCACCCTGACGTTCTACGCCGGCAAACCCGCAGCGCCCTCCACGGCATCCTCCTCCACGGCAGCCCTCTCCACCGCGGCGCAGCCCGTCGCGGCCACGCCCGACCAGGTCCTGACCCTGGACGAGGGATCGACCCTCACCACCCCGCGCAACAGCGAACGCATCGTCGCCGAGGTGTACGCCACCGGATCCGGCGGCGGGTGCGAGGAGTACTGGTACCTGACGGTCCCCGACGAGGCCCCGTACTCCTGCGGCGCCGACGACGGCCCCTACCGTGAGGTCCAGATCAAGGTCGACGGACAACTCGCGGGCATCGCCGCCCCGTTCCCGACCGTGTGGACCGGCGGCTGGTCCAACCCCTTCCTCTGGTACGTCGTCCCGGGGCCGCGTGCCTTCGACATCAAGCCGATCGAATACGACCTGACCCCCTTCGCCGGCCTCCTCAACGACGGCCGCCCGCACCGGGTCGAGGTCTCCGTCGTCGGCGTGCCCGAGGGGCAGAGCGGCTGGAGCACTCCGGTGAACGTCCTCGTCTGGCAGGACACGGGGCGTGCGCACGTCACCGGGAAGCTCACCGCGCATCGGGTCGGCGACCTAGCCAACTCCTCGACGTACATGCCCGGTTCGGAACACCGGGTGGACACCGAGGGTGACCACCGGCTGACCGTCGCCGGATACGTCGACACCTCGCACGGCCGCGTCACGACCACCGTCGGGCGCTCCCTCGCGAACACCTCCACGCACCGCTGGACCGACGGTGAGACGACCGACGCGCTGACCGCCGCATGGGCGGACGACGAGTCGGTCACCGTCGACGGACGGGGACCCGCCCGGACGACGCGCACGCAGCGGACGTACACGATGGACGGCACGACCACGCTGGGTGCGGCCGACCGGCTGCGCACGGTGCTGACGCTCGGTGACCGGGCGACGGTCACCGAGTCGTCGGGCGGGCGGCGTACCGCACGATCGCGGCTCGACGACAGCTACGCGGGCGACGCCACGTACACGGTGAACGTGCCGCGTGATCAGCGGCACGCGGTCGGGACGACGAGCGAGCGCTACCGGGTCAGCGGCGGCCGGAGCGGTGCGCATGGGTGCTACGACCGGACCCTGACCACCGTTCAGGGGGTGCTGACCGGGGATCGCCGAGGCTGCTGAGCGCAGTTGTGTGCGATGCGTCACAGGTGGCGTGATTTACGCGGCGGCAACACGGAGGTTTTCTGGGCGATCAACGACGCCTCCAGAGTGATCGGCACGGAAGCCGCTTTCCGTATCGCAGAAGTCCCGTACCGGCTGCTGTGAACCACCGTCCCCTCAAGGAGTGCCCGTGCCGCCGTCCGTCCCGTCCCTGCCGCGACGCGTCGCACGCATATTGCGTACCTCTCTCTTCGCGCAGGTCGCCTGCGCGCTGGTGCTCGGAATCGTCGTCGGGAAGCTGTGGCCCGACGTGGCCACGGATCTCCAGCCGCTCGGCGACGGTTTCACCCGGCTCATCAAGACGATCATCTCGCCGCTGGTGTTCTGCGTGGTCGTCGTCGGCATCGCCAAGGCCGGTGATCTGAAGGCGTTCGGGCGGATCGGGCTCAAGGCCCTGATCTGGTTCGAGGTCGCGAGCACACTCGCCCTGGTCATCGGGCTCGTCGCCGCCAATGTCGTCCAGCCCGGCTCGGGGATGAACGTCGACCCGGCCACGCTGAACACCTCGGCGGTGGACGCGAAGACGGGCGGTGGCTCGCTGCCCTCGACGACCGAGTTCATCGTCAACGCGATCCCCACCAGCTTCATCGGCGCCTTCGCCGAGAACGAGCTCCTCCAGGTGCTGATCCTGGCCTGCCTGGTCGGCGCCGCGCTGCTCCACCTCGGACACACCAAGGTGCCCAAGGTGCTGCCCGCCGTCGAGCAGGCCCAGGAGATCATCTTCGCGGTCGTCGGCTTCATCATGCGACTCGCCCCGATCGCGGTGTTCGGCGCGATGGCCGTCCTGATCGGTCAGTACGGACTCGGTGTGATCGAGACGTACGCCAAGCTGATCATCCTCTGCTACGCGGCGGCGGCCCTCTTCATCGTGCTCCTCGCCGTCGCCCTCAAGGCGGTGACCGGGCTCAGCCTCTGGAAGTTCCTGCGGTACATCCGCGAGGAGATGCTGCTCGCGCTCGGCACCGCCTCCACCGAGTCCGTCATGCCGCGCGTCATGCAGAAGCTGCGCAAGGCCGGCGCCCGCGACGACGCGGTCGGCCTGGTGCTGCCGACCGGCTACTCCTTCAACCTCGACGGTGCCTCGCTCTACCTGTCCATCGGCACCCTCTTCATCGCCCAGGCTGTGGGCGTGGACCTGAGCCTGGGCCAGCAGATCACCGTCGTCCTGGTGCTCATGCTGACCAGCAAGGGCATGGCGGGCATCCCCGGCTCGGCCTTCCTCGCCCTGTCCGCGACCGCCTCCTCGCTGGGGGCCATCCCCGCCGGGGCGGTCGCCCTGCTGCTCGGCGTGGACCGCATCATGGACTCCATGCGGGTCGTGACCAATCTGCTCGGCAACTGCGTCGCGGTCTTCGCCGTCTCCCGCTGGGAGGGCGCGCTGGACATCGACAGGGCGAAGAAGGTCCTGGACCGCGAGATCGTGCCGACGGACGAGGACGACGAGGACGACAGCGCCTCGGTCCCCGCCCTCGACTCCGCCTCGGCCCCCGCCGCGGCGCCGGACGCGCCGGTCGGGTCGGAACCCGCGGGCGGTGCGCTCGCCGCCGTACCGGCTCGGTCGGTCAAGGAAGGGGCCCCCGGGAACGGTTGACGCCGACGGTACGACGGGCCGCGGCCCCCGCTCCAGCAGGACGGAGCGGGGGCCGCGGCCCGTTGCGCATGGCCCGGTACCTCGGCCTCGGGTGGCTCAGCAGTGCCGCCCCGGTGCCGGCGCCCCGTCCACCAGCGTGTCCAGCAAGCCGCCGAGCACCTCGCGCTGCTCGTCCGTCAGCGGGGCCAGGATGTCCTCCGCGGCGGCCCGGCGCGCACCCCGCAGCCCTCGCAGCGCCTTGTGGCCGTCGTCGGTGACCTCGATGCGGATCACCCGGCGGTTGGTCGGGTCCGGCACCCGGCGCACCTTGCCGCTCGCCTCCAGTCCGTCGACCAGGGTCGTCACGGCCCGGGGCACCACCTCCAGCCGCTCCGCGAGGTCCGCCATGCGGGGCGGGGAGTCGTAGTGCGCCAGGGTGCGCAGCAGGCGGGACTGGGCCGGGGTGATACCGAGGCCGCGTTGTTCCAGATGGTGCTTCTGGATGCGGTGCACACGGCGGGTCAGCCGCAGCAACTGCTCGGCGAGCAGGCCGTCGGAATCGGGGGTGGTCATGCGGGAACAATATCAGGATCTACTTCATTGTGAGTATAGGTAACAATGAGCTAAGCTCCGTCAGTCCTCGATACGTCACCGAATCACCGCGTCACCAGACCGCTCAGCCCCCTCACCCTCCGTAGGAGCCATGCCCCGAGACGACATCAAGTGGACCCCCTCGCCCGGCACCTCGACCGACGACCAGCCCCGGCAGGTGCGCCGCATCCTCACCCTGTTCAAGCCCTACCGCGCCCGGCTCGCGGTCGTCGGCCTGCTGGTCGGCGCCGCGTCCCTGGTCACCGTGGCGACCCCGTTCCTGTTGAAGGAGACGCTGGACGTCGCCATCCCCGAGGGCCGCACCGGGCTGCTGAGCCTGCTCGCGCTCGGCATGATCCTCAGCGCCGTCCTCACCAGCGTCTTCGGCGTGCTGCAGACCCTGATCTCCACCACGGTCGGCCAGCGCGTCATGCACGACCTGCGCACCGCGGTCTACGGCCGCCTCCAGCGCATGTCCCTCGCCTTCTTCACCCGCACCCGCACCGGCGAGGTGCAGTCCCGCATCGCCAACGACATCGGCGGCATGCAGGCCACCGTCACCTCGACCGCCACCTCCCTGGTCTCCAACCTGACCAGCGTGGTCGCCACGATCATCGCGATGGTCGCCCTCGAATGGCGCCTGACCGTCGTCTCCCTGCTTCTGCTGCCGGTCTTCGTGTGGATCAGCCGACGGGTCGGCAACGAACGCAAGCGGATCACCACCCAGCGCCAGAAGCAGATGGCCGCGATGGCCGCGACCGTCACCGAGTCGCTGTCGGTGAGCGGCATCCTGCTGGGCCGCACGATGGGCCGCTCCGACTCCCTCACCCGGTCCTTCTCCGAGGAGTCCGAGCAGCTGGTCGACCTCGAAGTCCGGTCGAACATGGCCGGACGCTGGCGGATGGCCGTCATCTCGATCGTCATGGCCGCCATGCCCGCCGTCATCTACTGGACCGCGGGCCTCGCCCTCCAGACGGACGGCGTCAAGATCTCGCTCGGCACCATCGTGGCCTTCGTCTCGCTCCAGCAGGGCCTGTTCCGCCCGGCCGTCAGCCTGCTGTCGACCGGCGTCCAGATCCAGGCCTCGCTGGCGCTCTTCCAGCGCATCTTCGAGTATCTCGACCTGCCGATCGACATCACCGAGCGGGAGCGCCCCGTCCGTCTGGAGCACATCAGGGGCGAGGTCCGCTTCGAGAACGTCGAGTTCCGCTACGACGGCGACGACAGCCGTGACGACAGCGACGGCGAGGCCGGGCGCGACGGCGAGGCCGACGACGGCAGGAGCCGCCCCGTCCTCGACGGCATCGACCTCACCGTTCCCGCGGGCGGCAGCATCGCGTTCGTCGGCCCCACGGGCGCGGGCAAGTCCACCCTCGGCTATCTGGTGCCGCGGCTGTACGACGTGACGGGCGGCCGGCTCACCCTCGACGGCGTCGACGTGCGCGACCTCGACTTCGACACCCTCGCGCGCGCGGTCGGCGTCGTCTCGCAGGAGACGTACCTCTTCCACGCTTCCATCGCCGACAACCTGCGCTTCGCCAAGCCGGACGCCACCGACGAGGAGATCCGGCAGGCGGCGAAGGCGGCCCAGATCCACGACCACATCGCCGGCCTGCCCGACGGCTACGACACGGTCGTCGGCGAACGCGGCCACCGCTTCTCCGGTGGCGAGAAGCAGCGGCTGGCCATCGCCCGCACCATCCTGCGGGATCCGCCGGTGCTGATCCTCGACGAGGCGACCAGCGCCCTGGACAACCGCACCGAACAGGCCGTCCAGGAGGCCATCGACGCGCTCTCCGCCCACCGCACCACGCTCACCATCGCGCACCGGCTGTCCACCATTCGGGGTGCGGACCAGATCGTGGTCCTCGAGGCCGGACGGATCGCCGAACAGGGCACGCACGAGGAGCTGTTGGAGCTGGACGGGCGGTATGCGGCACTGCTTCGCCGGGACGCCCAACTGGAGCCGACAAGATGACGATATGCCGGGTTTATATGCTTTAACGGGTTACCGTGCCCGCATGCACATGAACACTCCGCCACGGAGCACGATTCGACTGACGCGCCGGGGCCGTATCGCCCTCATCGCGACCGGGGCCGTCGTGGCCGGCACCGCCGTGGCGGTGCCGCTGCTGAGCCTGGACAGCGACGCTCCGGCCAAGCCCCGGACGCTGCTGATCCCGGAGGGCTGGCGGGCCGGCCAGGTCTACGACGCCGTCGACAAGGCCCTCGCCCTGCCCGCCGGCACCGCCAAGAAGTCCCTGGCCAAGGCCCATCTGAAGCTGCCGAACGACGCGGAGGGCAACCCGGAGGGCTATCTCTTCCCGGCGACGTATCCGCTCCAGGACAAGGCGACGCCCGAGTCGCTGCTGTCGTTCATGGTCGACACCGCCAACAAGAAGTTCAACGGCGCCCCGATGGCCGCGGGCGCGCAGCGCAACGCGATGAACGTCTACCAGGCCGTCACCATCGCGAGCATCATCCAGGCGGAGGCGGCCACCAGGGCCGACATGGGCAAGGTGGCCCGGGTGGTCTTCAACCGGCTGGAGCGGGGCATGCCGCTGCAGATGGACTCGACCCTCAACTACGGGCTGAACCGCTCCACGCTGAAGACGACCGAGGCCGACACCCGAATCGACAGCCCCTACAACTCGTACCAGCGCATGGGACTGCCGCCGACCCCGATCGACAACCCGGGCGAGGAGGCGATGCGGGCCGCGATCACCCCGACCCCGGGTGACTGGCTGTACTTCGTCACGGTCAAGCCGGGTGACACCCGCTTCACGGCCGACTACGCGGAGCACCAGCGCAACGTCGCCGAGTTCAACGCTCACCAGAAGGCGAGCCCGCAGACCGCCACCTGACCGAGGGGGACCTCACGCGGCGACCGGCTCCCCGGCCAGCAGCCGCCTGATGTCCCGTACGGCCGCACGGCCCGCCCGGTTGGCGCCGATGGTGCTCGCGGACGGGCCGTAGCCGACGAGGTGGATCCGCGGATCGGCGAGGGCACGGGTGCCCTCGACGCGGATCCCGCCGCCGGGCTCACGCAGCCTCAGCGGCGCCAGATGGTCGATGGCGGCCCGGAAGCCGGTCGCCCACAGGATGACGTCGGCGTTCACCCGCCGTCCGTCGTTCCACTCCACACCGTCGGGCGTGATCCGGTCGAAGACCGGCAGCCGGTCCAGGACCCCGTCCTCGATCCCCTGCCGGATCGCGTCGTTGAGCGGCAGCCCGGTCACCGAGACGACGCTCTTCGGGGCCAGCCCCCGCCGTACCCGCTCCTCGACGAGCGCGACCGCCGCCCGGCCCGCGCCCTCGTCGAAGGGACCCTCGCGGAAGACGGGCGGGCGCCGGGTGACCCACGTGGTGGCGGCCGCGTACCGGGCGATCTCCAGCAGGTGCTGGGTGCCGGAGGCGCCCCCGCCGACCACCACGACCCGCCGCCCGGCGAACTCCTCGGGCCCGGGGTACTGCGCGGTGTGCAACTGCCGCCCCCGGAAGCTCTCCTGGCCGGGGTAGCGCGGCCAGAACGGCCGGTCCCAGGTCCCGGTCGCGTTGATCAGCGCCCGGGCCGACCAGTTCCCCGCCGAGGTCTCGACGAGCAGCCGCCCGTCGACGTCCTCGCGCACGGCCGCCACGTCGACGGGCCGCCGCACCCGCAGATCGAAGGCCCCCTCGTACCGCTCGAAGTACTCGGCGACGACCTCGGACGACGGCCGCGTCGGGTCGGCGTCCGTGAGTTCCATGCCGGGCAGCGCGTGCATTCCGTGCACCTTGCCGTACGTGAGCGAGGGCCACCGGAACTGCCAGGCGCCGCCCGGGGCGGGGGAGTGGTCGAGCACCACGAAGTCGCGGTCCGGTTCGAAACCGGTGCGCCGCAGATGAAAGGCGGCGGCCAGTCCGGCCTGACCGGCGCCGACGACGACCACATCGACCTCGCGCGTGTTGTTCACGGTTCTACCAACAGCGCGGACGCCCTGGATCTTCCCCCGCGGGGAGCGGTCAGCGCCCGCTCCCCGCGAACACCCGCGCCCCGGCCGGCGCCCGCTCCACCAGGCCACGCGCCACCAGCTCCGGGATCACGCCCTCCCCGAACCAGTACGCCTCCTCCAGATGCGGATATCCGGAGAGCACGAAGTGCTCGACGCCCAGCGCGTGGTACTCCTCGATCAGATCGGCGACCTCGGCATGGCTGCCGACCAGCGCCGTGCCCGCACCGCCCCGGACCAGGCCGACGCCCGCCCACAGGTTGGGGTGGATCTCCAACTCCGCGCGGGAGCCGCCGTGCAGGGCCAGCATCCGCTGCTGACCCACCGACTCACTGCGTCCGAGGGCGCTCTGCGCTGCCGCCAGGTCGTCGAGGAGCCGGTCGGCGGTCGCCCAGGCCTCGGCGGCGGAGTCCCGGGAGATCGTGTGGAGCCGGATCCCGAAGCGGACCGTGCGGCCCTCGCGCTCGGCCAGCGCCCGGATCCAGTCGATCTTCTCCTTGACCTGCGCGGGAGGCTCCCCCCAGGTCAGGTACACGTCTGCGTGCCGCGCCGCGACCGGCCCGGCCGCCGGTGACGACCCGCCGAAGAAGAGCTGCGGCAGCGGGTCGGGCGGCAGCGCGGTCAGCCCGCCGTCGACCTGGTAGTGCGCGCCGTCGAAGTCGTACGGCTCGCCGCGCCACACGCCCCGGACGACGGACAGGAACTCGTCCGTACGGGCGTACCGCTGATCGTGGTCGAGCCGGTCGCCGAAGCGCCGCTGCTCGGTCGAGTCACCGCCGGTGACCACGTTGAGCAGCAGCCGGCCCCGGGTCAGGCGCTGATAGGTCGCCGCCATCTGCGCCGCGAGCGTGGGTGAGATCAGGCCGGGCCGGAACGCCACCAGGAACTTGAGGCGTTCGGTGTGCTGGGCCAGCGCCACGGTCGTCAGCCAGGCGTCCTCGCACCAGGTGCCGGTCGGGGTGAGCACCGCCTCGAAGCCCAACTGCTCGGCGGCCTTGGCGATCTGGGTCAGGTAGTCGATGTCGGGCGCCCGCACCCCGCGCACCGGCCCGGCGTGGTGGGAGCCGTAGGCGTGCCGGTCGACGAGGGTGCGGCCGTCGCCGCCGGTGGGCAGGAACCAGTGGAGTCGTACGGTCATGGCTCTAGCCTTCCGAGGGGCGGGGCGCCGTGGTCGACGGCGGGAGGTCGCCGTTGAACCGCGGGTCGGTGAAGTCGCCGAAGTCGACCTTGCGCGGGATGAGCTTCAACTGCGTGAAGGTGTCGGCGATCTCCTGCTCGGAGGCGATGAGCGGCTTGTCGACGGCGACCGCGACCCGGGTGGCGTAGGTGCGCTTCACCGCGGCCAGCGCCACGTCCTCGGGCAGCCCGGTCTCCTTCGCCCAGACCTTCGCCCACTCCTCCTCGTGGTCGTACACCCACGTGTAGGCGCGCTGCAGTCGCGCGAGGTAGTCCTTGATGGCGGCGACCTTCTTCGCGTCCTTCAGCGCGCCCGGCGCCGCCACCTGGAAGGTCAGACCGTTGGTGACGCCGTCGCCGGTCGTCAGGATCCGGCCCTGCTTCCCCTTGAGCACCTGCGAGGTGTACGGGTCCCAGACCGCCCACGCGTCGACCTTGCCGGAGGTGAACGCGGCCAGCGCGTCGGCCGGCTGGAGGTACTTCACCTTGACGTCGGTCAGGCTCAGCCCGGCCGCCTTGAGGGAGGCGACCAGTTGGTAGTGCGCCGAGGAACCCTGTGCCACGGCGATCGACCGGCCCTTGAGCTCCGCGGGCTTCTTCAGCTTCGAGTCGTTCGGTACGAGGATGGCGTCGCCCTTGGACGTGCCGTGCCAGGCGGACACGACCGTGATCTTAGAGTCGGCGCCGGCCGCGAAGACCGGCGGGGTGTTGCCGACACCGCCGATGTCGACGGCCTTCGCGTTGACGGCTTCGAGCAGGGGCGGGCCGGATGTGAACGTGGACCACTTGATCCGGTAGTCGAGGTTCTTCAACTCGCCGGCGGCGCGCAGGATGGCCTCCGAACCACCCTTCTGGTCACCGACGTCGAGCGTGAGGGAGCCCTCGCCGTCGGTGTCGCCACCCGTCGAGGCGGCCGAGTTCCCGCCGCAGGCGGTCAGGAGCAGGGCCAGCGGGAGGAGCAGGGCGGCGGGGACGAGGCGTCGTCGCATGGTCGTTCCGTTCTTGATGGTGGGTGCTGCTGACGGGGGTCGTCAGGCGGCTTCGGCGGCGGTGTCGACGCCCAGGCGTTCCAGGAGGCCGGCGCGGAGTTCGGCGAACCGCGGGTCGGTGATGTCACGGGGCCGGTCGAGGTCGATGCGCTGCTCGTGGGCGATCACGCCGTCGTCCATGACCAGGACGCGGTCGGCGAGCAGGACCGCCTCCTCCACGTCGTGGGTGACGAGCAGCACGGCGCAGCCGCGGCGCTGCCACAACCGGCCCACCAGGCGCTGTGCCTTGATGCGGGTGAGGGCGTCGAGCGCGCCGAACGGCTCGTCGAGCAGCAGCAGATCGGGTTCGCGGACCAACGCCCGCGCCAGGGAGGCGCGTTGGGCCTCGCCGCCGGAGAGCGTCTTGGGCCAGGCGTCGGAGCGGTGACTGAGACCGACCTCGGTGAGGGCTTGCTCGGCGACGGCACGCGCGGGTTTGCCGGGCAGCCCCAGCAGCACGTTGCGCCACACCTTCTTCCACGGCATCAGCCGCGGTGCCTGGAAGGCGACGGCCTTGCGGCGCGGCACCAGGACCGTGCCCTCGATGTCCCGGTCGAGCCCGGCGAGGATGCGCAGCAGGGTGGACTTTCCGCAGCCGCTGCGCCCGATCAGGGCGACGAACTCGCCCCGGCGCAGGTCGAGTCGGAGGTCGTCGATGACGGGACGGCCGTCGAAGGAGCGGGTCAGCCCCTCGACCCGGACCGCCGAGGTGGTTCCGGTCGGGCCTGCCGTGTCTATCGGCCGGTGAACGTCGGTCGCCATTGCAGCAGCAGCCTTTCGAGGGTACGGACGACGAAGTCGGCCAGCAGGCCGAGGAAGGCGTAGACGATCAGGCAGACCACGATCACGTCGGTCCGCAGGAAGTCCCGCGCCTGCACCATGAGGAAGCCGATCCCGGAGTCGGCGTTGATCTGCTCGGCGAACACCAGGGCGAGCCAGGCGATGCCGAGGGAGTAGCGCAGGCCGGTCATCGCCCCGGGCAGCGCCCCCGGCAGGACGACATGCCGGACAAGCCCCCACCGGGACAGGCCGAGCGACTCCCCGGCCTCGATCAACTGGGCGTCCACGCCGCGGATCCCGGCGTACACGTTCAGATACAGCGGGAAGGTCACGCCGAGCGTGATGATGGCGACCTTGGGCGCCTCGCCGATACCGAACCAGATGATGAACAGCGGGATCAGCCCCACGAAGGGGACGGTCCGCAGCATCTGGACGGGAGCGTCCACGAGGTCCTCGCCGATCCGGAACAGGCCCGAGACCAGGGCGAGTCCGGTGCCGACGACGGTGCCCAGCAGCAGTCCGACGGCCACGCGCTGGAGCGAGGTGGCCATGGCGGAGCCGAGCGAACCGTCGGCGATCAGGTCCCGGGCGACCTCGGCGATCCGTCCCGGGGAGGCGAGCACATCGGCGGTCAACGCGCCCGTGCTGCTGAGGAGTTGCCACAGCGCCAGCAGCAGGAGCGGGCCCGCGGTGCGACGCAGCCAGCGGGGGACACGGGTGCGGCGGGAGGAGGTGGGGACCAGGGGGGTGAGGTCGAGCGGAGGGCGGTCGTCGGCCTCCGCCCGAACAGTCCTGGATGCGGATATATCTGAAATGTCGGGTTCGGGAGAGCCGGGTGGGGCATGGCTGATGCTCATGGTTGCTCCACGGGGGAGAGCGGCCGGTGGGGGCGGGGGTGCGCACCCGGGCGCCGCCACGTCTCAGTGGCCGGGCGGACGTGCGGGTGCGGCGACGCGGATCAGGCGCGAGAGAAGAGAGAGATCAGGCGCGAGAGAAGAGAGAAGGGCGTCAGCAGCCGCGACAACACGCGGCGGAGGCCACCCGCAGCAGGTCGATGTGACCGCGCGTGGTGAGCAGGACTGAACGCAACATGCGGCCGAAAGTAGCCAAATGGCGTGGCCATGGTCAATGGCGTCTCGCGGAATGGACTGCCGGTATCAGAGGGCGGGCGTCCGGTCGTGGGTGAACGCCGCTGGTGGGCCAGGATGGGAGTCATGTCAGACGTCTTCACCACCCGTGTCCTGCGCGTGGCCACCGGCTCCACAGAGCGCATCGCCGACCTCACCCACGACTGCGAGGCATTCCTGCGCGAGGCGGCGGCCGGCCGTGACGGCCTGCTGAACGTGTTCGTGCCGCACGCCACCGCCGGCATCGCGATCATCGAGACGGGCGCCGGCAGCGACGACGACCTCCTCGCCGCCCTGCACACCCTCCTGCCCGCCGACGACCGCTGGCAGCACCGCCACGGCAGCCCCGGCCACGGCCGCGACCACGTCCTGCCCGCCGTCGTCCCGCCCCACGCGACACTGCCGGTACTCGACGGCCGTCTGGAGCTCGGGACCTGGCAGTCGGTGTGCCTGGTCGACACCAACCGCGACAACCCCGAGCGTCAGGTCCGGCTGTCGTTCCTCGGGTAGGCCCGACGGCGCTCCGGGGCGACACCCGCCCCGGACCCCGGGCTCCTACGCCGCGTCGCGCCACACCTTCACGGCCAGGGTGGCGTACGCCGTCCCGGACGAGCCCCGGTACGTCACGAGCCCCACGTGCCCCGTCCCGCTGACGACGCACATCCGCCGGCCGACGACCAGGTCCTTGACCCAGATGTAGGTCTTGTAGCCGGTCGCCGCCCGGCACGCCTCCAGGGTCCCCGGCCTGCCCGCGGGCAGCAGGGCGAGGGAACTGCCGGAGTCGGTGCCGGGGGCGAGGACCGCCCCCGAGGAGTAGACGGCGTACGTCAGATCCTCGTCGGAGGTCCCGGTGTCCGCCTTGGCCCGCACCGGGGTGTCCGCCAGATAGAGATCGTGGTTCTTGGTCATCCGGATCCCGGAGTACGTCACGGGGACCGGCGCGGTCGGGGCCGCGGGTGCGCTGGACGCGGCGCTCGGGGGAGCGGAGGTGGCCGCCCGCGCGGGTGTCGCGGGCCCCGAAGGGCTGGGCGGCGGCGTGGACACGGCGGCGGACGCCTTCTTCGAGGCCCGGGCGGACGGGGAGTCGGAGGCCGAGGGCGACGCGGTGGCGACCGAGGCCGACCCGGACGCCGCCACCTGCTGCGCCCGGTCGTCGCTCTGGTCGCCGTTGCCCGGAGCCAGCAGCAGCGCGACGCCGGCCCCACCGGCGACGAGCACGAGTGCTGCCGCCGACAGCACCCAGGCGCGGCCCTTGCGGCCGGTGCCGCCGGAGGCCACCGAGGTGGTCCGGGCGGCGGCCGGTTCCTGCGGCTGCGGCCAGGAGGCCGGGGCCGGGGCGTACGGTCCCGGCGCGGTACCCGGCGCCATCACGAAGGGGCCGGGCAGCGCGGCATGGGACGGTGAGGGGGCGGAGTAGCCCGTCGGGGGCCCGAACGCGCCGGAACCGGCAGGCCCGAAGACGCCGGGCGCCTGACCGCCCTGAGTGGGCGTCCCCGCGCTCGCCGCCGTCCCCGTCCCGGCCCGCGCCTGGTCGGCGCTGTCGGCGCGGGCCGCGATCCCCGCCGCCAGTTCGCCCGGCAGCCACGCCCCGGACGTGAACCGCGCCTCGTCACCGCGCTGCGCCTGGAGCGTCTGGACGGACCGTATGACCTCCTCGACGGAGGGCCGTTCGGCGGCCGGTTTGCGCAGGCACCCCGAGACCAGGTCCCGCAACTCCGCGGGCACGCGGCTGAGATCGGGCTCCTCGTGCACCACGCGGTAGAGCACCGCGTGCGGATCCCCGGTGCCGAAGGCGGCGGTGCCCGTCGCCGCGAACACGGCGGTCTGCCCCAGCGCGAACACGTCGGCCGAGGAGCCGGCCTCCCCGCCGAGGATCTGCTCCGGCGCCATGTAGGCGACGGTCCCGAGGGCCGTGCCGCTCTGGGTGACCGACGTGGTGTCGGCGGCCCGCGCGACACCGAAGTCGATGACCCGGGGGCCGTCGGCGGCGAGCAGCACGTTCGACGGCTTGAGGTCCCGGTGCACGATGCCCTCGCGGTGCACCGCCTGGAGGGCCTCCGCGACACCGGCGACCAGCCGCAGCACCGTGTCGACGGGCAGCGGCCCGTGGTCGCGCACCGCGTCGGCCAGCGACGGCCCCGGCACGTAGGCCGTCGCACACCAGGGCACGGATCCCTCGGTGTCGCTGTCCACGACCGGAGCCGTGTACAGCCCGTGCACCCGGCTCGCCGCGGCCACCTCGGCCCGGAACCGCTTGCGGAACTCGGCGTTCTCGGCCAGTTCCGGCCGGATCACCTTGACCGCGACGGCCCGGCCGCCCGGCGTGTGCGAGAGGTAGACCCGTCCCATGCCGCCGGCCCCGAGCCGCGCCAGCAGGCGGTAGCCGCCCACGACCTGCGGATCGCCGTTCTCCAGCGGCTGGAAACTCCCCGCATCGGGCCCACCGTTGCTCAACACGCCTCACTCCACCCCGAGATCTGCCCTGTGGTGCCCCATTGCATCACGGGTCCCTGAGATCATCAGGAGCCCCGGGGGTCATCAGGGGCCCGGGCGTCTTCACGGGCTCCCGGCGTCCCGTCCGCCCGGCGGGGCCGGGTGGCCGGTGAGCAGCCGCCGCGGGTTGGCGATCCGGAAGGCGTGCGCCGCGGACCCGCCCAGGCCGAAGCCCGGATACTGCGGCGGCTCTGCGTAGGGCCGGTCCGAGCCCTGGACCACGGCGTCCACGCCGAGGGCCCGGACGATCGCGTCGACGGCACGCGGACCGTACGACGACGTCTCGACGAAGACGCCCGGATCCACGGCCGGCTCGGCCGGGCCGCCGCCCCGGGCGGCGAAGCGCTCCCCGTGCAGCGGGGCGAGCCCGGCGAGCAGCGCGAAGCACACCCGCAGCCGCGGATGGCGGGGCCGTCCGACCGCCCGGAACGCGAACCAGGCGGCGTGCATCTGCTGGACGTAGGGGACCATCGCGGGCCACCAGCCGGGTCCCCCGGGGCGGCCGGCCGCCGGTCCCGGGTGGACGAACAGCGGGAGGTCGCGCTCTTCGAGGAGATCGAGCAGCGGGGCGCACCGCGCGTAACCGGCCGCGTCGCCCAGGGCGTCGGCCGGGAGCTGGAGACCGGCGAACCCGCGGTCGAGGTCCTTGGCCGTGGCCTGCGCGTCGATGTCCCGGACACAGGCGGCGGCCCAGGCGCCGAACGGCTCGGGCAGGGCGGCCGCACCCTCGTGATAGGCGTCGAGCAGCGGGCGCGCCTCGGCCGGGGGCAGCCACTCCACGCCGATCGGGGCGGACAGCGAGACGAGCGCCCGGCCGAGACCGTCGGTGGCGGCGAGTTCCGCGCGCCGGGCGACATCGTGGTCGGCGGGAGGTATCTCGTAGGGCGGTTCACCGTCCAGGAACAGGGTCCAGCCGTCCAGGAACGGTGGTTCGTGGCGGGATCGCAGGGCCGCCACCAGCTGGGGACTCCACAGATGCTGGTGTACGTCGACGTTGGTCATGACGCTCCTCCCACCAAGGCGCGCAGTGCGCTCCGGACGTCGTCGGACCCAAGGATGTCGTGGTTCACCGCCTCCACGTCCACCCCGCAGGGCCGGTCGTCTTCCCGGCGGGGCACGATCTCCCGGATCGCGCGGTACGGCAACCCGGGCCCCCGCCCCGGAACGGCCGGTGCGGCCAGGTCCACGAAACCTGCGCGGCGACCACGGCGCGGCCCGGGAACGGTTCGTCGACGGAGCGTGCGGAACATCCCGGGTCCGCTAGCCGATGTCGACCACACGCGCCCAGCCGGGCGGCGCGTCCGGCACGTAGTCGGGGTCGCTCTCGTCGTACGCATCCCGGTGACGAGGGAAGAGGCCCACCACGGTCCGGCACGGTGGCCGGGTGTCCGGCCAGGGCGTCTGCCCGTCGGTCAGGACCACGACCACGTCCGGACGGGGCCGCGAGCGGAGCGCCTTGGCGAAGCCGGAGCGCAGATCCGTTCCCCCGCCGCCCAGCAGCGGAATGCCCTCACCACGGCAGAGCGGGTGCACGATCCGCGCCGCGGCATCGCACGGCACCACGGTGACCAGGTCCCGTCGGCCGCCCACGGCCCGGGAGATGGCGGTGACCTCCAGGAGCGCGCTGCCCAGTTCGGCATCGCTGACCGACCCCGAGGTGTCGACGACGACGGACACCCGGGGCGGCCTGCGCCGCAGGCTCGGCAGCACGGTGCCGGGCACCCCGACCGAGCGCCGCGAGGGACGGCCGTAGGTGTAGTCCTCGCCCGCCCCCGGGCCGGTGGCCGCCGAGCGGACCGCCGCGCCCAGCAACGCCCGCCACGGCTGCGGCGGATGGAACGCCTCCTCCGCCCACCGCCGCCACCTCTTCGAGGCGCGGCCAGGACGGCCGGTGATGCCCTGCGCCACCCGGAACCGGACCGCGTCCCGTTCCTGCTCGCTCAGACCGTGCGCCCCGTCCGGACCCAGGTCCCACTCCCGCTCCAGCCCGTCGGCGCCGCTGCCGCAGTCCAGCCAGGAAAGGTCCTGCGTGCGCGGCCCGAGCCGGAACTGACGCAGGTAGTCCTCCATCAGCTGCCCCTCGGGCAGGTGCAGGAACGCCGGGTCGACGGCACCCTCGGGCCGCACCAGCCCGTCCCCGAACACGTCGTCGTTGATCTCGCAGTCCGCGGCGATGTTCATCCGCAGCCGTTCCCCCGGGCCGGTCAGCCCGCGCTCCCGCGCCACCCGGTCACTGCGCCCGTGATGGTCGCGCAGCAGATGCGACACCTCGTGCACCCACACCCCCGCCAGCTCCTCCACCGGCGTGCGGTCCACGAACCCCGGCGAGACGTAGCACCGCCAGTGCGCGTCGACGGCCATGGTCGGCACCCGCCGCGACTCGACGGGGTGCAGGGCGAACAGGGCCGTCGCCAGGTAGGGCCGGACCCGGGCGGCGTGCAGCCGCGCGGCGAACAGCTTGTCGAGGTCCAGCGCCCCCGACCCGGCCGTGATCTCCTGTGAGGCGGTGGTATCCGACCCGGCCGTGCTCTCCGGCGCATCTGCGGTCCCCGATGCGCCCGTGGTCTCCGGTACGTCCGTGGTCCCCGATACGTCCGCCGTCCCCCACGTGCCCGCGGCCCCCGATACGTCCGCCGTCCCCGACACATCCGTCGTCTTCCCTGCGTCCGCGCTCATCGGCCGGCCCTTGCGGTCCCCGCGCCCCGGGCCATCGCGCGGTCGGCCGCCCGGTCCGCCCGGCGGGACAGCGTCACCACGCCGGACAGCCGCTCGATCGACGCCGGAACGTCCCAGTCCTCCTGACGCAGTGAGGCGAGCGTGGTCGCCGGCACCACCACCAGGTCGGGAGCACCGGTCTCCAGCGCCCGCACCAGGAGCGCCCACGCCGCGTCCCAGCGGGACCTGTCCGGCCGCTTGCGGACCGCCTCGACCACGCCGTCCAGCACGGCCTGACGCAGATCGCCCCGCTCGGGCAGCACCGCACCCGTCGGGTCGGCGAGCACCGACTCGGGGTCGGGAAGGTCCATCCGGTCCAGGCTCGCCAGCAACTCCAGCCCCGGACCGTCTCCCACGGTGCCTCTGACCAGCAGGGACAGCACCTCCCGGGAGGAGCCGGCCGCGGTCGCGAACGCGATCAGCGACAGCGTCATGTCCCAGCTCCGGGGCGACGGCCAGGCACCGCCCCGGCGCGTCTCGTTGCCGGGCAGCTGGTGCACGAGCTTGGGGCGGGCGGTGAGCAGCCCGCACACCGCGCGGCGGGCGAAGGCCACGGCCTGCGGCAGCTTCTCCGGGGCGAGCCGCGGCAGAGTGGCCCGGGGCCAGGTCCCGCCGAGTCCGCGGACGACGACCTCGTGGTCGTGGGTCCAGTGGAGGTGGACGAAGCGGTTGGCGAGCGGCGGGCTCAGCTCCCAGCCGTCCGCCGCCGAGGACCGCGGGTTGGCGGCGGCCACGATCCGGACGCCGGGAGGCAGGTGCAGGGCCCCGATCCGACGCTCCAGCACGAGCCGGAGCAGGGCGGCCTGTACGGCGGGTGGCGCGGTGGACAGCTCGTCCAGGAACAGCAGGCCGCGGCCGGCCCGCACCAGGCGTACCGCCCAGTCCGGAGGGGCCATGGGCACCCCCTGTTCGGCGGGATCGTCCCCGACGATGGGCAGCCCGGAGAAGTCGGACGGTTCGTGCACGCTGGCGATCACCGTGGTCAGCGGAAGGTCCAGGGCTTCGGCCAACTGGGTCAGGGCCGCGGTCTTTCCGATGCCCGGCTCGCCCCACAGGAGGACGGGCAGGTCGGCGGCCACGGCCAGGGTCAGCGCCTCCAGCTGGACATCGGCGCGCGGCTCGGTCGTGGAGGCACGCAGCAGAGTCAACAACGTACTGGCGACGTCCAGTTGGGAGTCAGGGGTGGGTTCGGAAGTGGGCTCGGAAGTGGAGTCGGTGGCAGTGAACGGGGTGCATGTGGGCATGAGTGATCACCTTTTGGCCGAAGGGGGTGAGAGTTCTTGGTCGGTGCGGGTGCGGGTGCGGGTGCGGGTGCGGGAGGGGGAGGGGCGCCCCGGGTCAGCGCGTCGTCTTGCGGCGCGGGCGTGAGCGAGGCGTACGCGGACCTCGCTCACCTGGGCGGCCCCGGTCGGGTCCGGCCCCGATCAGGCCGGCCCTGAACAGCCCGTAGGTGATCCGCCGCCCGGCCGCCGCGTCGAGTTCGTCCCGCAGGGCACCGTCGCGCAGCACGGCGTCGGGGCCCAGCAGACCCTCGACGACGGCCAGCGCGCCGGCGATGTCTCCGTGGTCCAGTCGCTCACGCACTCCGGTGAGGCAGTCCGGACGCCGGTGCGCCTCGTCGATGGCCCGCAGACAGGGGAGGGGCCTGCCGGTCAGCGCGACCAGCAGTTCCTCCCGCCGGATCTCGGCGGGGTCGTGGTCCAGCGGGGCCAGTACCCCGTCGACCAGGGCGATCCGGTGCCGGGCTCCCCGACACTCCACGACCCGTGGCCGACCCGCAGGCTCCGGGGCCCGGGGCAGCCCGGCCGAGGTGTGGCCCGGCACCAGCGCCGAGGCGACCAGGGGGTGCAGCCGGTCGGCCTCGATCGATCCGGTGCGCAGCAGCTCCAGGTCGGGCGGTACCCAGGTCGCCGCGTCGGGCAGGACCGGCAGTCCCGAGGAGTCACCGGCTCCGACCGGGCCCGCGATCCGGAAGGCGGGCGACGGCCCCACCACGTCCCGGCGGTCCCCGTCGTCCCCGGCATCCACAGCGTGCAGAACCAGCCGCTGCCGGCTCCCGAGCCGTACGACGACGGCACCGGTGGGGCGCCCCTCGGCGCGCAGCAGGATCTCCGCCTCGGCCGCCCACCGGTCGACGGCACCGCGCCGCCCGTACTCCGTCGCGCCCGGTGGACCCGGCGCCCGCAAGGGCGCCTCCGACGGATCCGGATCGGGCAGGGGACCGCCGTCAGGGGACGGCCGATCGGCCCCGGACCGGATCCGCAGCTCAGGGGCGCGGTGTACGTCCCACAGATGGCGGTGCAGGTCGAGACGGAACCGTCGGCTGGGCCACGGGTGCGGATGGCGGCGGGCACCGCCCTCGGAGTGGGAACCGTCCCACAGCGCGAGGCTGATCCGCTGACCGGCGTCCGCCCAGGCGGGCGGTGTCCGCACGACGAGGTGCAACGGATCCGCGCGGTCGCGCCCCGCTCTCTCGTAGCGGGCCAGCGAGACGGTCAGCCCCGGTCGCAGCAGTCCGTCGGGAGCGATCCTCGGCATGTGCCAGCGCAGCAGGTCGGGCGCCAGCCGGCGGAGGTCGGCCCGGACCCGGGCGGCGAGTTCCCGGCCGTGCGCACGCGCCACGGAACGAAGGGAGAGATCGACGTCGACAGCGGCGGCGGCACACGCCCCCGCCCAGTCCCCGGCAAGCCGACGGACGGTCGCGGTCTCGATCATGGACGGCGGCACGGCGAACTCTCGCACGCGCGGCCAGAATGAGAAGCGGGAATCCCGGTTCGCGGTCCCGGTGAGCATCAGCACTCACCTTGCGCGGACGGGGCCCCCAATCTGTCACCAGAATGAGTAGTCATCGGGGCAGAGCGTAGCGTCCGCCCCTCCGGTCTGTCAGGTGAGTTTCGAGCGAGCCGAAGGAGGGCCCGTCATGACCACGTTTCCCACCGCGCGAGCCGTCAGGGAGACCCCCGAAGGCCTTCTGTGGGAGCCCGGCGAACGCTGGGTGCGCGGCCGCAAGGGCGATGTCACGGTCGTCGACAGCCGACACCCCGTCCTGGTCTGGGAGCCCGGTGTCCCGGTACCGCTGTACGCCTTCCCCCGCGAGGAGGTCCGCGAGGACCTGCTGCGCCCGGCGAAGAACCCGCCGACGGGCACCCACACCGGATCACGGATCTTCTACGACCTCGAAGTCGGGGGCGCGCTGCTGGAGAACGCGGCCTGGACCTTCCCTGCCGAGGAGCTGGCCGGACACATCGCCTTCGAGTGGTTCCTGCACTGGGACCGCGGCCTGGACCACTGGTACGAGGAGGAGGAAGAGATCTTCATCCACCCCCGCGACCCGCACAAACGGGTGGACGCCCTCCCGAGCAGCCGCCATGTCCGGGTCGAGATCGACGGCACGCTCGTCGCGGACACCCACCGCCCGGTCCTGCTCTTCGAGACCGCTCTGCCTACCCGGTACTACATCCCCCGCGAGGACGTCCGCCTCGACCTGCTCGAACCCACCGACCACCGCACGGGCTGCCCGTACAAGGGCACCGCCCGCTACTGGTCCTGGCGGGCCGGGGGTGCCGTACCGCCGAACATCGTCTGGACCTACCCCGACCCGCTGCCCGCGGTGGGCGTCGTCCAGGGACTCCTCGCCTTCTACAACGAGGCCGTCGACATCACCGTCGACGGTGAACGCCAGGACCGCCCCGTCACCCCGTTCACCCGGAGCCTCTCGGAACAGACGCCGGACCGACCGGAACAGCCGACGGTCTGAAAGGTTGCTTCTCGGGTCGCCGGGAGGTAGACCCGCACGTGACCCGGCTCTCATGGCACCCCGGCGGTATTGCCGCGACCATGGTGTCCGTCGTCCGTCACCGGCAGGCCGAAAGGATCGGGATGCTCCGCAAGGTACTGGTCGCCAACCGAGGTGAGATCGCGATTCGCGCGTTCCGCGCCGGCTACGAGCTGGGCGCGAGGACCGTCGCGGTCTTCCCGCACGAGGACCGCAACTCGCTGCACCGGATGAAGGCCGACGAGGCCTACGAGATCGGCGAGCCGGGGCACCCGGTACGGGCCTATCTGTCCGTCGAGGAGATCATCCGCGCGGCCCGGCTGGCCGGCGCCGACGCGGTCTACCCGGGCTACGGCTTCCTGTCCGAGAACCCCGAGCTGGCGCGGGCCTGCGAGGAAGCGGGCATCACCTTCGTCGGGCCGAGCGCGCAGATCCTGGAGCTGACCGGCAACAAGGCGCGCGCGGTGGCCGCCGCCCGCGCGGCCGGCGTGCCCGTCCTGGGCTCCTCGGCCCCCTCCGACGACGTGGACGAGCTGGTGCGGGCCGCCGAGGACGTCGGCTTCCCCGTCTTCGTGAAGGCGGTCGCCGGTGGCGGCGGGCGCGGCATGCGCCGCGTCGAGGAGCCCGCCCAGCTGCGCGAGTCCATCGAGGCCGCCGCCCGGGAGGCGGCCTCCGCCTTCGGTGACGCCACGGTCTTCCTGGAGAAGGCCGTCGTCGAACCCCGTCACATCGAGGTGCAGATCCTCGCCGACGGGGAGGGCAACGTCATCCACCTCTTCGAGCGTGACTGTTCCGTCCAGCGCCGCCACCAGAAGGTCATCGAGCTGGCGCCCGCCCCGAACCTGGACCCGGAGCTGCGGGAGCGGATCTGCGCCGACGCCGTGCGGTTCGCCCGCGAGATCGGCTACCGCAACGCGGGCACCGTGGAGTTCCTGCTCGACCGCGACGGCAACCACGTCTTCATCGAGATGAACCCGCGCATCCAGGTCGAGCACACGGTGACCGAGGAGGTCACCGACGTCGACCTCGTGCAGGCACAGCTGCGCATCGCCGCCGGCGAGACCCTCGCCGACCTCGGGCTCTCGCAGGAGACCGTCACCCTGCACGGCGCCGCACTCCAGTGCCGTATCACCACCGAGGACCCCGCCAACGGCTTCCGTCCGGACACCGGCCGCATCAGCGCCTACCGTTCGCCCGGCGGCTCGGGCATCCGTCTCGACGGCGGAACCACCCACGCGGGTACGGAGATCAGCGCGCACTTCGACTCGATGCTGGTCAAACTCACCTGCCGGGGCCGGGACTTCGCCACCGCGGTCGGCCGGGCCCGGCGTGCCGTCGCCGAGTTCCGCATCCGCGGTGTGTCCACCAACATCCCCTTCCTGCAGGCCGTCCTCGACGACCCGGACTTCCAGGCGGGGCGCGTCACCACGTCGTTCATCGAGCAGCGCCCGCACCTGCTCACCGCCCGCCACTCCGCGGACCGCGGCACCAAGCTGCTCACCTACCTCGCCGACGT
Source organism: Streptomyces sp. NPDC032822 (assembly GCF_055578825.1). NCBI lineage: Bacteria > Bacillati > Actinomycetota > Actinomycetes > Kitasatosporales > Streptomycetaceae > Streptomyces > Streptomyces sp. NPDC032822. Next base: position 465,071 of record NZ_JBVIOL010000003.1, on the reverse strand, counting down.
GACGGTGAACAAGCCGCACGGCGAGCGGCCCGAACTGATCGACCCCACCACCAAGTTGCCGCGCACCGAGGTCACCGAGCCGCCCGCGGGATCCAAGCAGCGGCTCACCGAACTCGGCCCCGAGGGCTTCGCCCGATGGCTGCGCGAGTCGCCGACCATCGGCGTCACCGACACCACCTTCCGGGACGCCCACCAGTCGCTGCTGGCGACCCGGGTCCGCACCAAGGACCTCCTCGCGGTCGCCCCGGTCGTCGCCCGCACCCTGCCCGAACTGCTGTCCCTGGAGTGCTGGGGCGGCGCCACCTACGACGTCGCGCTGCGCTTCCTCGCCGAGGACCCCTGGGAACGCCTGGCCGCCCTGCGCGAGGCCGTGCCGAACGTCTGCCTGCAGATGCTGCTGCGCGGCCGCAACACCGTGGGCTACACCCCGTACCCGACGGAGGTGACCGACGCCTTCGTGCAGGAGGCCGCGGCCACCGGCATCGACATCTTCCGCATCTTCGACGCGCTCAACGACGTCGGCCAGATGCGCCCGGCCATCGACGCCGTACGCGAGACCGGGACGGCCGTCGCCGAGGTCGCCCTCTGCTACACCTCCGACCTGTCCGACCCGAACGAGCGGCTGTACACCCTCGACTACTACCTGCGCCTGGCCGAGCAGATCGTCGACGCGGGCGCCCATGTCATCGCCGTCAAGGACATGGCGGGTCTGCTCCGCGCGCCCGCCGCCGCCAAGCTGGTCTCCGCGCTGCGCCGCGAGTTCGACCTGCCGGTGCACCTGCACACCCACGACACGACGGGCGGGCAGCTCGCCACCTATCTCGCCGCGATCCAGGCCGGCGCGGACGCGGTGGACGGCGCGGTCGCCTCGATGGCGGGCACCACCTCGCAGCCGTCGCTGTCCGCGATCGTCGCGGCGACCGACCACTCCGAGCGGCCCACCGGCCTCGACCTGCGGGCCGTCGGCGACCTGGAGCCGTACTGGGAGAGCGTCCGCAAGGTCTACGCCCCCTTCGAGGCGGGCCTCGCCTCGCCGACCGGCCGCGTCTACGACCACGAGATCCCCGGCGGGCAGCTGTCCAACCTGCGCACCCAGGCCGTCGCGCTGGGCCTCGGTGACCGCTTCGAGGACATCGAGGCGATGTACGCCGCCGCCGACCGGATCCTCGGCCACCTGGTGAAGGTCACCCCGTCGTCCAAGGTGGTCGGCGACCTGGCTCTGCACCTGGTCGGGGCCGGCGTGGCGCCCGAGGAGTTCGAGGAGACGCCGGACCGGTTCGACATCCCCGACTCCGTGATCGGCTTCCTGCGCGGCGAACTCGGCACCCCGCCCGGCGGCTGGCCCGAACCGTTCCGCACCAGGGCGCTCCAGGGACGCGCCGACGCCAAGCCGGTACCGGAGCTGGGCGACCAGGACCGTACGGGACTGGAGAAGGACCGGCGGGCCACCCTCAACCGGCTGCTGTTCCCGGCGCCGACACGCGAGTTCGAGACGCACCGGCAGAGCTTCGGCGACACCAGCGTGCTCGACAGCAAGGCCTTCTTCTACGGCCTGCGGCCCGGGACGGAGTACGCCGTCGACCTCGAACCCGGGGTGCGGCTCCTGATCGAGCTGGAGGCTGTCGGCGAGGCCGACGAACGCGGGATGCGCACGGTGATGTCCGCGCTCAACGGCCAGCTGCGGCCCATCCAGGTCCGCGACACCGCCGTCTCCTCCGACGTGCCGGTCACCGAGAAGGCCGACCGCTCCAAGCCCGGCCACGTCCCGGCGCCGTTCGCCGGCGTGGTCACCCTCGCGGTCGCCGAGGGCGACGAGGTGGAGGCGGGGGCCACCGTGGCCACCATCGAGGCGATGAAGATGGAGGCCACCATCACCGCCCCGAAGTCCGGCCGGGTCTCCCGGCTCGCCATCAACAAGATCCAGCAGGTGGAGGGCGGCGACCTGCTCGTGGACATCGCCTGAGGCGCCCGCGCGGCCGGGAGGAACCCCTGGCATGACGGTGATCCTGGAGATCAACACCCTTGTCTGGCTGGGCGAGTTGAGCGAACGGGCCGGGCGTCGCCTCACCCTCGGTGAGGTGCCCGGCCCGGTCTGGGACGCACTCGCCCTGCCCGGCGTCGACACCGTCTGGCTGATGGGCGTCTGGGAACGCAGCCCGGCCGGCCGCGCGTTCGCGCTGCGCGAGGAGTCCCTCCGCTCGTCGTTCCGCGCAGCCCTGCCCGACGTCACCGAGGCGGACATCGCCGGATCCCCGTACTGCGTACGGGACTACGTCGTCGACGCCCGTCTCGGAGGTGCGGCGGGCCTGGCCGCGGCCCGCGCCCAACTCGCCGCCCGCGGCCTGCGGTTGATCCTCGACCACGTCCCCAACCACATCGCCCCCGACCACCCCTGGGTCACCGCGCACCCCGACCGGCTGATCCGGGGCACCCCGGACGACCTGGCCCGCGAACCGGACGCCTTCGTCGAGGCCGGGGGCGGGATCCACGCCAGGGGCCGCGACCCGCACTTCCCGCCCTGGCCGGACGTGGTCCAGCTGAACGCCTTCGCGGACGGCCTGCGCGCGGCGACCGTGGACACCCTGGTGGCCATCGGCGACCAGGCGGACGGCGTGCGCTGCGACATGGCGATGCTCATGATGAACGACGTCTTCGCCAGGACCTGGGGGGACCGGGCGGGCCAGGTCCCCGCCGAGGACTTCTGGCCGTACGTCATCCCGCGGGTCCGTGCCCGCCACCCCGGCCTCCTCCTCGTCGCCGAGGCGTACTGGGACCTCGAAAGCGCCCTCCACCGACAGGGCTTCGACCTCTGCTACGACAAGCGGCTCCACGATCACCTGTGTCACGGGAACGCCGACTCCGTCCGCGGTCACCTGGCCGCCGACCCCGCCCACCAGCACGGCCTGGTCCGCTTCCTGGAGAACCACGACGAACCACGGGCCGCCGCCACCCTGCCGGGCGCACGCGGACGCGCGGCGGCCGTGGCCGTCGCGACCCTCCCCGGGGCGACGCTCTGGCACGAGGGCCAGTTCGAGGGCCGCCGGGTGCGCCCACCGGTGTTCCTCTCCCGCAGACCCCACGAACCGGCCGACGCGTCACTGCACGCCTTCTACGCCCGTCTGCTCCCGGCCGCGACCGCCGTACGCCGGGGCGTCTGGCGCCCCCTGACCCCGACCGGCCTGCCCGGCGACGACACCCACCACCACCTGCTCGCCTGGACGTGGACGCACGACCACGCCCGCCATGTGGTCGTCGTCAACCACTGCGACGACCCGGCCCGGGCCCGCCTCTCTCTTCCTTGGGCCGACCTCCGAGGCACCGCCCACCGCCTGACCGACCTCCTCACGGACCGGACGTACGACCGAGAGGGCGACGAACTGACCGACCCGGGCCTGTTCGTGGCCCTGGAGGGCCGGCAGTGCCACGTCTTCGCGGTTCGGCCCCGAGAGTCCCGAGGGTTCTGAGGATCCGGAGAGTCCTGAGGGCGCTGGTGGTCCGGATGGATCGGGTCTGGGCCAGGGTCAGGTCAGGGGGCGCGGAAAGGTCTTCAACGCCTCGGCCAGTCCCGCCGCGTCGCTGCCGACCTTGCGGTAGGCGGCGGAGAGCAGTTGCCGTACCCCCTGCTCGGTGAGGCGCAGTTCCTTCGCGACGACCGGCACCGGGTCGCCCTGGGCGGTCATCTCCGCTGCTCGGCGTTCGTGTGCGGTGAGGGTGTCGGTCTGGCCGTAGCGCAGGGGCAGCGGGCGCAGGCCCGCGGCGGAGAGTTCCTCCCTGGCCCGGGCCGCCACCGCCTCGGCACCGCAGTGGACGGCGGTTTCCAGACCCTGGTAGAGCCGGTCCGCGGCCTCCTGGAGCCGGTTGTTGCGCGACAGCGTGGCACCGTGGCCGACCAGGGCGCGGGCCAGGTCGTAGGCGGCGGGGGACTGTTCCAGATGGTCGACGGCCTGGGCGTGCAGGTCGAGTGCGGCGGGACCGCCGGTCACCTCGGCCTCGACGTGCAGCGCCCGGCCGATCACGGACGCCGCCCCGAAGTCACGGGCCCGCTTCACGGCGTCCTGGGCCAGCCGGACCGCCCGGCCGGGCGCGCTGGGGGCCACGACGGACGCCAGGTCCAGTTGCCACGGGCACCAGGAGGGGTTGCGCCAGGCCCGTGCCTCCAGCCGGTCCCCGACGTCGGAGAGCAGGGACTCCGCCTCGGCGCGCCGCCCCTCCGCCAGGAGCAGTTCGGCGTACACCGTGCGCGGATCGGGGTAGATGACCGCGTTCGGGACGACCTCGCCGTAGTGGTAGCGGTCGGCGAGCCGACGGGCGGCGGGGGTCCGGCCACGGGCCAGCAGGATCTGCACGAGGATGCCGATGGCGAACCACTGGGCGGGTACGGCCCCCTCGACCCGGTCGGCGATGCGCAGGCCTTCCCGGGCGAGTTCCTCGGCCTCGGCGAGGCAGCCGCGCCGGAAGAGGACGTAGCCGAGGAGTGCCTGCCCCAGGGCCAGATGGGAGCCGCGCCAGCCCTTGGACTCGCACTCCGCCATACCTCTGGTGAAGAGTTCCTCGGCACGCCGGGGCTGGTCGCAGTACATGAACACCAGGGCCACGGAGACCGGGACCTCGAAGCCCCGGTTCTCGTCGGTCCAGCTCATCCCTCCGCGCAGGGCCTCGTCGGCGTAGGAGAGAGCGGTCTCCCGGGACTCGCCCCGCACCAGGGCGTCCCATGCCCGCAGCCCCAGGATGTAGCGCTCTTCGAGTCCGCGGCCGGTCAGCTTGTCGGCCAGTCGCGTCAGCCTGCGGGACCGTGCGGCCGAGTCGGGCTCGTCGGTGCGGAACGCGCTCCACACGAAGTGATCGGCCTGCATGCGCAGTTTGACGCGGGGGCCGGTGGCCTGCCGCGCCTCCTCGCCGGCCACCGCCGCGGCCTCGGCCAGGCGGTCCGTGTGGGCCAGCGCCTGGGTGAGCCGGTAGACGATGGCGGCCCGCAGGTCGGGGTCGACGCCGGGCTCGGTGAGTGCCTCACGGAGGTGGCTGACCGTGGCGGTGGGCTCGATGAGGAAGGTCGCGCAGGCCAGTTCGTGGAGGATGGCCGCGCGCTCCTCCAGAGCGGGCGGCTCCTGAAGGGCCCGGGTCAGGACGCGTCGGGCAGCCTCCGGGGCGCCGGCGCGGAGATACTCACGAGCCGCCGCGCGGAAGCACTCGACGGCCTCGGGGTTTCCGTCGCAGGGCACCTCCAGCAGGTGCCGGGCGGCGGCCGCGGGGCCGAAGCCCGCGGCGCGCACGGCCTCCGCGGCCCTGTTGTGCATGCCCACGCGCAGGTGCGAGGGAACGTCCCGGTAGATGGTCGTGGCGACCAGGGGGTGGGCGAACTCCACGCCGCCGCCCGGACCGTGACCGTCGGCCAGGATGCGGGCCGCGCGCAGCCGCTCGGTCGCCTCGACGGACTCCTCGCTGCCGATCACGGCGAGGGTCGCGGCGAGTTCCGGCGAGGAGGAGCAGCCCAGCACGGCGGCGGCCCACGCGAAGCGGACGGTGGCCGGGCCGAGGCGGTGGAGGCTGTCGATCAGTCCGGGTCCCTTGATGGCCGCGGCGAGGTCCCGCATCACGGGCAACTCGTAGGAGAGACCCCTGACCTGGCGTTCGCCGAGCCTGACGGCGAGTTCGACGGCCTCGAACGGGCTGCCGCCGGTCGCCGCCCAGCACTCCTCGCAGAACTCGTCCTCGGCCTCCTCGCCCACCTCGTTCCTGACGATCCGTGCGACGGCGTCGGCACTGAGCGGTGCCAGGGCGTGCGGACGGTTTCCGTGACGTTCCAGGACGGTGCGGAACGCGCTCGCTTCCGGCGGCATGTCGTCGGGCCGGTAGGCGGCGACGATCAGCAGCGGGAGATCGGCCGCCCTGGGCGCGAAGGAGGCCAGCCAGCCGAGGGACTCGGCATCGGCCCAGTGCAGGTCGTCCAGGAGCAGGACGACGGGCGCCTTCTTCATCGTCAGGCGGGTCATCACCCAGTCGAGGCCGTCACGCACCCCGGTCGGATCCGGTACGTGGGTGGTGTCGCCCGCCTCCAGACCGAGTGCCACCGCGACGATGTCGTACCAGCTGCCCAGGAAGGCCCGGAGTTCCGCGTCGTCCATCGCGGCCAGGGCGGGTTGCAGGAGCTGGCGCACCACGCGGAACGCCAGCCCGTGTTCGTTCTCCCCGCCCTTGCCCGACAGGACCGTGCACCCGTGGGCGAGCGCGAGGGCGCGCGCCGCCGACACGAGGGTGGTCTTTCCCCGCCCGGCCGGACCGGCGAAGGTGACCAGCTCGCTCGACGGCGCACGCGGCGCACCCTCCGCCACCTCCAGGAGCTCTGCCATCGCGGAGTCGAGTGCCTCCAGTTCTCGATGGCGTTCGAGTAACAGACGGTCTTCGGTGAGGGATTGCCGCAGCCCAGGCGCCATGTGCGCTACCGCTTCCTGTCGTTGATCCGCGGAGGACGGCGCCGAGCGTACGCCCATGTGAACGCCCGGCGGCGGCCTTCGGACAGGAGAACGACAGAGAGGGTGAACTATCCACGACGGCGCCTTACGTACCCGCTCTTCGGGTACGATGCCGCGCCCGCGTCACGGGAGGGCGGCGGCCTTCGTGGTGTCCGCGTAGCGTGGCACGGTGCGGGACCAGAAGTAGCAGCCGCGGATCCAGCCGGCCATGCCGTCCACGTAGCCGACGCCGGCCGGGCTCAGCTCCGGCCTGATCTCGTCGTACAGCGACTCGAACTCCCGGATCGTGCCGTTGATCAGCCGGATGGCGAGCATGGCGGCCATCGGCAGTGAGCACCGCTGGGACCGCTGGTAGGCGAGGGAGAGGTTGATCAGCCCGCCCACCCGTTGCTCCTTCACCGCGGAGAACAGATCCGGGATCCACACCGCCGCGTCCGCCGACAGCCGGCCCAGGCGCCGCATGGCGGGGTGATGGAGTTCGGCGGGGGTCAGCTCGTGGGTCTGCGCCGCCTCGCACAGCGGATGGAACGGCTCGACGCCGGCGATCAGTGAACGGATCGACTTGCACAGGCCGATGCGCAGCGGGGCGGAGTCGGTCTGTGCCACCGCCTCGTACAGCAGACCGTGCACGTATTCACGGCTGTTCCACGCCCAGCGCGCGGCCTGGGCCGGCGTGCACCGTTCCAGGACCTGGCGGTGCAGGTCGCAGAGAGCGGCGCCGAGGGGTGTGCTCGGCGGCCGGCCGTCCCGGAGGATCTCGACGCTCTCGCTGAGCATGGGCAGCAGTCGGCCGGGCCATCGGCGGCCGACCTCTTCGGCCCGGTCGTCGAAGATGAACTGGTAGGCGATCTGGTTGGCGACGATCTGCAGGATGTCCGCGTCCACGGCCGGGCTGTTGTAGGCCGCGAGCTGGGCCGGGCGCGTGGCGGTGATCATCGTCGCCACCGCCGGGTCGTCGGTCAGTCCCTGGTCACGCAGCCATGTCTCGACGCCCGCCTCGGCCTGGGGAGCATGGCTGTTGGTCCGGAACGGGAAGGGCATGTAGAGGTGCGCGTCGATCAGGTCGCTCAGACTGCCGGCCGTGAGCCCGTCCTGGGGAGCCACTGCGATGCCCTCATGCGTCATCGACACCGTTGTCACCTGCCGTTCGGAGGTCCTCTGCGCGGGCTGCTGGGGTTGCTCGGGGAGCCAGGGACCGGGCACGGGGCGCCGGACCGGCGGGGACGCGAGGCCGTGGCTCGCAGGACATGACCAGGGTCCGGGGCCCCAACGTCGCGCCGGGGCGCAGCCGTTGCGCAGGTCCGGGCAGATGACGCAGCCGCCAGCGGCCGGCGATCGTCGCCAGGGCCAGCGTCGCCTCGGCGACGGCGAAGGTGTCGCCGACGCACTTCCGGTTGCCCGCGGCGAACGGCACCATCGCGCCGTGCGGTACGGACGCGGCCCGCCCCGGCAGCCACCGCTCCGGAAGGAACCGCTCGGGGTCGGGGAACGAGGCGGGGTCGTGATGCAGCAGATAGGGGCTGTACAGGACGGTGGTCCCCCGGGGAAGCCGGTGCCCGGCGAGGGTCGTCTCCCGGGTGGTGATGCGGGTGAAGAGCCAGCCGGGCGGCCGGTGGCGCAGGGTCTCGGCGACGACGCACCGGGTGTAGGTGAGCCGGTCCAGGTCGTCGGGGCCGGGCCGCGGTCGGTCGGCGACCACGGAGTCGACCTCGGCGTGCAGGCGGCGTTCCGCCTCCGGATGCCGGGCGAGCAGATCGAGGGCGGAGGCCAGGCAGAGGGCGGTGCTCTCGGCCCCGGTGAGCAGCAGCGTGACGAGCTGGTCGTGGACCTCCTGCTCGGTGACCCCCGAGGTTTCGCACCGCGTGGCCGCCAGCAGCGTGGCGAGGATGTCGGCCCGGTCGTCGGCCGCACCGGCGCGCAGGCGTTCGGCGACGACCTCGTCGACGATCGCGTGCACCCGGTCGACCGCGTGCCGGTAGCGCCGGTTGGCGGGCGTCGGGATCCGGAACAGGGCGTCGACGGGTATGGCCGTCCGGACGAACAGGCCGCGCACGATGTCGGCGAGGCGCTCGCCCACCTCGGCCGCCGCCGCGCCACCGAGCGTGTCGGAGAAGAGGAGGTGGTTCATCACCCGGGTCGTCAGGCCCAACATCGCCGCGCTGACGTCCACTTGGCCGCCCGACCGCCACCCGCGGCACGCCGCCTCGGCTTCTCGGACCATCATGTCCGCGTGGTCGGTGACCCGGGAGGGCCGGAAGTCGCCTTGCAGGAGCCTGCGTTGGCGCCGATGCGTGTCCTGGCGGCAGGTCACGAGGCCGTCGCCCATCAGCATGCGCAGCCTGTGGTAGAGCGGGCCCCCCTTGTCGAAGGTCCGGGTGTCCATGAGGACCTGATGGACCACTTCAGGACGGCAGGCCATCCAGGCGCGGAGGGGCCCCAGCCTTAACCGGACCAGATCGCCGTGGACCGGCAGGGAATTCAGGAAATCCAGCGGACGACGGAACAAGGCGATAGGGTGACGCACGGACGGGAATATGCCCGGTGCAGTACCCACAGTCCATGCTCGGTCTGTTTCAGGTGCGGCATTGCTCATCGAATACCACCTGTCTCAGTCGACGCGCAAAAGTCGGTGGTTCTTCCACCGACTTGGCGTGTGAGTCATGTCCTGCCCAGTTCAGACGATCGACGGCACGCCGAATCGCCTGTGCGCGGGGGCGCAAAGGAGCACGAAGACGCGTGGAGTGAAAGACCTTCAGTGGGTAATACACCCAAGAATTGTCGTCTTCTGTCACTCAAACGTCTTTCGTGCTCCCCTTACGCAGAAGACGAATCCGGAACGACTGCTTCGGGATCACGTCAGGATGCGGGATCCGGAGGGAACACCGGGTGGTAGCTTTCCGGCGGCGCGAGATAGGTGACGGGCAGACCGCCCGTGTCGACGACGATCTGGTCCACGGCGATCGCCGGATCCACCATGAAGAGCCGCAGAACGTGTTCGCCGGGCGCGGCCACGGTCACGGCACCGGTCAGCTTCTCGATGCCCTCCTCCACGTTGCGCGCCCAGGCGTCGCCGCGGTTGCCGGTGGCCACGGACTGCCCGGACAGTACGGTCACGGGCTGGTCGTCGAGCGACACGGCGATCCGGCGGTGCCCGCGCTCGTCGAGCGACGGCAGCCGGAACACCGTGACCGGGAAGGTCCCGGCGCTCGTGAACCGCACCCGGTACCTCAACTCCGGTGCCCGGACGGCGAAGTCACCGGTGACCGGAGCCGCCGTCGACGGCACCGCCTCCAGCGCGGCGGTGCGCCGGCCGAGCCCGCGCACGGTCCGCCAGCGGGCACCACCGCGTGCCACCCGCCGGTCGAAGTGCAGCGCGTCGATCGACACATATCCGTGCGCCTCGACGAACCCACGGGCCCGACGGCGGGCCCGCTCCCCGTCGTTGACCACCAGCAGCGGCACCTCGAAACGCTGCCCGGCACCGGTGAAGACCACCGTGGTCTCCTGTCTGCCCTCGGGCACCCGCGCCCAGTCGACCTCCACCCACACCCGCATCTGCTCGGTGAGCGAGCCGCCCGCCTCGCTCAGCCGGACCCACGGGTGAGCCGCCTCCGCCGCCCAGTCCACGCTCAGGAAACCGGTGTTGAAGACGTCCACGAAGCGCCGGTCGCGCGTGTAGGAGGAGAAGGACAGCGGCCGGAGCACCCCGGTCTCGTTCCCCTCGGAGGCCACCCCGAGCCCCGAGGTCTGTTGCCGGGCGACCCTGGTGACGGCCGGACGCCCCGGCGCCTTCGGGATCTGGGAGGGGTAGGGATTGACGATGCCGTCCCATTTCCCGCCCGCCACCTCGGTGTTGTACCGCCTGGTGAGGGCCGCCTCCTCGGTGTGGGCGGCCTCCGCCAGGTCCGCGAAGCGGTTCGTCCCGGCCCCGCGCCCCTGCCGGACCGCGAGGGCGTTGCGGTCCGCCCAGTAGTACTTCAGGTTCATCAAGTACGCGCCGTGCACGGGGTACTCGACCAGTTCGAAATAGGCGTCGCGGTAGGCCTCGGGCAGCTGGGCGCCCAACTCCCGGGTGCGGGCGAGGAGTCGGTCGTAGGCGTCCATCCGGCGTCCGGCCTCGTCGCCGTGGTGGACGACGGAGAACATCGAGCGGTCGATGAACTCCGGGCGCCGCTCGGCCGCGAGCCGGTAGTACTCGGTACGGATCGCGGCGATCTCCGGTCCGTGAAGCCGCCCGAACTGCCGCCCCGCCCACTCGGCCGTGAACTCCTCGACATCATCGGCGTGTCGGCGGTCCACGTCCCAGGCCATGTCCATGGAGAAGGAAAGCCCGGTCTCGATGGACTTGACGTCACCGACGTTGAAGATCCACATCCGGTCGACGCCGTGCTCGTAGACCCGTCGCAACTCCTGCCAGACCTTGGACAGTTGGGTGGTGTCCAGCCACAGATAGCTGCGCGGCCGGCCCCAATAGGAGAGGTGGTAGTAGATGCCGTTGCCGCCCGCCCGGACGCGCTCCGCCTCGTTCGGCAGCTGGCGCATGTTGCCGTGGTTGTCGTCCGGCCAGATCAGCGTGACGTCGTCCGGGACCCTGACACCCGCGTTGTACAGGTCGAGGACCTCCTTGTACGGGATGAAGATCTGCGGCTCGGCCGCCGCACCGACCTCCTCCGTAAGGATCCGGCGCTGGTCCGCGATGATGTCGTTCATCACCACGACCTTCTCCGGGATGGTCGTCGCGTACTTCGTCTCCAGCGCGCTGTCGTGCAGCCCGCGCATCCCGAGCGTCCAACTGCTCTCGTACGACGCGTTCTGCCGCGCTCTGGCTCTCCAGTAGTCGGAGATGACACCGGGGTTGACCGTGTAGTCGTACACCGGCGGCGTGCCGTCAGCCGCGGGATGCTCCCGCGCCCACGGCTCCCATTCGTGGACGCCGTTGCGCAACAGTGCCTCGGGGTGGCTGGAGCCGACGACGATGCCGTAGGAGTCGGCGAGTTCGGGGTTCTCGCGGTGCTTGTTGAAGAAGTCGGAGTACGGATGCATCGCCGGCCACAGGTAGTTGGCCCTCAGTCGCAGCAGCAGCTCGAAGACGTGCCGGTAGGTCTCCGGGCCGATGTTCTTGTCCGGTTCCTGAGTGCGCCGGGACCACGTGGTCAGGTTCTGCTCGTCGTTGATGAAGATGCCCCGGTAGCGGACGGAGGGCTCGCGCCGCTTGTGGGTCCCCGTGGACACGGTCACGGTGTCGCGCCGCGCGACGGGGACGTCCGCCCACCAGTACCAGGGCGAGACGCCGATGCGCTCCGAGGTGTCGTAGACGCCGTACACCGTGCCGCGGCGGTCGCTGCCCGCGATCACCAGGGCGCGGTCCACTCCCGGCAGGGGCCGCTCGACCACCTGGGTCACCGACGCCTCCCAACGCCCCTTAACCCCCGAGACGTCCAGTCGGCGGTCCGCGACGAGCCGGTCGATGACCGGGCTGGCCCCGAGCGTGCCCACCAGGACCAGGTGGGTCGCCCGCTCGGGCAGGGTGTGCAGCAGCCGCGGCCGTACCCCACCGACCCGTTCGACGTCCGCGGGCAGGTCGCCGGCCGCGCGGACCACGGCCCGGTTTTCCGCCACATCCACGAACACGTCCGTGGCGACGCCGTCCTGGACCAGGGGAAAGTCCGGCCGTCCGGACGGGACCGCCTCGACGGCCCGGGCGGTCGCGGGGAGCACCCCCGGGAGCAGCGGGGCGACTCCTACGGCTGCCATTCCGCGCAGGAACGACTTGCGGGTCCACGGCTGCGACGGGCCCTGCGGTTCGTTGTGCGGCACGAGACGCTTCCTTTCCGCGCCGGACACCCCGGGCGACCCCTCGTGCGGACCGTCCGGCGGGGCTCGCGCGCGTGGCTGGCGGGGAACGGGGGGATGTGGGACGGCAGGAAACGGGGTGGCACGGGTGGCACGAGCAGGCTAGAAAGCGCTTGCTGTTGCACCCTAGGGCAGGGCCGGACGGGGCGTCCAGAGCCGTGCGTGAATGGCGTGCCGGTGGGGGAACGCGAGCCGGGGTGCGTCAAGTGGGGCGGCACGGTGGGGTGTTGGACGCACCCGGCCGGAGCCCCGCCGCGCCGCGTGGGTGCGGGGCGACGGGGCTCCGGCCGGGTGGGCCCGTGTGAGTCCCTGGGGTTGCCGAACACGGTGGGATCTTCGGGGTGCGTCACCGATGCAGACGGTGAGCACCTGACCAGGGGCTGTGCCAGCCGGCTGGTGCCAGGAGAGCCCGGGGTCTTGCACCACGTCTGTCTTGCGTTTCGAGCAAGTCCCCTGAGGTCGTTGGCGGTATTCCCGGGCTGTCACGAGTCGCGGTCGTCCTCAACCCGGAAGGCGACGGCCGGCATGGCCTCGTGGGTTCCCACGCGTCAATGGGCCGGAGCGAGCTTGAACAGTCGGGGTACACCTGGGCCGCGGGACACACCGTGCGGCTCGTCGGTGGTCTCAAGCCAGAACATGTGCGGGTACTTCTTCAAGAACTCCTCAAGGCCATGCAACAGGTTGGCGTCCGTGTCGCCGCTCTTGGGTGGCCGCCCGGAACATTTTCTTGCCGTCGAGCAGCGTGACCCGGTGCCACCGGTCACCGATCCAGACGTCAATGTGTAAGTGCTGCATGGCGTACAAGCTCCCTCAACCCACCCGGGCCGGAAACGTCAACGGGGGTTCAGGGCACGGCGGGCCGCGTTGATGACGTTCTGGGCGTCGGTCCCGTACACGGCAGACTCACTGAGGGTCTTCCACACCTTCGAGTACAAGGCGATGTTGTCGGCATCGTCCAACCACAATTCGGCGTGCCAGTCCTCGGCGACCACCAGGCGGTCATCCAGCACCCAGAAGCCGTTGGCGGGCACGATCTTGAGGGACGCCGTGAACGGGATGATCCCCAACTCCACCGTGTCCATCCCGAGCATGCCGGTAAGCCGGTCGAGCTGGGCGACCAGCACGGAGGGCGGGCAGACCATCGACCGCAGGGCGGCTTCCCACATCAGCACACGCAGCTTGCGGCCAGGGCGGTACAGCCACTCTTGCCGCTGTGCCCGGGAGCGCACTGCGGCCTCAATGTCGCCGGCGCCACCCAGCAGTTCGGCATATCGCTGGATGACGTGACGCGCGTACTCGGGGGTCTGCAGCAGTCCAGGGACCACCGACTCTTCCCAGATCCACATACCCGAGGTGCGGTCGATCTCCGCGCTCAAGCCCTCGTGCAGTGGCTTGAAGCCGTTCGCCAGGGCTCGACGCCATGACCTGATGTGGGTCTCGAACCCGGCCAGCCGTGCGGCAAGCTCGGGGTATACGCCCGGCTGCTCGGTCGCGTCGGCCCACGCCTTCAGGTCCTCGGGGGTGGCCGTCTGCCTGCCGTTCTCCAGCTTGCTGACCTTCGAGCCCTGCCAGCCCAAACGCTGAGCGAGCTGCTGACCGGTGAGTCGACCGCCAGGGCACGTGAACCGCAGTTCGCGCAGCCGTGTGCCCAAAGCCGCCCGTGCCTGTTGATAGTCGGTGCTCACCGGTCACGCGTCATTCGGGCGGGGTGAACTGGTCGATCGGAACGGCGTGATGCATCGCCGCGTCCCGCACCATGGCGTACCGCACGACCTCAGCCGGTTTGGTGATCAGCTCGATGTTCAGCAAGTTGTCGGAGTCGTCGAAGTGCAGCAGAGCGACCAAGCGCGAGTCGAAGATCCAGAAGTCTTCGGGAGGCAGGGTGGCCGCGTCCTCACGCCACAGGTACCGGATGTCTTCGCCGACCGCCGCGTTGTGCCGGGCGTAGTCGAGCAGGAAGAGCTGTTCGGTGGTGGGCGGGTTGTCGGCGACCCGCACCCGCCCGACCGTCTTGCCTGCCTCGGTCTGGGCCTTGATGTTGACGAACCAAGGCTCGCTGGGGTCGCAGGGCGCGGAGCCGGTGGCCAAGAACGCTTGAAAGTCGGGGTCGTCACGGTCGGACGCGTAGCCGCGCCGGGTCTCCAGCCGCCAAGCGGTGTGCTGGAAGGTCTCGAACAGCCGCCGGAAGGTGGCCCGGTCGACAAGCTCTGGCACTTGCGCCATCTCCTTCGGCCCCCAGTTCACGAGCAGTTCGCGCGGCACGGCCACCGCTGCCTCGTCCGGCCCGAAGTGCTGTAGCTGTGCGAGGTCCTCGGCGTCGGTGACCGGCGTGCCCTGAACGATGATCTCGCCGGTTCCCTCGTCCATGTGCAGGGCGGGGCAACCGTCGACCTTGCTGTCTGTGCCGGTGAAGCGCAACTGACGAGCCATGGACGCTCTCCCTTCCAGGGGGTGATCCCGTCAGCATGGCCGGGGGCTCGGCTTGGTTCTATGGGGTCAGGCAGGGTTCCTGAGAAAACTGCAGCAATCTTCGCGACCCGTCGAGCAAATGTGAGAAAACACCATACCGCCGGGCAACTGCCTACTTCTAGTGTCCCGTTCATGGCTACGAAGGAACGACAGGACGTCGACCCGTACGCGGCGGTTGAGTCCCTGCGAGCAGCGCTGACCGAAGTCGGCATCGTCCTCCCTTCCCTGAAGGTCGACCTTGGGTCCCCTGAACTGCGGCTCATCGAACTGGGGCGTGTGCGTGCCGACGTGGTCGCTCGCCTGGCCCGGGTGCTCCAGCAAGGTGGCCACGAGTGAGGCAGCCGATCGGCACCCTGGTCAGCGACACCGAGCGCAACAAGCTGGGTTACGTCATGGGACACGAGGGTCCGACCACCCGACTCCGTCCGGTGGTCGGCGGACGCGAGTGGGACGCCGCCCCCGATTGCGTCCGCCGCGCCACGGACGAGGAGCGACGCAAGGCCATGGAGGAGCGCACCCATGCTCTGAACTCGATGAGTAGCGGCGGCATCCTCTGATGAGCACGGTCACCCCGGACACCTCGACCATGTCCGCTGAATGCACGCTCGCCCAGCGTCCGGAGTACAAGGACCTGCACCGCGAATGCCGCCAGACGGAGGACGTGCCGTTGCCGCACGGCCGGGGGATCTTGCTCGTGCCCCGCTGCACGTGCCCCCATCACCAGTGCAACCCCGCTGGGTGACGCCCCCCTCACTCCCAAGGGGTTGTCGGATCAGGTTCCGGACGTAATCGAGTCGGCCACGCGTGTGCGCGACGCGTGGCACCGGTTCAAGGGTGTTGGCGACAAGTCGCCCAGAGGCAAAGAAGACGAACAGGCGCCTCCGGCGGACGACGAGGTCCCCCTGGGACCGCGTAGGCCCTCGTGGGGTCTCCGTCGTCTCTCTGGGCTCAGGACGGTGATGGCCACCCGGAACCGGATCGGGGGAGCCGGCGTGGCATCCCCGGCAAGAGGCGTGGGCGGCCCTGCCAAGTGTCAGACGGGGCGTACCGTGCCGCGGATCGCCGCTTCGCCTGCGTAGAAGACCGACTCCTCGCGGATGTACGCCCCCGGACCCGGCGCGTGGATCATCGTGCCGTTGCCTATGTACAGGCCGACGTGCCTGAGGTCGTCGTAGAAGAAGACCAGGTCACCGACGCGGGTGTCGGCGAGGGGCACCACCGTGCCGGTGGACGCCTGGGCGAGCGTGGTGCGGGGGAGTTCGACACCGCCCGCCCGCCACGCGGCCTGTGTGAGACCGGCGTTGTCGTACGAACCCGGGCCGGCCGCGCCCCAGACGCACGGCTTGCCGATCTGGGCGCGGGCGAACGTGACGGCTCGGGTCGCCCTGCTGTCGTTCGCCGGGGCTTCCGGAACCGGGGCGGCGACGGGGGCCGCGGTGGTGGGCGGGAGGCCCGAGGTGGCGGTGCCGCCGTAGGCCGGGAGCGGGGCGGCCGTGGCGTAGGAGGAGGGGGCAGCGGGCGCGGCGAAGGGGGGCTGCGTGGTGGCGAGTGCCGCTGTGGCGACGGGGGGTGCTGTGGGGGCGGGTGCAACCGTGGGGACGGGGGCGGTCATGGTGAGCGGGGTGTTCGCGGCGAGGGAACTGTTCGCAGCTTGCGGGGCGCTCATGGCCAGGGGCGTACCCATGCCCAGCGAGGCGTCCGTCGCAGCGGGCGTCGGCTGCTGGTGCTGCCAGAGCGGGTCGGCCTGGAGCGGGGCTTCCTGGACGGGAGCGACCCATGTGCCCTGCGCTGGGGTGGACCACGTGCTCTCGGCCTGGGTGGACCACGTGCTCTCGGCCGGAGTGGCCCAGGTGTTCTCGGTCTGGATCGGGGTTTCCGGGAGCGGAGCGATCCACGTGCCCTCGGGCGGGGTCGTCCACGTGTTCTCGGTCTGGTTGGCCCAGGTGTTCTCGGCCGGGGGCGTCCAAGTGGTCTCGGCCGGGCCGGACTCGATCGCGGCGACCGGGGCGCTCGGCAGCGCGGTCTGTGCCGTGTGGGCGGTCAACAGGGCGCGGGCGGCGACGAGTTGGCGCTGGATGCGTTCCTTGCTGGTCCGCAGCGAGGACGGTACGGACTCGGCAGCGGCGGCGGGCAGCGCCTTGGGGGCGGCCTGGGGCATGGGGGGTGCGGGCGGCAAGGCGGGGGTGGACCCGGCGGTCAGCTCCGGGACGGCGCGTCCTGGAGCCGTCAGTTCCCGGGCTCCGGAGGCAGCCGCAGGCCGTGCCTCGGCCCGCGCGGTCGGCGGCCTTCGCTCGGGCCTCCGGTCGGTCGGCAGTGCGGCAGGGGTGGTCGGCCCCAACTTGGCGCGCGCCATGTCGAACCACTGCCGGGTCACGTCACCGAGGGCGGGGTCCGCCTGGCCGCGCGACGCGGTGCCGCCGGTGCTCGTCCCGGCATCGGTGCGGCCACGGCCGCCGTCGCCGGTCGGGCGCGCTCCGCCCCGGCCGGTGTCGGTGGGGGCGGCGGCGCGCTTGCGCGGACTCGCCGACGCGCGGGTGGCGTTGAACGTGCCGGTGTCGGACTCGGCCCGGTTGTAGAGGTTGTCGATCCGCTGCTGGACCTCTTCGCGGCTCGGCCCGTCGTCTCCGGTCGCGGAAGTGGCGCTCGCGCTCTGGGAGAGCAGGGCCACGGAGGTGAGTGCCGCCGTGGCGAGTGCGGAGTTGCGCATTCCCGGGAGGCCGACGCCTCCGGGGCGAGGGGTTCGCTCCGACGCCATGGAAGACGTACTCCTTCCGTAACCCGTCATCGAAGTCCGTCAGCCGAAAAGGGGCTGGTGGGCTCGGTCCGGGGGTGACTCGACCAAGGTATGCGCGACACGGCGATGTTCGCCCGAGGATGTCGAACGTCCCTGCGGTCAACTTAACCAACTTGTGTGACTGGTGTGAAGATTGAAGGGTGAAATGTCCGATACATAACTGTGACCTTCGTCGTGTTTCACCGGGTAACACCCCCAGAACGTGAACTTGATGCGTCCGGCCCGACAAGTGAGGGTGGGTCATTCCGCATTCGTCGCCCCCCCGGACGCCCGATGACCGAGCCACCCTGCCGGCCCTCTCCGGGCCCGGTGTCCGTTCCTGTCGCTGTCCGCGTTCATCGCGCGGGCCGCTGTGCCCGCCATGACTCGTAGTGTTCGAGCACGGTCTCCTCGACCGGCCGGTAGGTGACGCCGAGTTCCCGCACGCTCCTGCCGTTGTCCACCCGGAAGCGGATGCCGAGGTGCTTGCGGATGTAGTCCTGGGTCAGGCCGAACGCGGGGCCGAGGACCCGCACCGGCCAGTGCGGGAGGGCGGTGCGGGGCAGGCGCAGGTCGTGGGGGTGCTGGGCCCGGATGATGCGGGCCATGTCGTGGAACGAGGTCATCGTCTCGGCGGCGACGATGTAGCGCCCCGTCGCCTCGGGGTTCTCGGCCGCCGCGATGTGCGCGTCGGCCACCTCGCGTACGTCCGCCGTGGTGAAGGCGAAGTCCGGTGCGCCGTAGAAGAAGTAGCCCTTGAACAGTTCCTCCAGCAGGAAGAGGCTGCCGGACTCCGATGCGGGCGCGAGGGAAGGGCCGAGGATCAGGCCGGGGTTGACGGAGACCATGCGCCAGCGGTTCTGGGCCGCCTCCGCCTCCCAGGCCGCACGTTCCGCGACCGTCTTGGCGTAGTGGTAGGGGTTGTTCTGCACGGTGCTGGTGGTGTTGAAGTAGCTCTCCGTCAGCACCTGGTCGTCCATGGCCAGTACGTCGGCGTAGTCGCCGAAGATCGCCCCGACCGTGGAGGTGAAGACCAGTCTCTCCACCGTCTGTGTCCGCCCGAGGCTTCCCAGTACGTTGCGGGTGCCGAGCAGGGCCGGGTCGACCATGTCCCGCCGGCCGTCCCTGATCCGCTCCGGCATGAAGAACGGCGACGCCACGTGGAAGACCACCCGGCTGCCGCGGATCGCGTCGTCGAAGGACCCCTCACGCAGCAGGTCCGCCTCGAACAGGTCCAGCAGGCCGGGGAACTCCTCCTGCATCTCCCGCAGCGGCCGCACCTTCGCCGTGTGCGCGAGGCTCCGCACGGTGGTGCGCACCGCGTAGCCGCGCTCCAGCAGCCGCCGGACCAGATGGCTGCCGACAAAACCACTGCCGCCGGTCACCGTGACGACCGTCGTCCCGCCTGTGCCCACGCCCCACTCCTCAGTGCCCGTCATCGGTCCTTCCGGAGCGCGGTGATCCGCGCCCTGGGCCAGGTTCGGGCATGTCCCTGGTGAAAGGGAACATCAATGGCCGAGTTGTGATCGTTCCCGACGGTGCCACTCGGCCGGGTGGCGGCACCCGGGCGGGGCTGATCGCTCTCGAGTCCTGTGGCCGCCGGGTCTCATGACCCTGTGGTTCGCGTCCTACGGCGACGTCGCGTCCCCCTCCGGTGCCGGCTCAGCCCTGCGCGCCGGGCCCCGGTCGGACCAGGCCCGTCTCGTACGCCAGGACGACGGCCTGTGCCCGGTCGCGCAGGGACAGTTTGGCGAAGATGCGGGCCACGTGGGACTTCACGGTGGCTTCGCTCAGGGTCAGTTCGGCGGCGAGCTCGGCGTTGGACAGGCCGCGGCCGAGCAGGACCAGGACCTCCAGCTCGCGGGGCGTCAGGGCGGTGAGGTCCGCGGGCACGGCGGCCGGACCGTCGCCGCCCGAGGCGAAGCGCTCCACCAGACGCCGGGTGATCGACGGGGCGAGCAGCGCGTCGCCGGTGTCGACGAGCCGTACGGCCGCCGCCAGGTGTTCCGGCGTGACGTCCTTGAGCAGGAAGCCGCTGGCCCCGAGGGACAGCGCCGTGTAGACGTAGCGGTCCAGGTCGAACGTCGTGAGCATCAACACCCGGCATTCCGGGGCGTGTTCCAGAATGCGGCGGGTCGCCTCCAGGCCGTCCATCGTCGGCATGCGGATATCCATCAGGACGACGTCCGGCCCGAGTTCGCGGGCCAGCGCCACCGCCTCGGCGCCGTCGGCCGCCTCACCGACCACCTCGATGCCCCGCGCGTGCAGGATCAGCCGGAAGCCGCTCCGGATGAGGGTCTGGTCGTCGGCGATGAGCACGCGGGGTGTCCGCCCGGCCGCCGTCACGGACGGTCCAGGGGGATGCGCGCCCGGACCCGGTAGCCCCCGCCTAGCCGGCGCCGGGCGTCCAGATCGCCGCCGTAGACCGCGACCCGCTCGCGCAGCCCGAGCAGTCCGCGTCCCGTGCCGTCCCGGTGGCGGAGGGCCGTCTGTGCGGGGGCGCCGCCGGTGAGGACACTCGGGCCGGTGTTCAGTACCTCCACGCGCAGGGCGTGGTCCGCGTACCGCACGGTGACCTCGGCCTGGCCTCCGTCGCCGTGCCGGAGCGCGTTGGTCAGCGCCTCCTGCACGATGCGGTACGCGGTGACGTCGATGCCCTGCGGCAACGGGCGCGGCTCGCCCGAGATCCGTACCTCCACGGGCAGCCCGGCGAAGGAGACCCGGTCGACGAGCGGGCCGAGCCGGTCGAGGCCGGGCTGCGGAGCCAGCTCCACCGGGTCGACGTGCGCGGCCGTGCCGGGGCCGGGATCGACGTACTCGCCGCTCGGGGAGGGCGCCAACAGCCCCAGCAGATGCCGTAGATCGGTCATCGCGCCGCGCCCCGCGTCCTCGACGGCGCGCAGGGCTGTCGCGGCCTCGTCCGGCATGGTGCCCAGCACCTCGCGGGCGGCTCCGGCCTGCACCACCATCAGGCTGACGTTGTGGCTGACGATGTCATGCAACTCCCGGGCGATACGGTCTCGTTCGGCCGCGACCGCGGCCCGCGTGGCACGCTCCCGCTCCCGCTCCAGCAGCCAGCCGCGCTCCCCGACCGCCGCCTGCCACCGGCGCCGGGTACGCCACAGCGCGACCGCCAGCCCCACGACCGCCCCACACGCCACCCCCAGCGCTGCCATCAGCACGTTCGTCGCCCCCTCCCGCCGAGCATCACCCTGGCAGACCCTCACCGGATCCGCATCAACCCACAGGTCCAGGGCCCTGCATCCCCAGGATGAGCGGGGGCCCGAACCGCCATCCGTGGAGGGATGTTCAGGCCGCCGCCCGCTCCGTAGCGTTTTCCGCCTGATCACCGAACCTGATCACCGAACCTTGTCACCGAGCCTTGTCGCTGCGCCCGATCACCGAGGTCGACAGCCAAGCCCGATCATGGAGGAGAGCGCATGACCACCGGGGAAACCAGGGGAGAGGCCGTCGTACGACTCGACGGCGTGCGCAAGGAGTACGGCGAGACGACCGCGCTGGAGGGGGTGTCGCTGGAGATCCGGGCGGGCGAGGCGGTCGCGGTGATGGGGCCCTCGGGGTGCGGCAAGTCCACCCTTCTCAACATGATCGCGGGGCTGGACCGGCCGACCGGCGGCTCGGTCGTCGTACACGGCGAGAACGTGGGGGAGTTGAGCGAGAAAGGCCTCGCCCTGTACCGGCGCCGCCGCATCGGCATGATCTTCCAGTTCTTCAACCTCGTCGACGACCTGTCGGCGCTCGACAACGTGGCGCTGGCCGCGCAGTTGACCGGCACCCCGGCCCGGCAGGCCCGGCGCCGCGCGCTGGAACTCTTCGAGGAACTGGGCATCGCGGACCGCCGTCACGCCTACCCCGCGGTGCTCAGCGGCGGGGAGCGGCAACGTGTCGCCGTGGCAAGGGCGTTGATGAACCGTCCCGCCCTGCTGCTCGCCGACGAGCCGACCGGCGCGCTGGACAGCCGCGCCGGTGAGCAGGTGATGGACCTGCTGCTCGACCTCAACCAGATCGGCCAGACCCTGGTCCTGGTCACCCACGACGAGCACCTCGCCCGGCGCTGCGCCGGCCGGCTCGTCGAGTTCGCCGACGGCCGGGTGACCGGCGAGCACACGCTGGAGCCGTCCGCATGAGGGCGGTGTGGCGGGCCGCCCGGGCGGCGGTACGGCGGCGCCTGCTCCAGACCCTCGTCATCGCCCTGGTCACCCTGACCTCGACGACGGCGATCGTGGTGGCGCTCGGCCTGGTCGACGCGGCCTCCGCGCCCTTCGAGAAGGCCTTCGACCAGCAGCGCGGCCCGCATGTCGTCGCGGCCTTCGACCCGGCGCGGGTCTCGGACGCACAGTTGACCGAGGCCGCCGGGAACCCCGAAGTCGAGGCCGTGGCCGGGCCCTTCGCCCAGGCCGCGCTCGATCTTCCGCGCGGGACCATGGACTTCGGCCTCGGCGCCGACGTCACGGTCGTCGGCCGGGCCGACCCCGGCGGGCCGGTGGACCGGCTCGACCTGTGGGCGGGCCGCTGGGCGACCCGGCCGGGCGAGGTCGTCCTCAACCGGCAGTCCGACTGGACCGCCGACGACCTCGGCAAGACGCTCCGGGTGCCGTCAGGCCCGGACCTCACCGTCGTCGGGTTCGCCTTCGACCTGAGCCGGAGCGCGGACGCCTGGGTCGCGCCCGAACAGATCGGGGCGCTGCGCCCCACGTCCACACAGATGCTGTTCCGCTTCGGCGACGCGGCGTCGAAGGACCGGCTCCGCGCGAACCTGGCCACCGTCACCGACGGGCTGCCCGGTGACGCGCTGACCGCCTCGCAGTCGTATCTCACCCTCAAGGAACAGATCGGCGGCTCGGCCCGCGCCTACACCCCGTACCTGATGGCCTTCGGGCTCCTCGGCGTCGTGGTGGCGGTGCTCATCGTCGCCAACGTGGTCAGCGGCGCGGTCATCTCGGGCTTCAGGCACATCGGCATCCTCAAGGCCCTGGGCTTCACTCCGGGACAGGTGGTAGCCGTCTATCTCACGATGATCTCCGTGCCCGCGGTCGCCGGCTGTGCCCTCGGCACCGCCGCCGGGAACCTGCTGGCGCGCCCGCTCTTCGCGTTCGTGTTCACGGGCCCGGACGCCGGGGTGTTCCACGGCACCGTGGGCATCGCGCCCTGGGTGAACGTCCTCGCCCTGCTCGGCATGCCCGGCGTCTGCCTCCTCGCCGCGCTCGCCCCCGCGGCCCGGGCCCACCGGCTCTCCGCGGCCCGGGCGATCAGCGCGGGCAGCGCCCCGCGGGCCGGACGTGCCCTGGGTGTGCAGCGGCGGCTCGCGGGCAGCGGGCTGCCGCGCTCGCTGAGCCTGGGCGCGGGCCTGCCGTCCGCCCGGCCGGGGCGCAGCGCCCTCACCCTCGCCGCGGTGGTCCTCGGCGTGACCACGGTGACCCTCGCGACCGGCCTGGCCACCTCGATGACCAGGTTCGGCGAGGCGGGCCGGGACGCCTTCCAGGTCACCGTCTACGTGGGCAGGTACCAGCACGGCAAGGAGATCCGGCCCACGCACGACGACCTCGCACTGCAGGCGCTGCTGCGCTCCCTGCCCGGCGCCGACGAGGTCACCGCCAGGTCGGACGTCGAGGTCCACCTGGCGGGCTCCACCCAGGAGGTGATGCTCGAAGGCCGCCGGGGCGACCGGACGCGGCTGGACAGTGTGCTGACCGACGGCCGGTGGACGCGGGGGAGCCGCGAGATCGTCGCCGGCTCGGCCTTCCTGCGCCAGAACGACCTGCGCATCGGCGACCGCGTCCGCCTGGAGAAGGGCGACCGGCACGAGACGCCGGTGATCGTCGGGGAGTTCATGCACAACGACCGCCGGCTCGTCGTCACCGACCAGTCGACCCTGACCGCCCTGGCCCCCGAGGAGAAGCCCATCGCCTACCACGTCGGTCTCCGCGACGGAACGGACCAGGCCGCCTACGTCCGCGCGGTCCGCGCCGCCGACCCCGGGATCAGCCCCGACCCGGTCGGTGCCAACACCGTCACGCAGACCATCGTCGGCTCGGCGTCCGTCCTCACCGCGCTGCTCGCGCTGGTCGCCTCCCTCGGCGTCTTCAACACGGTCGTCCTCAACACCCGCGACCGCCGCCGCGACCTCGGCATGCTCAAGTCCATCGGCATGACACCACGGCAGGTCACGGCGATGACCGTGACCTCGATGGCGGTGCTCGGCGCCCTCGGCACCGTGGTCGGCGTCCCGCTCGGCATGCTCGGCCACCGACTGGTCGTGCCGCGGATGGCGGACGCGGTGGACATCACCCTGCCCGCCTTCATGACGGACGTCTGGCAGGCACCCGCCCTGCTCGCCCTGGCTCCGGCGGGCGTGGTGATCGCGGTCCTGGGCGCCTACCTCCCGGCCCGCAGGGCGGCCCGACTGACGGTCGCGGAGGTGCTGCGCAACGAGTGAGGCGCGCGCGGTCCGGACGCGGACGGCAACGGGCGGGGCCTAACTCTCCGTCGGCGCCGGTGCCGCGGTGGTCTTCCCCGAGTACGACCTCTCGCCCGAGGCCCGCTACCCGGTCGCCGTCGAGCAGAACTACGCGGTCGCCCGGTGGATCGTCACCCAGGGTGCGGCCAAGGATCTGGACGCCACCCGCATCGCCGTGGCCGGCGACTCCGTGGGCGGCAACATGACCGCCGCGCTCACCCTGATGGCCAAGGAACGGGGTGATGTCCCGCTGGTCCAGCAGGTGCTGTTCTATCCGGTCACCGACGCGAGCTTCGACACCGGCTCCTACCACCAATTCGCCGAGGGCTACTTCCTGCGCCGGGACGCCATGCGGTGGTTCTGGGACCAGTACACGACCGACGAGGCGCAGCGGGCCGAGATCACCGCGTCGCCGCTGCGGGCCACCACCGAGCAGCTCATCGGACTGCCGCCCGCACTGGTCATCACGGGCGAGGCCGACGTCCTGCGCGACGAGGGCGAGGCGTACGCGAACAAGCTGCGCGAGGCCGGCGTCCCCGTCACGGCCGTGCGCTACCAGGGCGTCATCCACGACTTCGTGATGCTCAACGCCCTGCGCGAGACACACGCGGCGGAGGCGGCGATCAACCAGGCCGTCGCCACCCTGCGCACGGCGCTGGGCACCGCCTGACAGCGCGGTGGAGCGCCCTCGCCCTCGTCATGTCACAGCGAGGGCGAGGGCGCTCCACCCCTGGTGTACTCGAACTCCCTTACCAGCGAGGCAGTGTGAGCTCGTAGTCCGGCTGGAATCGTCGCATGTAGCCGGTGTCGTCCCGGCCGCGCATCCCGGAGTCCACGTACACCCGGTGCAGCCGCTCCAGGGCGTCGTGGTCGAGCTCCACACCGAGACCGGGCCCGGTGGGAACCGCGACCGCGCCCTCGCGCAGTTCCAGAACGCCCGGGACGATCACGTCGTCGGCCGAGTTCCACGGATAGTGCGTGTCGCAGGAGTGGTCGAGGTTGGGGATGGCGGCGGCCACATGGGTCATCGCCGCGAGGCTGATGCCCAGGTGGGAGTTGGAGTGCATGGACAGGGCGAGCCCGAACGCCTCGCAGACCGCCGCCAGTTCGCGGGTGCGGCGCAGTCCGCCCCAGTAGTGGTGGTCGGTGAGCAGGACCTGGATCGCGTCCTGCTCGATCGCCGGCTTCAGATGCTCCCAGGCGACCACGCACATGTTCGTCGCGAGCGGCATCGCCGCCTCCCGCGCGACCTGGGCCATACCGGCAATGCCCTTGGTCGGGTCCTCCAGGTACTCCAGTACACCGTCCAGCTCACGGGCCACGTACGCCGACGTCTCCACCGTCCAGGCGGTGTTGGGGTCCAGCCGCAACGGCTGCCCGGGGAAGGCCTCCGCCAGCGCCCTGATCGCCGCGATCTCCTCGTCGGGCGGGAACACCCCGCCCTTGAGCTTGAACGAACGGAAGCCGTAACGCTCTTGCATCAGCCGGGCCTGCTCGACGATCCCGGCCGGGTCCAGCGCCGCGCCCCAGTCGTCGGTGATCGCCGCGCGCCCGTCGAGGGCGGGATGCTCGGCCCACTTGTAGAAGAGGTACGCGGCGAACGGCACCGACTCCCGCACCGCCCCACCGAGCAGATCGACGACCGGGCGGCCGAGCAGCTTGCCCTGCGCGTCGAGACAGGCCACCTCGACGGCGGACGTGGTCCAGCCGCGCTCGTGGGAGCTGGGCACGGTCGGCAGCAGGACGGCGTCGATCGCGGCCGAGAGGGCGGTCGTGTCGAACACGTCCAGGCCGACGACGGCCTGCGCCGCCTTCTCCAGTCGTTCCAGGCGGACGGTCCCGCCCGTCGACTCGCCGAGGCCCACCGTGCCGTCCTCCAGGACGAGTTGGAGGATCACGCGGAGGGCCAGCGGCTCGTGGACACCGTTGGAGTTGAGCAGCGGCGGGTCGCGGAAGGCGATCGGGGTGACGATCAGTTCGCGGATACGGGTCTTCTCGGCAGCGGGGGAGATACTCACGCGCCGGTCACCTCCAGTCCGTGGTCGATGAGTGCGGCGAGCCGGGCGACATGCTCGGGCGCCGGATCGACGAGGGGAGCCCGGACGCCGCCCACGTCGAGGCCGCGCAGGGTCACCCCGGCCTTCACCAGCGCCACCGCGTAGCCGGGGACCTCGTCACGCAGCTCCACCAGCGGGCCGTAGAACTCGTCGAGCAGGGTGTTGAGCAGCGGCTCGTCGTTCTCCGCGAGGGCCCGGTGGAAGGCCAGGGCGATCTCCGGGGCGAAGGCGAACACGGCGGAGGAGTACAGGTCGACACCGATCCCGCGATAGGCGGGCGCGGTCATCTCGGCGGTGGGCAGGCCGTTGAAGAACTGGAAGTCCTTCCCGTCCGGCAGGGCGCGCACGGTCCGGACGATGCGGTGCATCCGCTCGATGTCACCGAGCCCGTCCTTGAGACCGACGACCCGCGGCAGCGCGGCGATCCGCGCGGCCGTGGCCTCGGTGAGGCGGGCGGTGCCGCGCTGGTAGAAGACGACCGGCAGGCCGCTCGCGGCGCTGACCTCCTCGACGTAGCGCACCAGGCCCGGCTGCGGGGCGCTGACCAGGTACGGCGGCAGCAGCAGGATGCCGTCGGCGCCGGCGCGTTCCACCCGGGCCGCCTGGTCGCGGGCGACCGGTACGGGACCGCCGGCCGCGGCGAGGACGGGGACCCGCCCCGCGGTCGTCTCGACGGCGATGCGGGTGGCGCGCTCGATCTCCTCGGGCGTCAGCGCGTGGAACTCGCCGGTGCCGCAGGCGACGAACACACCGCCCGCACCGGCCGCGACACCGTTGTCAATGTGCTGGGCGAGCCGTTTCTCGTCCAGCGAACCGTCCTCGGCGAACGGCGTCACCGGGAAGAACAGCACTCCTTGGAACTTCATGTCTCCCTCGTCACGTACGAGTTGTGGGGGGTCAGCTCTTCGTGGCCCCGGCGGCGATGCCGGAGACCAGGGAGCGCTGGAGGAGCAGATAGACGATCAGGCTGGGGACCAGGGCGATGACCGCACCGGCGAGCACCACTCCGGAGCCGACCTCGGGGTCGGTGCGCAGAATGGACAGGGCGACGGTGACCGTGTAGTCCGTGGGGTCCTTGGCGGCGATCAGGGGCAGCAGGTACTGGTCCCAGATCATGACGAAGCCGAGCACACCGGCCACGCCGAGGGCGGGCCGGCACAGCGGCAGGACGATCTGCCAGAGCATCCGGAACTCGCCCACGCCGTCGAGCCGGGCGGCCTCCTCGATCTCGGTCGGGATGTCCTTCATGAACTCGGTCAGGAGCATCACGGAGAAGCCCCAGGCGCCCAGCGGCAGGATCACGCCCCACGCCGTGCCCTTCAGGTCGACGCCCACGACGGGCACATGGCCCAGGACCAGGGACAGCGGGATCGCGATGACCTCCTCGGGGAGCATCATCGTCAGCATGAACAGGGTCAGGATCAGTGCCTGGCCGCGGAACCGGTGCCGGGCCAGCGCGTAGGCGGCGAGCACCGACACCGAGAGCTGGAGCAGCAGTGCGCCGCCCGCGATGACCAGCGAGTTGGTGAAGTAGTCCCAGATCCCGCGCTCGCCCGCGACCTTGAAGTTCTGCAGCGTGCTGTCGTGCGGGAGGAAGGACAGCGACGAGCCGCTGGCGTGCGCGGTGAAGGCGCCGGAGAGGATCGTCAGGAACGGCGCCGCGAAGATCCCGAGCGCGATGGCGCAGAGCAGGATCCTCAGGGCCCAGGAGACCCCGGGCCGGTCGCTCCAGCCGAGTGCGGTGTCGAACCGGGCCGGGGTGGTGCGCCCGGGCTTGGCGGCCCTGGGCGGCGCGGCGGTCGCCGGTGTGCGGACGGGGTCGATGGCGGGTGCGCTCATCGTGCGTCTCCCCTCTTGCGGAAGTAGTTGACCGAGACGGTCAGCAGCAGGGTCACGCAGAGCAGCACCACGGAGGCCGCGGAGGCGCCGCCGATGTCGTTGCGGGTGAAGCCGAGCGTGTAGGCGCGGGTCATCCAGACCTCGGTGGACCCGGCCGGGCCGCCGCCGGTGAGGACGTACACCTCGGTGAACACCCGCAGTCCGCGGATCGCGGCGAGGGTGAGGACGATGCCCAGCGCGGGGCGGATCGCGGGCAGCGTCACGTACCGCAGCCGCTGCCAGAGCGAGACGCCGTCCATCGCGGCGGCCTCGTACAGGGTCCGGTCGACGCCCGCGAGACCGGCGAGGAGGATCACCATGTTGTACGGGGCGAGCATCCAGATGCTCATGACCATCGTCGCCCACAGAGCGGTGTCCGGGTTGTCGAGGAACGGCGTGGGCCCGAGCCCGAGGAAGCTCAGACCGTGGTTGATCAGGCCGTCGGAGGTCGGGTAGTACATCAGCCGCCACATCTCACCGACGACCGCGGTCGCGGTGACGACCGGCAGGAAGACCGCCGTGCGGATGATCTTCAGCGAGCGGGTCTGGCCCTCCAGCAGCAGCGCCAGCACGAAGCCGACGACGATGCCGCCCAGCGACATGCCGATGCCGAGCAGGAGGGTGTGGCCGATCGCGTCCTGGAAGCGGTGGTCGGTCAGGACCCGGGTGTAGTTGTCGAGGCCGACCCACTGGTCGCCGAGGAAGGGCCGTACGTCGAAGAAGCTGAGCCACAGGCCCTTGGCCATGGGCAGGAACTTGAAGACGAGGGCGAGCAGCAGGCCGGGGGCGAGGAACACCCAGGGCAGGACGGCCCTCTTGGTGAGGACCCGGGCTCTGCGCGCCACGGGCGGGGTCACGGTAGCGGTCATTTCAACAGGTCCTGGTCCTTGAGGTCGCCGGCGAGGGTGTCGTTGAGCTCCTTGAGGCTCGATGCGACGTCGCTTCCGCAGTACGTGAAGATCGCGTTGAGGCTGTCCGCGGTGTCCTGCTTGATCGGCGCGAAGTCCGGTGCGTTGGGGAACTGCTCCGAGGCGTCCTCGTACGCCTTCTGCACCACGCTCCAGCGGGCGTCGTCGCGGACCTTCGCGGCGTCGAGCGTGGCGTTGGTGGGGATGCGGACGACGGGCTGGTGGCCGTCGGCGCTGGTCATGGCGATCTTCTGGCCCTCGGCGGAGACGAGGAACGCGGCCAGCGCCTGTTCCTGCGCCGTCTTGCCGGTCCTGGCGCCGAAGTAGACGTTCTCCCCGTCGGCCAGTACGTCGGAGCCGGCCGGGCCGGCGGGGGCGGCGACGACCTCGTACTTGTCCTTGCCGGGCGTCGCGTCGAAGGTGGTGATGTTGTACGGGCCGGTGAGGTACATCCCGGCGTTGCCGTCCTGGAAGTTGGTCGCGGTCGAGGTGACAGCTGTTACGGCGCCGGGCTGGACGACGTTCTTCTTGCCGCAGAAGAGGTTGTCCTTCATCCACGTGACGGTGCGTACGGCGGCCGCGGAGTCCATGGCGGGCCGGTAGCCGCCGTTGCCGTCCGACTCGATGATCTTCGCGCCGCCCTGCCACAGGAGGCTTGAGCCCCACCAGGCGACGTACCCGTTCTGGGCGCTGCCCGGGACGACCATGCCGTAGGTGTCGGCCTTGCCGTTGCCGTCCGGGTCCCCGGTGGCGAACGCCTGGGCGACCTTCAGCATGTCCGCCCAGGTCCTGGGCGCCGCGAGGCCGAGCTTCTTCAGCCAGTCCTTGCGGATCATCAGGGTCTGGGCCTGGCGGGAGTACGGGATGCCGTAGTGCTTGCCGTCGATGCCCACGGTGGACGACCAGGACTTGTCGGTGATCTGGTCGTGGCCCGCGATGGCGTCCTGGTCGATGGCCTTGAGGAGGCCCTGGCTCTGGTAACTGCCCATCAGGGCGGTGTCGTTGATCATGACGTCGGGAAGGTCCTTGGTGGACGCCCGGCTCTGGAGCTGCTGGTCGAAGTTGATGACCGGCTGGTAGTCGATCTTGATGCCGGTCTTCTTGGTGAACGCGGCGAACACGCGGTCGTAGGTGGCGGCGGAGTCCGGATTGCTTCGGGTCCACACCTCCAGCGTGTTCGGGTCGCTGGAACCCGCGTTCCCGGAGCCGGAGCCACAGGCGGCCGTCGCGAACATCAACCCCGCGACGGTCAGTGCGGCGGCACTGCGGTGACTTCGTCGGCGATCGCCCATGGGCACTCTCCGTTCATATCCGTGAACTTACTTCACGAATCTAAATGATCGCCCAAGCTACGAACCGTTTCATCCGTATGTCAATACATGGCTGGAAGATTTCACCGGCGTCACACCGGGCGGGCCCTCACGGGAACACGAACGGCCCCGGTGCGCAGATCTGCGCACCGGGGCCGTCGTCAAGCGAAGGCGAGGAAAGCGAAGGGGCTAATTTCAGGTGAGTTGAGAAGGAAGCCCCTTCATGGCCTCGCCGTGTTCCGAACGGTAGCAGTCACTCGGGGATCAGGTCGCGCAGGTTTTCGAGCGTGATGATCCGGGAGTCCGGGTGCAGCCCCTCGGGGCGCTCCAGGCCGATGTAGGTGACCGGCCCGTCCGGCACGGAGCCGCCGTCCCACAGCGTCGTGGTGGTCACGCCGTCGGCCATCAGCCCGGTCAGGTACCGCACCGTGAGCTGCTCACGCTCGACGATGCCCCGCAGCAGCGTGGCCACCGAGACCCGGTTGCCCTCGACCCGGTTGGAGTCCGGCGTGCCCTTCAGGTACAGGTGCAGCCACTTGGCACGCCACCGGCCGTCCTCGCCCCGCAGGAACGCCAGCGGCAGCGCCACCCGGCCAGGGCCGCGCAGCTCCGACTTCATCCGCACCGTGCGCGCCTCGAACGGGCGGCCCTTCTGCTCGGTGTCCCGCAGCATGAACCCGAAGAACGACTCCTCGACCTCCTCGAAGCCCTCGCCCGCGAAGAGATGGACCTGCGGCACGATGAACGTGCCCCGCACCAGACCGAGCCGCAGGTTGATGAACTCCGAGGCGCCGTCCGGTCCCTCGACGATGTCGCCGGAGTGCTCACCGTCCATGGCGGAGAGGTTCGTGTACGACAGCCAGGACACCGTCTCGTAGTCGGCGCCCAGCATCAGCGCCGACAGGTCGTAGTCCGTCCGCTGCTCACGCTGCTTCCAGTACACGAAGAACCGCAGCAGCTCGCCGTCGACCGGCGAGAGCGAGCCGCGCGGCAGCACACCGAGCCCGGCCGCCGTGGCCCTGCCGCTCAGCGGAAGCGCCACGTCGAGGACGTCCGGGTCGACCAACAGGTGCCCCGGCGCGGGGAGCCGACGGCGCAGCTCCGCGTCCAGCACGGCGATCAGATGCCGCCGCTGCGCCTCGGGCAGAGGCGCCCGCTCCTCGGCGGCGACCCAGGCACGGCCGAGACGGTTGACGAAGACCCGCCGGTCGCCGGACTCGACGGCACGGTTGTGCAGGTGCTCGCGCACCGACAGCGCGACCCGGCCGGCCACCGACGCGGCGACCTCCCGGGCGGCGGCCACGACGGCCTCCCGCTCCTCCTCGGTGCGGGCCGACCGCAGCAGCCGGTCCAGGGCACGGAACAGCCGGCCGGGCGCGGACTTCAGCAGCCCGGCCGCCGCGACCACGTCGTCGCCGGCGAGCAGTTCCTCCACCCGGCTGTCGAACGACCGCGCCTCCCGCTCGCCGCGGGCGACGGCGAACACCTCGGCGGCCCGCGGCCACCGCGGGTACTCGTGCGGGTGCAGCCGCTCACCGAGGCGCTTGAACTGCTCCCGGTGAGCGTGGACGTCGGCGAGCTTGGCCGGGGCCGCGGCGACGACCTCGTCCAGGGCGGCCAGCAGCGCGCGCCGCACCGGCCGCGGCAGCGTCCGGAACCGCGTCGGCTCCTGGAGGGTCACATCGCCGCCCGACAGCGCGCACGCCAGGCGCAGCACGTCGGTGACGGTGTCCAGCAGCAGGCCGGCGCCCACCATGAGCCGCGCCTCGTTGACGACGGCACGGTTCTCCCGGACCGGCACCTCCTCCGGCTGCGGCCCCTGCGCGCAGTGCCCCGCGAGGGCCTTCAGGTCGCCCAGGCCCTCCTCGCCCAGCGGCGTCACACTGCCGGCCAGGGCCAGGTACAGGCCGGTGACCTCGTCCTTGAGCGGGCCGCCGAGATGCAGCACCGTCATCCGGTCGCCCGCCGCCGCGATCAGCTCGTCGTGCGCGGCGAGCATCTCGGCGTAGGTGTGCCGGTAGCGGCCGTACGACGGCAGGGTGAGGAGGTCCACCACGCCCTGGCTCAGCCGGTCGAGCACACCGGCCCGCGCCGTGCCGTCGCCGAGCGCCTCGGCGACGCAGCGCACCCAGTAGTCCAGGGTGTCCGGCACGTCGGCCGGGAAGTCGACGAAGTGGACGTTGTGCCGGACATGGTCGCCGACCAGCTCACGGACCGTGCGCAGGGTGCGCACGGCGGTGTCGAGGACCGTCGCCTCGGACAGCGCCGACAGGTGCTCCAGCAACGGGGCCGACAGCTTGAAACCGACGGACATCAGCGCGGCGTCGAACCGCCGCGCGGCGACGTCACCCCGACCGGCGGGCCCGGTGGGGGAGGGGACGCGGTGGGTGTGCCGTACGACCAGCGGTTCCAGACTCTCGACCATGCCGGGATGGTCGCAGAGCGGCGCACAGCACCGCACCGGAGTTTTCGACCGGTGTTCGAGTCAGGAGCGGTCTGTGGGGGTCAGACGTCCGCGTCGCGCTCGGCGTTCTTCTCCTTGATGCGCACTGCTTCCCTGCGCACCTCGGCCTGGGTGGCGCGCTCCTTCTCCAGCCACTCGGGCCGGTCCTGCTTGAGCGCCTCGACCTGCTCGGTGGTGAGCGCCTCCGTCACCCCGCCGCGTGCCAGGCCGGCGATGGAGACGCCGAGCTTCGCCGCGACGACCGGACGGGGGTGCGGACCGTCGGCCCGCAGCGCCTGCAGCCACGCGGGCGGGTTCGCCTGGAACTCGTTCAGCTCGGGGCGGGTGACGACCCCGTCCTGGAACTCCTGAGGGGTGGCCGGGAGGTACACACCCAGCTTCTTCGCCGCGGTCGCGGGCTTCATCGTCTGGGTGCTCTGGTGCGACTTCATGGTGTCCAGACTATCGACCGCGCGCGGGACGTCCGACCACGGCGGGTAGCCTGGCGTGGTGACAGGCTCGGCAGCATCCCCCTCGTTCCGGCTCGCGTACGTCCCTGGTGTGACCCCCGGCAAGTGGGTGCGGATCTGGCAGGAGCGCCTGCCGGACGTCCCCCTGGAACTCGTCGCCGTGCCGGCCGCCGGGGCAGCCGATCTGTTGCGGGCCGGGGACGCGGACGCGGCACTGGTCCGGCTGCCGGTCGACCGTACGGTCTTCAGCGCGATCCCCCTCTACGCCGAGACGACGGTCGTCCTGGCCCCCAAGGACCACGTCGTCACGGCGGTCGAGGAGGTGTCCGCCGAGGATCTCGCCGACGAGATCCTGCTGCACCCCCTCGACGACGTCCTCGACTGGGAGCGGCCCCCCGGACAGCCCGCTCTCGAACGTCCCGCGACGACCGAGGACGCCGTCGAGCTGGTGGCCGCGGGCATCGGCCTCCTCGCCGTGCCCCAGTCACTGGCCCGCCTGCACCACCGCAAGGACCTCACCTACCGGACCCTCCTCGACGCCCCCGGGTCGGAGGTCGCGCTGGCCTGGCCGGAGGAGGCGACGACCGACCTGGTCGAGGACTTCATCGGCATCGTCCGCGGCCGGACGGTCAACAGCACGCGCGGCCGGACCAGGCCGGAGCCCGAGGCCGGGGAGCGGCGCAAGCGGACCGAGGCGAAGAAGAGCGGTGGCGGCAAGCCGGCCGCGGGCCGGTCGGCGGGGAAGGGCGGCCGCGGCGGAGCCGGTACCGCGGCGGGCACCAAGGGCGCCCGCCGCGGCAAACCACGCCGCCGTTCGTAGCCGCCGGCCGCCCGCCGCCGTTCGCGGCCAGGTAGCCCGCCCGTCGTGGTCCGCGCGGTCCGGCCCCGTCCGGGGCGTCAGGCCGCGTAGGTGGCCCGCTGCGCGGTGGTCACCACCTTGTCGCCGTCGGCCCGGGTGAGCAGCCCCGCGGTCACCCACGCGTTCACCACGGTCCGCACCCGGGACACCAGCGCGTTCTTGGTGCCGAACGGGGCCGCCGCCCAGATCTCGTCCAACAGCGTCGTGCCGTCGGCCTTCGCGGGGTTCGCCACCCCCGAGTCGACGGTGCCGAGGACGACCCGTGGTTCGGAACGCCGGAAGTAGGCGTGCGTCGGGTCCTCCGTCCCCTCGGCGAACGGGGCGAACTCGGTGCCGTTCAGGGTGTGGTGGAGCGGTTTGCCGCTCACCGGCGCGAGCGAGGGCAGCAGGTCGCCGGAGAGGCCGGCGTTGCGGTACAGGCCCAACGAGAGGTAGTCCGTGGCCGTGTTGCGGCCGACGAGGTTGACCGGGCCGTAGAACAGGGTCTGCAACGACGGGTCGTCGAGGGCCTTCTCCACCCGCAGCCGGAAGGGGACGCACACGCGCACGGTGTCACCGGAGCGCCAGGTCCGGGACACGCCGAAGTAGCTCCCGGGAGCCGGAGTGCCGGACACCGCACGCCCGTTGACCGTGACACGGAACCCGGCCGTCGCCCAGGACGGCACGCGCAGCCGCAGCTCGAAGGCCGCGCCGCGGCCGGAGAAGGTCAGGGTGGTCCCCTGCTCCCTCGGGTAGTCGGTGGTCTGGGTGACCGTGACACCCTTCTCCGCCCAGGTCAGCGTGGACGGGCTGTAGAGGTTGACGTAGAGGGCGGTGCCGTCGGCCTTCCTGAAGTACACCGAGTCCTGGTACTTGGTGGCGCTCTCCATACCGGTGCCCTCACAGCAGGTGGTCCCCTGCTTGGGCGTGTAGTCCCGCACATGACCGGGCGTCAGCCCGATGAAGTACGTGACGAGCGGCTTCTCCGCGTCCGCCTTGTCCTGCTTGGAGCCGAGCACCTGGTTGTAGAGCGCCCGCTCGTAGTAGTCCATGTACTTCGGCGACTGCTCGTGGAAGAACAGCATCCGGCTGAGCTTGAGCAGGTTGTACGCGCAGCAGGTCTCGGCGGTCGTCGCGCCGAAGGTGCCCGCGATCACCCCCGAGGCCTTCCAGAACTCCGCGGTGCTGGTGCCGCCGATGCCGTACATGCGTACCGGTACGACCATGCCCCAGAAGTTCCGTGCGGCGGTGAGGTAGCGCTGCTCGCCGGTCGCGTCGTACAGCCGGACCAGGCCGGTGAAGATCGGGATGTGCTGGTTGGCGTGCAGACCGTCGAGGATGTCGGTGTTCGCCGCGCACGCGTCGATGAGCTTGTCGAGGTCGAACAGCCGGGCCAGCGCGAGGTGTTCGGCCTTGCCGGACAGCGCGTGCAGATCGCAGATCGCCTCCACGATGCCACCGAACTCACCACTGGAGAAGATGCCCCACATGCGCTGCAGGGTGGCCGCGGGCAGCTTCGACAGCCGCGCGTACATCCAGTCGCACATGCCCGACGCGAGGTCGAGCGCCCGGGCGTCGTCGGTGGCGGTGTACGCGTCCAGCAGACCCCGCAGGATCTTGTGCGCGGTGTAGTAGGGCGCCCACACCTTCGTGTAGTCGGGGCCGGTCATCGACTCCAGCTGGATGAACTGCGTCTCCGGGTACGCCGCCAGGAACCCGGCGTGGCTGGGCGTGCCCCAGGTGCGGCGCAGGGTGGCGGTCAGACCCCGGCCGGAGGCGTCCGCGAACGTCGACCCCGAGGTCTCGTCGAAGGCGTACGAGGCGAGGTCGCCCCGGCCCGCGGAGGCGTCGGCGGCCCGGGTGTTCTGCAACTGGGTGATCTCGGCGGCGGTCAGGGCCCGCGACCAGACGTTGAACTCGTCGAAGGCGCCCGCGAGGACGGGGTCGCCGGCGTAGTTGGAGCGGCCGAGCCAGTTGTTGGCGAGCGTGCCGAGGGCCGCCGGGGTGAGGGACATCGCCGTGTTCCGCGCCACGGCCGTGCCGTTGACGTACAGCGTGCCCGTGCCGCCCGCGATCGTCACCGCGAGGTGGCTCCACTGGTTCAGCGGCAGCGCGGCGGTCCCGTCGAGACCCTGTTCGCCGCCGGCGCCGCTCGTCGTGACGGCGAAGCGGGGCACGCCGTTCGCGTTGCGGGCCGCCAGGTACAGGTACCGGGTGGTGTCGTTGCCGAAGTCGAAGACCCGGGTCCAGTTCGCGTCGTGCGTGGGCTTCACCCAGGCGGACAGGGTGATCGCCGAGGCGCCGCCGAGTACGCCGGCGGGGAGGTCGACGTACTGGTAGGAGCCGCGCACGTTCTCCGCCGAAGTGCCGAACTTCCCGGCGGAGTTGAGCACGGCCGGGGCGTGGCGCAGCGCCTCGCGCACCTCGGTCAGCGCCTTGACCACGGTCAGGGTCTTGTCGACGAAGACCTGCTCGCCGGTACCGGCGTACGCCTGGGCCAGCATGGTCAGGAAGTGGCCGGTGTAGTGGCCGCGCAGGTTGCCGTTGGCCTCGCCGTCCAGGCCCTCCCAGCCGCCGGGGGCGACCGCGCCGCCGGTGGCGAGACCGGCGTTGGCACGGAAGACCTGGAGCAGCCGGTTCACGTCGTAGCCACGGGCGTGGTCGAGCATCAGTTGCCGTTTGTCGGCGAAGACGCCCTGTCCCAGCTTCACGTCCTCAAGGGCGAACGGCCGTACGGTCCACACGGACGGTTCCTCCGAAACCGCGGCGACGGCACGGCCGGTCGCCGCATACGGGATCGCGGGGGTCAACGCGGCGAGCGCCGCGGCCTGGAACAGGTGCCGTCTGGAGAGGGGCGGTGCCATGGTGTGCGCCTCCACGAAATTCCACGTTCACGGATGATCGAAAGGGCCGACGGGTGCGGGGGCCCACGGGGTAGGTCAGGCGACCGTTCGACTGTTCGTTATCTCGAACGACGTACGGGTGGTCGGGCAGACGATAGGGAGGGGACGGGAGGGCGTCAACGGGTCTGGAGCGTTCAGTTCCGGACGTTCGCAGCCGGTCGCACGCAGGTGACCCGCCCGAGGCGGGTGGCACAATCGGCCCCGTGGATGGGGGGATCCTGGAGCGCGAGCCCGAGCTGGCGCGACTGGCCTCGGCCGCGCGGGAGGCGACGGACGGGGCCGGCTCCGTGCTGCTCGTCTTCGGAGAGGCCGGGATCGGCAAGTCGAGCCTGGTGAAGGCGATGCCGGACCGGCTGCCCGACCAGGCCCGCGTCCTCGTCGGACAGTGCGACGACCTCGCCACACGGCGGCCCCTCGGCCCGTTCCGCGACCTCGTCGGAAGGGTCGGCGCCGGACTCACGCGGGCCGTCCTGGAGGGCGGCGACCGGCACCGCGTCCACGAGGCCCTGCTGGGCGAGCTGGCCACCACACCGCACCCGGCGGTCCTAGTCGTCGAGGACGTCCACTGGGCGGACGAGGCATCCCTGGACGCCCTGCGCTTCCTGGTGCGGCGGATGGAACACCTGCCGGCCCTGCTCGTCCTCACCTACCGCGACGACGAGCTGAGCCGCGAACACCCCCTGCGTCACCTCCTCGGCCAGCTCTCCCGCGCACCGCGGGTCCACCGCCTGCCCCTGGCCAGACTGTCCCTGGACGCCGTACGCACCCTGAGCGCGGCCGGCGGACTCGACCCCGCGCAGGTCTACGAGGTGACCTCGGGCAACCCCTTCTTCGTCGCCGAGGTGGTGGCCGCCCGCGGCACCGGAGCCGTGCCCCCTACGGTCGTCGACGCCGTGCTCGCCAGGCTCCGCGGCCTCGACGGCGCCACCGTGGACGCCCTCGAACAACTCGCCGTCGTGCCCTCGGCGGTGGCACGGCCGCTCATCGACGCGCTGCTCGCGGACGGGGTGGCCGTCCTGGCGGCGGCGGAACAGCGCGGCCTGCTGGCCGTGACGCCGGAACGGGTGGTCTTCCGGCACGAGCTGATCCGCCGGGCCGTCGCCGACTCGCTGCCCGCCGCACGGCGGATCGACCTCAACCGAAGGGTCCTCGCGGCGCTCGTCGCCCGGCCCGGATCCGACGCCGCCCGTATCGTCCACCACGCGGCACAGGCCGGCGACCAGGACGCCATCGTCCGCTACGGGCCCGACGCGGCCCGGGACGCCTCGGGCGCCGGCGCCCACCGGGAGGCCGCCGCCCAACTGCGGCTCGTGCTGCGGCAGCGGCGGCGCCACGCCCCCGCCGACCTGGCCGACCTGCTCGAACGCTACGCCGTGGAGAGCTACACGATCGCCGACTCGGCCGCCGCCGTCGCCGCCCAGCGGGAGGCGGTCGCCCTGCGCCGCTCCCTCGGTGACACCCTGGCCCTCGGCGCCGATCTGCGCTGGCTGTCCCGGATCCACTGGTGGGCCGGGAACGTCGACCAGGCCGAGGAGGCCGCACGCGAGGCCATCGCCGTCCTCGAACACGCCGGAGACGACCGGCTGTTGGCGCTCGCCGTCAGCAACACCGCCCAGCTGCGCATGCTGTCCGACCGGTACCAGGAGGCCGTCACCCACGGGGAACGGGCCATCGCCCTGGCCCGCAAGGTCGACGACGCGGCGATCCTCTCGCACGCCCTGAACAACGTCGGCACCGCCCGCTGGCGCGACGGGGACCCGGGCGGGCGGCGGCAGTTGGAGGAGAGCCTCGACGTGGCGCTCGCCGCGGGCGAGGTCGAGCATGCCTGCCGGTCCTACGCCAACCTCATCTGGAACCTGCTCGACCACCTCCAGTACGACGAGGCCGACACCTTCCTGCCCTCCGCGATGGACCTGGCCGACCGGGCCGAACACCTCGGCTTCCTCACCTACCTGCACGTCGAACTGGCCATGCGCCGACTCGCGGCGGCCGACTGGGAGGATGCCGAGAAACACGCCGAGTTCGGGATGCACGACTTCGTGCCCGCCCGGTGCCCGGCGCTCACCGTCCTCGCCCGGATCCGCATCCGGTGCGGCCGGCCCGGCGCCGACGAACTCCTCACCGAGGCCTGGGAGATCGCCGAACGCACCAGGGAACTCCAGCGCACCGGGCCCGTCGCCGCCGCCCGGGCGGAAGCGGCCTGGCTGCGCGGCGACCTCGACGCCGTGGCCGAGGCGGCCGGCCCCGTCCACGCCCAGGCGCAGCGCCTGCCCGGCTCCCCGTGCCGCTCCGAACTGGGGTACTGGCTCACCAAGGCCGGACACCCGGCACCCCTCGACGACTCGGACCACCCGTACGCGCTCCAGGTCCGCGGAGAGTGGCGGCGGGCCGCCCGGCTCTGGCAGGCGGCGGGCTGCCCCTACGAGCATGCCGCCGCGCTCGCCGAGAGCCCCGAACCCGCCGTCAAACTCACCGCGCTCGCCGCGTTCGACGCCCTGGGCGCCGAGCCGTCGGCCCGGCTGGTCCGCGCCGAACTGCGCCGGCTCGGCGTGCGCCACATCCCCCGCGGCCCGCACGCGGCGACCCGGCGGAACCCCGCCGGCCTCACGGAACGGCAGCTCCAGGTCGTGCGGCTGCTCGCCCAGGGGCTGACCAACGCCGAGATCGCCGCCCGGCTCGTGGTGTCGGTGCGCACGGTCGACAACCACGTACGGGCGGTCCTGGACAAACTCGACGCCCCCAGCCGCCGGCAGGCCGCGGACCGCGCGGCCGAGATGGGCCTGCTGCCCGACCACCGCGAAACGTAGGTAGATCGCGGGCCCGACCTGAGTGACGGGCACGGATGCCCCGCGCACCCCCGAGGACTAGAAACAGGTGAATCGGCCCGATTCCTCGATGTCGGCCCGATTTCGAGACGGGGGAACCGTATGTCCAGCACACCCGCCCAGGCGGCACGCCGTGAACTGACGGGAATGAACGGAGAGTTGATCGGCCCCGACGACACCGGGTACGAGGCGGCCCGCGCCGTCTACAACGCGATGACCGACAAGCGCCCCGCCCTCGTCGCCCGCTGCGCCGACGCGGACGCGGTGGCCCGCGTGATCGGCTTCGCCCGTACGCACGACCTGCCCCTCGCGGTCCGCGGCGGCGGCCACCACGGAGCCGGCCTCGGAACGGTCGACGGGGGAGTGGTCGCCGACCTGTCCCTTCTCAAGGACATCGGCGTCGACCCCGAGGCCCGCACCGTCCGGGTCGGCGGCGGCTGCGTCTGGGGCGAGGTGGACCGGGCCACCCACGCGCACGGCCTGGCCACCCCCAGCGGCATCATCTCCACCACCGGCGTAGGCGGCCTCGCCACCGGCGGCGGCCTCGGCCACCTCACCCGCAAGTGCGGGCTGACCATCGACAACCTCCTGGAGGCCGAGGTCGTCGTGGCCGACGGCCGAAGGGTACGGGCGAGCGCCGACGAGAACAGCGACCTGTTCTGGGCGATCCGGGGCGGCGGCGGCAACTTCGGTGTCGTCACCTCGTTCCTCTTCCGACTGCACGAGATCGGCACGGTCGTCGCCGGGCCGACCTTCTGGCCCGTCGAGATCAGCGCCGAAGTCCTCGCCGCCTACCGGGACTTCCTGCCGACGGCGCCCCGCGAACTCAACGCCTTCTTCCTGCACGGCACCGTCCCGCCCGCCCCGCCGTTCCCCGAGGAGATCCAACTGCGCAAGACGGCCGGCGTGGTCTGGTGCTACACGGGCGCCGACGCCGAGGCCGCCGCCCGGGAGATGGCGCCGCTGCTCGACGCCCTGCCGCAGCCGCTGCTGCACGCCGCCGGCCCCATGCCGCATCCCGAGATGCAGTCCATGTTCGACGGGCTCTATCCGCCCGGCCACCAGTGGTACTGGCGGGCCGACTTCGTCGACGACATCCCGGACGAGGCCGTCGAACTCCACGCCAAGTTCGGTGCCGAGGTACCGACCATGCAGTCGACCATGCACCTCTACCCGATCGACGGCGCGGCCCACGACGTGGGCCCGGACGAGACCCCGTGGGCCTACCGCGACTCCCGCTGGGCGTCCGTCTACGCCGGCGTCGACCCCGACCCGGCCAACGCCGACCTCGTCAGGCGCTGGACCGTCGACTACTTCGACGCCCTGCACCCGTACTCGGCGGGCGGCGCCTACGTGAACATGATGATGGACGAGGGCCAGGAACGCGTCCGGGCCAGCTACCGCGGCAACTACGCCCGCCTGGCCCGCGTCAAGGCCGACCGCGACCCGGACAACATCTTCCGTCTCAACCAGAACATCCTGCCGACGCCGACCCCGAAGCCGCGCCACGCCTCACGGCCCTGAGTACGTCGGCCTGCCCGAGAGTGGGCCACCGGCCGGTCGGACGGCGGGTCATCGGGAGGTGCGCACCAGCCAGTCGTGAGCGGCCCGCGCCGTGAACTCCGCCTGCCCTCCCCGCAGGAGCAGACCGGCGGTGGCGAACTCCGGGTCCTCGGCCTGCGCGGCGACATACGGGAGCGCGATACAGCGCATCCCCGCCGCGTGGGCCGCGGCCACGCCCGGCGTCGCGTCCTCCAGGACCACACAGCCCGCCGGAGCCACGCCGAGCCGACGGGCCGCCTCCAGGAAGACGTCCGGCGCGGGCTTGCCCCGGGCGACCTCGTCGGCCGACACGGAGACGCGCAGATGCGCGTCGAGCCCGGTACCGGCGAGCACCGCCTCGATCGCCGGCGGCGACGAACCCGAGGCCACGATCATCGGCACGCCCTCCGCGGCCAGCAGTTCCACGAACGCGCGCATCTCCGGGTACGCGCGCGTGGAGGTGCGGGCCAGCTCCAGATAGAGCCGGTTCTTGGCGGCGAGGAGTTCCTCGACAGAGGCCGAGAGTCCGTACCGGCCCTTCCAGTCGACGACCGTCTCCAGGGTGCTGATGCCGACGAACCGCTCGTGGTCCGACCAGGTGTAGTCCGGGACGCCGTGCGCGGCCAGCACCCGACGGCCCGCTTCGTAGTAGTTCGGCTCGCTGTCCACGAGCGTTCCGTCCAGATCGAAGATGACCGCGGTGGCCCTGGGACTGCTCATGGTTCCAGGATGTCAAAGGTCATTTCCGGGCCGCCCGCCCGATCGACTCCACCAACGGCAACAGCCGCTGCGGGACCCGTTCGCGCAGCGCCACCTCCGTCCGGGTGCGCACCACCCCCGGCAGGCTGATCAGCTTCTGGATCACGTCCTCCAGGTGCGCGTTGTCCCGCGCCACGACCCGGGTGATCAGATCCCCGCCACCCGTGATCGAGAAGGCCTCGACGATCTCCGGTACGGCGGCCAGCGCGTCACCCACGTCGTCGAGGTGCCCCTGGGTGACCTCGATGTGCACGAACGCGAGCACCGGGTGGCCGAGCGCGGCGGGGGAGAGCGAGGGGGCCGCGCCGGTGATCACGCCGTCCCGCTCCAGCCGGTCCAGGCGAGCCTGGAGCGTGCCCCGGGCGACCCCGAGGAGGCGGGCGTACTCCCGCACGCTCGTACGGGGCTGCTCCAGCAGCAGCCGCAGGATCCGGGTGTCGAGCTCGTCCACGGCCATGGGGCGGGCCTCCTCGTCGCGCATGGTCCGTTGGCCTGCCTATGGCCGAAGCGGAACCGTTCTTCCTGTGCCAATGGCTCACCATTCTAGGGATCACTTGAGCCACGGTGGCCCTTGGTGTTGTGATGGGCCCGTCGATGGCGCTGCGGATCCCGCGGCGCCTTTCTCATGCCGGTGTCCGTGGGGGAGTGCAGCAGTGCTGAAGAGGGTGTTCGTGGCTCCGGACCCGGGACGGACGCGGCTGCGCTTCGCCGCCCGGGCCGTCCTGGGCATCGGCCTGGCCGTCGTCGTCAGCGGTCTCGCCGGGCACTCCCTCGTCGGCGCCGTCACCGGGGGACTGGCCGCGCTCCTCGCCCTGTTCACCGTCACGGACGC
Organism: Streptomyces sp. NPDC032822; assembly: GCF_055578825.1. Classification (NCBI taxonomy): domain Bacteria; kingdom Bacillati; phylum Actinomycetota; class Actinomycetes; order Kitasatosporales; family Streptomycetaceae; genus Streptomyces; species Streptomyces sp. NPDC032822. Next base: position 422,263 of record NZ_JBVIOL010000003.1, on the reverse strand, counting down.
CACGGTCCGCGGCCAGGCGGTCACCACCGCGCTGCTGCCCGCCGTCGGCCTGCCCGTGCTCGCCGCCGCGGCCGAACTGCACGACCACCCCGTCGCCCGCGACCTCACCTTCCTCGCCATGGTCGGCGCGGGCGTGTACGCGCGCCGCTGGGGCCCGCGCGGACACAGTCTCGGCGTCTTCGCGTTCATGACCTACTTCGTGGCCCAGTTCCTGCACGCCACCCCGGAGATGCTGCCCGAGCTGTACACCGCGCTCCTGCTGTCCGTGCTCACCGCGGCGGCCGTCCGCTTCGGCCTGTGGTGCTACGAACGACGGCTGCCCCCGGTCCCCGTACCGGCACCGCCCGGCGGCAGCGGCCTGGCCCGCGTGACCACCCGCCAGGCGGTCCAGGCGACCGCCGGCGCGGGCTTCGCCCTCGTCGTCGGCCAGCTGGTCTCGGGCCAGCGCTGGTACTGGGCGGTCGGCGCCACCTGGTGGATCTTCGTCAACACCACCTCGCGCGGCGAGACCCTGGTCCGGGGCTTCCGCCGCGTCCTCGGCACGGTGATCGGCATCGGCCTCGGCCTGCTCCTCGCCGTCCCCCTGCAGGGCGCCGGCCTCCCCACGGCCGTACTCCTCACCGCCTGCGTCTTCGGCATCTTCTACACGGCCGCCGTCTCCTACACCTGGATGATGCTCTGCGTGACCCTCCTCGCGGAGCTCCTCTACGGCCTCCTCGGTGTCCTGGACCCCGCGCTGCTCGCGCTGCGGCTCGCGGAGACCGGGATCGGCGCGCTCGGAGCCGTCCTGGCCGTGCTCTTCGTGCTGCCCGTCACCACCCACACCGTCACCGACGGCTGGATCCAGCGGGCCCTGCGCTGCGTCCACGCCTGCACCGCCGAGGCCGCCGACCGTCTCTCGGGCGCCCCGGACGCCGATCCTGTGTCCCGCGTGACCGAGCTGGAGCAGCTGCTCGGCCGGGTACGGCTCTCCGTCGCCCCGCTGGTCCACCCGCTGAACCCGATGCTCGGGCGCAAGCGGCGGGCCCGTCGGGTGCTCACCCTGCTCGACGACTGCGCTCGCGAGATCCGCGGCCTGGTCGCCGTGGCCGCCGACCCGGAGGCCTCGCACGACGCCCGGCTGGCCGCCGCCTGCTGGCGGGTGGAGGCCGCCGTCGAGGCACTCATCGGCGACGGGGCCGGGGAGGGCGGGCTCGTCGGCGACGGACCCAGGGAGGGCGCGCGCGAGCGTCTCGCCGCGCCCGTCTCCCATCCGCCCGCCGCGGAACCCGCCCTGGCCCATCTGCACGGCCTGGAGCGCGCCCTCGCGGAACTGGCCATGCCCCTGCGGACACCGTCGGGATCGCCGCCGGTCGGTGCCTGAGAGGCGGTCCTGTCGCCGCTTCCGTCGCGGTCCGATAAATCCGGCCGACTTGGTCTAGACCTCAAGTGATCGACTGCTACCGTCACCCCGAACGGCACCGGACCGAGAGGGGACTGCGGTGGCAGACGGGACTGCGGCAGGCGGCGGCAGGCGGCGACAGCGGGCCTTCATCGGATCCTTCACGGCGGCCGGGGGTCCCGGGATCGTGACGGCGGAGGTGGACCCGGCCACCGGTGCGCTCACCCTCCTGGGCAGCCTGGACGGCCTCCCCGACCCCTCCTACCTGGCCCTGGCGCCCGACGGGGACACGCTGTACGCGGTCAGCGAGACGGCCGGGGGCGCGGTGGCCGCGTACCGCGTCGGGGGCGAACGGCCCGAGGCGGCCGGCCCGCCCGTGCGGGTCGGCGGTGACGGGCCCACCCACCTCAGCGTGCACGCCGGCCACGTCCTCACCGCCAACTACGGCTCCGGCAGCGTCACCGCCGTGCCCGTCCGCCCCGACGGCTCCCTCGCCGGCGCCCCGTCCGGCGTGCTCCACCACACCGGCTCCGGCCCGCACACGCCCCGCCAGCAGGGCCCGCACGCCCACCAGGTGCAGCCCGACCCGAGCGGGCGCTGGGCCGTCAGTGTCGACCTTGGCACCGACTCCGTGCGCGTGTGCACCCTGACCGACGGCACGCCGGTCCTCCACCGCGAGACGGCCCTGCGACCCGGCTCGGGACCGCGCCACCTGGCCTTTCACCCCGACGGCCCGTACGCCTACGTCGTCAACGAACTCACCCCGACCGTTACCGTGTGCCGCTGGGAGGCCGCGGACGGCACGCTGAGGCCGCTGGCCGTGACGCCGGTCCTGCCCGGCCCGCCGGCCGGCGACGCCTACCCGTCGGGCATCGCCGTCGCGCCCGACGGCCGCTTCGTGTGGACCGCCACCCGGGGCGAGGACGTCCTGTCCACCTTCGCCGTCGAGGGCGACGGGCTGCGACTGATCGGCACCGTGCCCTGCGGCGGCCGCTGGCCACGCGCCATCACCGTGTCGGGCGGCTTCCTGTACGCCGCGAACGAGCGCTCCGGCGACGTCTCCTGGTTCACCCTGGACCCGGCCACCGGCCTGCCCCACCACAGCGGCTCGATCAAGATCCCGGCGGCCTCCTGCGTGGTCGTCGGCTGAGCCGCGGCAGAGACGGGGACCCATGGCGCGGGGGCTCGCGCCATGACCGAGCGGGGATCCGTGCCGGGGCCTTTCGGGTGCCTGGTGCCGGCTGGGCCGGGCTCCTTGTGGAGGCAGGGCCGGGAGCTCGCGCGAGGCTGGGAGGAACCTGCGCCGAGGCCTCTCGGGTGCTCGGTACCGGCTGGGTCCGGGAGGCCGGCCGGGAGGCTCGCTCCGGGGCTGGGCGGGGATCCGTGCTGCGGTCGCTCGGGTTCCCTGCGCCTGTCGAGTCGGGGTCCCGTGTCAGGGCTGAGCAGGGCCGACGCGCCGGTCGCTCGGGTGCTGCGTATCGTCCGCCGGGTGGCTCCGGACATGGCGAGGGCCCGCTCCCCGTGGGTGGAGCGGGCCCTTCGCCGTACGAAACGTGTCGCGGTGCGCGTCAGCGGACCGGCGCGCCCTGCGGCTGCGGAGGGGCGATGCCCAGCGCGGTCGTGTACTTGGCCAGCGCGAGCTTGCCGATGGCCGGGTAGGGGCCGAGCGGTTCGGCGGCGGAGCAGCCCGCCTCCTTGGCCGCCTCCGCGACCAGACCGGGGTCGATCTCCGGCCCTATCAGGTACGGCGCCAGCGCGAGCTGCTGCGAGCCCGAGGACCGCAACTGCTCGGCCACCGACGCGATCGAACCCTCCTGGTCCAGCGCCGCGGCCATCACCGGCACGGCCAGACGCGCGGCGAGCAGCATGCCCGTGATCCCGGCGGCCTGCACGGCCTCCTCGCCGCCCACCGAGGCCAGGATGATGCCGTCCGCGGCGGTCGCCACGGTGAACAGTCGGGCGCGGTCGGCGCGGGCCAGCCCGGCCTCCGACAGCCGCACGTGCAGCGCCTCGGCGAGCAGCGGGTGCGGGCCCAGCACATCGGTCAGGTCGGCCGCGATCCGGCTGTCCATCACGGCCTGGCGGATCCGGCGCAGCAGCGCGCCGTCCGGGCCGGCGAGCAGCGGCACGACGACGGCCACGGGGCCGTCCGGCTCCTTGACGTCCAGGCCGGCTGCCTTGGCCTGCTCATAACGGGCGGCACGCTCCTCGGCGCCGTGCACCAGCACCGCCTGCAGCGTGGGGAACTCCGCGTCGTCCCCGTCGAGGTACCCGATCCGGGCGTCGAGGCCGGGAAGCTCGGAGCGGGCGATGCTCACGACCTCGTCGGCGAGACTGCGCGTGGCAGCGCCCGGTGTACCCGGCACCGCGAGGACGAGCGCGGGCGCGCCCTCGGGAGCCGCCAGCGGTTCGGGTCGGCGGTGCCGCCCGGGCTGGCGAGGTCGCGGCATTCGTACTGGCAGGCCGGACGCGGGCCCAGTGGGGGAGCTCATGGCGTCGCATGTTACTGGCTTCCTGGGTTCCCCTGTTCGGGGAGGGGGCAGGTGAGCGGTATCCGTCCGGTTTTGTCTGATGAGTTACGTACAGATCCGAAGTGATCAGCGGTTTTCCCGGTCGCGGCACTCAGATCTTGGGGTGCGAAGGGGCACTTCTCGGGCATATCCCGTATCTGGTGATCAATCACCCCACATGGTCACCACGTGCAGCATCCTCTCGTCACCCGGCAAGGTGAGAGAACCCGTCGTGAGATCGGTCGCGATGCGCACCGAACCGTGCAGCGGATCGCCCTCGGCCGCCACCCGCCGCGCGTGCGGCAATCGCCTGGCCAGTTCTTCCTCCAGCGGTACGGTGAGAGCCTCGCCCATCTGGAACAGGCCGCCGGTGAGGGCGACCCGCGGCTCCCCGGCCGACGGGCAGACGGCGGCGGCGGAGTCGGCCATGTGCCGGGCCGCCGCGCGCAGGATGCCCGCGGCGACCGGGTCGTCCGCCGCGCACGCCGACACCTGGGGCGCGAACGAGGCGAGCACCGCGGCCCGGTCGGGGCGCGGGTACAGGAGGCCGGGCAGCTCCGCCATCGGGCCGAACATCTTCTCGGCGCACGCCAACAGCCGGACGGAGCCGCCCTCCCGGCCGTCGTGGGCGCGCAGTGCGGCCTCCAGCCCGGCCCGGCCGATCCAGGCGCCGCCGCCGCAGTCGCCGAGCAGGTGTCCCCAGCCGTCCGCGCGCCGCCAGCGCGTGAGATCCGTGCCGATCGCGATGAGCCCCGTGCCGGCGGCGACCACCGCTCCGGCGTGCGGTCCGAGGGCCCCGGTGTAGGCGGTGACGGCGTCGGCGACGAGAGCGACCGTCCGGGCCCCGAACTCCCGTCCCAGCGCGGCCGGCAGTTCGGCGCGCAGGGCCTCGCCCAGGGTGGCGAGCCCGGCGGCACCGATCACGGCCGTGCCCAGATCGTCGACACCCGTCTCGGCGGTCAACGCACGCACCATGGGCACCAGTTGCGCCATGAGATGCTCCGGATCGATGCCCCGGTCACCGGTGCGCACCGGCTCCCGGGACTCCCGCTGAGGCAGCGTGCCGTGCCCGGGGGCACCGACGACGACGCGGAGACCGGAGCCGCCGGAGTCGACGGCGAGGAACCCGTGCCCCGCACCGGTCACGGCAGGCGCCAGTCCACCGGCTGTCCGCCCAGCCCGACCAGCAGGTCGTTGGCCCGGCTGAAGGGACGGGAACCGAAGAAACCGCGGTCGGCGGACATCGGCGAGGGGTGCGCGGACTCCACCGACGGCAGACTGCCGAGCAGCGGACGGAGATTGCGGGCGTCACGGCCCCACAGGATCGACACCATCGGCTTGCCGCGCGCCGCCAGCGCGCGGATCGCCTGCTCGGTGACCTCCTCCCAGCCCTTGCTCCGATGCGCCCCCGGACTGCGCGGCGCGGTGGTGAGCGCCCTGTTGAGCAGCAGCACCCCCTGCTGCGTCCAGGGCGTCAGATCACCGTTCGACGGCTGCGGCAGCCCCAGATCGCTGTTCAGCTCCCGGAATATGTTGATCAGGCTGCCGGGCAGCGGACGGACGTCCGGCGCGACCGAGAACGACAGGCCCACCGCGTGCCCCGGCGTCGGGTAGGGGTCCTGTCCGACGATCAGCACCCTCACCTCGTCGAAGGGCTGCTGGAAGGCCCGCAGGACATTCGGCCCGGCCGGGAGATAGGTGCGTCCCGCGGCGATCTCCGCACGCAGGAAGTCGCCCATCTCGGCGATGCGTCCGGCGACGGGTTCGAGGGCCTTCGCCCAGCCCGGTTCGACGATTTCATGCAAGGGTCGTGATGCCACGGGCGTCACCCTACTGCCGTACAGGCGGCGGGGATCAACCAGTGGCCAACACCCGTCGCCGGGACGGGTGGTGAGCGCCTCCGCCTCACGCGACCACCGCGGCCCGCACACACAGCACGTCCGGCAGGTGCGAGGCCAACTGCCGCCAGCTGTCGCCGTCGTCCGCCGACGCGAACACCTCGCCGTTGCGGTTGCCGAAGTACACGCCCGCCGGGTCGGCGTCGTCCGTGCACATCGCGTCCCTCAGCACCGTGCCGTAGTGGTCCTCCTGGGGCAGGCCCGCGGTGAGCGGCTCCCAGCTCTTGCCCGCGTCCGCCGTACGGAAGACCCGGCAGCGCCGGTCGGCGGGCACCCGGTCCGCGTCGGCGTTGATCGGGAACACGTACGCCGTGTCGCCCCGGCGGGGATGCGTGGCCGCCGCGAAGCCGAACGTGGAGGGCAGGCCCTCACCGATGTCCGTCCAGTGCGCGCCCGCGTCGTCGCTGCGGTACACCCCCCAGTGGTTCTGCAGATACAGCCGGTCCGGGGTCGCCGCGTCCTGCGCGATCTTGTGCACGCACTGGCCGAACTCCGGGTTCGGGTCCGGCAGGAACACCGCGGCGACACCGGAGTTGGACGGCTCCCAGCTCGCTCCGCCGTCTTTCGTGCGGAACACCCCGGCCGTCGAGACGGCCACCGTCACCGCGCGCGGATCCCGTTTGTCGGTGAGCACGGTGTGCAGGCCCTCGCCGCCGCCGCCCGGCACCCATTTCGACCGCGTGGGGTGCTCCCACAGCGGCCGGACCAGGGTGAAGCTCTCGCCGCGGTCCTCGGAGCGGTACAGCGCGGCCGGTTCCGTGCCCGCGTACACCACGTCCGGCTCGGCGGCGGCCGGGTGCAACTGCCAGACCCGCTCCAGCGAGGCGTCCGTGTCCGGCGGGAACTTGACGGCCGGCTGCGCCGGTTCGGTCCAGGTCCGGCCCAGGTCGTCGGAGTGGAACACGGACGGACCCCAGTGCGCGCTGTCGCCGCCGGCCAGCAGCCGCGGACGCGCGCCCCTGGTGTCGATGGCGACCGAGTACACCGCCTGCGCGTTGAAGCAGGGATTCTCGTCGAACTCCCAGGCGCCACCCCGCCGACGCCCGATGAACAGACCCTTGCGGGTACCCACGGCGAGCAGAACTTCGGTCATGCCGATCACCTCCGCGACATCTTTGTCTCAGACACCCGCCAGTCTGCACCCCACCACTGACAGTCACCCCTGGGAACGCTCCACCGCAGGTCAGCGCGGCGAGGATAGTCCCTCGGCCATGACCGCGGATCGGTTTCGGCCGGATTCCGTCCCGTCGGGGGACCCGTGGGCGGACGGGGCGACGAAGTCGGCGTGAGCATCGAAGAGGCGTCTCCCGTATGGGAGTGCGGTACGGAGTGGTCGTGCGCCCGCTTCTGGCGCTGATGAGGAGGATGCCTTCGATGGCGTTCCGTGGTCCGAAGGTGTGGCTGTGGCGCTGGCGGCGCAATCCGCTCAAACGGGGGGCCGATGTGCTGGAGGCCTGGGTGGTGCTCGGCGCCTGGGTGCTCAGTGTCCTCGCCGGCGTCCTGGCGGGGCTGGCGGTGACCTGGTCCGTGGAGAACGAGCTGGCCCGGGAGCGCGTCGAGTGGCGGCCGGCTGTCGCCCACCTCACCGAGCGGGCGCCCGGCACGGCCCACGTGACCGCCGAGACGTCTAACGGTGAACGGGTGTGGGCAGAGGTGCGCTGGACCCTGGCGGACGGTTCCGCGCACACCGGCCAGGTGCGGGTCCCGCCCGGCAGCGGCTACGGAGCCCCGGTCACCGTGTGGACGGATCCGGTGGGCCGCCTCGTCTCGAAACCCGCCAACGAGGCCCAGGCCCAGCTGCGGGCCGCCCTGATCGGCGGCCTGATCGGTGTGAGCACCGGGGCCGTCCCGTTCGTGTGCGGCCGGATCCTGCGCGGCCGGCTGGAGCGCCGCCGCATGGAGCGCTGGGACGCGGAGTGGGCGCTGCTCGGACCGCTGTGGGGGCGTACGACGGGCTGACATCGCACGGCGCCGCACCTCACCGGTGACAGGGGCAGGCGGCGGGCCGCACGACACGGCACAGCCGTGCCCCGCTCGTCCGGCTACGGCTGGGCCGGCACGGCGCGGCACAGCCTCAACAGACGTTCGTCCTTCAGCACGTCGTGACTGCCGTGGCCGCCGGGCCGGGCGAGGTGCCGCCGGGGCGCGGCCAGTTCCTCCTCCACCAGGTCCCGCAGGGGCGTACCGGCCGCCGCCGTGCCGACGAGGCACTCGGCGACCGCGCCCCGCGTGTCCGGGGCCTCCACCCAGACCGTGCGCCACACCGGAACCACGGCGTCGACGTCCTCGTCGACGTGCCACAGCGCGCACGCGGCCGTGACCCGCTCCCCCGGGTGAGGGGACCGTGTCAGATCCCGCAGCGCGGTCGTGGCGGGACGCGCCGGTGCACCCATCCGTGACACCACGTCCGCCGCGGCCGACCTGCGCCGAGGTGAGGGCCCGCTCGCCAACTCCCGCAGCAGGACGGGCAGGACGGCCGTCGCGTCTCCCGTGACCTCCCACAGCGCCCGCGCCGCCGTGCTCGCGAACTCGGTGTCCAGCAGGTCTCGCAGGGCCGGGACCGCCTCCTGCGCGGTGGGCCCGAACGTGCCCACCGCCCGGACCACGGCCTCCACGCAGGCGGCATCCGCACCGGGCCCGGCCGACAGCCCGCGCAGCAGCCGCAGCACCTCGGTGAGAGCCTGCCCCGCCCCCTCGGCGGTGTGGTCCGGGCCGAGGTCATGGAGCGCGACGAGCGCCGACAGCAGGGGCACGGCCCGGGCCGTCATGTCCGGCGAGCCGAAGGATGTGCCGAGGGGCGTGCCGATGCGTATCCCGCCCAGCCCGCGCCGGACCAGGGGCACAAGAGGTGCCGCGTTCCTGCCCAGATGACGGACCGCCTGCCCCAGGTCACGGGGTACGACCGGCCCGGCCAGCACCTCGGCGAGGACCGGTACCGCCCGTGGATCCCCGGTCCGGGCAAGGGCGTTGAGCGGACCGCCGAGCATCGGAATGCCCCGCTCCCACCGACTGATCCACAGACCGGGACGGGAGGACACGAGCGAGGCGAGCGCATCGGCGGCGGGGGCGGCCAGTTCGTAGAGGTCCGAGAGGACGGACACCGAGGCATCGCGCAATCCGTCCTCCTCCGCGCCCAGTTGCGTCCCGATCAGCGCCACGAGCCCCGAGTGGTCGGCCCGCCACTCGCGCATCAGGCCGGCCGACATCCATACGGCGTTGCTCCGGTCGGTCGCGTCAGGGCAGGTCAACTGCCCCTTCAGGAGGGCGATCCGGTCGTCCAGCCGGTCGTCGAGCGCCCGGTGCAGGGTCCGCAGCAGCCGGGAGCCCTCCTCGTCGACGGGCCGCGACAGGCGCAGTCGGCCCACGAGTGTGTCCGCGCCGGGGCCCTTGGCGGTTTCCGGCTCCAGGGGGCCGCGCGCGGACCTCTCCCCGAGCAGCCGGACCACGAGGGGGACGAGGCCGGACGGCAGCCGGTCCGGGGCGCATCCCGCGAGCTGACCGAGCGCGGCGAGCCGTGACGCGGGACCGTACGGTGCCAGGCTCCGCGCCATCAGCAGCTCCAGCGCCTCGGCGGCGTGCCCGGGATGGCGTCGTACGAACAGGCCGAGGCTCTCGGTCAGGGCGAGCAGGACCCGGTCGTCCCGTTCCACCGCGATCCGCTCGCGCAACAGGTCCAGCGCCCGGGCCGGTTCGTCGACGAAGCGGACCACGGCGTCCGCGGCGGCCCGGCGTACTTCCGCGTCGGTGTCCCCGCTGAGCCCGGCGACGACCTCGGCGCGGGTGCGGAACGCCGAACGGGACGATGGGGACGTCCCGTTGGCCACCCCCTCGCTCGCCGCTCCGATGCTCACCAGAAGTTCGACGACGCCGCTCCGGTCCGGCAGCCCCTGACTGCCCGCGAGCGCGAACAGAAACGGAACGCAGGCGAGCGTCGAGTCGTATACGGCTCCCCGGTGGTGCACGACGCCATACATCCGGTCCAGCGCGACCGCTCTCTCGGCCGGGTCCGCGGAGGCGAGCCCGCGGAGCCATCCGGGCACGTCCTCCGCGCTGCCGTCGGCGTGCCGCAGTGCGGCCCAGTCGACCTCGTCGATCCCCGTGAACACGTTGTCCTCCCCCAGGCGAAGTCCCACTGATCGGGAGTCTGCACCACGGCACTGACAACGAAGCGGAATCGGAGTGTGACAGTGTGCGAACCGATGGGGAAGGCCGTCTTGGACGCACAGTCGAGTGAGCCTCGGGCGCGCTCAGCCGCCCTCGGGCAGCGCCCGCGCCAGAATCGCGTCCAGGCCGACCGCGTCGGGAAGCGTGCCGAAGGCGTGCCCCCAGTCGCCCCCCAGCCGGCTCGCGCAGAAGGCGTCGGCGACGGCGGGCGGGGCGTGCCGGACCAGCAGGGACGCCTGCAGGGTCAACGCCATCAGCTCCACCAGCCGCCGCGCGCCTGCCTGCGAGGTCTGCGTCAACTGCCCCTTCAGCCGCGTCACGGCCGCGTCCAGGCGGGCGTCCGCCCCCTGGGCCAGGGAGAGTTCGGCGAGGAGGGCCGGAACGCTGCCGCTCTCGCGGCGCAACGCCCGCAGCACATCGAGCGCGTTGACGTTCCCCGAGCCCTCCCAGATCGACAGCAGCGGGGCCTCGCGGTAGTGGCGGGGCATGCCCGACTCCTCGGCGTACCCGTTGCCGCCGAGGCACTCCAGGGCCTCCGCGGTGAAGGCCGGACCGCGCTTGGTGACCCAGTACTTGCCGACGGCGGTCGCGATCCGCCGGAACGCCTGTTCACCGGCGTCCCCGCGCACCGCACGGTCCGCCGAGCCGGCCAGCCGCAGGGTGAGGGTGGTCGCGGCCTCCGACTCCAGGGCGAGGTCGGCCAGGACGTTGCGCATCAGCGGCTGGTCCACCAGCCGGGCCCCGAACGCGCTGCGGTGGCGCACATGGTGACCCGCCTCCACGAGCGTCTTGCGCATCAGGGTGGCCGACATCATCACGCAGTCGAGCCGGGTGCAGTTGACCATCTCGATGATCGTCTTGACCCCCTGTCCCTCGGGTCCGACCAGCCAGGCGACGGTCCCGTCGAACTCGGGCTCGGAGGAGGCGTTGGACCGGTTGCCCAGCTTGTCCTTGAGACGCTGGATACGGAACGTGTTGCGGCTTCCGTCGGGCAGCACGCGCGGTACCAGGAAGCAGGAGAGCCCGTCCGGGGCCTGGGCCAGCACCAGGAACACGTCGCACATCGGCGCCGACGTGAACCACTTGTGCCCGCGCAGGGTGTACACGCCGGGCTCGGCGGTGGGCGTGGCCGCCGTGGTGTTGGTGCGGACGTCGGAGCCGCCCTGCTTCTCCGTCATCCCCATGCCCGCCAGCAGACCGCGCTTCGCGGTCGGCACACCGAGCTCCGGGTCGTAGACGCGGCCGGTCAGCAGCGGCTCGTAGACCTTGGCGAGGTCCGGCTGCCGGCGCAGCGCGGGGATCGCGGCGTAGGTCATCGAGGTCGGGCAGCCGTGGCCGGCGTCGGTGTGCCCCCACACCAACCCGCCTGCCGTACGGGCGACATGGGCCCCCGGCCGGGCGTCCGCCCAGGGCGCGCCCGCCAGCCCCGCGCCGACCGCGACCCGCATCAGGTGGTGCCAGCTCGGATGGAACTCGACCTCGTCGACCCGGTTGCCGTACCGGTCGTGCGTCCGCAGTTCGGGCTCATGGCGGTTGGCCAGCTCGGCCCACTCCTGGGCCTGCACGCTGCCGGCCCTGAGGCCGAGCCGCCGGATCTCCTCCTGCGCCCATCCGGCGCCCTCCCGGTGCAGCCCCTCGAAGAGGGCCGTGTCCTCGGAGGCGTCGTACGGGGCCAGGGGAGGGGGCTGGTTGGTGACGTCGTGCGTCGTGGACCGTTCGTGCGCGGGGATCGAGACCATACGCTCCATGTTGCACTCTCGCTGCGGTCGTAGCAATGATGCAATAAGGCGATGCTCGTACAGTACGGACCCATGCGAAGGAACATGCAGGTGGGCGAGGTGGGCGAGGTGGGGCGGACGGATGCGGTGGATCTGCGACCGTTGTCCGCCCGGTCGGTCGTGCTGAGCCTGTTGCTGGGCGCGCATCCGCCCGAGCTCCCGGTCAAGGACCTGCTCCGGGCGGTGGAGCCCTTCGGGGTCGGCGGTTCCACACTGCGGGCCGCGCTCAGCCGGATGGTGGCCGCCGGTGACCTGCGGCGCACGGACTCCGTCCACCGGCTCAGCGACCGGCTGCTCGCGCGTCAGGGCCGGCAGGACGACGCCGTACATCCCCGCACGCGCGCGTGGGACGGCGACTGGGAGATGGTCGTGATCACCGCGACGGGGCGCGGGCCCGCCGAACGCGCCGAGCTGCGGGCCCGGTTGGCCGCCCTCAGGCTCGCCGAACTCCGCGAGGGTGTCTGGCTGCGGCCCGCCAACCTGCTCAGGCCGGTGCCGGACGACCTCGGCGAGGTGGCCCGGCACTTCACGGCCCGCCCGGACCGGCCCGCACGTGACCTCGCGGCGGCCCTGTGGCCCCTCGACTCCTGGGCGGCCACCGCCCGGGCGCTGCTCGACCACGTCACGCGCGTGGCCCGCCCGGACCGGCCCGCCGACCGGCTGACGGCCTTCGCGGCCGTCGTACGCCATCTGCTGGCCGATCCCGTCCTGCCGCCGGGACTGCTGCCGCAGGACTGGCCGGGCGCGGACCTGCGCGCCGCCTACACGGACTACCAGGGCGAGTTGGCGGACACCGTGCCCCAGCGTGCGCCCGGCGCATGACGAGGCGGCCGTGCGAAGCGCCGCGCGGGGACGCTTCGTACGGCCGCCTCACCTACCGTGGGGGGATTACTTGTAGGTGATGTCCGAGGACGAGTACTTGCAGTAGGTCCCGTCGGCGTTGGAGCCGTTCGTGGGGGGCTCCTTGCCGGTGTTGTTGCCGATGTACTTCTGGCAGGGAACGATCTTCTTGCTGGAGTCCCCGACGATCGTGATGCCCCTCAGGGTCGCGCTGTCGCCGTAGTTGGTGTTGATGCCGGCGAGCTTGCCGCCCTTCCAGGTCGCCTCGATGTTGGTGAGGTTGATGGTCCGCTTGTACTGCGTGGAGCAGTTGCCGCAGGACCGGACGAAGGTGCCGAAGTTCTTCGCCGCGAAGTTGGAGATGTTGAGCGTCCCGGCGCCGTTGAACTGGAACACCTTGTCGCTGGCTTCCTTGGCGCCGCCGCCGGAGATGGTGTAGACGTTCGACGAGGAGCTGCCCCGGAAGGTGGCGGCGTCCTCGCCGACGTCCTCCCACCACACGTTCTGCAGGGTGCAGCTGCCCTTGCAGTGGATGCCGTCGGCCGCCGGGGCGCCGATGATGACGTTCTTGAGGACGGCGCCCGCCGCCAGCTCCAGGATCGGCCCCTGGTCCTCGTCCTGGTTGTCGGAGCCGAGGTCCCCGGTGCCGTAGAGGCGCTTCATCCCGTAGTCCTTGGTGCCGGAGACGGGGATGGTCGCGGAGACGCCCTGGCTGCCGTTGGCGGTCGGCCAGGTGGCCGCGCTCGCCGGCGCGGCGCCGAGTGTCATGATCATGCCAGCCGAGAGAGCGAGTGCGGCCAGCGAGCCGGTCAGTGCGCGCCCGTGGGCGCGCGGAGGTGTCGAAGAAGTCATGTCCCGATTCCTTCTTCCCGGTGGGGGAGTGGTCAGAGCTTTCCGGCGCCCGCGCCGCTCGTCACCGAGGCGACGACGGAGGAGGCGGGCTCGGCGCTGTAGCTGTACGGAGCGGTGGTGAAGGTGCCGACCCGCGAGACCTCGGTGGCGGCTCCACCCAGGTCGTTGCCGCGCAGGTTGGCGAATCCGTCGACGTCACTGCTGCGGTTGGTGGTGACCGCGACCTTCGTCGTACGGAAGACGTTGTTCTCGACGAGCATCTGCGCGCCCATCCGGGAGTGCACGGCGGTCTCGGCACCCTGGACGTAGTTGTCGTAGAAGTGCCCGGTGCCGAAGCGGAGGCTCGGGATGCGCGAGTAGACGTTGCTGAAGTGGTTGTGGTGGTACGTCACCTTCAGGTGCCCGGTGTCCTCGCTCGCGTTGTTGTCGCTGTGACCGGTGAGCGAGCCCTTGAAGTGGTCCTTGAAGGTGTTCCAGGAGACCGTGACGTTGTCGGAGCCGTGGTTGATGTCCAGCAGCCCGTCGTAGTAGTCCTTGTCGTGGTCCCGGTCGGCCGAGAAGGAGTTGTGGTCGATCCACACCCTCGTCGACGCTTGGACGGTCACGCCGTCGGACGGTGCGAGCGGCTTGCTGATGTTCAGGTTGCGGACGACCACGTTGGTGACGTTCTTCAGCCGCAGCCCGCCACCGGTGAACCCGGACGCCGAACCGACGCCCAGGACCGTGGTGTTGGAGCCGATGTCGACCTGGCCGCTCAGCGAGATCCGGCCGTTGACCTTGACGACCTTCGCCGTGCTGCCGGTGACGGCCGTCTTGAAGGCGGCCAGTGTCGAGACGGTGACCGCGCCGGCGCCGCCTCCGCCGGTCGTCCCGGCGCCGAACCCGATCGGTGAGGTCTCTGCGGCTCCGGCCGACTGGGGGAGAGTCAGTACGGCGACCGTGGCCAGAGCGGCCGCTCCGGCCGCCAGTACGGATCTTTGCGCGTGTGTACGTGGGGGAAGAGTGCGCATGCGGGTGCGGTCCCTTCAGGATGCCTGGTGGGGTCAGGTACGTGAACGTTGTTCGCCATGCTGATCGCCGCGCGCGAGCGGAGTGGCCGAGTAGGCCTTGGGGGAGCCGTCTCGGTCACACTGCTGAACGGAACGTAGGGGGCAAGCGCTTTCTAGTCAACGCTTTGCGCAGAACACATTCGGCCACCCCTGGTGGACCTGCGGCAGCGAATTCTTTCGTGGCGTGGGAGCGCTTCCACGGCAGCCATGTGCATGCCACGATGCTCGGCGGATGCTTCCCTTCCGTGAGAGGCCGGTCGATGACGACTCCACGTATGCGTACGTTGATCAGCGGGCTGGTCCTCGCCCTGTCGGCCGTCGGCCTGACGGCCCTGTCTCCCGCCCCGGCGACCGTCGGCGACGCCCCGGCCGGTCGCGCGGACGCGCTGCCCGGCTCGTTCACCTGGTCGTCGACCGGTCCGCTGATCGCGCCCGGGCCGGACGCCACGCACCCGATCGTCTCGGTGAAGGGCCCGACCGTCTTCCGGTACAAGAACCGCTGGCACGTCTACTACACGACCGCGGACACCGCCGGCCGGTGGAGCCTGGAGTACACCAGCTTCACGGACTGGTCCCGGGCGGCCGAGGCGCCGCAGACCCCCCTGGACACCAACCCGAACATCGGCGACCGGTACGCGGCGGCGCCCTCCCTCGGCGCCTGAGCCTGTTGACCCGGGCGAACGCCACCTGCTGACCGGCGACGGTCGGAGAAACGCCGCACCACGTCCCCAGAGCCGCGACCAGAAAGGGACAAGGACGTGCCCCTCACCCCCCGCAACACCGCTGGAAGACGCCTGCGTTCGACACTAGTGACGCTGCTCGCGGCGCTCGTGCCGCTGCTGGCGGCCACCCTCCTCGCCGCGCCGACGGCCTCGGCCCGTCCCGAACGGGTCGCCGCCGCCCCCACCGCGGCGCTCACCGAGGTCACCGGCTTCGGCGCCAACCCGAGCAACCTCCAGATGTACCTGTACGTGCCGGACAGCGTCACCGCCAACCCCGCGGTCGTGGTGGCCGTGCACTACTGCACCGGCTCCGGCCCGGCCATGTACTCCGGCACCGAGTGGGCCTCGCTGGCCGACCGTTACGGGTTCGTGGTCGTGTACCCCTCGGTCACCCGCGCCAGCAAGTGCTTCGACGTCTCCTCGCCCCAGGCGCTCAGGCGGGGCGGCGGCAGCGACCCCGTCGGGATCAAGTCGATGGTCGACTGGGTCACCGCCAGGTACGCCGCCGACACCGGCCGGATCTTCGCCACCGGCATCTCCTCCGGCGCGATGATGACGAACGTCCTGCTGGGCGACTACCCGGACGTCTTCGCGGCCGGCGCCGCGTTCTCCGGCGTTCCCTTCGGCTGCTTCGCCACCACCGACGGTTCCGAGTGGAACAGCGCCTGCTCGGGCGGCACGATCAACCGCACCCCGCAGCAGTGGGGCGACCTGGTCCGCGCCGCCCACCCCGGCTACAGCGGCCCCCGGCCCCGTATGCAGGTGTGGCACGGCACCGAGGACGACGTGCTGCGCTACCCCAACTTCGGGGAGGAGATCAAGCAGTGGACGAACGTGCTGGGCGTCAGCCAGACCCCGGCCGCCACGGACACCCCGGTCTCCGGCTGGACCCGCACCCGCTACGGCGCCACCGGTGACCGTGCCCCCGTCGAGGCGATCAGCCTCCAGGGCGTCGGCCACAACCTCTACGTGAACGGCATGGCGGCCCGCGCCCTCACCTTCTTCGGCCTGGACAGCTCGGGGCCCGCGCCCCAACCCCAGCCGGGCGGCTGCAAGGTGACGGCGACGACCAGCGCCTGGAGCACCGGTCTCACCGCGTCGGTGACGCTCACCAACTCCGGTACGACATCGGTCAACGGCTGGCAGCTCGGCTTCACGCTGCCCGCCGGGCAGACCATCAGCAACGGCTGGGGGGCCACGTACGCGCCGGCGTCCGGGGCGGTCACGGCGACGAACGCCACGTACAACGGCACACTCGCGGCGGGCGCGAGCGTGACCATCGGTTATCAGGCGAACCATTCCGGCAACAGTGCGGCGCCGAGCGCGTTCACGCTCAACGGGAAGGCCTGCACGGGGTGATGCCGAGGGCCGCTCGGTGGCCGGGGAGTACCTTCCCCGGCCACCGAGCGGCCCGGACGGCTGTCAGTACGGCAGGAGGCGCCCCGAGGGGGTCCTGCGGTCGATCGTGGTGTCGCGCGGTGTACTGGGACGACGGCTGACGCGAATACGGATGCGACGCTCCATGACGCTCTCCTCATGCCTGATGCGACCAGCCTCGTCGCCCGCGGCCCCGGACACATCCTGCCCGGGGAGGCATCGCCCCTGACCTCGCGGGATCAGCCGCCGGGGGTGCCGTACTCCTCAAGGAGGAGACTGCCCACACAAAGGGGTCTCGGAACTCAGACCGACCGGTGGTACTGATCCGGGACATGAACGTCCCCGTCCAGCTGTCGTGCCGCCCGCCGCGCCCACGAGGGATCGCGCAGCAGTTCGCGGCCCAGCAGGACCGCGTCGGCCTCGCCGTTGTCCAGGATCTTCGCGGCCTGGTCGACCTCCGTGATGAGGCCGACCGCGGCGACCGGGAGGGAGGTCTCGGCCTTGACACGGGCGGCGAAGGGGACCTGGTAGCCGGGGCCGGTCGGGATGCGGACCCCGGAGGCGTTGCCGCCGGTGGAGACGTCGAGGAGGTCGACGCCGTGGGCCTGGAGGTCGCGGGCGAAGCGGACGGTGTCCTCCGGCGTCCAGCCGCCCTCCTCCAGCCAGTCCGTCGCCGAGACGCGGAAGAAGAGCGGCTTGTCGTCCGGCCACACCTCGCGCACCGCGTCGACGACTTCGAGGGCGAAACGGGTGCGGTTCTCGTACGAGCCGCCGTACGCGTCCGTGCGCCGGTTGGAGTGGGGGGAGAGGAACTCGTTGATCAGGTAGCCGTGCGCGCCGTGGATCTCGGCGACCTCGAAGCCGGCGGCGAGCGCGCGGCGGGCCGCGTCCGCGAACTGGCCGGTGATCTCCTGGATCCGGGTGACCGTCAGCTCGGTCGGTACCGGGTGCCGCTCGTCGAACGCCAGGGCGCTCGGCGCCGACGGCTGCCAGCCGTACGCCTCCGGACCGACCGGCGCGCCGCCCTTCCAGGGCCGGTCGGTCGAGGACTTGCGCCCGCCGTGGGCGAGCTGGATGCCCGGCACGGTGCCCTGGGAGACCAGGAACCGGGTGATCCGGCGGAACGCCTCGACCTGGGTGTCGTTCCAGATGCCGAGGTCGTAGGGGGAGATCCGGCCCTCGGGGCTGACCGCGCTGGCCTCGACGATGATCAGCCCCGTGCCGCCGGCCGCCCGCGCCGCGTAGTGCGTGAGGTGCCAGTCGTTCGGGGCGCCCGCGTCCGGGCCGTCCGGCGCTGCCGAGTACTGGCACATCGGGGGCATCCAGACCCGGTTCGGGATCGTCGTGGCGCGGAGATCGAGGGGCTGGAAGAGGGAGCTCATGGCGAGCTGCTCCAATCGTCGCGGGACCGTGGGACGACTCGTACGATAGGCATCGTAGTACGGGAAGTGTCAAACTACGAGACCTCTCGTACAATGGGACACCCCGAGCCCGTGGAGCCGCCGTGACCTCCCCCGCCGTCAGCAGCCGCGACCTGCCGCATCCGGCGCGCGAGGAGATCCGGCTGGAATCCGTGCTGCACGCGCTGTCGGACCCGATGCGGCTGCGGATCGTGCGAGAGCTCGCCGCCGAGAGCGACGAACTCTCCTGTTCGCACTTCGACCTGCCCGTCACCAAGTCCACGACCACGCACCACTTCCGGGTGCTGCGGGAGGCCGGGGTGATCCGGCAGACCTACCGGGGCACGGCCAAGATGAACGGCCTGCGCCGCGACGACCTAGACGGCCTCTTCCCGGGGTTTCTCGACGCCCTGCTCGACGCCGCCGCCCGGCAGGCCGTCCGCCTCGGCTGAACCCGCCCCGCTCGGCAGGTGGTTGAAGAGCAGGTTGAGGACGATCGCCGTCAGACAGCCCGCGCTGATACCGCTGGTCATCACCGTCTGGAACCAGTCCGGGAACTTCGCGTAGATCGTCGGAACGCCCACCGGCAGCACGCCCATGGCCACCGAGACGGCCACCACGGTCAGGTTGTGGTTGCCCTTGAAGTCGACCCGGGCCAGGGTCCTGAGGCCGCTCGCCGCGACCGTCCCGAACATCACCAGACCCGCGCCGCCGAGGACCGGCGCCGGTACGGCCGCCACCACCGCGCCCAGCTTGGGCAGCAGGCCCAGCAGCACGAGGATGCCGCCCGCGGCGGCGACGACCCAGCGGCTGCGCACCCGGGTCATCCCGACGAGGCCCACGTTCTGCGCGTACGCCGTGTACGGGAAGGTGTTGAAGATGCCGCCCAGGACGGTGGAGAGGCCGTCGGCGCGCAGGCCGTCCGACAGGGAGCGCGGCTCCACCTTCCGGTCGGTCATCTCGCCGACCGCGATCAGGTCACCGGTGGTCTCGGTCATCGTCACCAGCGCCACGACCAGCATCGAGATGACCGCCGACGCCTCGAAGGTGGGCGCCCCGAAGTGGAACGGCGTGCTGACGCCGACCCAGTCGGCGTCCCCGACCCCGCCGAAGTCCGTGAACCCGAGGGGGACGGCGACCGCGAGGCCCACCACGATGCCGATCAGTACCGCGATCCGGCTCAGGAACACCGGCGCGAACCGCTGCACACCCAGCACCACCGCGAGCACGAACGCGGCGAGGCCGATGTTCTTCGGCTCCCCGAAGTCCGCCGCGCCGACGCCGCCCGCGGCCCAGTTGCCCGCGACCGGCAGCAGTGAGATGCCGATGATCAGGATGACCGTGCCCGTGACGAGCGGCGGGAAGAACCGCAGCAGCCTGCCGAAGACGGGCGCCAGCAGCACGATCGCGAGCCCCGCGACGATCACCGAGCCGTAGATCGCGGGCAGTCCGCCGCCGGTCGTACCGATGAGCACCATCGGGGAGACGGCCGCGAACGTACAGCCCTGCATGATCGGCAGCCGCACACCGAACCGCCAGAACCCGATGCACTGGATGAGCGTGGCGACACCGCACACCAGCAGGTCGGCGGTGATCAGATACGCCAGGTCCGCGGGCGACAGCTTCATCGCCCCGCCGACGATCAACGGCACCGCCACCGCGCCCGCGTACATCGCGAGGACGTGCTGGAGCCCGAAGGCGGCCAGTTGTCGTACGGGTGGGACCTCGTCGACGGGATGCACGGGTGCGGTCGTGGCCATGGGCGCTCCAGAGCGGCGGGTGGCTGGGAACATGCGAACAGCACGAGACGGTAGAGGGCTTGAACAGTTTGTTGATTTCGGTGTGGTTGCCGATCTGTGTCATGCCCACCCGGTTGCCCGCGATGCCGCTAGAGCGCCTCCGACCGCGCCGCTGCCAGCAACGACTCCCAGTCCGGCAGCTTGACCACACCCCGCCCGAGCGAGGCCCCGAGCGCGGACTCGGCCCGCTCGATCGCCTGCCACCCGGCCCACCGGACCGGCCGGATCCCGTCGGCGTACAGGGCCGTGAGCGGGTCCTCGGCGAGATCATCGTGTACGAGCACGGGGGCGTCCTCGATCAGTGAGGTCACCGTCTCCTTGGCGCACGGCCGGTTGGTGCCGATGACACCTGTCGGGCCCCGCTTGATCCAGCCCGCCACGTACTCGCCCGGCGCCACCTCGCCCTCGCGCAGCACCCGCCCGGCCAGATGCGGCACCGTGCCGCTCGCCGCGTCGAACGGCAGCCCCGCCGGCGGCACCCCGCGATACCCCACCGAACGCAGCACCAACTGGGCCTCGATCTCCTCGAAGACGCCCGTGCCCGTCACGCCGCCCCGCCCGTCCGGCACCGTCCGCTCGAACCGCACCGCGCGCACGCGCCCACCCGCGGCGAGGAGTTCGACCGGACGCAGGAAGAACCGCAGCCGGATCCGATGCGGCGCGCGGTCGCTCGCCGGGGCCCCGGCCCAGCCGCGCAGCACCTCCACGTTGCGGCGCTGGGCCGGGGGCAGCCCGACGGGGTCGACGTAGGCCGGATCCAGGGCCAACTCGCCCGCGTCCACGGTGACATCGGTACCCGGAAGGGCGCCCAGTTCGCGCAGCTCCTTGGTGGTGAAGCGGGCCTGCGAGGGGCCGCGCCGGCCCACCATGTGGACCTCCGTCACCTGACTCGCGGCGAGCGCGGCCAGCGCCGCCTGCGGCATGTCGGTGGGGCTCAGCTCCGCGAGCCCCCGGGCCAGCATCCGCGTGACGTCCACGGCCACGTTGCCCACGCCGATGACCACCGCCGAGCGGGCGCCGATCACGAACCCGTCGGCGGCGCAGTCGGGGTGCGCGCTGTACCAGGACACGAACTCCGTCGCCGACCAGCTGCCCGGCAGGTCCTCGCCCGGAATCCCGAGGT
Organism: Streptomyces sp. NPDC032822; assembly: GCF_055578825.1. Taxonomy (NCBI): domain Bacteria; kingdom Bacillati; phylum Actinomycetota; class Actinomycetes; order Kitasatosporales; family Streptomycetaceae; genus Streptomyces; species Streptomyces sp. NPDC032822. The sequence goes on along the minus strand of NZ_JBVIOL010000003.1, from coordinate 401,370 downwards.
GCCGGTCGGTGGCGGCGCCCACGCAGTACACGACGGCGTGGTACAGCTCCCGCAGTCGCGCGGCCGGCACACCGCCGGGCCCCACCGTGACGCCGCCGAGGAACCGCACCCGCTCGTGTTCGAGGACCGTGCGCAGGTTGCCCTGCAACGACTTGATCTTCTCGTGGTCCGGCGCCACGCCGTACCGCACCAGGCCGTACGGGCACGGCAGCCGGTCCAGGACGTCGACTCGCACCTCGGGGTCCTGCTGGAGGAGACTCTGGGCGGTGTAGCACCCGCTCGGTCCGGATCCGATCACGGCGACATGCAGCACGGCGGAACTCCTCACCCGAGGGGACCAGGGGGTCGACGGGAGATCGCTGTTCCCCTCCAGCATCGCACCGCCGGGGCTCCGCTGACAGGGTGCTGTGCGCGGAACGGGCGCGCGTGTCCGTTTGTATGGAATGTGATCATGCGGTTACGTGGCGTATGTGCTAGAAGCATCCTTCCTTAATCTTTCTGATCGTCTTGATCTCTCCGCTCGCTGCCCGACGGACGCCACCGTGTCCGTGCGGCCCGCGTGGGAAGTGCAGGAGGACACGGGCGCGGCGTCCTGGTTCGACGTCCGGCTGGAGTTCGGCGACGGCGCCCGGGTACACGCCCTCGCCGTGGTGTCCGAGGGGTGTGTGTCCCTGGAGGACGTCCGGGCCCAGCCGGCGCTGTCCCTCGACGACCTGGCCGTGCTCGCGGACTGGATCGAGGCCCCGCTCGCCGAGGCCTCGGGCGTCGGACCCGGGCCCGGGCCGCTGCCCGAGGCGGCCGGAGCCCGGCGCGCCCGGCCCGCCTGGCCCCGCGGCACCGAGGGGCGATGGCTGGTCGCGCAGGAGTACCGCGCCGCCCAGGACGAGGGCGTCGACCCGGTGCTCGCGGTGATGTGCGCGACCGGGCACAGCCGCCGCAAGTCGCTCCGTCTCATCGCGCAGGCCCGCGACGCCGGCTACTTGACCCCACGTCACGCACGGCGGTGACCGATGACCGGTGTCCTGGGTGGCCGGCATCGATGGCGGTCACCCAGGACACCGGACACCGCGAGACCCGTTACGGCATGTCCCGCATCCGCGTGATCTCGCTCGTCTGCTGGGCCACCACGTCGTCGGCCATCTCCTCGATCCGCACGTTGTTGCCCTGTGCCTTCACGTCCGTGGCCATGGTGATCGCGCCCTCGTGATGCGTGATCATCAGGGTGAGGAAGAGTTCGTCGAAGGCTTTGCCCTCGGCCGCGCGCAACTTCTTCAGCTGGGCCTCGGTCGCCATTCCGGGCATCAGGGCGTGGTCGTGGCCCTCGCCCTTGTCCGTCTTGCCGTGCTCCTTCAGCCAGCCCCGCATGCTGCCGATCTCCGGCCCCTGCGCGGCGGCGATCCGCGCGGCGAGCGCCTCGACCTTCGGCGACTCGGCCCGGTCCGGGGCGAGTTCGGTCATCTCCAGGGCCTGGGCGTGGTGCTCGATCATCATCCGCGCGTAGTCGACGTCCGCCGAGTTGGGGGAGTCGTCGTCGGTGCGCTGCCGTGCCGCCTCCTCGGCGGACAGGGTCCGGTTCGCCTCGCCGGGTCTGCCGGGCACGAGCACCGAAGGTCCGGTCGCCGCGGCCGGTTTCGCATCCGTTCCGGAGTCGCAGCCGCCGAGACCGAGGACGGCCAGGACGGTCAGCGAAGTGGCTGCGAGGGGTGCGCGCAGGGTACGGCGGACGGGCACAACGACCTCCTGTGGCAGGCGGGGCGGGGGACACCTCGTGAGTGTCGAAGACCGTCCTAGCACGCTCGTGCGCGTAACGGATCACCACGCTTCATTACGTCTTCGTTGCCCCCTGTTGATATGTGCATGGTGAAGACGATACTGCGGGGGTGCGTGAACCGTTCCCACACGAACGGCGCCAGGGAGGAACAGTGATCCTGTTGAGAGAACCCCGAACGCGACGCAGACGACTGGGAGTCGGCGTCGCCGCCGCAGGCATGCTGGCCGCGCTGCTGACGGCCGGTCCGGCGCTCGCCACCCCCGACCCCGGGGACACTCCGGCCAAGAGCGAGGAGGTGTCCAAGAGTGCCGAGGCCGAGGTCCGCGCCGCGATCGCCGCGGGCGAGATACCCGGCCAGGACGAGATCGTCCACTCGAAGAACATCGAACACCTGGTCAACATCCCCAAGGAGGCCCTGCCCGGAACCAATTCGGACCTGGCCTTCCAGGGCAGATACGCCTACGCCGGCAACTACGACGGTTTCCGCATCTTCGACATCAGCAACCCGAGGGCGCCGAAGACCGTGTCCCAGGTGCTCTGCCCGGGCTCGCAGAACGACATCTCCGTCTCCGGCGACCTGCTCTTCCTGTCGACCGACGCCTCGCGCAGCGACAGCAGTTGCAACAGCACCTCGCAGCCCGCGACCGAGAAGTCGTCGTGGGAGGGCATGAAGGTCTTCGACATCAGCGACAAGAGGAACCCGAAGTACGTCGCCGCCGTCGAGACCGCCTGCGGCTCGCACACCCACACGCTGGTGCCCGAGCGCAAGAACGTCTACGTGTACGTCTCCTCGTACTCGCCGAACGCCGCCTATCCGGACTGCCAACCGCCGCACGACGGGATCTCCGTCATCAAGGTGCCGCGCAAGTCCCCCGAGAAGGCGGCGGTCGTCGGCTTCCCGGTGCTCTTCCCCGGTGAGGGTGCGGACGGCGGTGGCAACCCCGGCTCGCCGACCAACCCGGGCGTCTCCAAGACGACCGGCTGCCACGACATCACCGTGCTGCCCTCCAGGGACCTCGCCGCGGGGGCCTGCATGGGCGACGGCATCCTGTTCTCCATCAAGGACCCGGAGAACCCGAAGGTCATCGACCGGGTGCAGGACAACGTGAACTTCGCGTTCTGGCACTCCGCGACCTTCAACCAGAAGGCCGACAAGGTGGTCTTCACCGATGAGCTGGGCGGCGGCGGCGCGGCCACCTGCAGCGCGGCCATCGGTCCGAACCGCGGTGCCGACGGCATCTACGACATCGTCGGCAAGGGCGACCGGCGCAAACTGGTGTTCCGCAGCTACTACAAGATCCCCCGCCACCAGGCGGACACCGAGAACTGCGTCGCCCACAACGGCTCGCTGATCCCGGTCAAGGGCAAGGACCTCATGGTCCAGGCCTGGTACCAGGGCGGCGTCTCCGTCTGGGACTTCACCGACTCCGCCAAGCCCAGGGAGATCGCCTACTTCGAGCGGGGTCCGCTGAGCACGGACACGCTCTCGGTGGGCGGCGCGTGGTCGGCGTACTACTACAACGGCTACATCTACTCGAACGACATGGCGAAGGGCTTCGACGTGCTGAAGCTCGACGACCGGCGTACCGACCCGGCGAAGCGGGTCCGGCTGGACGGGCTCAACGTCCAGACGCAGCCGGACTACTTCGACTGAGTCGAGCGGTTCTCGGGGTCGCCCTCGGGCGCCGCCCCGGTCGCGAAGAACCGCGACAGATCGCTGTCACGGGTTCCGCCGGACGCCGTCCCGGTGTCCGGCGGGACTCCCGACTCCCAGTCGAGCCCGTAGCGCTTGAACAACTCGGCCCGCAGCACCGGCACGGGCATCGGCACCCCCGGCACCAGGGCCGCGAGGACCGCGCCCATCAGCAGGGCGCGCAGCATCGCGTAGTCCGCGTCGACGTCCTCGGAGCCGTAGCGGGCGACCGTGTCGACCAGCAGCCGGTGCAGACGCTGCTGGTCCGGACACTGCACGAAGCCCTCGGCCTCCAGGATCCCGGCCATGTGCTGGCGCATCAGCACGGTGTGGTCCCGGGTCAGGCCCAGGATCGCGTCGACGGCCCGCGCCATCCGCTCCCGGCCGTCCTCGGTACGCGGCTCGCGCTCCAGCGCCTCCTCCAGCGTGCGGTGCATCAGCCGGTGCACCGCGGACTGCACGAGCCTGCGCTTGCCGGGGAAGTAGTACGACACCAGCCCGCGCGCCGAACCGGCCCGGTCCGCTATGTCGCCGAGTGTCGTCGCCTCGTATCCGCGCTCCCCGACCAGCTCGACCGCGGCCTGCAGCAGTCGTTCCCGGGAACGCCGGCGCAACTCTTCATTGACCGAGGCGCTGCGCGGGGACATGCTGTACTCCTGCGTTGACTGGCTATCAGCCAACTATACTCAGCGCGGCCGGGCCGGCCCCGAAAGGGCCGGTCGGGGTGCCGCCGTTCTGGGCGACGCGGGGGATCGTCCAGAACGGACGGCCATTCCCCCATGGTGGCCCCGGGCAACTTCCAGAGGGTGGAGCGCCCGCTCGGGGAACGCCCCGGGTCAGCCCATCAGGTCCAGCACCGGCAGCAGCCCGTCCGGCCGCTCGGCCACCGGCAGATGGTCCACGAAGTGCACCGCACAGCCCAGGGTGCTCGCGCCGCCGTCCGCCCGCCGGTCGTCGCCGACCATGACGGTGTCCCGCGGATCGACGCCGAGCGCGCCACAGGCGGTCGCGAACAGCCGGGGGTCCGGCTTCTGGATGCCGTGTTCGTACGACAGGACGTACGTGTCGACGCAGTCGTCGAGACCGTGGGCACGGAACACCGGCCGCGGATCCCAGCCGATGTTGCTGACCACACCGACACCGATCCCGCGCTCGCGCAGCGTCCCCAGCACCTCGGCGGCATCGGGGTACGGCGCCCAGGCGGCCGGCGTCATGTGCCGGTCGTACAGCGCGTCGTACAACGCGGCATCGGGCAGCGGCACCTGGCGGGCGACGCCGGTGTAGGCGGCCCGGTGCAGCTCGGCGCTCTGGTCGCGGATCTCCCAGAGACGGGCGAGGTCCGCGGGGATCCGCTCCACGGGGGACGTCCCGCCGGGCAGTGCGCCCACCCGCTCCAGGGCCTGGGCCGCCTGCGCCAACTCGGCTTCGCCGAGGGACAGTCCGGCCTCGGCCAGCGTGGCCCGCACCCACGACTCGGCGCACTCGATACGGAAGAGCGTCCCGGAGAAGTCGAACAACACGGCGGCCGGGGAACGGTCTGCAGCGGCCATCGGGCGATCTACGGCAGTCATGGGGGCGATCCTAGGGCGGGCGGCGTTCCACGCCGGGGGCGATCGGGCGGGCGGGGTGGAACGCCGCCCGCGGGCCGTGCCGTCGCTCTCAGCTCGGGTGGGCCGGCGTACCGGTGGCCGTGTGCGGGTGTCGTCGCTCGTGGATCGTCACCGCGAGCGCGACGAGCATCGCGCCGAGGAGCCAGCCGCCGAGGACGTCCGAGGGCCAGTGGACGCCCAGCCAGATCCGGGTCAGGCCGACGCCGGCGACGGAGATCACACCCACGCCGAGGGCCGTGCGCCACAGGACGCGGTCGACGCCGTGGCGGTGCAGCAGATAGAGGAGGAGACCGCAGACGACCGTGGCGGTCAGGGCGTGGCCGGACGGGTAGGCCGCGTAGTGGGCGGAGTCCACGGGGTCGGGCCAGACGGGGCGTGCGCGGCCGACCGCGGCCTTCAGGGCCTGCTGGAGCAGCGTGCCCAGCGTGCAGGTCACCGTCAGCCACACGGCCGTCCACCAGGCGGAATGCCGCCACACCAGCCACACCACGACGACCGCGCACACGATGCGCATCGTCCAGGGATCCCAGACCCAGTCCGTCAGGATGCGGAACGCCTGGGTGACGTCCGGGCTGTCCACGGCCCAGCGGTGCGTGGTGCGGGCGAGGCCGCCGTCCAGGGCGGTCAGGGGATGCCACTCGGTGGCGACCAGGGTGAGCAGCAGAGCGGAGCACAGTGCGAGCAGGCCCGCGGCGCGGGCGGCGCTGCGATGCGCCTGCGGGCGGGGCGGGGAGTCGACGGGCTGTGGGGTGCGCATACTGCGATCCTCGCCGAACCGTGGGGCCGGAGGCCAATCCCGGGCGTTCCCCGGCCGAATTCGAGGCGACCTCGGGGTGAGTGGGGACGCCGGTGCCGGTCGCGGCGGGAGCCCGCCTCGGCTCCTATTGCCGTGTCCTCAGCGCAGCGCCTGCAGGGCGGGGACGAACGCCACCAGCACCGGGACGACCGGCACCAGCGAGGCCGCCGCGGTCAGCCGCAGCCGGCGGGCCGCCGTGAGCCGGTCGGGGGGTGTGAGCAGCCGGTGGACGCGCAGCGGCACATGGGCCTGCGGGGTCGGACAGGGGCCGAACACGCCCCGGTCCTCGTTGAGTTCGACCAGGGCGAGCGCGGTGGTCAGCCGGCCGAAGCGCCGGGAGGCCATGTCGTCGGCGGCGAGTTCGACCAGCCGGTGCATCTCCTCGCGGAACGCCGCGAACACCGGGACCTGCGGAAACCCGCCGGCCAGCGCGGCCGAGCAGTGCAGCAGCCAGTCGTGGCGGGCCTGCGCGTGCCCCTCCTCGTGGGCGACGAGGGCGTCCAGGCGCCGGCCCTTGAGGCGGCGCAGCGCGGCGGTGGTGATGACCAGCCGGGGCGTGCTGCCGGGCAGCCACCACGCGTCGGGCCGCTCGCCCTCCAGCACCACGAGCCGGCTCCCGGTGGCCTCCTCGCCGGGCAACAGCGGGGCGCGGACGAGGAGTTCGGCCCGCCGCAGCCGACGCCGGGTACGCGCCCGTACGACTTCACGGACCAGCATCGTCGCGCTCCATGCCCCGCCGCAGGCGAGCGCCACCGCCGTCGCCGCGGCCCACGGCTCGGCCGTACCGAGCCGGTATGCCTCCACCACGACGCCCGGTGCCGGGGCGAACACCTGGCCGCGCACCGCCTGCCAGGCCGCCGCCGCGCTGAGCGTCATCGACAGCGCGCAGCACAGCAGGACGGTCGCCACCGCGCACTGCCACGCCCACAGGGCGAGCACGGGTTCACGGTCCACCCAGTCGGCCCGGGCCAGCAGCCGGGGCGCGACGACGGCGGTCAGGGCGCCGAGCAGCAACAGTGCCGCGGGGAGCATCATGGGAGCACCCTATGAGCGTGCTGCCGCTCGCAGGTACGGACCGCCACGCGAAGTGACGCAGGCAACGGTCGGGCACGTCCTTCCGCGCCGTCGGTGCCGGCGGGCGGCCCGACGCGTCAGAGCGTCAGCAGCATGGCCACCATCCCGATGCCCATGGACAGCCGGCACGCCCGCGCCAGCTCCGGCCGGTCACCCCACCCCCCGGCCCCGCCACCGGCGGCGACGGGCACCAGGCGCGCCCCGGACAGCAGGACGTATCCGGTGAAGTAGAGGAGCAACACCCCGGTCAGCAGCGGGATCCCGGCGCCGCCGTGATGTCCGGGGGAGGCGGCCATGACCACCGCCATGTAGACCATGGCCGTGGCGCCGACCAGGTGGTGCAGATGGTGGGCGTTCGCCCGCGCCGCCCACAGGGCGCGCAGCGCCGCCGCGCCGAACACGACCGCGTAGGCGGGCCAGGCCCAGGACGGGGGCGAGTACACCGCGGCGGGCACGGCCATCGCGGCCATGCCGAAGCCCATCAGCGCCTCGCCGCCCGCGGCCCGGCGCTGTTCCTCGACGCCGCTGCGCATCCGCAGCAGGCAGTACGCCCCGGTGGCCGCACAGAGCGCCACCAGCAGCCAGCCGGGCGAAGCCGGTCCGTGCACGCCCACCTCCCCGCTCGACGGTCGGTGACCCGACGGTCGGTCAAGGGATGCCCGGGCCGCGCGGCGCGCAAGCGAGCGCAAGGGTGTACACGGGGAGCATTCGGCGGAGCACAGCAGGTGAGCGAGTATCTTTTACAGGTAAAACACCTGCTAAGGTTATGGGCATGAGCCGTGCTGAGCCCCCCACCTCCGACGCCCCGCCCACCCGCCGTCTCCCGCTCGCCGGCGTGCTGCGCCTCGGCCGGCCCTCCGACATCTGGTTCAAGCCCGCCCTGAGCGTGGTGGTCGCGGTCGCCCCGCCGAACCTGATCCTGCTGGCCCTCGACCGGCTCGATCTGGCGATGTACACCATGGCCGGATCCCTGTGCGCGCTCTACGCCCACAACCGTCCCTACGCCGCCCGGGCCCGCACCCTGGCCTGGGTGGTGCTCGGCATGGTCGGCGGCCTCGCCGTCGCCCTCCTCACGGCCTCGGCCACCACCGGTACCGCGGTCCTGGTCGCGGTCGGTGCCGTCCTGGCCGCCGTGCAGAAGGTGCTGTGCGACGCCACCCGCATCGGCCCGCCGGGCAACGTGATCCTCACCTTCATCAGCTCCGCCGCCCTGTTCGCACCCCAGACCTTCGGACAGATCCCCGGCCATCTGGCCCTGGCCGTCGCGGCGGGCGGCTGGGCCTGGCTCATCGGCATGGCACCCGGCCTGCTGCGCCCGCACGGCCCCGAGCGCCGCGCCACCGCCCAGGCCCTGAACGCCTCGGCCGCCTACGCCGCCACCCGCGGCACCGGCGACGCGGACGCCAGGTCCCGCGCCGCCGCAGCCGCGGCCGTGCAGGCCGCCTGGCAGTCGCTGCTCTCCGCGGGCGCCCCCACGGCCACCCGGCGCTCCCTCGAACGGCTCGTCGTACGCGCCGAGGTAGCGCTCGCCGCACCCGCGGACACGGACCCGGAGCGGCTGCGCGCCTGGGCCCGCGCCCTGCGCGGCAACGGCCCGGTCCCGCACACCGGGCAACGGCCCGCCGAGGCCGACGAACTCCTCGGCGTCGACGCCGAACTCGCCGCCCCCGCACGGCCGTGGTGGACGCGGCTCGGACCGCTGACCCCGCTCGCCGTCCGCACGGCCCTCGGCTGCGCCCTGGCCGGCTACGCCTCCCTCGCCCTCGGTGTCGGCCGCCCTTACTGGGCCCTGGTCACCGCCGCCTCGCTCTACCAGGCCAACCTCACGCTCACCTGGAGCCGCGGCGTCCAGCGGGTCGTCGGCAACCTCGTCGGCGTTCTCCTCTTCGCCGCCGTGGCCCCGCTGGCACACGTCGGCCCGGCGGCCCTGGTGCTGTGCTGCCTCGCCTTCAACTTCGGCGCCGAGGCCCTGATCAGCCGCAACTACTGGCTGGGCAGCGTCTGTGTGACCCCGATGGCCCTGCTCATCACCGAGTTCGCCGGCTACCAGCAGCCCGGCCGGCTGATCACCGAGCGGATCGTGGACACGGTCGTCGGCGCCCTGGTCGGCCTCCTCGCGGCCGTCGCCGTCACCAACCGGCGTGCGGGCGACCGTGTCGAGCACGCGCTGACCGCCGTCGAGCGCTCCCGCGAACGCACCGCCCGCCTGCTGGCCGAACCCCGGCCCGCCCCAGCGGCCCTGGAGGCCGCCCGCCGTGGCCTCGCCGCCGCCCTGGTCGACCTGCGCGCCACCGTCGAAGCCGCGTCCGGCGAATGGTGGCAGCGCGCCCTGCCGCACGAGAGGGTCGTGCTCGCCGAACAGTCCGGACACCGTACGCTCGCGGCGACGGTACGGCGCCGGGGACCGCGCCCGGACCGGTACACGGTGGACGAGGCGACGGAGGACGTACGGCCATGACGGCGAGCAACGGAGCGGGCGCACCCGGAGCGACGAGGAGCGACACCGTGGCCGCGGTCGTCCGGCAGTGGCAGACCGTCCACCCCGACCTCGACACCGGCCCCATGGAGATCATCGGCCGTGTGAACCGCTGCGCCGCCCTCCTCCAGCAGGCCGAGGACGCCCCGCTGCGCCGGGCCGGGCTCAGCCGCCCCGAGTTCGACCTGCTCGGCGCGCTGCGCCGCACCGGCCACGAACTCACCCCGGGGGAGCTGGCCCGCGAGACCTTCTCCTCCGGCGCCGCCGTCACCAAGCGCCTCAAGGCCCTGGCCGAACGTGGCCTGGTCGAGCGCCGCGGCGACACCCGCGACCGTCGCGTCGCCCACCTCCGCCTCACCGACGCCGGCCGCGACCTCGTCGACGGCCTGCTGCCCGAACAGCTGGCCTACGAGACCACCGTCCTGTCCGGTATGGACGCCCCGGACCGGGACGAACTGGCCGTACTGCTCTCCGGGTTGCTGGGGCGGCTGGAAGGGCTTCTCGGCGTACCACGCCCCTGAGCCGCGTTCCGGAAGTTTCGGAGGCCGACGCGCCATTGACGTGAGCGGCGTCTGGTTCCTACGTTCGACCAGGCCGGTTCGGATCATCGATCGGCGTACGACATGCCGGACGAAGGATGGATGCCGTGACAGCCGAGACCCCCGCCCCCGACCGGCTCACCGTGGACCTGGGCACCGAGACCGGCCCCTTCCACGGCGGCGCGAGCGGCACCCTCTACGGTCTGTACGGGGACGGCGTGCCCAGCCGCACCCTGGTCGAGGGCATGTACCCGCGCACGGTCACCACCAAGGCCCAGGACGGCATCCAGCATCCGGGCGGTGACGCCCTGGAGATCCTGCCGCCGTTCGTCGCGGCGGGCGGCAAGGACGTGTACGTCTACCTGACCGACTTCTACCGCGGCTTCCCCTACGAGTGGCCCGGCGCCGACGGCGAGGAACGCCTGGCGGGCTTCCTGGAGGTCGTCCGCCGTCAGGTGGAGCACGTCCTGACCCTCGGCCCGGAGAAGTCCCCCATCGTCTACGTCCCGTTCAACGAGCCCGAGGGCAACATGTTCGGCGAGGGGGAGTGGAGTTACGACGGCGTCTCCTGGCGCACCGACCCGACCCACTACTTCGCGGCCTGGGCGAAGACGTACCACCTCATCAAGGGCCTGGACCCCGACGCCCGGATCGCCGGACCCAACACCTCCATCCTGTACCCCGAGGTCCGGGACTTCCTGGAGTTCGCCCAGGCACACGACGTCCTGCCCGACGTGATCACCTGGCACGAGCTGTCGTCCCCGGCCGAGGTCCGCACCAACGTCACCAGGTACCGGGAGACGGAACGGGAGCTGGGCATCGGCCCGCTGCCCGTGAACCTCAACGAGTACGCGCACAACTATCACCTCTCCGTCCCCGGCCAGATGATCCAGTGGATCGCCGCGATCGAGGAGTCCAAGGTCGACGCCGACCTGGCGTACTGGAACATCGCCGGCAACCTCAACGACTCGGCGGTGGAGGCGAACAAGGCCAACGGCCAGTGGTGGCTGTTCAACGCCTACGGGCAGCTCACCGGCCGTACCGTCCGGGTCGACGCGCCGCGGCCCAACGTGCAGTACACGCTCCAGGGCGTCGCCACACTCGACCGGGACAAGCGGCAGGCCCGCCTGCTGTTCGGCGGCGCGGGCGGCGCCGCCGACATCGTCTTCGACGGAGTCGACCCGGACGTCTTCGGCACGACCGCCCACCTGAGGCTCCAGGAGATCCCCTGGACCGGCCAGGTCGGCGCGAGCGCCCAGCCGTTGCGGCTGCGGGACGAGGAACTGCCGGTCGTGGACGGCCGGGTGACCCTGCCGCTGGGCGACCTCGACGCGATGTCCGCCTACCAGGCGATCCTGTCACCCGGGGGCAACGGCGCCGCGTCCCCGCCGCCCTCGCTCCGGTGGCGGCGGACCTACGAGGCCGAGGACGCCACCTACACGGGCGGCGGCTACGAGAGGAACGGCCCCGAGGGATCCCCCTCCGACGTCGACAGGTTCGCCACGTCCGGCGGCTACCACGTCGGCGGTCTGCGCACCGGCTCCGACGGCGTGCTCGCCTTCGACGTCGAGGTCCCCAAGGACGGGACGTACGACCTGAGCGTGTTCGCCAACTCCCACAACCAGGCCGACCTGGTACGGGAGTTCGGCCCCACCAACGTCTTCCTCCGGGTCGACGGCGAGGCCCCGCGCGAACTGCGGCTGCCGCTCGGCTACAAGTGGGCGGTGTGGGGCCACACCGACACCCGGGTCGAACTCACCGCGGGCAGCCACCGCATCACCCTCGCCGCCCAGGACCCGGACCTCGGCGTCACCAGGGGCGAGGCGGTCGTCGACAAACTGGACCTCGCCCTGCGCGAGGACGAGACCAGCGCGCTGTACGAGGCCGAGTACGCCTCCCTCGCCGGCGGAGCCGTCGTCAGCCACGCGCATCGCGGGGCCTCGGGGCCCGGCGCCGCCGTCCTCCCGCGCGGCGGGACGGTCACCTTCTGGGCGCACGCGGCCGACGACGGCGAGGCGACCGTGAGCGTCGACGTCCTCGGACCCGGCGAGGGCCTGCTCACCGTCAACGGCGAGGACGTCGGACGCGTCGAGCGGGGCGCCGTACCGCTCTTCCTCTCCGGAGGCGTCAACAAGGTGACGATCACCGGGACTTCGGAACTCCTCGTCGTGGACCGGCTGCGCGTCGGCCCGTCCCGCGGCCTGCTGCCCACCGCGGCCCACCCCGCCGAGGAGGGCACACTGACCGGCACGGCGAAGGTCTCCGCCTACCCGTACGCCACCGGCGGCAAGGCCGTGGACGGCATCGGCGGCGGCCCCGACAACGCCCTCACCCTGACGGTCACGGCGGAACGCACCGGACGCCACGCGCTGACCATCCGCTACGCCAACGGCGAGCAGGCGCCCGCCACGCACTACAACCCCGACCCGGTCTGCCGCCACGCGGACATCTCCGTCGACGGAGCCGCCCCGCACCGGGTCCTGTTCCCCACGACCTTCCACTTCAACAACTTCTGGGACCTCTCGATCCCCGTCACCCTGACCGAGGGCTCCCACACCCTCACCTTCACCGCCGACGAACTCCCCGACTTCGGGGGCGAGTCGCGCAACCTGTACGGGCAGCGTTCCGCGTACGCACCCGTCGTCGACCGGGTGACGGTGACGCCTCTGTGCTGACAGCCGGCGCGGGGTGCCTCAGTCCTCGGCGCCTTAGAGGTACCTCCCGGACATCGCCCCCTGCGGGTCCCGCAGCACCGCGATCCGCGGGCCGTCCGGCACCGAGGTGGGCGGCATCACAACGGTGCCGCCCGCCCCGGCCGCCGGGGCCGCGTCCACGTCGGTCACGGCGAAGTGCGGCGGCCGGTGCGGCGGCGCCTTCGGCGGGACCTTCCCGTCCCTGGTGACCATGCCGCCGAAGTGCGCGCCGTCCAGGCCTCGGTGGGCGTATCGCTCCAGGGCGTCGACGCTCCGGCCGAACACCGTCGGGCAGAAGCCGACGGCCCGCTCGGGCGTCCGGGACGGCAACTCCACCCGGCCCGACGAGCCATGGATGTCGAACAGGCCCGCATCCGGAGCGGAGCCTCAGATCCCGGGCCGGTACCGCAGCGGATGGTCCGCCGGGATCTCCACCAGCACGATCGGCGTCCCGTCCGGATCCGCGATCCACATCTCGATCAGCCCCCACGGCTCCTTCACCGGCGGACGCACGATCTCGACCCCCTTGCCCAGCAGCTCGTCCCGTGCGGCGGCCACGTCCGCCACCTGCAGCCACAGCCGCACGGCCACCGACGGCGCCGCCTCGGACCGCCCGGACAGCTCCAGGAACCCGCCCCCGAGGAAGTAGACGGTGCCGCGCTCGGGCCCGGTACCGAACTCACGATGGACGGCGAGCCCCAACTGCTCGCCGTAGAAGACACGGGACCGTTCCGGATCGGCGGGTCGCAGCAGGGTCCGCCCGCTCAGTACATGCACCATGCATCCGTAGCTTAGTGGCAGCGGCGTTACCCTCGTCGGTGCCCGAGCCGCGCGTGAGAACACGGAGAGCCGCCCCATGGAAACCGCCCTGACCTTCCGCGATGCCACCGACGCCGACGTGGACGCGATCGTCACGCTGATCGAGTCGGCGTACCGCGGGGACGCCAGCCGTGCCGGGTGGACCACCGAGGCGGACATCCTCGAAGGACAGCGGACGGATCCGGAAGGGGTGCTGAAGGTCATCAAGGCGCCGGACAGCCGGCTGATCAGGGTCGAGCACGAGGAGCGGGTCGTCGCCTGCTGCCAGCTCGAACACCGGGGCGCGCACGCCTACTTCGGGATGTTCGCGGTCAGCCCCGCCCTCCAGGGAGGGGGACTGGGCAAGGTGATCATCGCCGAGGCGGAGCGCATCGCCCAGGAGACCTGGGGCGTCACCGAGATGCACATGACCGTGATCTCCGTACGCGAGGACCTCATCGCCTGGTACGAGCGCCGCGGCTACCGCCGTACGGGAAGGACGACCCCCTTCCCGTACGGCGACGAGCGCTTCGGGATCCCGCAGCGCGACGACCTGGAGTTCGAGCTGCTGGTCAAGGAGCTCGCACCCCTCGCCGAACCGCTCGGGTGAACGTCACGCCGTGAAGCGGCCGGTGCGTTTGATCTCCGGGTAGTCGGTGGTCGCCCCGTCCAGTTCCAGCGCCCGCACGAGCCGCAGGTGGTCCTGGGTGTTCACCACCCAGCCGATGATCTTCAGGTCGGCCTTGCGGGCCCGCTCGACGACCTCCAGGGTGACGCGGCGGATGTTCAGACAGACGGTCGCGGCACCGGCCTCGACCGCGCGGTCCACGATGTCGGTGCCGAACCGGCTGCCGATCAGCGCGGTCCGTACGCCGGGCACCAGCCGGGCGATCTCGGTGATCGCCTCGTCGTGGAACGAGGACACCTCCACGCGGCCGACCAGATCCCGGCGGTGCATGACCTCCGCCAGCGCACGCGCCGCCGCCATGTCCTTGATCTCGGCCTGCAACGGCGCGTGCACGCCGTCCAGCACCTCTTCGAAGACCGGGATCCGCTCGCCGCGGCCCGCGTCCAGGGCGCGCAGCTCGGCGAGGGTCTGACCGGCGATCGGGCCGGTGCCGTCGGTCGTACGGTCCACGTCGGTGTCGTGCATCACGACGAGGGCGCCGTCCTTGCTGAGATGCAGATCGAGTTCGATCACGTCGAGGCCCGCCTGTTCGGCGGCGACGAAGGAACGGAGGGTGTTCTCGGGCTCGACACCCATGACTCCGCGGTGACCGATGGTGAGGAAGTTCAAGGTTCGACTCGCTTCCGTCGGGGGCGGCTCGGTGCCACGCGGGCCGGGGCGGACGGCGGCGTGGGCAGGTCCGCAGCCTAACGGCCCCGCCGGGCGTTGGACCCGGTGCTGCGACGGGAGCGGCTGTGCGAAGCGGAAGCACTCGCCGTAAACGTGTCCGGCAGGAAGAAATCCTGTGACCATGCGGGGTGCACAGGATAATTTCCCGAGGGCTCACTTGCTGGGAGAAACCCCGTATGCATACGGTGTCCTTACGCGAGGTTCTCCCGTGGAGGAAGAGACATGACGGAAATTCTTGTGCAGGCGGCTACGGGGGACCAGGTTCCTCCCGCGACCAGGGTGGTGGAGCACCCTGCATGGCCCGTGCTCAAGGATGCCGTGGAGCGGATCCGGCCATGGCAGTCCAAGGACGGGTCGATCGACTTCGACGCCGAGGGCGCCCCCGACCCCGCCGACGCCGAGCTGGCCGTGCGCCGGGTCGCCGACGCCGTGCAGGAGCTGTCGCCACTGCTCGCGCACGACGTCGCCTACCACGAGGCCCTGGTCAAGGATCTGCGCCGCTGGTCCGACGGCGGTTTCCGGGTGCCGGACTTCCTCGACTCGCTGCTCGCCTTCCAGCCCGCAGCGCACCGCGAGGACGGCCTCCAGCACCTGGTCGTCTTCCCGATGTACACGCAGAACGGCAACCCGGACCGCAACTTCGAAGCGGTCGTGCTGCGCATGGTCTGGCCCGACTGGCTGGCCGAACTGGAGCGCACCCGCTACGACAACCCGCTGTTCTGCGGCATCACGTTCGAGGACTTCACGGCCGGCTACGACACCAACTCCGCCGTCCTGTTCCCCGAGACCATCGCCGTGCGCGAGGCCCCCGAGCGGTTCAGCTGGGGCGGCATCTTCTGCGACCGCGAGGCCGCCCGGTTCCGCCGGGTGACCGCCGCCGCCGTCGACATCCTGGGCGTGGAGCCGCCCGAGGACATCGCCGCCATGGTCCACGACCAGAAGCGCTGCGAGGAGGCCTTCGTCCTGTGGGACATGGTCCACGACCGCACCCACAGCCACGGCGACCTGCCCTTCGACCCGTTCATGATCAAGCAGCGCCAGCCGTTCTGGATGTACGGCCTCGAAGAGCTGCGCTGTGACCTCACCGCCTTCAGGGAGGCCGTGAAGCTGGAGGCCGACGGTGTCCCGCAGGCCCGTGACGTGCAGTACGCGGTGCTCTTCGACCGGATGTTCCGCTTCCCGGTCACCGGTGAGCGGGTGCGCAACTACGACGGCCTCGGCGGCCAGCTCCTGTTCGCCTACCTCCACCGGCACGACGTGGTCCGCTGGACCGACAACAAGCTGTTCATCGACTGGCAGCGCGCGCCCCAGGTCACCAACGAGCTGTGCGCCGACATCGAGAAGCTCTACCGGGACGGCATCGACCGGCCCAAGCTCGTCCACTGGTTCGCCGGGTACGAGCTGGTCTCCACCTACCTCGCCCCGCACCCGGGCTCCAAGTGGGCCAAGGGACCCGACGCCCTCGATCTGAGTCTGCCGCCGCGGAAACTCGTGGACGATGTGCTGTCGGACGAGTTTCCGCTGAGCATGTTCTATGAGGCACTCTCCAAGAAGCTCAAGAGCGTGATCGCCTCGACCAAGGGCATCACCGCGGAGAGCGCCGAGCGGATCGCCGCGTGAGCGACCGCGGGTACATCGAATCGGCGGGCACGGCTCAGGAGGCGAAGAACATGGGGAACGGCGTTCTCAGCGGCGCGGTGATCGCGGTGGCCGGCGCGGGCGGACCCGCGGGGCGCGCGGCGCTGCTCAGGCTCGCGGAGGCGGGAGCGACCGTCGTCGGCGCGGACAACGACCCGGAGCGACTGGCGGAGGCCGTGGACGCGGCCCGCTACGGCGCCGGCGGCGCCACGGTCACCGGTGAGACGGTCGACCTGCTCGACGTGGACTCGACCCGGGACTGGGCCGCCCGTACCGAGAAGGAGTTCGGGCGGGTCGACGGCGTGGTCCACCTCGTCGGAGGCTGGCGCGGCAGCGAGACCTTCGCCAAGACGAACCTGCACGACTGGGACCTGCTGGACATGCTGCTGATCCGCACCGTGCAGCACACCTCCCTCGCCTTCCACGAGTCGCTGCAGCGCAGCGACCGCGGCCGGTACGTGCTGATCAGCGCCGAGGGCGCCAGCAAGCCCACCGCGGGCAACGCCGCGTACTCCGCCGCCAAGGCCGCGGCCGAGGCCTGGACGCTCGCCCTCGCCGACTACTTCAAGAAGGCCGGCGCCGCGGAGGGCGCGGAGGGGCCGACGTCCGCCGCCGCCATCCTGGTGGTGAAGGCCCTGGTGCACGACGCGATGCGCGCCGAGCGCCCGAACGCGAAGTTCGCGGGCTTCACCGACGTCAAGGACCTGGCCGAGAGCATCGCGGGCGTCTGGGACAGGCCCGCCGGAGAAGTGAACGGAAAGCGTCTGTGGCTGAGCAAGACGTCGTGAAGCGGGAGACCCCGGTCCGGGAAGCGGTGAACCCGCCGAAGACCGACGCCCGGCGCCACCACGACCCGGACCTCCGCGGCTTCGCCAGCGACAACTACGCCGGGGCCCACCCGGAGGTGCTCGCCGCCCTGGCCCTGGCCAACGGCGGGCACCAGGTCGCCTACGGCGAGGACGTCTACACGGACAACCTCCAGCGGATCGTCCGCAGCCACTTCGGCGCCACGGCGGAGGCCTTCCCCGTCTTCAACGGCACCGGTGCCAACGTCGTCGCGCTCCAGGCCGTCACCGACCGCTGGGGCGCGGTGATCTGCGCCGAGAGCGCCCACATCAACGTCGACGAGGGCGGCGCCCCCGAGCGCATGGGCGGCCTGAAGCTGCTCACCGTGCCCACACCCGACGGCAAGCTCACCCCCGAGCTGATCGACCGGCAGGCGTACGGCTGGGACGACGAACACCGCGCGATGCCGCAGGTCGTCTCGATCACCCAGAGCACCGAACTGGGCACCCTCTACACACCGGACGAGATCCGCGCGATCTGCGACCACGCCCACGCGCGCGGCATGAAGGTCCACCTGGACGGTTCCCGCATAGCCAACGCCGCGGCCTCCCTGGACGTCCCGATGCGGACGTTCACCAACGCGGTGGGCGTCGACATCCTGTCGCTGGGCGGCACGAAGAACGGCGCGCTGTTCGGCGAGGCGGTCGTCGTCCTCGCCCCCGACGCCGTCAGCCACATGAAGCACCTGCGCAAGCTGTCCATGCAGCTCGCCTCCAAGATGCGCTTCGTGTCGGTGCAGTTGGAGGCCCTGCTCGCCAGGGACCTGTGGCTGCGCAACGCCCGCCACGCCAACGAGATGGCCCAGCGCCTCGCCGAGGG
This sequence comes from Streptomyces sp. NPDC032822, assembly GCF_055578825.1. Lineage (NCBI taxonomy): Bacteria > Bacillati > Actinomycetota > Actinomycetes > Kitasatosporales > Streptomycetaceae > Streptomyces > Streptomyces sp. NPDC032822. The sequence goes on along the minus strand of NZ_JBVIOL010000003.1, from coordinate 383,260 downwards.
CGTACGGGCCGTGCACGGCGTGGAGATCCTTTATCCCGTGCAGTCCAACGGGGTCTTCGCCCGGCTGCCGCACGAGGTGAGCGTGCGGTTGCAGGAGCGGTTCCGGTTCTACTTCTGGGACGAGTCCGAGGGTGTCGTGCGCTGGATGTGCGCCTTCGACACGTCGGAGGACGACGTGGACACCTTCGTGGCGGCACTCAAGGAGGAGATGGCGCGCTCGTGACCGCCCGTCAGGGGTCGATCCTGACGTCGGCGGCGACCGGGAGGTGGTCGCTGCCGGTGGCGGGCAGGGGCCGGACGCCGGTCACGGTCGCCGAGCGGGCCATGGCGTGGTCGATCCGGGAGTCGGGGAGGACCGCGGGCCGGCTGAAGGCGAAGTTCTCCGGGGGCGGGCCCATGTGCGAGGTGACCGAGGTCGACCCGCGGTCGTCCGGGTGCCGTTGAAGTCGCCCAGCAGGATCATCCGATCCACCTTCTTGGTGGGCTACGGCCCTGCCCGGCAACCCGGCGCTCTCGTCCCGCCGGCCGGAGTCGAAGCCGTTCGGCCGGACGCGGACCGAGGGCAGGTGCGCGACATACACGGCGACCTCACCCCACGGCGTACGCGCGGTGGACCGTCACCCGCGCCTCCAGCCCTCCTCGATCCCGTCGGGCCTGATGTCCACCTGCCGCACGTCGGCCAGGGGGTACGTGGACCAGAGGCCGACCGTGCCTTCGACCGCGCGGTACGGAGAGTCGGCTGCCAGAGCCCTCTCGTAGACCGGCAGCGCGGACGGTGTCAGCTGTTTCAGGGCGATGAGTTCCGACCGAGCGTCGCCCAGAGCCCCCGCTCCCAGGACCACCTCGCGCCGGAGCGCTCTCGGCCGAGGCGCGGGCCACCTCGGCGTCGTACCGGCCGGCGTCGAACAGCACCACGCGTCGCCCCGCCGACGACGCTCCGACCTCAAGCCGACTGATCATCCGATCACCCCATGCAGGCTGTGGCCGTCAGAGGCGTGCTCGATGAATAGATATGCGTGAAGACGCAAAAGAATTGACTCGGGGTGATCGGATTCCTAAGCTCTGCAGGCATGGAGCTGATCCAGAACACCCCCGACCTGTCCGCGTACTTGGCCGCCGACGAGGCGATCGACCACGAACACCCGCTGGTGCGTGCGACGGCCGCCCGGCTCGCCAGAGGGGTGGAGGACTCGTATGCCTATGCGCGGGCCGCGTTCGAGTTCGTGCGCGACACCATCCCGCACTCGCAGGACTCCGGCGACCTCCGTGTCACCTGGCGGGCCTCCGACGTGCTGGAGCAGGGCACCGGCATCTGCTACGCCAAGGCGCACGCGCTGGCCGCGCTGCTGCGGGCCGAGGACATCCCGACGGCCCTGTGCTACCAGAAGTTCGAGGTGGTGCACGGGCTGGTCGCCGTGCGCTTCAACGGGGCCTGGCATCGGCAGGACCCCCGGGGCAACAAGCCCGGCGTGGACGCCCGGTTCTCGCTCGACGGGGAACGGCTGGCCTTCACGCCCGACCCGGAGTCCAATGAGATGGACTATCCGGTCCTGTACGCTGAACCGCACCCGACGGTCCTCGGCGCCCTCAAGGCCGCCCCCGACCGGCCGTACCTCTGGAAGACGCTCCCCACCGCACTCTGAGGCAGGCGATGACTCTCACCCTGACCGTGTCCGACGAGGTGCGTGCCCTCGCGCCAGGCTTCACGCACCTCGTGATCGAGGCCCACGACCTCGCCAACGGGCCGAGTACCGACGCCAGTTCCGCCCTCCTCGACGACGCGACCCGCCGGCTCGCCGCGCGCCTGGACGGTCGCGCACCGCACGAGGACCCGCACATGGCCGCCTGGCGGGAGGTGTACACCGCGTTCGGGTCGAAGCCCTCGCGGACCCGCAACTCCGCGGAGGCGCTGGCGAAGAGGGCCCTTTCCGAGGGCGGACTGCCCCGGATCAACCTGCTCGTCGACCTCTACAACGCGATCAGCGTCGCCCACCTGATCCCCGTCGGCGGCGAGGACCTCGACCGCGTCCGGGGCGGCATGCGCCTGGTGCGGGCCACCGGTGCCGAGGACTTCGTGACCGTGGCCGGCGGCGAGGAGACCGTCGAACACCCCGACGCGGGCGAGGTGGTGTGGCGCGACGACGCGGGCGTGACCTGCCGCCGCTGGAACTGGCGCCAGGGTCCGCGCACCCGCCTCACCGAGGACACCGTCTCCGGGATCTTCCTGCTGGAGAGCCTGGCACCCGTGCCGGTCGCCGAGGTCGAGGCGGCGGGTGCCGAACTCACCGAACTGCTGCAGAAGTTCAGCCCGGGAGCCCGGATCCGGGTCGGCTCCCCGGCGTCCTGATCCGGTGCGGCCGGGACGGGCCCCGCCGCTCAGCGCGCCTCGGCCTCCCGGACCTGCTCCGGAGTCGGGGCCGTGCCGCCGAGATGGGCCGGCATCCACCAGGTGTCGTCCGCGTCCTTGGGGCGGACCGGGTAGGCGCGCTGGGCCGCCTCCAGAAGCTCGTTCACCCGCTCGCGCACCTGGCGGGTGATCGCGCCCGCGTACTTGTCCCGGGAGGCCTCGATCGCCTCGCCGACGCGGATGGTGACGGGGGTGTGGCTGCGCTTGAAGTTGCGCGGGTGCCCCTTGGTCCACAGCCGCTGCGTACCCCACAGGGCCATCGGGATCAGCGGCACGCCCGCCTCCTGGGCCATGCGCGCGGCGCCCGACTTGAAGGACTTCAGCGTGAACGACTGCGAGATCGTCGCCTCCGGGAAGACGCCCACGATCTCGCCGGACCTGAGCGAGTCCAGCGCGTGGGCGTACGCCGTCTCACCCTGGTTGCGGTCCACCGGGATGTGCTTCATCCCGCGCATCAGCGGGCCGGACACCTTGTGGCGGAAGACGGACTCCTTCGCCATGAACCGAACGAGACGTTTCTGTGGGAGCGCCGCCAGTCCGTCGAAGATGAAATCCAGATAGCTGATGTGATTGCTCACCAGCACGGCACCGCCCGAGCGCGGGATGTTCTCCGAACCCTTGCAGTCGATCTTGAGGTCCCACGCCTTGAACAACGCTTGGGCGAGACCAACGACGGGACGGTAGACAAGCTCTGCCATGGACGGAGTGGACCCTTCCTTCTCTGCCTGGGAAAGGGAAGCTCCCGGCGGGAAAGCTACGCAGCCGTAGGTTTACGGCATCTCGCAGATCGTGCCCCAAGAACGGACGGGGAGCCAGTCTTCGTGCCCGTCAACGGCGAGATTCTCGTCACGTCCACCCAGTGATCCACCTCGGGCTTTTACGTCGGCTTTACTCCGCCCGTACCGTTGCCCTACGTACAAGCAGGTACATCTCGCATCCCAGGCAGTAGCCGAACGCGGAGTTCAGGAAGGCGGCGGCAAGAGCGGCTCCCGTGGCGGCGAGACCCAGCCACTGCGGCCCCAGCGCGTAGCCCACCAGACCCACGCCGGCGAAGACCAGTCCCACCGCCTGCGCGAACCGCGGGGGTTCGGGTGCCTCGAACTCGGTGGGCGGCCCGAGCCGGGGCCGCACGACCGAGCGGAACAGCAGGCCGTAAGGCGAGCGGCCCACCCCGCCCGCCGCACCCAGCGCGAACGCCAGCGTCTGCCAGGCCAGCAGCCAGGTACTGCCCGTGATCAGCACGATCGCCAGGACGACGGTCGTCACGGCTGCCCCGAAACGCGGGCCTCTTGCGTCGATGTCCATGGGAAGTAAGCATTCCGCATCGACCGAACTCACAGGAGGCGGGAATCTTTGCAGTCTCGTGAACGCTGGTGCAGGGGATGACCGGACTCGTGGTGTGCGTCGCGGTGCTCGCGGTGGCGAGCGCCTACGGAGTGCTGCATCGGCGGCGGAACGGGAAGGTGCGAGTGCGCGGGCGCGACGACGGAAAACGGCTCGGCACGGCCGAACTGGGCGGCCCGCTCGGCGAGCGCGCCACACTCGTCCAGTTCTCCAGCGCCTTCTGCGCTCCCTGCCGGGCGACCCGACGGGTGCTCGGCGAGGTGGCGGAGCTGGTCCCGGGCGTGACCCATGTGGAGATCGACGCCGAAGAGCGGCTGGAACTCGTCCGTGAACTCGACATCCTCAAGACCCCGACCGTGCTGGTGCTGGACGCCGACGGCAGGGTCGTCCGACGTGCCGTCGGACAGCCGCGCAAGGCCGATGTGATCGCCGCGCTGGGGGAGGCGGTGTGAGGGAAGGAGGGGCGGGTGAGCCATCTCCCATATGCCGGGACGTACTTGACTGTGCGCACCACCTATCGTCAGCCTGACCGTATGCCTTCGGAACTCCTTCTCTTCGGGCGGGTGCACGTCGACCTCGCCCGTCACGCGAGCGCGCGCTGTCCGGGCTGTTGAGCAGCCACGGACGCCCCCGCCACTCCCCGCAGAAGGACAGCCCCATGACGGCCACGCCCGGCCTCGGCACCACCCGGATCGCCTCGCCCGACCTGCTGCGCTCCGTCTTCCGGCGGCACGCGGCAGGAGTCGCCGTGATCACCGCGCGCGGTGACGCCGGCCCCGTCGGATTCACCGCGACCTCCCTCAGCTCGGTCTCCGCCGAGCCCCCGCTGCTCTCCTTCGGTATCGGCACCGGCGCCTCCAGCTGGCCCGCGGTGGCCGAGACCGACCATGTCGGGGTGCACATACTCGGCGAGCACCAGCGGGACCTGGCCGCCACCTTCGCCCGCAGCGGCGCCGACCGCTTCGGCGCGCCCACCGCCTGGCGCGAGGGACCCGAGGGGGTGCCCGTGCTCGACGACGTCCAGGCCTGGCTGGTGTGCCGGATCATCGCCCGGGTGCCCGCCGGCGATCACCGCCTGGTGCTGGCCGAGGTCGTCCTCGGTGACTCCACCGGCCCGGGCCGTCCGCTCCTCTACCACCAGGGACGGTTCCACGGGCTGCGCGACTGATCGGCTCGCCCGCTCTTCTGCGAGACCGCCGAGTTCCGATTACGCTGCGTTGCGAAGGTCACAGTTCAAAGCGCTTGCTTAGCGGGAACGCAATAGGTGTACTGGCGAGTAATATTCGGGTCGGAGCGCAGGTCGCCCCGGCCGGGATCGGCCGCTTGGGGCGCCTATGCTGCCTGCAAGTAGGCAGCCGAAAACAGACGATGCAGTAGGAGAGCCGGCGTGAGCTTGAGGATCGTTGTCACTGTGAAGTACGTGCCCGACGCCACTGGCGACCGGCACTTCGCCGATGACCTGACCGTCGACCGGGACGACGTCGACGGTCTGCTCTCCGAACTGGACGAGTACGCGGTCGAGCAGGCGCTGCAGATCTCGGAGAACTCGGACGACGACGTCGAGGTCACCGTCCTGACGGTCGGCCCCGAGGACGCCAAGGACGCGCTCCGCAAGGCTCTCTCCATGGGTGCCGACAAGGCCGTCCACGTCGAGGACGACGACCTGCACGGCACCGACGCCCTCGGTACCTCCCTGGTGCTGGCCAAGGCCGTCGAGAAGGCCGGTTACGACCTGGTGATCTCCGGCATGGCGTCCACCGACGGCACCATGGGTGTCGTACCCGCGCTGCTCGCGGAGCGCCTCGGCGTACCGCAGGTGACCCTGCTCTCCGAGGTCTCGGTCGAGGACGGCACCGTCAAGGGCCGCCGTGACGGCGACGCCGCCTCCGAGCAGCTGGAGGCCTCCCTCCCGGCCGTCGTGTCGGTCACCGACCAGTCGGGCGAGGCGCGTTACCCGTCCTTCAAGGGCATCATGGCCGCCAAGAAGAAGCCGGTTCAGTCCTGGGACCTGTCCGACCTCGACATCGAGGCCGAGGAAGTCGGTCTGGAGGGCGCCTACACGGTCGTCGACTCCGCGGCCGAGCGTCCCGCGCGCACCGCCGGCACGATCGTCAAGGACGAGGGCGAGGGCGGCAAGCAGCTCGCCGAGTACCTCGCGGGCCAGAAGTTCATCTAGGAGTCGGTGGCGCGGGCCGGTTGCAACACGACCCGCGCCCCGGTGGATTGCTCATCGCAGGAGAGCATTCCCGTGACTCCGCCCGAAAGGGCTTCTCGCTCGACCGAGACGGCCCGCGACGGACAAGCCCTGCCCGATGCCAAACAGCATGCGCCGAGCCCAGCAGTCAACATGTCTTCCCCGGCCGAAGTTCGGGGTTCTCGCCCAGGAGTAGCAATGGCTGAAGTTCTTGTTTACGTCGACCACGCGGACGGCGCCGTCCGCAAGCCCACCCTTGAGCTGCTGACCCTGGCCCGCCGCATCGGCGAGCCGGTCGCCGTCGCCCTCGGGGCCGGCGCGGCCGACACCGCCGCCGTCCTCGGTGAGCACGGCGCGGTCAAGGTCCTCACCGACGACGCCGCCGAGTACGCGGACTACCTGGTCGTCCCGAAGGTGGACGCCCTCCAGGCTGCCGTCGAGTCGGTCTCCCCGGCCGCCGTGCTGGTCCCGTCCTCCGCCGAGGGCAAGGAGGTCGCCGCCCGTCTCGCGCTGCGCATCGGGTCCGGCATCATCACCGACGCCATCGACCTGGAGGCCGGCGACGAGGGTCCGGTGGCCACCCAGTCGGTGTTCGCCGCCTCCTTCACCACCAAGTCCCGTATCGCCAAGGGCGTCCCGGTCATCACGGTCAAGCCCAACAGCACCGCCGTGGAGGCCGCCCCGGCCGCCGGTGCCGTCGAGGCCCTGAGCGTCACCTTCTCCGCCCAGGCGACCGGCACCAAGGTCACCGCGCGCACGCCGCGTGAGTCGACCGGCCGCCCGGAGCTGACCGAGGCCGCGATCGTGGTCTCCGGCGGCCGTGGTGTCAACGGCGCCGAGAACTTCTCGGTCATCGAGTCGCTCGCCGACTCCCTCGGCGCGGCCGTCGGCGCCTCGCGTGCCGCCGTCGACGCCGGCTGGTACCCGCACACCAACCAGGTCGGCCAGACCGGCAAGTCCGTGTCGCCCCAGCTGTACATCGCCTCCGGCATCTCCGGCGCGATCCAGCACCGCGCCGGCATGCAGACCTCGAAGACGATCGTGGCGATCAACAAGGACGCCGAGGCCCCGATCTTCGACCTCGTCGACTACGGCGTCGTCGGTGACCTCTTCGACGTGGTCCCGCAGCTCACCGAGGAGATCAACACCCGCAAGGGCTGATCCCGCTCCGGGCGCAGGAGGCCCCCGCGACCGCTCTCAGGGCGGTCGCGGGGGCCTTCGCTCATCCCAGGGTCAGGGACGCCTGCACCGGCAGGTGGTCGCTCGGGAACTGCCCGTTCAGCGCGAAGGTGTTGACCGAGGCGCGGTGGGTGGTGACGCCCCGCGAGGCGAGGATCCAGTCGATGCGGTCGCCGTCGGGCGTCAGCGGCTGGTAGCCGTGGAAGGTGCCGTACAGCGCGCTCCGCTCGGCCGCGCTGTCCCAGGTGTCGACCAGGCCCGCGGCCAGCAGGGTGTCGTAGACCGCGTTCTTGTGGGCGGGGACGTTGAAGTCGCCGGTCATCAGGAGCGGCAGGGTCCGGTCGAGCCCGGCGATCCGCAGGGTGGTCAGGGAGGCGGCACGCGCGCGGGCGTACTGGCTGGCGTTGTCGAGGTGCGTGTCCAGGACGTAGAACTCCCGGTTCCCGTCGAGCAGGTCACGGAAGCGGACCCAGGTCACCATCCGGATGGAGCCGCCGCCCCAGGTGTTGGAGCCGATCACGTTCGGGGTGTCGGAGAGCCAGAAGTGGTCGTACTCCCGCGGGACCAGCCTGCGGGTGTCGTAGAAGATCGCCATGAACTCGTCGCGGCTGCCGCCCGCGCGGCCGGTGCCGATCCAGTCGTAGTGCTCTCCGAGGTCGGCCTCGATGTCGCGCAGCTGCGGGTAGAGGCCCTCCTGGGTGCCCAGGAGGTGCGGGCTCTCGCGGCGCAGCAGCTCGCGCATCACGGGTCTGCGGACGGTCCAGCTGTGGGGCTCGGCGGCGCTCGCGAAGCGGAGGTTGAACGACATGACCTGGAGGGGGCCGGCGCTCGTCTCGCCCGCCGAGGCGGGTGCGGACGAGAGTGCTGTACTGGACAGGGGCACGGAGATCGTGGCCGCCAACGCGGTCTTCAGACCCATTCGGCGCGTGACTCGGCTGCGGTTCGGCACAGGGGCTCCTTCTGCGGCGGCTGACGGGCGAGTCGGGAGGGAGTGCTGTGAAGTCGCGGTGTGCGCTGTGAAGTTGTCTGTTGAACGGTGACAGATGGACGTGAACATGCCGAGATGCGGGAGTGGACCGGATGGAAGACGGTGTTGACCAGGAGGAAGGTGGGCCGATAACTTCGTTCTACGGATTGTTGATTCCGCATAGCGGAAAATAGGAGAGTGCGGGATGGGTCAGGGCCAGCAGGAGCAGGTGGCGACGAGCCTCGCGGGCGCCGTCGGCGAGGAGATCAGCGCCTCCCTCGCCCCGGTCGACGCCGAACTGGAGCGCCGCTACCCCGGAGACCCCGGCACCCGCCAGCCCGTCCACACCGTCTACGTCCCCGGCGACGCCTTCGCCGCCGACACCATCCGCTCCTGGGGCGACCAGGCCCTTGCCGCCCTCGACGAACACGCCCCGGACGCCGCCTCCTTCGCAGCGGTCCTCGGCCTGTCCGACGCACTCGCCGAGCCCGTGTACTCCCGCGTCCGCGCCAAGCTGGAACAGGAGCCCGTCGAGGACCTGCGCGTCGACTTCGAGGACGGCTACGGCCTGCGCCCCGACGCCGAGGAGGACGAGACGGCCGCCCGGGCCGCCCGGCTGATCTCCGAGGCCTACCGCGACGGCACGGCGGCGCCGTACATGGGCATCCGCATGAAGTGCATGGAGGCCGCCGTCCGCGACCGGGGCATCCGCACCCTCGACATCTTCCTCACCGGCCTGACGGAGGCCGGTGGCCTGCCCGACGGGCTGGTGCTGACCCTGCCCAAGGTGACCTATCCCGAGCAGGTCACGGCCATGGTCCGCCTCCTGGAGGCCTTCGAGAAGGCGCGCGGCCTGGAGCCCGGCCGGATCGGCTTCGAGATCCAGATCGAGACCAGCCAGTCCATCCTCGCCACCGACGGCACCGCCACGGTCGCCCGGATGATCCAGGCCGCCGAGGGCCGCGCCACCGGGCTGCACTACGGCACCTTCGACTACAGCGCCTGCCTCGGGGTCTCCGCCGCCCACCAGGCCAGTGACCACCCGGCCGCCGACCACGCCAAGGCGATCATGCAGGTCGCGGCCGCGGGGACCGGCGTACGGGTGTCGGACGGCTCGACGAACGTCCTCCCGGTCGGCCCCACCGCCAAGGTCCACGACGCCTGGCGCCTGCACTACGGCCTCACCCGCCGGGCCCTCGCCCGCGCCTACTACCAGGGCTGGGACATGCACCCACGCCACATCCCCACCCGGTACGCGGCCGTCTTCGCCTTCTACCGCGAGGGCTTCGAACAGGCCGCCGCCCGCCTCGCCCGGTACGCGGGCCGCGTCGGCGGCGACGTCATGGACGAGCCCGCCACCGCCAAGGCCCTCAGCGGCTATCTGCTGCGCGGTCTCGACTGCGGCGCCCTCGACATCGCCGAGGTCGCCCGCCTCACCGGCCTGACTCGCGCCGACCTGGAGGGCTTCGCGTCCCCGAGGCGCGGAGACCTCACGGTCTCAGGTAAGTAGCGGACCGGTCACAGCCGCCACCATCGGCCGATGCCGTCGCTCCCGCCCCGTAGGCTGTGTCGCACATATGGACGGGTCACAGGAACGGGGCGGCGGTGTCTTCGGGGGAGAACGGACAGACCGACGAGGTCGGGCGGGTGCTGGCCGGGCGGTACCGGGTCGTGGCACAGCTCGGGCGCGGCGGCATGGGTGTGGTCTGGCGCGCGGTCGACGAGGTGCTCGGCCGTGAGGTCGCCGTCAAGGAACTGCGGACGTACACGGACGCCGACGGGCCCGAGCTCGACGGGCTGCGGCTGCGGATGCAGCGCGAGGCCCGCGCGGCGGCCCGGGTACGCCATCCCGGTGTCGTGGCCGTCCACGACGTCACGGAGGTCGACGGCCGTCCGCTGATCGTGATGGAACTGGTGGACGGCCCGTCCCTGGACGACGTCCTGCGTCGGCGCGGCACCCTCGACCCGAGCGAGGCGGCAGGCATCGGCGCCAAGGTCATGGACGCGCTGGCCGCCGCCCACCGCGCGGGCGTCCTGCACCGTGACGTGAAGCCCGGCAACATCCTGCTCGACCGCTCGGGCCGCGTCCTCCTCACCGACTTCGGCATCGCCACCATGAAGGACCCGGGCGACGGCTCGGCCACCCACCTCACCCGCAGCGGCGAACTCGTGGGTTCCCTGGACTACTTGGCACCCGAACGTGCCCAGGGCGCCGAGCCGGGCCCGGCCTCCGACATCTGGGCCCTGGGCGCCACGCTCTTCGCGGCCGTCGAGGGGGCCTCCCCCTTCCGCCGTACGTCCACCTTCTCCACCCTCACCGCCATCGTCACCGAGCCCCTCCCCGAAGCCCGCCGCGCCGGCCACCTGGGCCCCGTCCTCCAACGTCTCCTGGACAAGCGCCCCGAGTCCCGCCCGGAGGCGGACGAGGCGCGTGAGCTGCTGCAGAACGCGGCGGACCTGAGCGGCACGGACGCGTCGACGACGACACTGAGGGGCGCCGCTGGTGCCGCGGGCGCCGCGGGTGCTCCGCACCCGACGCCGGAGCAGACGGCGTGGAGCGTGCCGTCGGTACCGCCGGGCTTCGGTCCCGCGGAGTCCGTCGCGACGCCGCCGCCGGGGTTCGGCCCTGCGGAACCCGGCGCGACACCCACTCCGGGGTTCGGTCCGGCCGAGTCCGCCGCGACGCCGGCCCCGGATCCCGGTCCCGCGGCGTCCGGGGCGACGCCCACCCCGGGTTTCGGTCCCGCGGGCCCCACCGCCACGCCCACCCCGGGATTCGGCCCTCCGGAGCACCCGCTCCCGGCCGTCCCCGGTCACGCGTCCCCGTCCCCAGGGTTTCCCGGGGCGACACCACCGTCCGGCCCGTCCGCCACACCCGTGCCCGTGTCCGTGGCCTCTCCTCCCACCGGCCCCATGACCACCCCGACCTCGCCCCGCCGCAAGGGCCGCGCCCTCCTCGCGGCCGCCGCCGTCACCGTCGTCCTCGCGACGGCCGGGGCCACGGTCGCCCTGTTGAACAACGAGGAAAACGCCGAAGCCGGAACCGGGCCCACGGCGTCGGCCACCTCCACCGGCGCCTCCACGTCGACGGCCGACCGGGTCGACGGCGGTCGCTCGGACGATCCCGAACCGAGCGAACAGGGTGACGAGAAGACTCCGTCGCCGACCGGCTCCCCGGGCGGCGGGACCGACAAGAAGCCCATCGGCCGTGGCACCACGCCCGCACCGAGCGGCACCTCGGGCAGCGGCACCGACGGCGGTACCACCGGCGGCGGTTCGGGTGACGGCGGCACCACGGGCGGCGGCGGTACGAGCGGCGGTGGCACGAGCGGCGGTGGCACGAAGACCACACCGGCCCCGGTCTGCCACTCCGTCGGAGGCGGCAAGTACAACTGCGTGGTCTGGAAGACCGCCGCTTCCTACACCGCCTCCGGCACCCAGGTCGGGGTCCTGAACGCGGGCACCAACTACTTCTACTGCCAGCAGAACCTGGGCCGCCGCGAGACGTCCGGCGAGTGGACCAACGTCTGGTGGGCGAAGACGGACGACGACAAGGGCAACACGAACGTCTATGTCAGCGACGTCTACATCCAGGGCGGCGAGAACGACGAACCGGTCCCGGGACTCCCGGTCTGCTGAACCCGCACGTACCGCTCCAGCCCGGAAGCCGCCACCCGCTTCTCGTCCTCGAACAGCCGAGTGCCCCGTCGGCACAGTGCCCGATCGGCCCGGGCCCGTGCGCAGAACTCCTCGGGGGTCACCCCGAACAGCTCCCTCAACCGGGCGGAGCCCACGAGGAGTTCGGTGAGGAGTGCCCGCTGCCCCGGGTGGGTGCGGGGCGTGCCGGTGCCGTCGTGCAGGACGCCGTGGCGGTTCACGTACACGTACACGCCCGGCAGCGTCACCCCGGGTGCCGGCTCGACCCGTACCTCGGGGGCGGGCAGCCACGCACGGGCGTAGTTGCCGTGCGGCAGCGGCACGCCCTCGCTCGCGTCGACCACCGCGAGCTGCTCGGCGTCGAGCCAGATGACGAACAACTCCCGTACGGCTTCCGGCGCGTCGAAGGGTGACGCGGACACGTATCCCATGAGGCTGACGTGTGCGGAGACACCGATGTCGAGGCCGGTGACCCGGGACCGGACCATCGGGATCGGCGAGGTGATCCCGAACTCGGTCATCTTGTGCCGCAGTTGGGCCGGACTGGCGTTGGAGCCCACGGCCAGGACGGGCGTGCGGTGGTCGGGGGTCAGGTCGTCGAGAGGGAGCAGGTGGTCCCCGTGGAGGAGCCCGGACGCCGGCGGCCACGCACCGGGGTAGAGCAAGGGATGGTCGCGTGGTGCCTCGGCCAGGCCCAGCGCCTCCAGGGTGCGGGCGGGCCCCTTGCGCGGGTCGCTCGTCAGGTCGTCCACGGGCCGCTCAGTCCGACGGCGGCAGCTCGCCGGAGCCGCGGGTGATCAGCCGGGTCGGCAGCTCGATCCGCTCCGGGGTGAGCAGCGTGCCGTCCAGCTGACGGAAGAGCCGCTCGGCGGCCGTGCGGCCGAGGGTGGCCGAGTCCTGGGCGACGACCGTGACGGCCGGCTGGAGCAGGTCGGCGAGTTCGAAGTCGTCGAAGCCCACGAGGGCGACCCGGCGGGCCTGTTCGGCGAGGACCCGGACCACGGTGACCGTCACCCGGTTGTTGCCCGTGAAGATCGCGGTCACGGGGGAGGGGCCGGACAGCATCTCCTCGGCCGCCCGCCGCACCCGCTCGGGGTCGGTGACGCCCAGGGACATCCAGGAGTCCTCCACCGCTATGCCGGCGTCCTCCATGGCGGCCCGGTAGCCGCGCAGTCGCTCGGCGGCGGTGTGGATGCGGGGCATGTCGCCGATGAACCCGATCCGGCGGTGTCCGTGGGCGATGAGATGGGCCACGCCGTGGCGGGCGCCGCCGTGGTTGTCCGACAGGACGACGTCCGCGTCGATCCTCCCGGCCGGACGGTCCACGAACACCGTGGCGACGCCCGCCTTCAACTCGGGCTCCAGGTAACGGTGGTCGTCACCGGCCGGGATGACGACCAGGCCGTCCACCCGGCGCGCGCACAGCGCCAGCACCAACTCCTGCTCGCGGTCCGGGTCCTCCGCGCTGGAGCCGTTGATCAACAGAGCTCCGTGGGCCCGGGCCACCTCCTCGACGGCACGGCTGAGCGGGCCGTAGAACGGGTCCGCGAGGTCCTCCAGGACCAGCCCGATGCTGGCCGTGCGGCCCTTGCGCAGCACCCGCGCGCTGTCGTTGCGGCGGAAGCCCAGCGCGTCGATGGCCTCCTGGACGCGGCGCTCCGTCTCGGGGGTGACCCCCGCCTCGCCGTTGACCACCCGCGAGACCGTCTTCAGCCCGACACCGGCACGCGCGGCCACGTCCTTCATCGTCGGACGGTTGCCGTACCGGTTCGAGGAGAGGCGGTCCCCGAGGCGGTCGGCTCGGCTGTGGGTCTCGGCCACGATGCGGTGTCCTGTCCTGTCGTCCGCGGGGGATGTGTAGATCCATGATGTTGTATGAGGATGTGGCGTCGAGCATAGAGCCTGGACAACGTTGTCAGATGCGGGAGACACTGTCCACCGCAATCTCCGGCCTGCGCCCCCACCGCGAGACCGGTCTGCTGCTCGCACTGTTTCCTCATCGTTGTTTCCGATGGCTGTTCTCACGGCCGTTCTCATGCCTGACGGGGAGATCCGACACTGATGCACACCGACCTCGTGGCCGCGCTCGACATCGGCGGCACCAAGATCGCCGGGGCGCTGGTCGACGGCCACGGCCGGATCCAGGCCCGCGCACAGCGCGCCACGCCCGCGCGGGAGGACGGCGAGACCGTCATGCGGGCCGTCGAGGAGGTGATCGACGAGCTGACCGCATCGCCTCTGTGGGGACGCGCCACGGCGCTCGGCATCGGCAGCGCGGGTCCGGTGGACGCCTCCACGGGCACCGTGAGTCCGGTCAACGTGCCCGGCTGGCGCGACTATCCCCTCGTCGGGCGGGTGCGGGCCGCTGTCGGTGGGCTGCCCGTCGAGCTGATCGGCGACGGTGTCGCGATCACGGCCGCCGAGCACTGGCAGGGCGCGGCCCGCGGCCACGACAACGCGCTGTGCATGGTGGTCTCGACGGGCGTCGGCGGTGGTCTGGTGCTGGGCGGCCAGCTGCACGCGGGGCCCACCGGCAACGCCGGGCACATCGGCCACATCAGCGTCGACCTCGACGGTGACGCCTGCCCGTGCGGCTCGCGCGGCTGTGTGGAGCGGATCGCCAGCGGACCGAACATCGCCCGGCGCGCGGTGGAGAACGGCTGGCGGCCCGGCCCGGACGGTGACACCTCCGCCGTCGCGGTGGCCGCCGCGGCCCGGTCGGGGGACCCGGTCGCCGTGGCCTCCTTCGAGCGGGCGGCCCAGGCGCTGGCCGCGGGGATCGCGGCCACCGCGACCCTCGTGGAGATCGACGTCGCCGTCATCGGCGGTGGCGTGGGCAAGGCGGGTGACGTGCTGTTCGTACCGCTGCGCAAGGCCCTGACCGACTACGCGACCCTGTCCTTCGTGCGGCGCCTGACGGTGGTGCCCGCCCAGATGGGCACGGACGCGGGGCTGGTGGGCGCCGCCGCGGCGGCACTCGCCCGGCGGGCCGACACGACCGCGGCCGGCGTCTGACAGAGCCGGCAGGAACGTTTACCCGGAGCCGGGCCGACCCACGGGAGTCGGCCCGGCTCCGTGGTCCACGACACCGGTCCGGCTTCGGGCGGCAGGCTTGAACACGGACAACTTCGTGCGCGCCGTCGTGTTCCTGATCGGCCGCGCCGACATCGAGAGGCCGTGAACCTCGCCGCGCCCGGGCCACTGCCCCGGCGTGCGTTCCCGCGCGACCCGCGTGCCGCCTGGCGCGTTCCGATGGGCCTGCCCGCGACACGGTGGACGGTGGAGATCGGCGCCTTCACTCCGCGCCCGGACACCGAACTCCTGCCGAAGGGCCGGCGTGTGGTCCCCGGCCGCCTGCTCGAAGCCGGTTCCGCCCTCGACCACGCCACCTGGCCGGACGCCGCCGACCTGGTGGGGCGGCTGCGCGGCAGGTCCGGCGCCCTTCCCGGCGCTCCCGGGCGGCGCCTTGCGGAGCCTTCGCGATCACTTCGGCGCGGGGCGTGACCCCCACGGCCGTTCGACAGTTGAGCCCGGTATGAAGAAGCGCAGCATGCTCGCCATCGCCTCCCTCGCCACCGGCTTCGTCGTCGCGGCGGTCTCCCCGTCCCACGCCCTGGGCGACGAACTGGGTGACCTCGACGTCGACAAGACCCTCAGCGCCCTCGACCACACCATCGCCAGCGACAGCCTGTCCGGGGTCGACGAGAGTGCCCTCGGGAAGAACGGCTGACGAGGTACGGCAGAGCAGGACCGAGGCGCCGGTGCCCCCGCGAGGAGGGGGCGCCGGCGCCTGCTCGTGCGCCCTCAACTGCGGCTGGTTTCCGTGGCAGGGTGGAGCGGGCAAGCCTCAGGGGGCCAGTAGAAGAGGGGGAAACGTGATCGTCTGGGTCAACGGCGCGTTCGGTGCGGGGAAGACCACCACCGCACGGGAACTGATCGAACTGATCCCGAACAGCACGCTCTTCGACCCCGAGGTCATCGGCGGAGCGCTCTGGCACCTGCTCCCGGCCAAACACCTCGCCGAGGTCGGCGACTTCCAGGACCTGTCGATCTGGCGGCGGCTCGTGATCGACACGGCGGCCGCGATGCTCGCCGAACTGGGCGGGACGCTGGTCGTCCCGATGACACTGCTGCGCCAGGACTACCGGGACGAGATCTTCGGCGGTCTCGCCGCCCGCCGGATCACCGTCCGACATGTTCTCCTGGCCCCGGCGGAAACGATCCTGCGCGAGCGAATAGCCGGGCGGGAGATCCCGCCCGACCTGCCCGACGGCGAGATGCGGCAACGACAGTGGGCCTACGACCACATCGAGCCGTACCGCACCGCCCTCGCCTCCTGGCTCACCGCGGACGCCCACCCGATCGACAGCGGCGCCCTCACGCCGTACGAGACCGCCGCCCGGATCGCGGAGGCGGTCGGCGCCGGCTCGGTGCCCGTCTGCGACATCGTGCAGACGCCCGAGCCCACCTCGGAGACGCTCGCGGCGGGCGTCCTGCTCTTCGACGAGCAGGACCGGGTGCTGCTCGTCGACCCGACCTACAAGGCCGGCTGGGAGTTCCCCGGCGGTGTCGTCGAGCCCGGCGAGGCGCCCGCCCGGGCCGGGATGCGCGAGGTCGCGGAGGAGACGGGGATCCATCTGGACGACGTACCCCGCCTCCTGGTCGTCGACTGGGAGAGGCCCGCGCCCCCGGGCTACGGCGGTCTGCGGCTCCTCTTCGACGGCGGCCGGCTCGACTCCGCCGAGGCCGCACGCGTGGTGCTGCCCGGCCCCGAGCTGCGCGGCTGGCGCTTCGTCACCGAGGAGGAGGCCGCCGGCCTGCTGCCACCCGTCCGCTTCGAACGGCTGCGGTGGGCCCTGCGGGCGCGGGAACGCGGGGCCGCGCTGTATCTGGAGGCGGGCGTCCCTACGCCGTGACCGGCGGGCCGGACGGCTCGCCGAAGGGGGGTGGAAAGGGCGTCAGCCGGCTCTCCTCCCGGAACCGCCGGCCGAACTCGCTCATGACGACGGCCTGTCCGGCGTGCCGTGTGATGAGCTGGGCGGCGGCCTCCGGGATCCCGCGGGGCCGCTCGCCCTCGGCGCAGGCGCGGACGAACGCCTCCCGCTCCTGGCCCCGGTAGCCGTACAGCTCGGTGACGAGCCAGATCACCAGGTACATGCGGGTGTAGGCGCGGTCGTAGTGCCGGTGGGCGTCGAAGAAGACGCGCTCGCGCGGTGTCAGGCGGAACCGCGAGGACAGCGCGAGGCCGTGGTCGGTGAGGTAGAGGCGGCGGCCGTCGGTGAGGATGTTCCAAAAGTGCGCGTCGAAGTGCAGGAGGTCGTGGTCGTGGAGGAAGGAGACGACCTCCTCCAGCCGCCGTTCGACCAGCGCGCAGGCACTCTCGGGGTCGCCCGACGCCATCTGGGCGCGGAGCCAGTCGTGGAGGGTGGTGGGGAAGTACTCCAGGAACAGGGCGAGTTCCGCCGTCGCCGTCCGCAGACCCTCGACGCGCTCGCGCACCTGAGGAGTGCCGCCCCAGTAGGCGACGGTCCGCTCGACGTCCGCGATCTCCTCGGGGAGCGGCCGTGCCTCATCCGGCAGGACCCGCCAGTGGTGCAGCAGGGGAAAGCCCGCGAAGCGGTCCGACAGCGCCCAGTTCGTCGTCATCGTGTGCAGGGCCAGCTCCCGCCACGCGCCGAAACCGGTACTGGGGACGCTGCCGACGCCGTAGTGGAAGTGGGTCGGCAGGCCGAAGAGGTTCGCCGTGGAGCGCACGTTCTCCGGCCGCCGTTCCACGTCGGTGAGCCGCACCCGCTTCACGAAGACCGTCACACCGTCCACCTCGACCAGCGTCGTACGCCCGCCGATGCCGGAGCCGCCGGGCGTACCCGAGGCGAGGAGCCGGGTGAGCTCACGGTCACCGAGCAGATCCAGGGCCGTGGCGACGTCGGTGTGCCGGTCCAGACGTGTGGAGCGGGCAGACACCGTGGCCGCTCAGCCGGCCGAGTAGTTCCGCAGGAACAGCGCCTCGGCCACCGACAGCCGCTCCAACTCCTCGGGCGACACACTCTCGTTGACCGCGTGGATCTGGGCCTCCGGCTCGCTCAGGCCGATGAGGAGGATCTCCGCGTGCGGGTAGAGCGAGGCGAGGGTGTTGCACAGCGGAATGGAGCCGCCCTGGCCGGCGTACTGCATCTCCTGACCCGGGTAGGCGACCGACATCGCCTCGGCCATCGCCGCGTACGCCGGGCTGGTGGTGTCCGCGCTGAACGCCTGGCCCTGGCCGATCTGCTCGGTGTGCACCCGGGCGCCCCACGGGGTGTGCGCCACCAGGTGGGCCTCAAGGAGCTTGGTCGCCTCGGCCGCGTCCACGCCCGGCGGCACCCGCAGGCTGACCAGCGCACGGGCACCGGCCTGCACGGACGGGGTGGCGCCGACGACCGGCGGGCAGTCGATGCCGAGGACCGTGACCGAGGGGCGGGCCCAGATGCGGTCGGCGACCGTGCCGCCACCGACCAGCCCGACCCCGTCCAGCACCTTGGCGTCCTTGCGGAACTGCTCCTCGTCGTACTGCAGCCCCTCCCAGGTCGTCTCCGGAGTCAGCCCGTCGACCGTGGTCGAGCCGTCCTTCGCGCGCAGCGAGTCGAGGACGCGGATCAGGGCGCCGAGCGCGTCCGGGGCGGCGCCGCCGAACTGCCCCGAGTGCAGGTTGCCTTCGAGCGTGTCGATCCGCACCCGGAGCATGGTCATGCCGCGCAGGGTGGAGGTGACCGTCGGAAGGCCGACCCGGAAGTTGCCCGCGTCGCCGATGACGATGGTGTCGGCCTCCAGCAGCTCCGGGTGCTGCTCGGCGTACCGCTCCAGGCCGCCGGTGCCCTGTTCCTCGGAGCCCTCCGCGATGACCTTGACGTGGACCGGGACGCCGCCGTTCGCCTTCAGCGCCCGCAGCGCCAGCAGGTGCATGATCACGCCGCCCTTGCAGTCGGCGGCCCCGCGTCCGTACCAGCGGCCCCCGCGCTCGGTCAGCTTGAAGGGCGGGGTGATCCAGCCGGCCTCGTCCAGCGGCGGCTGCACGTCGTAGTGGGCGTACAGCAGGACCGTCTTGGCGCCCTCGGGGCCGGGCAGGTAGCCGTACACCGACTGGGTGCCGTCGGGGGTGTCGAGCAGTGCCACGTCCTGGAAGCCCTCGGCGGTGAGCGCGTCGGCGACCCAGCGGGCGGCGCCCTCGCTCTCGCTCCTCGGGAACTGGTCGAAGTCCGCCACCGACCTGAAGGCCACCAGCTCGGTGAGCTCCGCCTTCGCCCTGGGCATCAGCGAGGCGACGGTCTCGGCGACCGGATTCGACGACATGGGCACGCTCCTTGTGGGTGCGACGTTGTACCGATGAGTGCCGTAGATCCTCCCACAGCGGACTGTGGGGACGTCCGCCGTAGGATGCGGGGGACAGGTGTGGCAGTGGCTTGATCGGGAGCAGCGGACCATCGTGAGCAGCGAGAACTCTTCGGCGGACGACGTACAGCGGGTATGGGACGTCGTCGTGGTGGGCGCGGGACCCGCGGGGGCCTCGGCCGCCTACGCGGCGGCCGTCGCCGGGCGGCGTGTGCTGGTGCTGGAGAAAGCCGAGCTGCCCCGCTACAAGACATGCGGCGGCGGCATCATCGGCCCCTCCCGCGACTCCCTGCCCCCGGGCTTCGAACTGCCCTTCAGGGACCGGGTGCACGCGGTGACGTTCTCGCACAACGGCCGCTTCGCCCGCACCCGCCGCTCCAAGCAGATGTTGTTCGGGCTGATCAACCGGCCCGAGTTCGACCAGCAACTGGTCGAGCACGCGCAGAAGGCCGGCGCGGAACTGCGGACCGGGGTCACCGTCCAGCGCGTCGAGCAGCACGGCTCGGCGGTCCCGGACCGGCGTACGGTCGCCGTGGTCCTCCAGGGCGGGGAGACGGTGTTGGCGCGGGCCGTGGTCGGGGCCGACGGCAGCGCCAGCCGCATAGGAGCCCATGTCGGGGTGAAGCTCGACCAGGTGGACCTCGGCCTGGAGGCGGAGATCCCGGTGCCGGAGACCGTCGCCGAGGACTGGAAGGGGCGGGTGCTCATCGACTGGGGTCCGATGCCCGGCAGTTACGGCTGGGTGTTCCCCAAGGGCGACACGCTCACGGTCGGGGTGATCTCCGCGCGCGGCGAAGGCGCCGCGACCAAGCGGTATCTGGAGGACTTCGTCGGGCGGCTCGGCCTCGCCGGTTTCGAACCGAGCATCTCCTCCGGGCACCTGACCCGCTGCCGTGCCGACGACTCCCCGTTGTCGCGCGGCCGGGTGCTGGTGTGCGGGGACGCGGCGGGGCTGCTGGAGCCGTGGACCCGCGAGGGCATCTCGTTCGCGCTGCGCTCCGGCCGTCTCGCGGGGGAGTGGGCGATCCGCATCGCGGAGGCGCACGACGCGGTGGACACCCGTCGGCAGGCCCTGAACTACGCGTTCGCGATCAAGGCCGGGCTCGGCGTCGAGATGAGCGTCGGCAAGAGCATGCTGACGGTGTTCGAGCGCCGACCGGGCCTGTTCCACGCGGCACTCACCGGTTTCCGGCCCGCCTGGAACGCGTTCCGGGACATCACGCGCGGTGCGACCACGCTGGGCGAGCTGGTGCGCAGCCATCCGATGGCGCAGCGCGCCCTGGCCGCGATGGGGCCCCGGCCGGTACCGGTACCGGCACCTGCATCGGAATCAGGGGAGGACGAGGTCAGTTCGTGACCTCGATGCGGAAGACGGGGTGGTCGGGGGCGATCCGGCGCAGGTCGGCGTCCGGCGAGTCCGGGCCCACACCCTTGAAGAAGACGCCGACCTCGGCCTTCCAGCGCTTGAGGTAGGCGCGCAGCAGTGGCACCTTGTCGTCGTCGGCCACCTCGGCCGCGGTGAACGACTCCACGCGCTTGCCCAGGTGCAGTTCACCGCCGCCGGCCGCGCGCATGTTGTGCGTCCACTGGACGTGCCCGCGCGGGGCGACCAGGTACTGCCGGCCACCCACGGTCAGCAGGTTCACGGGGGTGGTCCGCCACTCGCCGCTCTTGCGGCCACGGACCGCCAGCACCCGGGAGCCCCAGACGCTGACGCCCCGGCGGGTCATCCACGCCACGACACGGTTGAGGACGTTGACGGTGAACCAGCCGGGCTTCTGGACGTGTGTGGTGGACATGGTGACCTCCGGGGTCGGGTGGAGCGTCGAGAGGGTGGGTGGAGCGTCGAGAGACGAATGGAGCGCCGCTCACTTTTGTGAGCACTGCTCTCGCTGGTGAGGAGTCTGCCCGAGAGTGGCCACCCAGAGCAAGAGCACTGCTCTCGTTTGTGTGCACCGATCTCCTTTCGTGGGAGACTGGCGTCATGAGCAGCACCGCACGCGGGGCCCGAGCCCGCGCCAGGATCGAAGTCACCGCGGCCATCAAGGACGAGGCACGCCGACAACTCGCGGCCGAGGGCGCCGCCAAGCTCTCGCTGCGCGCCGTGGCCCGCGAACTCGGCATGGTCTCCTCCGCGCTGTACCGCTACTTCCCCAGCCGTGACGACCTGCTCACCGCACTCATCATCGACGCCTACGACTCCCTCGGCGAGAGCGCGGAACAGGCCCATGCCGCCGTCGCCGACGCCGGACCCGTCCGGCGCTGGTCGGCGGTGTGCGAGGCGGTGCGCGCCTGGGCGCTGGGGCACCCGCACGAGTACGCGCTGATCTACGGATCCCCGGTCCCCGGCTACGCGGCACCGCAGACCACCGTCCCGGCTGCCGCCCGCGTCGGGCTCCTCCTCATCGGCATCCTGCGCGACGCCCACGAGGGCCCCGGCCTGACCCGGACCGCGCTGCCCGCGGAGCTGCGCCCCGAGGCCGACCGGATGACCGCCGACCTCGCCCCCGACCTCCCGCCCGAGACGGTCACGGCCCTCGTCGCGGCCTGGTCCCAGCTGTACGGACTGATCGGGTTCGAGCTGTTCGGCCAGTTCAACCGGGTGGTGGAGGACCGCGAACCGTTCTTCCGGCACGCGGTGACCCGCCTCGCCCACGGCGTGGGACTCGCGGATTCGCCATAGCGGCGAGGACCGGGCGTCAGGGCGGGCGTACTTCGCGGGGAGTACGCCCGGTCACCGCGCTCGGCGGACGCCGTCGGCAGGTCACGGCGTCTAGCGTGGCGGGCATGGACGTGGAGCGTGTACGCGGCGGCGGCCCCTCGCACTGGTGGCGGCACGGCCCGCCGTGGGCGGCCCGCGAGGACGAGGAGGGACGGCGTCCGCGGTGGCCCTGGCGTTCCACCGCGCTGCTCACCCTGTTCGTGCTCGTCGGCTCGAACTACGCGGCCGCCCAGCAGGTCCATGAGCGGGCTCCCCTGGACCCGTTCGCGCGTCTGCTGCTGGTCGTGGGCTCGGGCCTGCTGCTGTGGCGGTGGCGGCATCCGGTGCCCGTCGTGTTCGGTACGGCGGCGGCGGCCATGCTCTACCTGGGCGCCGGCTATCCGTACGGTCCGGTGTTCCTGACCGTCGCCCTGGCCTGCTTCGGCGCCGTCGTCGCCGGGCACCGCAGGGCCGCCTGGACGGCGCTGGGGATGCTCTGGGCCGGACACGTCCTGGTGGCGCACTGGTTGTACCGGTGGCTCCCACCGTCCGGTGACTCCGCCGCCGCCTGGGGACAGGAGGTCGCGGTCGCCACCTGGATGGTCCTGATCCTCGCGGTGTCCGAACTCGTCCGCACCCGGCGTGAGCAGTGGGCCCGCGAGCGGGCCGAGCGCGCGCAGGCGGCCCGGCGGCGCGCGGACGAGGAACGGCTGCGGATCGCCCGCGAGTTGCACGACGTCCTCGCGCACAGCATCTCCGTCATCAACGTGCAGGCGGGCGTCGGCCTCGCCCTCCTCGACACCGACCCGGAACAGGCGCGCTCCGCCCTCACCACCATCAAGGCCGCGAGCAAGGAGGCACTCGGCGAGGTCCGCCAGGTGCTCGACACCCTGCGAACGCCGGGAGACGCGCCGCGCGCCCCCGCGCCCGGCCTCGACCGGCTCCCCGAACTGGTGGAACAGGCACAGGGCGCCGGCCTGACGGTCGACGTCGAGGGGGAGCCGCCCCGGCTCGCCCCCGGGACGGACCTCGCGGCCTTCCGCATCGTCCAGGAAGCCCTCACCAACGTCGTACGGCACTCCGGTTCACGGCACGCGCGGCTGCGGCTCGACCACGACGGGGGCGCGCTACGGCTGTGTATCGACGACGACGGACCCGCGACCGGCGCCGACGCGGGCGGCAGCGGCAACGGTCTGGCCGGAATGCGGGAGCGGGCCGGCGCACTGGGTGGCACGATCGAGGCGGGCCCGCGCGCCGACGGCGGGTTCCGGGTGCTGGCCGTACTGCCGGCGAAGGTCAAGCCCAAGGAGAACGACCGGTGATCCGCGTACTGCTCGCCGACGACCAGTCACTGGTACGGGCCGGCTTCCGGGCGCTGCTCGACGCGCAACCGGACATCGAGGTGGCCGCGGAGGCCTCCGACGGCGAGGAGGCACTGCGCGGGGTACGTGAACTGCGCCCCGACGTCGTCCTGATGGACATCCGCATGCCGGTCCTCGACGGACTGGCCGCGACCCGGCGCATCACCGAGGACACGGCGCTGCACGAGGTCAAGGTGGTCATGCTCACCACCTTCGAACTCGACGAGTACGTCTTCGAGGCGATCCGCTCGGGCGCCTCCGGCTTTCTGGTCAAGGACACCGAACCGGAGGAACTCCTGCGCGCCGTACGGTCGGTGGTCGAGGGCGACGCGCTTCTCTCGCCGGGCGTGACCCGCCGCCTGATCGCCGAGTTCGCCGCCCGCTCCAAGGAACCGGCCGCGGCCGACGCCCTCGGCCGGCTCACCGAGCGGGAACGGGAGGTGATGGCGCTGGTCGGCATCGGCCTGTCCAACGAGGAGATCGCCCGCCGCCTGGTGGTCAGCCCGCTCACCGCCAAAACCCACGTCAGCCGCACCATGGTCAAGCTCGGCGCCCGGGACCGCTCCCAACTCGTCGTGCTGGCCTACGAGTCGGGGCTGGTCCGGCCGGGCTGGCTGGGCTGAGGCGCCTCCTGCCGGAAACGCGTCAGCACACTGACGACCCGGGCCAGGAAGAGGACGGGCGCCAGCACCACTGCGGCGCGGAGCAGCACCGGCTCGACGGCGTGCGGCAGTTCGAAGAGCAGCGCCGGTCCGGCGACCGCCCCGAAGAGGACCGCCGCCGCGAACGCCGCGCTGAACAGCGCGTATCCGATCTCGACGGTGATCGCGTCCCGTTCGGCCTGCCCGCGCCGTCCCCCGTGGCTCTCCACCCCGCAAGTGTCACAGGCGTGCGCCCGGCGGGGCAAGAAGACCCCGCCGGGCGCACACGAGCGCAGACGGCCCCCTAGTCGCGTACCGAGACGCGCTCCGTCTCCTTCACGGTGGATTCGGTGGATTCCATGGGATCGGTGGGACCGGTCGGTCCGGTGGACTGGGCGACCACGACGGACGACTGTGTGCCGCGCGTGGTCCGCAGGCCCGTGAGGGTGATCAGCAGCCCGGCCGCGGCGACGACCGTCACCACGACCAGTCCCGGCCGGTAGCTGTCGAGGACCGCCTGCGGGGTGGCGTTCTCGGGGGCGCCCGCCGTCACCACGGCCGTCACGATCGCGAGGAAGATCGCGCCGCCGACCTGGACCGAGGTGTTGAGCAGCCCGGAGACCATGCCCTGCTCGTGGTCCTCGACACCGTTGGTGGCCTGGATGTTGAGCGAGGGGAAGACCAGGGCGCAGGCGGCGCCGATGAGCAGCATCGAGGGCAGGATGACGGCCGCGTAGACCGGGTCGAGGTCGACCCGCAGGAACAGCGCGTACCCGACGACCATCAGGGCGAAGCCCGCCGCGATCAGCCGCTGGGTGCCGTAGCGGTCGACGACGGAGCCGACCTTCGTCGAGGAGAGCGCCACCAGTGCGCCGGCGGGGAGGAAGGCGAGCGCGGTGTGCAGCGCCGACCAGCCGAGCAGGGACTGCATGTACAGGGTGACCAGGAACTGGAAGCCGACGTACGACCCGAAGAAGGCCATCGCGCCGAGCTGGGCGCGGATCTGGGTGCCCGAGCGCAGGACGCCCAGGCGGATCAGGGGACCGGCCGAGCGCCGCTCGACCCGGACGAACACCGTGAGCAGCACGGCGACCGTGAGGAAGGACAGCAGGGTGCGGGCCGAGGTCCAGCCGGCCTCGGGAGCCTGGACGACGGTGAAGACCAGCAGCAGCATCGAGGCGGTGCCGAGGATCGCGCCGGGGATGTCGTAGCCGTTGTGGTTCCTCTCGCGGTCGCTGCGCGGCAGCAGCTTCAGGCCGGCGATGAGGGCGATCAGGGCGATGGGGGCGGGCAGCAGCATGGTCAGGCGCCAGCTGGCCTCGGTGAGCAGCCCGGAGAGCACCAGGCCCATCGAGAAGCCGGTGGCCGCGCAGGTGGTGTAGATGGAGAGGGCGCGGTTGCGCAGCGGGCCCTCCGGGAACGTCGTGGTGATGATCGACAGGCCGGCCGGGGCGGTGAAGGCCGCGCTCAGGCCCTTGATGAAGCGGCTGGCGATCAGCAGCGGGCCCGAGTCGACGAGTCCGCCGAGCAGCGAGGCCAGGGCGAAGACGCCGAGGGCGATCAGGAAGACCTGGCGTCGGCCGAGCAGGTCCGCGGTCCGGCCGCCGAGGAGCAGCAGGCCGCCGTAGCCCAGGATGTAGCCGCTGACGATCCATTGCAGCGTGGAGGTGGAGAGGCCGAGGTCGGCGCCGATCGACGGCAGGGCGACGCCGACCATCGACACGTCCAGCGCGTCCAGGAACATCGCGGCGCAGAGCACCAGCAGGGTGCCCCAGAGCCGGGGCGTCCAACGTCCTGCGGACGCGGAGGTGGTGAGCGGAGAGGTCATGACGGGAGACATTACATGCGCATGCATGGAATGCAAACGCATTTAATTACGATGCAACAAACTCCCTTCTCTGCTACGGTGCGGCCATGGCGGCCAAGAATGCCGAGCGGACGCTCGCGGACCAGTGGCGGGACCTTCTGGCGCTGCATGCGCGCACCCAGTGCGAACTCGACCGCACACTGCACCAACACGGCCTGTGCGGGAGTGACTTCGAGGTCCTCGACGTCCTCTCCGAACCGCGCGAGGACGGCGCCTGCGTCTACCGGGTGCAGGAGATCTCCGAGCGTGTCCACCTCAGCCAGAGCGCGCTGTCGCGCCTCGTCGCCCGGCTGGAGAAGGACGGTCTCGTCGACCGCGGGATGTGCCCGGAGGACCGGCGAGGCGTCCGGGTGGCGCTCACGGACAAGGGGCGCGCGCTGCACGGCGCCGTACTGCCCCTGCAGCGCGCGGTGTTGACGAGGATGCTGACCTCGGACTGAGCCGCCCCGGCCTCAGATCCCGGACCTCTCCCGCCACAGCTCGGCCACCGAGACGTCGCCGGACACCGACGGGAACGGCAGCCGGTTCCAGAGCGCCAGGTACAACTGCGCGGCGGACCCGGCCACTTCGCAGTCGGCCGCCCCGGCATCACCCCGCTCGGCCAGCGGCGGCTCCTGGGACAGCCGTACGGTCCACACCGCGCCGTCCGGGTCAGTCGCCCGCACCCGCAGCACGCGGGGCTCCTCGGCGCGAACCCTGCTCCTGCTCATGGCGTGGAAGCCGAACAACAGCTCCTCGATGCCGTCCGCCGCGAAGCCGTCGGCGATCCCGCTCGGGTCACCGCCCCTGGCCGACTCGGCGTCGCCGCGGTGCACGGCCGTCTCGTGCGCCTGCCGCCGGGCCCAGAACGCGAGCGGCGAGGGCGCGGGCAGGAAGGACCAGCAGTCGATGTCGGGGGAGGCGGAGCGCAGGGTGTCCACGAGCCGCCCGTGCCCCTCCCGGAACCAGGCCAGCAGCTCGGCGCCGTCGAGGTCGGGCGGCCCTCCGAACGGGACACGGGAGGTGTGCCCCTCGGCGACGACCTCTGTCACCCAGCGATGCACCGCTCCCGTGTGCCGCACCAGGTCCCCCACCTGCCACTCCGGGCAGGTCGGCACTTTCGCACCGGTCCCGGCCTCCTCCGCGGCCGCGGCCAGCAGCCGGCCCTCCTGGTCCAGGATCGATACGAACTCGGCGGTCTCCATGGGGTGAGTGTGCCCGACGGAGTGTGGTCCGGGCGCGGTATTTCGGGGTGAGGGCCGACGGTTCAGGGCCGCTGGGAGCCGCGGAGCCGCGGAGCCGACGGGTGTGGGGTCGGCCCGACTCCGGGACGCCGGCCGGGCGTCGGGGTGCCCGACGCGGGAGCGCCCGACTCCGGGGCGCCGGACGTCGGGCCCGCCCATCGGCCGCATGCCCGGCGGGCGGGAGAGAGCCGGCCCCGTGTGCGGCCGTACTCCGTCAAGTGATCCGCGCAGAGAACTCGCGGGACGATGGCACGTGTCATCGCCCGGTATCCGCACGGCGGTTGATGAAGCCGATCAGCGCGGCGACCGCCGCCAGCAGGGCGACGCTGGTGAGGGCGACGGGCAGGGAGAACCAGTCGGCCATGAAGCCGATCGCCGGAGGGCCGAGAAGCATGCCGCCGTAGCCGAGGGTGGAGGCGACGGCGACGCCGGTGGGGCCGGCCAGGGCCCCGGCGCGTTCGACGGCGACCGGGAAGATGTTGGCGAGGCCGAGCCCGGTGACGGCGAAGCCCAGGAGCACCATCCAGATCTCCGGGGCGAGCGCGCCGAGCAGCATGCCCGCCGCCGCGGTGGCGCCGCCCGCGACCACGGTCGTGGTCCGGCCAAGCCGCTGGAGCAGGGTGCTGCCGGTGAGCCGGCCGACGGTCATCGCGAGCGCGAAACAGGAGAAGCCCGCGGCCGCGACGCCGGGGGAGGCGTGCAGGTCCTGCTTGAGGTGGAGGGCGCCCCAGTCGGCGAGGGCGCCCTCGCCGAACGCGGTGCACAGGGCGATCAGGCCGAAGACGACGACCGGTCCGCGGGTACGGGCGTCCAGGCGGCCCGTGCCGGCCTGCTCCCGGGCTTCCCGCCGCGGGGGCGCCGGCGCTTCGATGCGCAACAGGGCGGGACCGGCGACGGCGGTCACCAGCAGGCCGACGAGGGTGAGTCCGAGCAGGTGCCGGGTGGGGGAGAGGTGGGCCGCGACCAGTCCGCCGAGGCCCGCGCCGATCATGCCGCCGAGGCTGAACGCCGCGTGGAAACTGGGCATGATCGGGCGCCGCAGGGCGGCCACCAGGTCGACGGCCGCGCTGTTGAAGGCGACGTTGATCCCGCCGTAGGCCGCACCGAAGACCAGCAGGACGCCGGTGAGCGGGCCCACGGAGTGGGTCAGCGGGGGCAGTGCGACGCTCAGCGAGAGCAGGACCGCGCAGCCGACGGTCACCGGGTGGGTGCCGTAGCGGCGGCACAGGCGGCCGGTGAGGGTCATGGTGACCACGGCACCGGCCGAGACGCCGAGGAGGGCGAGTCCGAGGGCGCTGGACGAGGCGTCGGTCTGCTCCTTGATGTCGGGGATGCGCACGACCCAGCCGGCGAAGACGAAGCCGTCGAGGGCGAAGAAGGTGGTGAGGACGACACGTAGCCGGGTGAGGGTGTTGCCCGGCACGTCGTTGTGCGGACGGGCTTTGTTTATTTGCGGCACAAAAGCAGGTTAGGTGGGAGGCGGCGGAGGGGGCAAGGGCGTCGCGGGCGGGGCGAGGGCGTCAAGGGGGCCGTGGTCACACCTCTCGGTGGTCGATGCCGAGCAGGCTCGCCGCCGCCCGGAAATCGGCGGCGTGGTGGCCGACCGCCAGGGACCAGTGGTGACCGACGCCCGTCGCGCTCCACGCGTCGACCCACTCGCCGGGATCACGGCCGAAGTCGACGCGGCTCGTGGTGTTGCCGATCTGCAGCAGCGGGCCGGGGACGACGGTGCCCTCGGAGGTGATGAACGACAGACCGCCGTCGGCGTCCTGGCCGAGGCCGAGGAGGGTGACGGGACCGTGCTGGACGTCGAATTCCACGCTGACGCCCCAGCCGCGCTTGCCGTGGTAGACACCGAGGCCGCGCAGCAGTGGGTCGCGGGCGCTGACGGCGAGGTGGGCGGGCCCGTCGTGTCCCATCTCCACGACCCCGTCCTCGAAGTCGAGTGCCTGGATCTCGGTGAAGGAACCCCCGGCTCCGATGCTCTGCGTGGCCAACTGGGCGACGCTGGTGCGTAGTTCGTACTCACCGGCCGCGGGTACGCCCCGGGCGGTGAGCAGGGAGGCGCCCAGGATCATGCCGGCGCCGATCCGCTCGTGCAGTTCGCCGTCGAGACCGCGGTGGTAGTACGCGAGGGTGTCGAGGCCGAAGTCCTCCATGAGCCGGTCGAGCGCGACCGACACGGTCGCGCCCCAGGTGAAGTCCTCGTCCACCACACTGTCGTCGACGGTGAAGATCCGCCGTGCGAGAGCCACCCGCTCGCGGGTCTGAGCCGCCGTGACCTTCTCCACCCGATGGCGCAGGTCGTCGAACTCCAGCACCTCGACATGCGAGCCGAACGTCGCCGGCAGCAGCGTCAGATCGGTCGACACGTCGAGCATGCCGGGATACAGGTGCCCCATCAGACCGTGCCGGGCGTGCCGGAGTGCGGCACGGATGTGTGCGGCGCGGATCCACTGCTCGATGCGCCGCCAGGCCGACTCCTGACGCAGCCAGCCCGACACCGACCGGAAGGGGATACCGGCGCGGCGGAAGACGTTGCCGACCTCGGGTACCGAGCACTGTGCGCAGTACGCGAGCCAGGCACCCGTGTCGAAGGAGGCGTGGTCCATCCGCTCGGACGGCTGGAGGTCGATGACCAGGACGGGCGTGTGCGAGCGCCGGGCGATCGGCAGCACCATCGACGAGGTCAGATACGTCGTCACGAACAGCACGATCAAGTCGCAGTCCGCCCGGCGTAGTTGTTCGGCGGCGGCGGCTCCCTCGGCGGCGTCGGAGATGAAACCGACGTCGGTCACCTCCGCGTCCATCTGCTGGAAGCGTTCGGCGACATACGCGGACGACTCCCGCAACTGCGGGAGGAGCCCGGGGAATTGCGGCCAGTAGGCACCGAGTCCGCCGGCGACCAGTCCGATCCGGGTGCGCCGGCGGGGCACCGCGGGCAGCAGCTCGCGCAGCGTGGCGGCGCGGTCCGCGGTCGCGGTGGTGGGTTCGGGCGTTGCCATGGGCGGTGTTCCTTCCGAGGTCCGGTGCGGATTCAGGTCCGGGCCGCTCCCAGATTCGCCGGGGCGTCGGCGGTATCGGGGGGAACGCCGGATGAGGACACGGACGATGTACACGCCCGCGACCCCCGAGGCCGCCATGCAGAGGGTGATCGACCAGAGCAGGAGGGACGCGCTGTACTCCATCAGGGCGGGCGTGACGAACGCGACGCCCGCGAAGACCCCCCGGGACAGGGCGTAGGTGAGGCCCTGGGTGGTGCCGCGGGTGTCCGGGGGCAGCGTGAGCTGCGACCAAACCTTGTAACTGGCCTCCCCTGCGAAGGGGTTGGAGATCTGGTAGAGCACGAAGAAGACGAGCATGCCGACGAGGGCGCCGGCCGTGAGGGAGGCGATGCAGAAGGCGAGGACCTGCACGATCGTGAACACGTAGAACAGCCGGTCGCGCCAGGGGGTGTCGGCGATCCGGACGAAGACGAAGGTCAGCACCAGCGCGATCGGGAGGAAGGCCAGGTTGATTCCGGTGGCCAGGCTCTGCGAGGCGCCGCTGACCGTGACCAGCAGGTAGGTGCCGAACTGGCCGAAGGTGTTGGCGCCGATGCCCCAGGTGACGTAGTAGACGAAGGTCGCGGCCATCGGCAGCAGCGCGGCACGGTTCCACACGTTCCTGAGCTCGATGCCGCGGGGGGCGGCCGGTGTCGCCGCCTCCTGCGCGACCTCCGCGTCCGGCGGCTCGTCGGCCAGCTTCAGCCGGGCCCGGAACAGCCAGGTGAGCAGCGCGGCGACGGCCAGATGGGCGGTGATGAACCGGGCTCCGGTCATGCCCGAGTCCGACAGGACGTATCCGAGGAAGATGACGACGACGATGCCCAGCACCCACATGACCTGGGTGAAGGACACGAGACGGGCCCGGGCGTCGGCGGGCGCGGCGTCCGAGACCACGGCAAGGGACGTCGGCAGATCGGCGCCGGCCGCCAGCCCCGCGACGAGCACGCCGACGAAAAGGACGATGTCGTTCGGCGCCAGGGTGATGACGATCGCGCCCACCGCGTAGCAGAGGATGTCCAGGTTGTAGACGCGGCGGCGCCCGAACATGTCGGCCAGCCGTCCGCCGACGAGGGAGCCGATGGCGATACAGCCGGTGACGATCGCGCTGATCGCCCCGGCCATCCACACGCCCATGTCGTAACTGTCGCGGTAGATGGCCAGGTTGACGGCGATGCTGACGATGAGCGCGGCATCGAGGTACGACGCCATGCCCGACAGCGCCGCGACTTTCCAGAGGTACGGGGGGATGGGCCGTGCCGGGTGGTCCGGGGCGGTCGAGGTGCGGGCCATGATGCGACTCCGTCGTCTGGGGAGGGGCCGAGCGGAGGGGGACGTCGCGGCTCAGGGGCCGGGGTCGCTGTGACTATAGGATTCGAAAAACGTTCCAACAAGATGTCGCGCACGCATCGGTGGGAGGAACGGGCGAAGCCTTCGCGCGTCCGGGATCTGGTGGTTATTTCCCACGTGTCCTACCGTGAAAGCCGATGTAGAACGTTTTTCATCCGAGAGAGTGTGCAAGAGGACGCGCGAGCGTCCGAGCCGTCGCCCGGAAGGACCGCATCCCGTGATCTCCCCGGTCCTGCAGCAGTTGTTCGACGATCCGCCCCGCGACTTCGGACCCACTCCGCTGTGGTGGTGGTCGGGCGCGAAGGTCACCCGCGAGCGCCTCGCCTGGCAGATGCGCAGATTCGCGGACGGCGGCGTGCACAACCTCGTGATCATCAATCTGGCGCCCGCCGGCCCCACCTTCGGCGCCCGGACCGACGATCCGGCATGGTTCGGCGAGGAGTGGTGGGCCCGCTTCACCGACGCCTGCCGAACCGCCGGGGAACTCGGCATGCGCCTGTGGTTCTACGACCAGATCGGGTTCTCCGGCGCCAATGTCCAGGGCGGTGTCACCCGCCGTCACCCGGATGCCACCGGCCGGGCGCTGCACCTGCGCCGGGCGACCGTCGCCGCGGGCACGGTCGCGCTGCGCCCCTCCGAACACCTGGTCGGCGCGTACGACGTGACGGGCCGACGCCTGCCCGTCGTCGCGGACGAGAGTTCCGGCACCGCCCGGATCGAGGTCCGCGACGGGACGGACGCGCAGCTCGTCGTCGCCGTCCCCACGGCGTTCGACTACCTCGACCCGCACGCCGTCCGCCTCCTGATGGAGACCGTGCATCACGAGTACGACCGCCGTGTCCCCGAGTACCTGGGCAATGTCGTCGCGGGGAGCTTCCAGGACGAACTTCCCGCCACCAACTCCTGGAGCCACCGCTTCCCCGACGAGTTCGGCGCCCGGCGCGGGTACGACCTGCTCGACCACCTGCCGGCGCTGTTCGGACCGCCGACCGCCCGGAACGCGAAGATCCGCACCGACTACTACGCGGTCCGCACCGAACTCACCGAAGAGGCCCTCTTCCGGCCGCTCGCCGCCTGGCACGACGAACGCGGCATGCTCATCGGCTCCGATCAGAGCCACCCCGCACGAGCGGGCTTCCCCGCCCAGTCGACGCAGATCTACTCCGACTACTTCCGCACCCACCGCTGGTACGGCGCCGCCGGCAGCGACCACCACGGCGACTCCAAGGTCCACTCCTCGATGGCCCACCTCTACGGCCACCCGCGCGTCTGGATGGAGGCGTTCCACTCCTCCGGCTGGGGCGGCACCCTGGAGGACACCTACGACTGGCTCCTGCCCTTCCTGCGCAGCGGCGCCAACCTGTACAACCCGCACGCCAGTTACTTCGGCACCGCGGGCGGCTGGTTCGAGTGGGCGCCGCCGTCCACCGACTGGCGTCAGCCCTACTGGCGGCAGTACCCGGCGTTCTCCCGGGCCATCGCCCGGATCTGCTCGATCATGTCCTGGGGCACCTACAGCGCCGACGTCGCGGTCCTGCATCCCACCGCCACCATGCAGTCCCTCATCCCGTTGGACATGCCCGTCAACCACTTCGGCGACGGCCGCCTCGGCGCGGGCCACGACCAGGCCGACGAGACACAGGAGCACTACCTGGACCTGTGCGGCACGAACAACTGGCTCCGGCCGCGCATCGGCACGCTGGACGGCCACCGCGTCTCCTTCGACGTCATCGACGACGCCTCGGTGCAGCGTGCCGCGGCCACCGACGGGGCGCTGCGCGTCACGGGCCTGGCGTACCGCGCGGTCCTGCTGCCCTCGGCGAGCGTCCTGGAAGAGGAGACGGCGCGCCGACTGACCCAACTCCTCGACTCCGGCGGCCGGGTGGTGGTCGTGGGCCGTCCGCCCGCGACGGCGGCCGGCCAGGCCGGTGACGACTCCGTGGTCGCGGCGCTGCTGAAGCACCCGCGGCTGGAGCGGGTGAGCGACGCCGAGGCCGGGGCGGCCGCGGTGGCCGACGCCGCCGGACACGCGACCGGCGAGGTGCCGCTGCTCGTCAGGAGGCAGGGAACCGAGGCGGTCGCCCTGGTGACGGGGGCCTTTCCCGATGCCCGCGTGGGGCCTGCCGACGGCAACCACGAGGCGGATCCCACGCGTTACGCCCACCACTCGACGGTCACCGTGCGCGCCGTGGTCGCCGAGGCCGAGGTCTGGAACCCGGCGACCGGCGTCCGCCGGCCGGCCCACGTCACCGTCACCGACGGCCTCTCGACCATCGAGGTGCCACTGGACGGCGCCCCCGCCGCCCTCGTCGTATGGCGCGAGGGCACCCCGCCGACGACCCGGAGGGCCACGCCGCCGAAGCCGTCGTCGGAGCGGACGATCGACCTTTCCGGCGGCTGGGAGGGCCGCCTCGTCCCCACCATGGACAACACCTGGGGCGACCTCGCGCTCCCCGCGGGCTCGTCCGTCGCCGAACCGCAGATCTGGACCATGCGCTGGACGGAGGGGGCCGACACGCACGGGGAGCGGATCCGGGTGACGTACGGCAACCGGGTGCGCGTTCTGGGTCCGGTGCCCTCCGCCCAGGCTCCCGATCCGCTGGACCGCGCCTGCGCCGAACGGGTCCTGGCCGGAGAGCTGCCCCTCGTACCCGAGGCCGCGGGCTGGGGCGTCGCGCTGTACTCGTCGAGCCGTGGGATCCCGGACCCGGACGGACTGCTCGGCAACAAGGGGCTGGTGCCCGAGGAGTTCGTGCGCGTCCCCGCGCCCGGGAGCGGAACGGTCGCCAGGGTCCGGACCGTTGTGGAGACCGAGCACCGCGGACCCGCCGATCTGCACATCGGTGCGGCGGCGACCAAGCGGGTGTGGTGGAACGGCGAACGGCTGGACACCGGTGGCGGCTACCTCGCGTCCGCCCGGGTGGAGGTGGAACAGCCCCGCAACGTGCTGGAGTACGAACTGTCGGATGCCGAGGACCGGCCGTTGCTGATCTCGGGCGCTGCCGACACACCTCTGAGCGGCTACTTCTGTCTGTCCCCTCCCGGCGGGTTCACGCCGCGCCCGCAGTTCATGTGTCTGCCCGACGGCGTACGACCGGAGGGCGGCGTGACCTACCGCGGCCGGCTCCGACTCCCGCGTGAGGAGACGGAGACGGTCCTCGTGGTGGGTGCCGCAACGGGCGTCACCGTGCTGCTCGACGGGGAGGTCGTCGCGCGCCAGGAGAAGGTGGAGTACTACGAGTCCGACTGGGGCGCGGTGCCGATGTTCTTCCGGCACCGACTCGCCCTCGGGGCGGGCGAACACGTACTGGAGGTGGTGTCCGACAGCGTCCGGCCGCGCGAGGCGGTGTTCGTCGACTGCGTGGCCCGCTCGGAGTCCGTTGCGAACGCGCTCGTCAGCGGGGCCGGTTGGGAGGCCGAGTCAGGGCAGTGGCGCGGCCGGACCGTCGAACACGACGGGCGATGGGGGGAGTTGCAGCACTGCCACGCGGCCCTGCGGCCGCACCCGTTGCCGGACACCGCATGGCTCACCGGCGCACCGGTGCTGGGCCCGCCGGTACTGCCGCTGCGGTCCACGGACAGCGTCCGCGCGCACGCGCAGCGTTTCCGCTTCACCGTGCCGCCGGGCACCGTATCGCTGGACCTGCCCCTGGAGCCGCCCTTGGAGTCGTCCGCGAGGGTGCGGGTCGGCAGGGGTGCCGAACAGCCCCTCGAAGGACGGGTTCTGACGCTGGATCAACCGCTTCCGGGGCCCACGGAGATCGAGGTCGTCACCGCTCCCACGGCCGTACTGCGGGGCGGCTCCGCGTGGCGCGGGCCGGTACGCGTCCGTACCGTTCCCGCGGAACTCCCGCCGGGTGACTGGCAGGTGCTGGGGCTGGGCGGCTGGAGCGGTGCGGTGACGTACGCGCGGGAGCTGGAGGTGCCGGCCGGAGCGGATCCTGTCCTGGACCTGGGGCGGGTGCGCGGGAGTGTCTCGGTCCTCGCCGACGGGAATCCCGTCGGCGAGGCGTTCTGCGCGCCGTACCGCTTCGAACTTCCCGGTGTGGCGGGGCGTTCGGTCCGCCTCGACGTGACCGTCAGCAACACCCTGGCCCCCTACCTCGCCGAAGCCACCCCCACCGCCTGGGCCTTCCCGTCCTCGCTCCCGGCCGGGTTGCTGGGACCCGTGACGCTACGGATTCCGGTCGGACAGCCGGGTGGAGTCCCGCAGGACGAGGTCGGGCGCGAACACCCTTGATTCGTGGGTGTGTTCGGCGCGGGCCTCCACCTCGTCGAGCAGCATCTCGACGGCCGCCCTGCCGAGCTCCTCGACCGGCTGCCTGATCGTCGTCAGGGTCGTCCCCACGAAGCTCGCGATGTCGAGGTCGCCGTAACCGACCACCTGCACCTCCTCGGGGATCCGTACGCCCCGCTCGCTCAGTTCGCGGCACAGTCCCGCGGCGAGGAAGTCGTTGGTGCAGAAGATCCCGTCGGGGAGGTCGTCGAGGCGGCGGGCGAGCTTGGCGCCGTACGCCACGGTCATCTCCTCGGCGACGACCTGGTCCAGCCGTGCCTCACGCCTGCTGCGCACAGCCTGCCGGGCCCCCTGGTACCGGTCGGCGCACTGCCGGATCGCGCGCTCCCCGTTGACGACCAGAAGGTCGCGCGCTCCACGGTCCAGGAGATGCTGCACGGCGATACGGCCGCCCGCGATGTCGTCGACCGAGACGGAACAGCCGTCCTGGGACGGCATCGCACGGTCGGCCAGCACCAGGGGAATGCCGCGCTCACGCAGCCGTGTGAGCCGGGTGGGGTCGGCGCTGACCGGCACCACCACGGCGCCGACGGCCCGCTGCTCGACCAGCATGGTGAAGTAGCCCTGCTCCCGCTCCGGCGCGTCCCCGCTGTCACAGAGAACGAGGGCGTAACCGTGGTCGTACGCCGCGTCCGCGGCACCGCGTGCGATGCGTGAGTAGAACGAGTTGGCCACGTCGGGCAGGACCAGGCCGATCGAGGACGAGTGTCCGGTCCGCAGGCCGGCGGCTCCCGGATGGGGTACGTAGTCGAGTGCGGCGACCGCGTCCCGGACCCGCTCGGCGGTCAGCGCGTTGACGCGCTCGGGACGGTTCAGCACGTTCGACACCGTGGAGACCGAGACGCCGGCGGCGGCCGCGACGTCCTGAATGCGGGCGGGGCGAACCGACATGGCGTCCACCCCCTCGCTGTGAGAGCCGCGCGACCAGGCACGACGTCGTCCCCATGGGCGACGGCAAGTCTACCCCGGCGCCGCCTGGAACGTTTTATGCCGCGGTTCCGGGCCGGCCGGCAACGCGCCGATGGCTTGACGCGGAAGGCGAGTTGGCGGGGCGGTCAGGCCCGGTGAGGGAACGGCGGTGCCCGGTGACCACGGCGGGCCGTCGATCGGAGCGTCGTCACGACCGGCTCGGCATTGGCATGGACCTGTTCATGATCAACGGCTAGGCTCTGCTGCACCACAACGCTGAGAGCGCTCTCAGAGAATTCTGCTGTTCCACCCCACCCTGTTGGAACGACGAAGGGCAATCTCCATGAGACGCACCAGATCCATACGCGCGGGCCTCGCCGTGCTGCTCATGCTCGGCGCCGGCGTCACCGCGGGCACCCTGCCCGCCTCCGCCGGCGAACCCGCCACCGCCGAGGCGCCCGCCGCACCCGGCCTCATCTCGGCGATGCAGCGAGACCTGCGTCTGTCCAAGGCCGAGGCCGAGGCGCGGCTCGCCGCCGAACAGCGGGCCACGGCCGTGGAGCCGAAGGCCCGCCGGGCCGCCGGAACCTCCTTCGGCGGCGCCTGGTTCGACGCCTCCAGCGCCGAACTGACCGTCGGCCTCACTCCGGGCACGTCCGCCGCCACCCTCCGGGAGGTCCGGGCCACGGGAGCGGCCGTCCGTACCGTGGCACACAGTGCGCGGGAGCTGGCCGCCACCCAGGCGCGGCTCGACCGGCTCACCGCACCGGAGGGCGTCAGCGGCTGGCACGTCGACGCGAAGGCCGGTGCGGTGGTCGTGAGCGTCATCGAGGGCCGACAGGCTGACAACGATGTCCGGACGTTCCTCGCCGCCGCCCGCCGGTCGGGCCCGGTCACCGTGGAGCAACTCGCCGCCGCACCCGAGACTTTCGCCGCCGGAACCGTGGGCGGCGACCCCTACTACACCGGCAACGTCCGCTGCTCCATCGGCTTCTCCGTGCACGGCGGCTTCGTCACCGCCGGACACTGCGGACAGCCCGGCGCCGGTGTCAGAGGCTGGGACGGCTCCTACATCGGCAACTTCCAGGGCTCGTCGTTCCCGGACAACGACTACGCCTGGGTCAACGTGGGCAGCGGCTGGTGGACCGTGCCGGTCGTGCTGGGCTGGGGCACCGTCTCCGACCAGCTCGTGCGCGGCTCGGCCGAGGCGCCCGTCGGGGCCTCGATCTGCCGCTCGGGATCCACGACCCACTGGCACTGCGGCAGGGTGCTCGCCAAGAACGAGACCGTCAACTACAGCCAGGGCGCGGTCCGTCAGATGACCAAGACCAGCGTCTGCGCCGAACCCGGCGACTCCGGCGGCTCGTTCATCAGCGGCGACCAGGCCCAGGGTGTCACCTCCGGCGGCTGGGGCAACTGCGGCAGCGGCGGCGAGACCTGGTTCCAGCCCGTCAACGAGATCCTCAACCGGTACGGCCTGACCCTGCACACCACCTGAGCACCCCTGTGGGCCCGTCCGGTGGGACGGGCCCACACCCGGGTGACACGCGGCGCCGTCGGCGGACCCGCCGCTCGCGAGGTCACTCCGCAGGAGCGCCGCGCCCCTGCCACTCCGCGGCCGTGGTCAGCGGCACAGGAGCGGGCGGCTCCGCCGACGTCGTCAGGTCGATGCGGCGCCCCTCGGCCGACGAGCGGAGGAGGGCGTTCATCGCCTCCAGCACGTGCAGGGCGAGCGCGCCGCCGGCGCGAGGCGGTCGCCGCGTGCCGACGGCGACGAAGTCGAGCAGACCGATGCCCCGGGAGCCACCGGCGTAGCCCGCCGAGGGCGGGAGGGTGTGCCACTGGGTGCCGCCGAGTTCGAGGAGCCGGACCTCGCCGTCGAAGCCGTTGGGATCCGGAACCGCGAGCGTGCCCGCCGTGCCGTGGACCTCGATCGGCGCGGCCGTGGTGGCCACGCCGTCGAAGCTCGTCGTCAGCGTCGACAGGGTTCCGCCGACGTGCTCCAGCACGCCGGAGACATGACTGTCCACCTCGACCGGGATCCGCTCGCCCGCGCGCGGGCCGGAGCCGATGACGCGCTCGGCGCGCAGCCGGCTCGCCGCACCGATCACGGAACGCACCGGCCCCAGCAGATGGACCAGTGACGTGAGGTAGTAGGGCCCCATGTCCAGCAGCGGGCCGCCCCCGGCGGTGTAGTAGAAGTCCGGGTGGGGGTGCCAGCGTTCGTGTCCGGGCGTGACCATGACGGCCGAGGCGAACAGGGGCCGTCCGATGCGCCCCGCCTCCACCGCCGACCGTGCCGTCTGGATCCCGGTGCCGAGGACGGTGTCCGGCGCGCACCCCACGCCGACCGCCGCCCGGGCGGCGGCCTCCATGACGGCGTGGGCGTCCCGGAGACCGGCGGCCAACGGCTTCTCCCCGTAGACGTTCTTGCCGTGGCCGATGGCGGCGAGGGCGATCTCCGCGTGGGCCGCGGGGACGGTCAGGTTGAGCACCGTGTCCACGTCCGGGCTGCTCAGCAACTCCTCGACGGTCAGCGCCTCGACGCCGGGCAGCGCGGCGGCGACGGCCGCCGACCGGGACGCGTCGAGATCGGCGACCGCGGTGACGCGCACGGCGGGGTGACCGAGGAGGGTGTCCAGATAGGCGCGGGAGATGACTCCGAGACCTACGACGCCGATGCGGTGCGCGTCGCCCACAGCATGCCCCTTTCGACGATGGCGCGGACCTGCGGATTCTCCAGCACGTCGAGGCTGTGCCCCGGTGTCGTCACCACCACACGCCCAGCTCCCCACCGGCGGGTCCAGACCGCCGGGGAGCGGACCGGCCGGTGCCAGGGCTGCCACGGCCGGACCGGATGGGTGGTGGTGGCCAGGACGTCGATGAGGTCGTCGTGGAGGACCCAGTACTGCTCGGTGCACAGCTCGAAGTCCTCGATGCCCGCGGTGACGGGGTGTTCGCGGCCGAGCTCGGTGATGTCGACGGTGTGCGGCAGGTAGTTGTCCTCCTCGCCGCCCCGGCGCTCACAGGGCTCCTTGCCGGGATGGGTGGCGAACTGGCCCCCCACCAGCTGGAGATAGTCGGAGGAGGCACGGAACGAGTCGGCGATCCCGCCGTGCCAGCCGGTGAGGCCGGTGCCGGCCTCGACCGCCGCGCGCAGCCCCGCCACCTGCTCGGGGGTGATCTCCGACATCGTGATGCACTGCACGACGAGGTCGGTGTCGGCCATCGCGGCGGCGTCCGCGTAGACGTCGGTCGTCTCCTCGATCCGGACGGTGTATCCGCCCGCGTGGAGGAACGGCAGGAACAACTCCGTCGCCTCGACCGGCCGGTGTCCCTCCCATCCGCCTCGGACCACCAGGGCTTTCTTCCGCGTCATCTTGTTCCTTCATGGGGCTCTCGCCCCGGAGCGGCACGTCGGATCGGCTCTTCCCCGGCCGTCGAGGTGCCGACGACCCGGGGAGCGGCGCCCTCACTCGTGCGCCTCGTGCACTATGCGCCCAGCGGCCGGGCGCGGGAAAGGGCTGCCGGACCACGCGAAAGTTTCGTGACCGGGCCACCCTGTGAAGCCCGCCCGGCGGACCGAACCGGGCTTGTGGGCGTGCTCCCGGGTCTGACAGGATCGGCTGCTTCCTGTCGAGGAGGTCCGGTGCACAGACGGTGGCTGTTCATATCGGCGGCCGTGGCGCTGATCGTCATCTCCTTGACCGCGGTGCTCCTCCCCGACCACGAGAGCGGCACCGATCGCACGGCGGCCACGCCGAGCGCGGACCCCCGCACCGACAGTCCGGCCGCGACCGCCTCACCGACCGCCTCCGTCTCCGCGACCGCCTCGACGCCCGAGCCGTCGCCGACCCGGACACCACGCAAGACGCCCTCGCCCTCGGCCACCCCGACGGCGAAGCCCTCGGCCAAGGACAACCCCCGACCGGCGTCCGGGGCAGCCCCGTTGGCGGGACGCGTCAAGCCCGGCGTCACCTACAGCGGCGAAGCCACCTTCTACGACGCGGACGGCGGCGGCGCCTGCCTGGACACGCCGAGCGGTGACGTCATGACCGCGGCGATGAACCACACCGACTACGAGACGGCCAAGGCATGCGGGGCGTACGTGCGGGTCCGCGCCGCGAACGGGTCCGCCGTCACGGTCCGTGTCACCAACGAATGCCCCGAGTGCGCGGCCGGGCACATCGACCTCAGCGCGGAGGCCTTCGCCGAACTCGCCGCCCCCGTGCGGGGCCAGATCCCGATCACATGGCAGCTGCTCAGCCCCGGCACCGTCGACCCGCTGTCGATCCGGTACAAGACCGGGTCCAGCCAGTACTGGTGCGGCGTCCAGGTCACGGGGCACCGCAACCCCCTCGCCCGGCTCGAACTGCGCGCCGGCAGCGGCTGGCGTCAGCTGCCGCGCACCGAGTACAACTACTTCCTCGCCGAGGACGGCGGCGGGTGCGGCGGAGCGATCAGGATCACCGACATCTACGGTGAACAGCTCACCGTCGAGGGGATCGCGGTCCGGCCGGGCGTCGAGCAGCCGACCAGGGTCCAGTTCGCCAGGCGCTGACCCTGCCGCCGCCCACCCGGTGGCGGCCGGCACGGTCAGGCTCGGGCGCCGACCGTCCAACAGGCCGCCGTGTAGCGGACGTCGGGGCCCTGCACATAGGGGTCGAACGCGGAGCGCACGGTGTCGACGATCCGTGCGCGGGTCTCCTCGTCCGCCTCTCGCAGGAGCAGCCCGACGGGACCGAGCCGGGTGAAGTAGCCGATCAGCTCCCGTTCGGGGAGTGTGCAGGTCACGTCGATCGGTTGGATGTCGATGTCCCTCCAGCCGCTCTCCGCGAGGATGCGGTGGACCCGCTCCGGGTCCGCGAGACCGAACTGCCCCGGCTCGTCGGCCCGGCGGACGGGGAGGTTCGGCAGCAGCGGTGCCGCGGCGCGCTCGGCCGTCGTCATGAACGGATTGTCCTGCGGGCCCCGCCAGGCGATGAACCGCAGTGCGGCCCCGTCCTTCGCGGCCCGCCGCAGATTCGCGAAGGCCCCGACGGGGTCGGCGAAGAACATGACGCCGAAGCGTGAGACGACGGTGTCGAAGGTGGCGGGCTCGAAGGCGTGATCCTGTGCGTCGGCACAGACGAACGAGGCCGGTGTGTCCTCCCGTTCGGCGCGCGCCCGGGCGGCGCCGATCACCGGTTCGGAGATGTCGACGCCGACACAGTGCCCCTGGGGGCCGACCCGCCGTGCGAGGGCCAGCGTGACGCCGCCGGTGCCGCAGCCGACGTCGAGCACCTGGCTGCCGTGCGCCGCCGCCACCGCTGCGACGAGCAGCTCCTCGATGGGCCCGAACATCGCGTCCAGCACGGGCTGGGCGTCGACCCAGGCGTTGCCGGCGGCCCCGTTCCAGCGGGCCGTCTGCTCGTCGCCGGTCCTGCGCGTCTCGTCCACGTGCGCCTCCTGTGCTTGCTTTCGTCGGGCCGGGATGACAGCGTGCCGCTTCAAGTCGACTTGAGGTCAAGAGGATGACAGACCTGGACATTGCCGAGGTGGTGCACCGCGCCGGGGTTCCCGCCTCGACGCTGCGGTTCTACGAGGAGAAGGGGCTGATCGCCTCGATCGGCAGACGCGGCCTGCGCCGGCAGTACGATCCCGGTGTACTGGAGCGTCTGGCGCTGATCGCGGTGGGGCGCACGGCCGGGTTCTCGCTCGACGAGATCGCGCGGATGTTCGCGCCCGACGGGCGGCCGCGGATCGACCGGCAGGTCCTCGCGGCCAAGGCGGACGAGCTGGAGGCGAGGATCCACGAACTGGGCGTGCTGCGCGACTCCCTGCGGCACGCCGCCGCCTGTCCGGCGCCGAGCCACCTGGAGTGCTCCACCTTCCGCCGCCTCCTCAGGTCCGCGGCGTCGGGCGCTGTCAGGGCTCCGCGGAAACGGGCTCCGGGGCCACGGTGACGTACCTCGCGGGATCGTGCACTTCACGCCTCGACCACGCCAACTCCCTTTATGGGCAACCCACGTCACGCCTCGACCACCTCAACTCCCGCCTCCCGCAGCCGACCGCACGTCTTCTCGTCCGCCGGCGTGTGGGTGACCACGATGTCCAGGTCCGCCGGCCCGCACCCCCGGGCCGTCCCGGTGCCGGGGAACCTGCCGGCGTCCTGCTCCCGGTGATCCCGCTGGTGGTGGGGCCGTCGATGCCGCCGAGGGCATCGATTACCGTCGTCATCGCCTCGCCAGGGCGCCGGTCGGCCGACCCTCCGACCGGGCCCGAGCACCGACAGGAGCTTCCGTGACGTACGACGTAACCGCCCTCCGCGCGCAGTTCCCCGCCCTGAGCGCCGGCATCGCGCACTTCGACGGGCCCGGCGGCACCCAGACACCCCGGCCGGTGATCCAGGCCGTCGCCGACGTACTGGAACGTCCGCTGTCGAACCGGGGGCACACCGCGCCCGGGGAACGCAACGCCGAGACCGTCGTCGTCGAGAGCCGCCGGGCGATGGCGGACCTGCTGGGCGCGCAGCCGTCCGGGATCGTCTTCGGCCGCAGCGCCACCCAGCTCACCTACGACTTCTCCCGCACCCTCGCCAGGACGTGGTCGCCCGGCGACGAGGTGGTCGTCACCCGCCTCGACCACGACTCCAACATCCGTCCCTGGATCCAGGCCGCCGAGCGGGCCGGTGCCACCGTCCGGTGGGCCGACTTCGACCCCGCGACCGGTGAGCTGACCGTCGAGGACATCCTCGCCGTGCTCGGCGACCGGACCCGGCTGGTCGCGGTCACCGCGGCCTCCAACCTGATCGGCACCCGGCCCGCGATCGCCGCGATCTCCCGAGCCGTGCACGATGCGGGCGCGCTGCTGTACGTCGACGGTGTGCACCACACCGCCCACTCCCTGGTCGACGTCGAGCGGCTCGGCGCGGACTTCTTCGTCTGCTCCCCGTACAAGTTCCTCGGCCCGCACCACGGGGTCCTCGCCGCCCGCCCGGAGCTGCTGGAGAGCCTGCGCCCGGACAAGCTGCTGCCCTCCAGCGACGCCGTGCCGGAACGTTTCGAACTGGGCACCCTGCCCTACGAGTTCCTCGCGGGCACCCGCGCCGCGGTCGACTTCCTCGCCGGTCTCGACTCGGACGCCACGGGGACCCGCCGGCAGCGGCTGGCCGCCGCGTACGCGGCGCTGGAGCGGCACGAGGAGGTCCTGCGAGCCCAGCTCGACAAGGGGCTGTCCGCGCTGGAGCGGGTCACCGTGCACTCCCGGGCCGCCGACCGCACCCCCACCCTGCTGCTGACCTTCGACGGAGAGGGTACGTCGGGGCACCGCACGACCGACGCCTACGGGTTTCTCGCGGAACGCGGTGTCCACGCCCCCTCCGGTTCCTTCTACGCCCTCGAAGCGTCCCGTCGGCTCGGCCTCGGGGACACCGGTGGCCTTCGCGTGGGCCTCGCGCCTTACAACGACTCCGAGGACGTCGACCGCCTCCTTGAGGGCCTGTCGGACT
The DNA here is from genome assembly GCF_055578825.1 of Streptomyces sp. NPDC032822. NCBI lineage: Bacteria > Bacillati > Actinomycetota > Actinomycetes > Kitasatosporales > Streptomycetaceae > Streptomyces > Streptomyces sp. NPDC032822. The sequence continues at coordinate 339,262 of NZ_JBVIOL010000003.1, read as the reverse complement.
TCCTCGGGTAGCGGCCGTCGGCGCTCGGCGGCAAGAACAACCGCCTCGACCGGCGCCGCGCGGTCGCCGCGCGGTGCACGGGCAGCGGCTCGGTCACTGCGTCCCCGGGAGGAGCTTGAGCAACTCTTCGACCCGCGCGGCCTGGTGGAGGGCATGGTGGCCGTGACCGCCGCCCGGTGACGCGGGTAGCAGGATCTGGAACCGGTGCGCGAGGCCTTGGCCGCCCACCTGCGGCCGTGGGGCAGGGGCGAGTTGTCCTCCTTCCATCGGGCCGGCGCGGGCCACACCGCCCTCCACGAGGCCAGTGCGGTGTGCGACCCCGAGAGGGCCGAGCGGATCGCCCGGGGGCCCTTCGTGATCAGCGTCGAGATGATCCGTGACGGCCTGGCCCGTGCGCGGGCCGCCGGAACGTCCTGAGGAACGCACGGCCCCGCCGGGTCACTGCTTCGGCAGCCATGCGCCGAGGGCGTCGATCAGGCGGTCGAGGGCGGGCCGCTCGGCGGAGCGGTCCGTGACGACCGTACGGCCCTCGAAGTCCAGCGTGTACTGGAACATGTCCGCCGCGCCCGGGTCCACGGTGAGGTCGGGGACCTCGTCCAGCGCCGGATCCCCGAGCAGTGTGCGCAGTTCCGTGAACGTGGCCGCGCCGGTCCCGTGCACCTCGGTCCGGCCCTTGGAGCTGGTGCGGACGGTGCCGTCGCCGCGCAGGACCAGCTCTTGGTGGATGCCGGCGAAGCCGCCGCCGACCGTCATGGTGACCAGTTTCTGGCCGGGACCGGTGACGGGGACAGGCGAGGGGCCCGGGCTCCCGGTGGACGGGGTGGAGGGCGACGGGGGCGGGACGGAGGAGGACGTCACGGTGCCGACCGCAGCGTCCGACGGCCGTGCCGCGCTCCCCGGGTCCTCGGCGGAGCAGCCGGCCAGGCCCAGCACGGCGACCGCGAGCAGCGGCAGCCACCCCACCGGGATGGGCGTACGTCCTGCGAACACGGCGTCCCCGCCTCTCGGTGTCCTCGACCGGGTTGTCTATACCAGGGAACGTCTGCTCCTTCAACCGTATGACCGGCATGCTGTGAGTCCCGCATGCCTGCCCGCCTGTCTCAGGAGGCCTTCATGTCCGAGCCGTCCGTCCTCGCCGCGCTGGTGTCCGCGTTGCGGGGTGGGTCGATCGAAGTCGTGGACCTGACCTCACCGCTGACGTCGACGACACCGGTGATCCAACTGCCCCCGCAGTTCGGGCAGACGGCGGTGTTCGAGCTGGAGGAGATCAGCCGGTACGACGACCGGGGCCCGGCCTGGTACTGGAACAACTTCCGCAGCGGCGAACACACCGGCACCCACTTCGACGCCCCCAACCACTGGGTGACCGGCAAGGACCTCGCCGACGTGGCGTCGGTGCCGGTGCGTCGGCTGATCGCGCCCGCCGCCGTGCTGGACTTCACCGCCGAGGCGGCCGAGGACCCCGACTTCCTCGTCGAGGTGGACCACGTCAAGGCGTGGGAGGCCGAGCACGGCCCGCTGCCCGACGGCGGCTGGCTGCTGCTGCGCACCGGCTGGGACGCCCGCGGACACACGCAGGAAGCCTTCCTGAACGCGGACGAGAACGGCCCCCACACCCCCGGCCTGTCACCGGAGTGCGCCCGGTGGGTCGCCGAGGAGGCCCCGGTGATCGGTCTGGGCGTCGAGACGGTCGGCACCGACGCCGGCGGCGCGCACGCCTTCGACCCGGCCTTCCCGTGCCACGCCTCCCTCATGGGCAGCGACAAGTACGGGCTCACCCAGCTGCGCAACCTGGGCGAACTGCCCGCGACCGGTGCCGTCGTCGTCGCCGGACCCCTGCCCATCGTCACCGGATCCGGGGCACCGGCCCGGGTGCTCGCCCTGGTGGAGCGGTCATGAAGGTCGCGGAGGCGGTCGGACGGGCCCTGTCCGGAGCCGGGATCGACCAGGTCTTCGGCGTGGTCGGCTCGGGCAACTTCCATCTCACCAACGCCATGGTCGCGGCGGGCTCCCGGTTCGTCGCCGCCCGCCACGAAGGCGGTGCGGCGACCATGGCCGACGCCTACACGCGCATCAGCGGCACGATCGCCGCCCTGAGCGTCCACCAGGGACCCGGCCTGACCAACGCCCTCACCGGAATCGCCGAGGCGGCCAAGAGCCGCACACCGCTGCTCGTCCTGGCGGCCGAGGTGTCCCGGCCCCGGTCCAACTTCTACGTCGACCAGGACGCGCTGGCCCACGCGCTCGGCGCGTCGACCGCACGGATCACCTCGGCGCGGACCGCGGTGGAGGAGGCGCTCGGCGCGCTCGGCCGGGCCCGGCTCGAACGGCGTACCGTCCTGCTCAACCTCCCGCTGGACGTACAGGCGTTGGACGCGCCCGAAGACGCCCTCGCCTCCGTCGCACCGCTGCCGGAGCGGGCCGCGGTCGAACCCGCGGACGCCGAACTGGCCGCGCTCGCACGAGTCCTGGAACGGGCCCGGCGGCCCGTCTTCGTGGCCGGCCGGGGCGCGCGCTCGCCCGGCGCCCGGGACGCCCTGCTCGCCCTCGCCGAGCGCTGCGGTGCCCTGCCGGCGACCTCGGCCGTCGCCCGCGGCCTCTTCCACGGCGACCCCTGGTCCCTCGACGTGTCCGGAGGCTTCGCGTCCCCCCTGACCGCCGAACTGATCCGGGGGGCCGACCTGATCGTGGGCTGGGGCTGCTCGCTGAACATGTGGACCATGCGGCACGGCAACCTGATCGGCGACGACACGACCGTGGCGCAGATCGACGACGACGCGTCGGCGCTCGGCGCCCACCGCGAGGTGCACCTGGGCGTCACCGGCGACGTGGAACGCACCGCGCGGGGCACGCTGAAGAAGCTCGGCGAGCAGCGCCGGGGATACCGGAGCGACGACATCGCCGCCGCGATCACCGCCCGGGTGCGCTGGCGGGACGTGCCGTACGACGACACGAGCACCCGCGACCTGATCGACCCGCGCACCCTGAGCATCGCGCTCGACGACATCCTCCCCGCCGAGCGGGTGGTCGGCGTGGACTCCGGGAACTTCATGGGCCACCCGAGCATGTACCTCTCGGTCCCGGACGAGCAGGGTTTCTGCTTCACCCAGGCCTTCCAGTCGATCGGGCTGGGCCTGGCGACCACGATCGGCGCGGCACTGGCGCGGCCCGACCGGCTGCCGGTCGCCGCGCTCGGGGACGGCGGCGCGATGATGGGCGCCGTAGAACTCGACACCGTGCGCCGGCTGGGTCTGCCCATGGTGGTCGTCGTGTACAACGACGACGCCTACGGGGCCGAGGTCCACCACTTCGGGCCCGACGGACATCCGCTGCGGCTCGTCGAGTTCCCGCCGACGGACATCGCCGCGGTGGCCCGGGGTTACGGCTTCGAGGCGGTGACGGTGCGCACGCCGGCCGATCTGGAGGCGGTGGCCCAATGGGTGGCCGGGCCCCGCGGTGCGCCCCTGCTCATCGACGCGAAGGTGGTCAAGGACCGGGGTTCCTGGTGGCTGGAGGAAGCCTTCCGCGGCCACTGAGAACGTCGGGGCGCGATACGCACGGACGTACCGCGCCCCGGTGCCCGCGTCAGGCGTGCGCGCGGGCCCGCCCGACGAGCCTCCTCAGCAGCGGCCACGCCAGCAGCAGCGCGATCACCACGTACACGGTCACCGCGAACGGCGTGTTCACCAGCCCCTTCACGCTGCCGTCGCTGATCTGCAGCGCACGCCGGAGCTGCTGTTCGGCGTTCGGCCCGAGGATGACACCGATGACGGCCGGCAGGACCGGCAGCCCGTAGCGCCGCATACCGAACCCGATCAGGCCGATGACCAGGAGGATCACCAGGTCGACGGTCTCACCGCCGACCGCGTACGCGCCGACCGCCGCGAAGAACAGGATCCCCGCGTACAGGTAGGGCCGGGGGATGCGCAGCAGCTTCGCCCACACCGGCGCCAGCGGCAGGTTGAGGGCGAGCAGCAGCACCATGCCGACGAAGAGCGAGGCGATCAGGCCCCAGACCAGCTCGGGTTCCCGCTCGAAGAGCAGCGGGCCGGGCTGGATGCCGTACTGCTGGAAGGCGGCCAGCATCACCGCGGCGACCGCCGTGGTCGGCAGCCCCAGGGTCAGCATCGACACCAGCGTGCCCGCCGCCGAGGCCGACGCCGCCGACTCCGGTCCCGCGACGCCCTCGATGGCGCCCTTGCCGAACTCCTCCTTGTGCTTGGAGAGGCGTTTCTCCGTGACGTACGACAGGAAGGTGGGGATCTCCGCGCCGCCCGCCGGGATCGCGCCGAACGGGAAACCGATCAACGGGCCGCGCAGCCACGACTTCCAGGTCCGCCGCACATCGGCACGGCCCAGCCACGGCCGGCCCACCGGGATCGGCTCGCCCTGGCTGCGCCGCAGATGCGCCGCCACCCACAGGGCCTCGCCGATCGCGAAGAGACCGACCGCCACGATCACCACGTCGACACCGTCGGCGAGTTGGAGGGAACCGAAGGTCAACCGCTGCTGCCCGGTCATCTGGTCCAGGCCCACCAGGCCGATCGTCAGCCCGATCAGCAGCGACGCGAGGCCCCGGATCCGCGACGAACCCAGCACCGACGTCACCGCGATGAACGCCAGCACCATGATGGCGCAGTAGTCCGGGGCGCCGATGTCCACCGCCAGGTCGGCGACCGTCGGCGCCAGCGCCACCAGCAGGATCGTGCCGATCAGGCCGCCCGCGAAGTGCCCGATGGCGGCCGCCGCGAGCGCCTGTGACCCGCGCCCCGCCTTGGCCATCGGATGGCCCTCCATGGCCGCGACCACGGCGGCGCTCTCGCCGGGCGTGTTGAGCAGGATGGAGGTGGTCGAGCCGCCGAACATGGCGCCGTAGTAGATGCCCGCGAACATGATGAACGCGGCGATCGGGTTCAGTCCGTACGTCACCGGCAGCAGCAGGGCGACCGCCATCGCGGGCCCGATGCCGGGCAGTACGCCGATCGCCGTGCCGAGCAGCACCCCGAGGGCGGCCCACAGCAGGTTGACCGGCGTGAGGGCCGTACCGAAGCCGTCCATCAGGGAGTTGAGGGCGTCCATGTCACAGCACTCCCATCAGCGGGCCGCCGGGCAGCGGCACCCCAAGCAGGTTGTTGAAGACGGCGTAGGTGACCAGGGAGAGCACCGCCGCGATGAGCGGATCCCGGTCGAAGTGGCGGCTGCCGAGCGCGAAGGCCGCTCCCCAGAACAGCAGGGCGCCCGCGACCGGGAAGCCGAGCGGCTCGATGAGGACGGCCGCGCCCAGGAAGACCCCGGTGAGCAGGACCACCGTGCGCCAGTCGGCCGGTTCGGACAGGTCGACGTCCTCGCCGACCTCGGCCTGCCCGCGACCGCCGCGCAGCACGTCGACGGCGAGCAGCGCGGCCACCACCAGCAGGCCGATGCCGACCACGACCGGCACGGTCCTGGGCCCGACCGGGCCGCGCTGCGTGATGTCGACGTCCATGGTGAGGGCGTCGGTCAGCACCAGCACGCCGAGGGCCAACAGGAGGACACTGACGCCGAGTTCGGAGTGCTCGCGCAGCCAGGAACGGCGTTCGGGAGCCTCGGCCGCGGGGGTGTCGGTCGGCGTCGTCACAGTCCCAGCTCCTTCAGCACCGACACCACGCGCCTGTCCTGGGCCTCCAGGAACGCGCCGAACTCCGCACCGGTCAGGAACGCGTCGTCCCAGCCGTTCTTCCGCATCGACTCCCGCCACTCGGGCGAGTCGTGCAGCTCCTCGACGAGCCGGGTGAGCTTGTCGCGCTCGGCCTCGGACAGACCGGGCGGGGCGACGATCCCACGCCAGTTGGTGAAGTCCACGTCGTAGCCGGACTCCTTGAGGGTGGGCGCGTCCAGCTCGCCGACCCGCTTCGGGCCGGTCACCGCGAGCACCCTGAGCTCACCCGCCTTGATCTGGTCGAGGTACTCGCCGACCCCGGACACCCCGAAGGCGACCTTGCTGCCGAGGATCGAGGCGAGCAGCTCGCCGCCGCCGTCGAAGGGGATGTAGTTGACCTGCTTCGGCGCGATCCCGGCGGCCTTCGCCATCAGCATCGGCGCCAGGTGGTCGGGCCCGCCGGGCGACGAACCGCCGCCCACCGGCAGCTTCCCTGGATCCTCCTTCCAGGCGCCGATCAGCTCGTCGATCGTCTTGTACGGGGAGTCTTTGGCGACCACGACGACGTCCTGCTCCTCGGTCAGCCGGGCGATCGGCGTGGTGTCGGCCAGGGTCTTCGGCGCGTGGTTGGAGCGCGCGGCACCCACCACCCCGAGGCCCATCGACATGGCCAGCTTGCCGTTTCCGTGCTCGCTGACCAGTCGGCTCAGCCCTACGGTGCCACCGGCGCCCGGCAGGTTGAACACCTCGATGTTGTGCGTGAGTCCGGCGTCCTCGGCGTTCTTCGCGGCGGTCCTGGCCGTGATGTCGTAGCCGCCGCCGGGGGAGTTGGGGACCATGAGGCGCAGGCCCGGGATCTGGGTGCCGGTCGCGGAGCCGCTGCCGGACGTGAGCAGCGGGGGTCCCACGAGCACGAGCACGGCGGCCCCGAACAGGGCGAGGGGGGTGCGCAGGCGCACGAGTGCCACCACCTGTCGGTACGTCGGTGAGATACGGGGGTCGGCCTTGCGGGGGAGGGTGACGTGGGCCACATGGTGCCTGTGCGTGAACGGCCTGTCTCGCTTCCGGAACCAACGGAGGTTGTGGTCTTTGCGGTCACCGGGACCGGGTGTGTGCACCCCCCTTTTCCCCGGCCGCAGGTGGGCGCCATGATGGGCCGCCCCGGCGGGCGAGCAGCCGTCCGCCGTGCCGGCACGGGAGATTGAGTACGTCGTGGTCGCCGCCTTTCGCCGTCAGACCCTCGCGGGCGAGCTGCTGGTGCTGCAACTCGCCATCGTGGTGGTGGTGTTGGTGGCGGTCGCCGCGGTCTCCCTGGCCCAGTCGGAGGCCACCTTCAACCGGGTCGAGGGCCGGCGGGTCGTCGCGCTCGCCGAGCAGCTCGCCGCCAACCCGCTGGTCCGCAGTCAGCTGGTGCGGCCCGCGCCCGAACAGGCTCTGGCCCCGCTGGTGAACTCCACCCAGACCCAGTCCGGGGTCACCTCCGTGACGGTCGCCGACGCCGACGGCGAGATCGTCGGCTCCACCAACCCCACGGTGATCGGCGGCCGGCTGGCCCTCGGCGGGGGAGCCGGGGAGGGCCGGGGCTGGTCCGGCTCGCTGACCGTGGACGGCGACCGCGAACTCGTCGCCCAGGTACCGGTTCTCGGCGCCACGCAGGAGCATCTCGGACAGCAGCTGGGCACGGTGATGATCGGCGAGGCCGACCCGACGGTGTGGCAACGCCTGAGCGGCGCCTCCTCGTACCTCCTCGCCTACCTGGGCATCGCCAGTGGCCTCGGTGTCGCCGGTTCCTGGCTGCTGGCCCGGCGCGTCAAACGCCAGACCCTCGGCCTGGAACCGCGCGAGATCGCGGGCCTCGCCGAGCACCGGGAGGCCATGTTGTACGGCATCGCCGAGGGCGTGGTCGCCCTGGACCCGCAGCTCCGGCTCACCCTCGTCAACGACATGGGCCGGCGCCTGCTCGACCTGCCCGAGGACTGCGTGGGGCGGAGTCTGGCCGAACTGGGCATCGAGGGACGGCTGCGGGACGTCCTGGCGGGAGACCCGGGCGGCCGGGGTGACGCTGTCGGCCAGGACGGCACCGGCGACGGCCGGCGCGACGAGGTCGTCGTCCGGCACGACCGCGTGCTGGTGATGAACCGGATGACCGTCACCAAGGACGGCCGCCCCCTGGGCTCCGTCACCACCCTGCGCGACCGCACCGAACTGGCCCGCCTGGAACGGGAGATCGGCTCCTTCCGCAGCTCCTCCGAACTGCTGCGCGCCCAGGCCCACGAGTTCGCCAACCAGCTGCACACCATCTCCGGACTGATCCAGATCGGCGAGCAGGACGAGGTCGTGCACTACATCCGCGCGCTCAACCGCCGCCGCCAGTCACTGGACGTCTCCCTCAGCCGCCGGGTCCGCGACACCGCCGTCGCCGCCCTGCTCATGGCGAAGTCCTCGCTGGCCGCCGAACGCCGGGTCCGGCTGCGGATCTCGGACCGCACCGCCCTGGACCGGCTCACCCCCGAGGACGCGGCCGACGTGGCCACCGTGGTGGGCAACCTCGTCGACAACGCCGTGGACGCCTCCGCCGCGCAGGACGGGGCCGACGCCTGGGTCGAGGTCGAACTGCGCCAGGACGCCTCCAGCGTGGAGATCGTGGTCCGCGACTCCGGCCCCGGGGTCGCCCCGGAACTTGCCCGCGAGGTGTTCGTGCACGGCTTCACCACCAAGGCGGCCCAGGAGGGCGAGCGTGGCATCGGCCTGGCGCTCACCCGGCTGGTCTGCGAACGTCACGGGGGCGAGATCTCGGTGACCAACACCCCGGACGGGGCCATGTTCACCGCACGCATGACCGTCAGCCACCTCACCGACGCGGTGGCGGAAGGAGCGCCCCGATGACCACACCGACCACGCCGACCGCCTCGACCGGGACGAGCGGAACGACCGGCAGGCCCGGGACGTCCGACACGATCGACGTGCTCGTGGTCGACGACGACTTCATGGTGGCCAGAGTCCATCGCACCTTCGTCGACCGGGTCGAGCCGTTCCGGGTCGTCGGCGTCGCCCACAGCGGCGAGCAGGCCGCCCACGCCGTCGACACCCTGCGCCCCGACCTCGTCCTCCTCGACCTGTATCTGCCGGACCTCTTCGGCCTGGACGTCATCCCCCGGCTGCGCACCGCGGGCCACGACTGCGACGTCATGGTCATCAGTGCCGCGCGGGAGGCGGACGCGGTGCGCGGCGCCGCCCGCCACGGCGTCGTCGACTACCTCCTCAAGCCGTTCGACTTCGAGGACCTGCGCGCCCGCCTGGAGCGCTACGCCGTCCAGCGCGGCCGGCTGCTCGCCACCGTCGTGCGCAGCCAGGCCGACGTGGACCGGGTGCTGGCCGGCACGGCCGTACCGGCGTCCGTCGCCGGTACGCTGCCCAAGGGGATGAGCGTGGAGACCGCCGAACTGATCGAACGCACCCTCCGTGAGGCGGAGGGTTCGCTGTCGGCCGCCGAGTGCGCGAGCCTCTCCGGTGTCTCCCGCGTCAGCGCCCGCCGCTACCTGGAGCACTTCCACACCGTTGGCCGCGCCGAGGTGTCCCTGCGCTACGGTTCGACGGGCCGCCCCGAACGCCGCTACCGGTTCCGCGGCCGGCCGGCGGGACTGCGCCCCGGGGGCCCCGGATCGGTCAGGAGCTCGTGAGGATCACGAGCTGCTGCGTCGCCCGGGTCATCGCGACATAGCGGTCGACGGCTCCTTCGACGCCCGTGCCGAACTCCTCGGGGTCGATGAGGACGACCAGGTCGAACTCCAGGCCCTTCGACAGTTCCGGGGTGAGCGAGCGGACGCGGGACGTGGCCCGGAACGCGCCTTCCCCGGTGCCGCCTGTCGCTCCGGTACCGATGACGCAGGCGATCCCGTCGGCGTGCGCGGCGAGCCAGGTGTCGAGGACCGAGTCCAGCTCCGTGACGGATCCGTGGACGACGGGGAGGTCGCCGCTGCGGATGGAGGTCGGCACGTTGGCGTCCGGGAGCACGGCCCGGATGACCGGCTCGGCCTCCTTCATGACCTCTTCCGGCGTCCGGTAGTTGACGCTCAGGGTCGCCACGTCGATCCGTTCGAGCCCGATCCGCTCCAGCCGTTCCCGCCACGACTCGGTGAACCCGTGCCTGGCCTGGGCCCGGTCCCCGACGACGGTGAAGCTCCGGGACGGGCAGCGCAGCAGCAGCATCTGCCACTCCGCGTCGGTGAGTTCCTGGGCCTCGTCGACGACGACGTGCGCGAACGGTCCGGCGAGCAGATCCGGTTCGGCGGTGGGCAGTTCGGCCTCGTCGACCAGACTGACCCGGGCGTCCTTGCCGCGCAGCATCGTCACCAGCCCCTCGCCGTCGTCACCGTCGGCGCCGGAGTTCGCCGCGGCCTCGATCAGGTTGTCGACGACCTGCGCCATGTTCTCGCGCTGGGCGGCGAGGACGGCCTCGTGCCGGCGCTTGCGCCGGGCCGCCTCCGGGTCGCCGAGCCGCTGCCGGGCCGCGTCCAGGAGCGGCAGGTCGGAGACCGTCCAGGCCCGGAGGTCCGTGCGCTGGAGCCTGCGTACGTCGTCGGGGCCGAGCCAGGGAGCGCACATCCGCAGATAGGCGGGTACCGACCACAGGTCTCCGACGAGGTCCGCCGCTTCGAGCAGCGGCCAGGCGCGGTTGAGGGCCCCGGTCAGCTCCTCGTCGTGCAGCAGCGACCTGCGCAACTGCTCGGGCGGGACATCGTCGTCGTGCCTGTCCAGCAGGATCGAGAGCAGTTCCTCCCAGATCTGGTCGCGGGCCTCGTTGTGCGGGGTGCCCGGGTCCGGTGCCCGGAACGCCTCGGCCCAGTCGTCGGCGCTCAGCCGGACCTCGGCCCAGGGGGTCGTGACCGTCATTCCCTTGGCGGGCGGTGTCTCGTAGAACCTGACGGCCGTCTCGATCGCCCTCACCATGTCCGCCGACGACTTCAGGCGGGCCACGTCCGGGTCGGACTCGGGCACCGCTCCGGCTCCCTCGGTGACGAGGTCCCGCACGATGCACGTCTGCACGCCCTCCTCCCCGAGGCTGGGCAGGACGTCGGAGACGTAGGCCAGGTAGGGCCGGTGCGGCCCGACGAACAGCACGCCGCCGCGACGGTGGCCGAGCCGGGGGTCGGAGTAGAGGAGGTGGGCGGAGCGGTGCAGGGCGACGACCGTCTTGCCCGTGCCCGGGCCGCCGTCGACGACGAGAGCACCGCGGGATCCGGCCCGGATGATGGCGTCCTGGTCGGCCTGGATGGTGGCGAGCACGTCCCGCATCCGGGCCGACCGGTTGCCGCCCAGGCTGGCGATGAAGGCGGACTGGTCGTCGAGCGCGGCGTGCCCCTCACGTCCGTCGGCGGTGAACACCTCGTCCCAGTAGTCGCTGATCCGGCCGTCGGTCCAGCGGTATCTGCGGCGGCTCGCCAGGCCCATCGGGTGGGCGTGGGTCGCCGCGAAGAACGGCTCGGCGGCGGGGGAGCGCCAGTCCAGCAGCAGCCGGCGCCCCGTGCTGTCGGTGAGGCCGAGTCGCCCGATGTACACGGGCTCGGCATCGTCCGCGCCGACGAAGTGTCCAAGACACAGGTCCAGGCCGAAGCGGCGCAGGGTGCGCAGTCGGCCGGTCAGCCGGTGGATCTCGTTGTCCCGCTCCATCGCCTCCCGCCCGATGCCGCCGGGTGCCCTGCGCTCGGCGGCGAGACGGTCGGAGAGTTCGGCGATGGTCTGTTCGAGGCTCTCCGCGATGGCCGCGAAGTGCCGCTCGTCGCCGGCGATCAGCGCCGGGTCGGCCTTGGGGGAGAGACGGTCGGGAAGGTCGAACGCGCTGGTGGTGGTCAAGGGGTTCATGTCACGCACTTCGTGGATCTCCCGTTTCCGCAGGTACTGGCCTCGGCCAGCGATTCTGCGGCACCACCGGGGCCTTGCCGCAAGCCCCCCGGTGCGCTATACGTTGAGAGTGGAAAGGGGTGGGCACTCCCCCTTGGTCCCGCGGGTTCCCCCCGCCGTCTCTCGGGTTCGCCCCTTCACCCCTGTCGCGCATCCGCCGCTCGGCTCGTCACGGCAGCAGCCTTCTCTCCTTGGCGACCGCCACTGCGCCCGACCGCGTTTCCACCCCCAACTTGCCGTAGATCCGCCCGAGATGGGTCTTCACCGTCGCCTCGCTGATGAACAGCGCCCGCGCGATCTCCCGGTTGCCCAGACCGCGCGCCAGCTGCCCGAGGATGTCGTGCTCGCGCACGGACAGGACGGGCTGCGGGCTGCGCAGGCGGGTCAGCAGCCGGTCGGCCACCGGGGCCGACAGGGCGGTACGGCCGGACGCCGCGTCGCGGATCGCCGCGAACAGTTCGTCGGGCTGCTCGGCCTTGAGTAGATAGCCGGTGGCGCCCGCCTCGATGGCGCGGGTGACGTCGGCGTCGGTGTCGAACATCGTGAGCACCAGCACCCGAGGGCCCGCCCGTTCACCGGCCTCCCCGGAGGTCAGGCGCCGGGTGGCCGTCACCCCGTCCATGCCCCCGTCGAGCTGCAGATCCATCAGGACGACGTCGGGGCGCAGCCGCGCGGACAGGGCGAGCGCCTCCTCCCCGCTGGCCGCCTCACCGACCACCTCGATGCCGTCGGCGCTGGACAGCAGGGCGCGCAGACCCGCACGCACCACGGCGTGGTCGTCGCACAACAACAACCGGACGGACGTCACAGCACAGGCTCCTTGGGGGTGTTCGAGGCGGGCCGGAGCGTATCGGCCCAGGGTGTCAGGGGGATCGCCGCCGATACGACGGTGCCCTCGCCCGGCGTGGACTCCACGGTGAGCGTGCCGCCCGCCTGCCCCGCCCGGATACGCATGGCGGGCAGCCCGTGCCCACGCTCCCGATCGGCCACCGGGTCCGAGGCGGCACCCGAGGGATCCGTCTCGAACCCGCGCCCGTTGTCGGCGACGTCCAGCGAGATCTGGTCGTCCAGCCAGGTCAGGGTGAGCGCGGCCCGGGTCGCCGCCGCGTGTTCGCGTACGTTGGCCAGCGCCCCCTGCGCGATCCGCAACAGCGCCGCCTCGACCCGTTCCGGCAGCCGGCCCGGCTCCCCGTCGAGCCGGAACTTCACGGTCAGTCCCGGGCCGCTCTCCCGCTCGGCGAGTGCGGTCAGCGCACCGGCCAGGGTGTGCACGGCGAGGTCGGCCGGCGCCAGGTCGTGGACGAACCGGCGGGCCTCCGCGAGGCTGCGGGAGGTGATCTCCGCCGCGCCGCGGACATGCTCGTGGGCGGCGTCCGGATCCGTCCGCCAGACGCGGTCGGCGGCCTGGAGCAGCATCTGCTGGCTGGACAGGCCCTGGGCGACGGTGTCGTGGATCTCCGTGGCCAGCCGCTGGCGTTCCGCCAGGACCCCCGCCCGCCGTTCGGTGGCCGCGAGTTCGTGGCGGGTGCGGACCAGGTCGTCGATCAGCAGGCGCTGCCGGGCCCCTTGCCGCTGCAGATGCACCATCACGGCGGTGGCGACCGCGGCGACGGCGGGCGGGGCCACGACCATGTTGGGGTTCAACGTGCCCTCGGCGACGCGGATTTCGGAGGCGACGACCAGCGCGGTGAGCACGGCCGCGACCGGCACCGCGATCCGCGGGGGCAGCGCGTGCAGACCGGCGAACAGCAGTGGCATCGCGCACCAGGTGGCGCTCGGCGCGAGGACCAGCAGCACGATCCACACGGCGGACACCGAGCCCAGCCAGACCAGATGACGTGGGGTCGGCGGCAGGCCGGCGCGCGGCGCCGGCGCCAGGAAGCGACCGAGGACGTACAGCAGACAGAAGACCGCGAACAGCGCCACCACCCACCCCGTGTGCGCCCCGCCCCGGTCGCGGGTCAGGAAGCGGGCGAACGAGGAGCCGAGCAGCAGGAAGAACGCGCCGTGCACGATCGCGCCCAGCCAGCGCTCGTCCGGATCGGTGTGACTCATCCTCTGTGTCTAATGCCTCGCGTGCCGCGCCGCATCAACCGATCGGCCGACCCGCCGTTCACCCGAACCGTCCTGGGACCGCAGCCTGTTGACCGAGCCGATCGCACCGGTCCCGCCCCGAGGCTGGAACCAGGGCGCCGGTGACCCCCGGAGCCCTCAAGGAACCCTTCGGAAAGGCCGCCCTCGTGCCCACCAAGAACCTCACCGCCAACCGCGCCGCCCTCGGCCACCGCGTCGGCTACGCCCTGCGCCACCCCGACCGGGTGCCCCGCCATCTGGCGCGCGCCGCAAGGGACTTGTGGCTGCGCCGCCGCCACACCGACCACGTCTCCTACTACCGTGCCGTGATGCGTTCCGACACCCGGGCCGACCCGGACGCGGCGGTCGGCAGCCGCAACCGTGAACGCTGGCTCGCGCTCGGGGCGATGCAGTTCGACTACCTGCTCGGCCATGGTCTGCGCCCCGAGCACCGCATGCTGGAGATCGGCTGCGGCAACCTGCGGGGCGGCTGGCGGTTCATCCGGCACCTGGAGCCCGGGCATTACCACGGCATCGACATCTCGCCGGACATCCTCGTCGCCGCGCAGGACACCATCGTGGAGATGGGCCTGCAACAGCGGCTCCCGACCCTGACCCCGGTCCGCGACCTGACGCTGGGGTTCCTGCCCGACGCCCACTTCGACGTCGTGCACGCGCACAGCGTCTTCTCCCACTCGCCGCTCCCGGTCATCGACGAGTGCCTGTCCCACGTCGGCCGGGTGCTCGCACCGGGCGGCCGGTTCGACTTCACCTTCGACCGCACCGAGGGCGAGGAACACCACGTCCTCCGGGAGGACTTCTACTACCGCACCGAAACCCTGGTGACCCTGGCCGAACGCCACGGCCTCAGGGCCCGCTTCATGGACGACTGGGAGAACCTCCCGCACGGCCAGTCCAAGATCCGCGTCACCCACGGCGACCCGGAGTGAGTCCGGGCCCCGGATGTCCTTTCCCGCCTGACGCGCTCGCGCAGGCCGTCGACATGAATCCGTTCAGCGGCGACGGGGTGGTCAAGGCGAGGGGTTGGTCGACACGACGGGCTCCAGCGTCCGGCTCGTCCTGTTCCACGTCACCGAGGTGTTCCTCCACCTCCACCTCACGCCGAACCCCTTCGGCCGAGAGCCGGATTCCTCCCGGTCCGTTCTTGTAGACCGGTGGAAGGCGTGGCAGCCGACCCGCGACCGACCCCGTGTGCCAGGCTCGGGCGATACCGGTGGGTCGAGCGGGACCGCGAGCCGGTCGGGCGAGGGAGGAAGACACGGATGCGGGTTCGACGACGGCCGGCCCTGGTGGGGGCGGTCCTGGTACTGGAGGTCGTCGTGGCCGCCTGCGGGCAGCCGGGCTACGGGGGAGAGGGAACCGCGTCCACCGGGACACCCGCGTCCACCGGGACAACCGGGTCCACCGCCACCGCCAGGCCCTCGCCCGCACACCCGCGCTTCGACGCCGAGATCAAGCTCGCCGACGGCCGCCGCGTGGGCCTGTCCTACGCCACCGGCCGCGGCCTCCTGGAACAGCACCGGGAGGCCGGATCGGCCGCCTGGAGCACACCCCACCTGGTCCACCGGACGGCGTCGGACCCGTGCCAGAGCCTGACGGCCAAGGCGTTCGACGGCACCGTGGCGGTCATCGCGAACTGGGGTCCCTACTGCGCGGACGGCGAGCCTCCGATGGAGTCGATCGCCGCGGTCGGCACCGGGGATCTGTCACGCTGGGACACCCGTCTCACGAAGAGCTTCGACGGCTGGGAGAAGGTCGTCGCGGTGGGCGACTCGACGCGGCTGCGGTTCACCAGCACGTCCACGCAGTGGCTGATGCGGCTGGACTGGAGCCGGGCGCGGGGTTTCGCGAAGGTGGAGGAGATCCCCCGCTGAGCCGCGCCCCGGAGCCGCCCCGCTGAGCGCTTGGTGACGTTGATCGTCGTCAGGGGGGTTGTCCGTACATTCCCCGGCGCCTAGGCTCCTCTGCGGCAAGCGCTTTCTATGTGCGTCCGCAAGCTGTCCCGCAAAGCCGTCCGAGGAGTACCCGCATGCCCCCGCTCCCAGCCCGTCGTCGCGTCGCCGTCGTCGGGACCGGTGCCATCGTCAGCGGCAGCCATCTGCCCGCCCTCAGAGCCCACGCCGACCGGGTCGACCTGGTCGCCGCGGTCGACGTGGACCCGGCCAGGCTCGGCGCCTTCCGGGAGCTCGCGGGCGAGGAGGTCGCCGGGTACACCTCGACGGAGGCGATGCTGGACGCCGTACGCCCCGACCTGGTGCTCATCGGCACGCCGCCGTCGCTCCACCGGGAGCAGACGATCGCGGCGCTGAAGGCGGGCGCCTGGGTGCTGTGCGAGAAGCCGCTGACGCTCTCCCTCGCCGAGTACGACGAGATCGCGGCGGCCGAGGAGGCCTCGGGGGCGTACGCGTCCGTCGTCTTCCAGCACCGCTACGGCTCCGGAGCCGTACACGCCCGCGAACTGATCACCAGCGGTGAGCTGGGCGCCCCGCGGGTCGCGCACTGCCAGACCACCTGGCACCGCGACGCCGCCTACTACGCCGTGCCGTGGCGCGGGAAGTGGGCCACCGAGGGCGGCGGCCCGACCATGGGGCACGGCATCCACCAGTACGACCTGCTGCTGGACCTGCTCGGCCCGTGGGCGGAGATCCGGGCCATGGCGGCGCGGCTGGTCCACGACACCGAGAGCGAGGACGTCTCCACGGCCCTCGTCCGGTTCGAGAACGGCGCCCTGGCCACCGTCGTCAACAGTGTGCTCTCCCCGGACGAGGTGAGCCGTATCCGCGTCGACTGCGCGGACGCGACGGTCGAACTCACCCACCTGTACGGACACGGCAACGAGAACTGGGTGTACACCCCGGCCCCGCACGTGGCCGCCGAGCGCGTCGAAGCCTGGCGCACCCCCGCCTCGGACGTCCCCAGCTCCCACACGGCACAGCTCGGAGCCCTCCTCGACGCCTACGACAACGGTGTCAGGCCGCCCAACAGCGGTTCGGAGGCCCGCGCCACCCTTGAGTTCGCCGCCGCGCTCTACAAGGCCGCGTTCACCGGCGCCCCGGTGCAAGCGGGCGAGATCGCGCCCGGTGACCCGTTCTACCCGGCCATGCACGGAGACCACCCCCACTGGGCCCCCAAGGAGCGCGCATGAGCATCCGCGTCAGCCACGTCCACGGCGAGCACATCGCGGTCGAGGCGGCGGACGGCACGGAGATCCTCCGGTACGTCTACCGCCCCGACCCCGATCCCTTCGAGTCCCGCAAGCCCTACGCCCACCCGGTACGCACGCTCGCCGGACGGACGGTCACGGGGTACCGCCCCAACGACCACCGCTGGCACAAGGGCCTGCAGATGACGGCGAGTCACCTGTCCGGCCAGAACTTCTGGGGCGGCAACTGCTATGTGCACGGCGAGGGTTACCTGCCCCTGCCCGAGCGCGTCGGATCGATGCGGCACGACGGCTTCTCCGCGTTCACCGTCGACGAGGACCGGCTGGACTTCGCCGAGCAGCTCACCTGGGTGGAGAACGGCGGCGCGGAATGGGCGCGCGAGGAGCGCGGTCTGGCCGTCCACTCGGTCGACCGGGAGGCCGGCGCCTGGACGCTCGACTGGTCGATCCGCCTCACCAACCTCCGCGACGAACCCCTCACCTTCGGCTCGCCGACCACCGCGGGCCGCGAGATGGCCGGCTACACCGGCCTGCAGTGGCGCGGCCCGCGCGACTTCACCGGCGGCACCGTCTTCGCCCCGGGCGCCGACACCGACGCCGACAAGCTGATGGGCTCGCAGAGCCCCTGGCTCGGCTTCACCACCGAGCACGACGACGTCGACGGCCACTCCACCCTCGTCTTCGCGCACGCGCCCGAGAACCTGGACGCGAACGGTGCCGTCCACGAGTCGCACTGGTTCGTGCGCTCCGAACCGTTCCCGACCGTCGCCTTCTCCTGGGCGTTCTTCGAGGAGTTCGAGCTTCCGCCGGGCGAGTCCTTCGCGTACCGCTACCGACTGGTCGTCGCGGACGGAGCCTGGGACGGGGAGCGGGTGGAGCGCCACCTGGAGGGGCTGACATGGTGAGCGAGCCCGCGCTGGCCAAGAGCGGCCTCCCGCACCCGCTGCCCGGAGCCGTCGGCCTCTCCCACCTCAGCGCCTACGACTGGGAGGCCGCCGACGGCGTGTGCGGCGGCAGCCCGCATCTGCACCTGGTGTGCACCGAGGCGTACGTCGTCACCGGCGGCCGGGGCGCGGTGCAGACGCTCAGCCCCGACGGCTACCGGGACATCCCCCTGGAGCCGGGTTCGGTCGCCTGGTTCACGCCGGGCACCGTGCACCGCATGGTGCAGGGCGGCGATCTGCGGATCACCGTGCTGATGCAGAACAGCGGCCTGCCCGAGGCCGGGGACGCCGTCTTCACCTTCCCGGCCGAGATCCTCGCCGACCCCGACAGCTACGCGGCGGCGGCCACCCTGCCGCCCGGCACGGGACCGGAGACGGCGGCTGCCGCGCGGCGCCGCAGGGACCTCGCCGTCGAGGGCTATCTCGTGCTGCGCGAGGCCCTGGTCGCCGGGGACAGCGGCCCCTACGTCGCGTTCCAGCACGCCGCCGCCCGGCTGGTGAGCACCAAGGTGCCGGCCTGGCGGGAACTGTGGCGGGCCGGCGCCCTGGCCACCGCCGAACGCACCGGCGCCCAACTGGACGCGCTGGCCGACGGCGAACCGGCCTACCTCGCCGGGGCGACCGCGTACGAGGCCGCGCCCACCCGGATCGGCGGCTTCGGGATGTGCGGCCGACGGGACGAGTACACGCTCCCGGGGACGACGCTGCCCTACCGGGGCGAGTAGCGGAGCGCACCGCGGGGCAAAGGAGCAGGGCGAGCAACAGGGTTGACATCAGGGGGAGTTCTCAGGGGGGACGTCAAGTAGGACCCGAGGAGAAGAGAGGTGACCTCGGCATGCCCGGACACAGGACAAAGGGGTTCTGCGCATCGGCCGCCGCACTCGCGCTCTGCGCGGTACTGGCAGGCTGCGGAGGATCCGGGGAGTCGGTCGGCGGCGGCACGGTCGTGCTGCGCTACACATGGTGGGGCAACCCCGACCGCGCGGAGCGCACCGAACAGGCCGTCGCCCTGTTCGAGAAGCGCCATCCGAACGTGCGGGTACAGACGTCGTTCTCGGGTTACGACGCCTACAAACAGAAACTCGCCGTCCAGGCCACGGGCGGCGACGCACCCGACGTGATGCAACTGGACTACCGCCAGATCGACCAGTACGCCTCCGGTGGCGTGCTGCTCGATCTGGGACGGCAGAAGTCCGTCCTGCACACCACCGAGATCGACCGGGGCCTGCTGGCCACCGGCCGGGTCGACGGCACGCAGTACGCCGTCCCGCAGGGCCGCGGCACCGAGACCGTCGTCTACGACGTCAAGGCATGGCGGGACGCCGGGGTGCCGCTGCCCCGCCGGGGCTGGACCTGGGACGACTGGGCCGACGCCGTACGCGCGCTGGCGGAGAGGACCGGCAGGCCAGGCGCCACCGACCCGGGACAGAGCGAGGACGCCTTCGAGGTCTGGCTGCGGGGCCAGGGCAAGTCCCTGTACACGAAGGGCGGCACTCTCGGCTTCGGGGTCGACGACCTCACCGAGTGGTGGACCTTCACGGACCGGCTCCGGCGCGAGGGCGCGGTCTCGCCCGCCGAACAGACCACCCAGCTCGACGGGTCCGTCGAGAACACCCCGCTGGGGCGCGGCAAGGCGATCTCCGACGCCAACTGGGACGCCCCGTCCAGCGGTTACCTCGCCCTCGTGCCGAGCGGCATCGCGCTCGCGCCGATGCCCTCCGGCGAGGACGGCACACCCGGCCAGTACTTCAAGCCGTCGATGTTCCTCGGGGTGTCGGCCAACACCGGACACCCCAAGGAGTCCGCGCAGTTGGTCGACTTCCTCCTCAACGACGGGGACGCCGCGAACATCCTCGGCGCCACCCGGGGCATCCCCGTCAACGAGACCGTCCGCGAGCGGACGGCGTCCCGGCTCAAGGACTTCGACAAGACCGTCGCCGACTTCCAGTCGTCCCTCGAAGGCACCCTCAAGGACCCACCCCAGGCGCCGCCCTCCGGCGACAACGCCCTGCAGACCACCTTCCAACGCGACTACGACCAGGTGTCGTACGCGCGCATGTCGCCCCGCGAGGCGGCCGAGAACTACGTCACCGAGGCGAAGGCGGAGCTGAGGTCATGACCACCACCGCGATCCCCACGGAGGCGAAGCGGGCCAGGACCGCCGCCCCCGGGCGCCGCCCCCGGCGCGAACGCCAGGGCGCCGCCTGGGTGTTCCTGTCACCCTGGGTGCTCGGCGCGAGCGTCCTGACCCTGCTGCCGATGGCCGTGTCGCTGTACCTGTCGTTCACGGACTACAACCTCTTCGACCCACCGCGCTGGATCGGCCTGCGCAACTACACGCAGATGTTCACCGAGGACCCCCGCTACTGGCGTTCGGTGGTGACGACGCTCACCTACGTCGTCATCGCCGTCCCCCTGCAACTCGCGCTCGCCCTCGTCGTCGCACTCGCCCTGAAGCCCATGAGGCGCGGCAAGGCCTTCTACCGCTCCGCGTTCTACGCGCCCTCGCTGCTCGGCGCCTCCATGTCCGTCGCCCTGGTCTGGCGAGCCGTCTTCAACGACGGCGGCACGGTGGACAACCTGCTCGGGACCGGCGGCTGGGTGAACAAGCCCGGCTGGGCGCTCCTGGCGGTGGCCCTGCTGACGGTCTGGCAGTTCGGCGCACCGATGGTCATCTTCCTCGCCGGACTCCAGCAGATACCCGCCGAGCTGTACGAGGCGGCGGCCGTGGACGGCGCCGGAAGGTGGCGGCAGTTCCTGTCCGTCACCGTGCCGATGCTGTCCCCGGTGCTCTTCTTCAACCTGGTGCTCCAGACCATCCAGGCCTTCCAGGTGTTCACGCCCGCCTTCGCGGTCAGCGCGGGCAAGGGCGGCCCCGCCGACTCGACCCTCGTCTACACGATGTACCTCTACGACCGCGGCTTCGTCGCCTCCCACATGGGATACGCCTCCGCGATGGCCTGGGTGCTGCTCCTGGTGATCGGCGTCGTCACGGCGGTGCTGTTCCGGACCTCGCGCTCCTGGGTCTTCTACGCGTCCGACACCGATGGGGGAGTCCGATGACCGTCGTCCCGACCTCCGCTTCGCGCAAGCCCGTTCGGTGGGGCCGGGTCGCTCTCCACCTCGGCTGTCTGGCCGCCCTGCTGGTCATGCTCTACCCGCTGGCCTGGCTGCTCGCCACCTCGCTCAAGCCGGCCGACGAGGTCATCGCCAGTCTCGACCTGCTGCCCCGCCACCTGGAATGGTCGAACTACCGGACCGCCATGGACGGCGTGAACGACGTGTCCATCTGGCGGCTGCTGTCCAACTCGCTGCTGATCGCGGGCGGCGCGGTCCTGGGCAACGTCATCAGCTGCTCGCTCGCCGCCTACGCCTTCGCGCGGCTGCGCTTCCGCTTCCGCGGCCCGCTGTTCGCCTTCATGATCGCGACGATCATGCTGCCGCACCACGCGGTGCTGATCCCGCAGTACATCATCTTCAACCAGTTGGGCCTGGTGAACACCTACTGGCCGCTGATCCTGCCGAAGTTCCTCGCCACCGAGGCCTTCTTCGTCTTCCTCATCGTGCAGTTCATGCGCGGACTGCCGCGCGAACTGGAGGAGGCGGCCCGTATCGACGGCTGCGGCCCCTTCCGCAGCTTCTTCCTGATCGTGCTGCCGCTCATCAGGCCCGCGCTGATCACTACGGCGATCTTCACCTTCATCTGGACCTGGAACGACTTCTTCACCCAGCTCATCTACCTCTTCGACCCGGACAAGTTCACGCTCACGCTCGCTCTGCGGTCCTTCGTGGACGCCTCCAGCCAGTCGTCGTTCGGCCCGATGTTCGCGATGTCGGTGATCGCGCTGCTGCCGATCGTGCTGTTCTTCCTCGCCTTCCAGCGCTTCCTGGTGGAGGGCATGGCCAGCTCCGGACTCAAGGGGTGAGCGGGATGGGTGACACACCGGCACGTGAGCCGGGTGAGCTCTTCGGACCCCGGATGACCCTCTTCGCCGACGTGCTGAGTGTTGGGCTCGCCACGGCGGTGACCTGTCTGCCGCTGATCACCGCCCCGGCCGCACTGTCGAGCGCGTGCGCGGTGCTGCGCGGCACGGGCGAGGGCCGACCGGGCACCGCCGGGCGGTACGTCGCGGTGCTGCGACGGCGGCTGCGGGCCGGCGACCTGGCGGCCGGGGCCCTCGCCCTGGCGGGTGCGCTGCTGTGCGCCGCGGACCTCGCGCTGGCCCGGGCGGGGCTGCCGGGGGCGCCGTTGTTCGCGGTGATCGCCGCCGCGATCGGGGCCCTCGCCCTTGTGGTGGGCCTGCGGGCCTGCGCGCGCCCCGAGTCGCTCACCGACTGGCCGGCGGCGCTGCGTGCCGCCGCGCGGGACGCAGCGGGCGACGCGGGCGGATCCGGCCTGGTGCTGCTCGCGGTGGCCACGGCGGTGCTGTGCGCGTGGATGATGCTGCCGCTCGCACTGCTGGCGCCGGGGCCGCTGGCGTTGGCGCTCACCGCGGTGGACGTCCGACGGACGGGCCGGTCCGGGGGGTGAGGGGCCGGCCGGTCCGGGGGTGAACGGACCGGCCTGCCCTAGTGGTCCGTCAGTGCCCGGAACGAGCGCAGCCGCAGCGAGTTGCCGACGACGAACACGGAGGAGAAGGCCATGGCGGCCCCGGCGAGCATCGGGTTGAGCAGTCCGGCCGCGGCGAGCGGCAGGGCTGCCACGTTGTAGGCGAACGCCCAGAACAGGTTGGCGCGGATCGTGCGGAGGGTCCGGCGGGCGAGCCGGACGGCGTCGGCCGCGGCGCGCAGGTCGCCCCGGACCAGGGTCAGGTCGCCCGCCTCGATCGCGGCGTCCGTGCCCGTGCCCATGGCCAGCCCCAGGTCCGCCCGGGCCAGGGCGGCGGCGTCGTTGACGCCGTCGCCGACCATCGCGACCGAACGGCCTTCCTGCTGAAGGCGCTTGACGACGTCGGCCTTCTCCTCGGGCAGCACCTCGGCGACGACGTCCTCGGGTGCGATGCCGACCTCACGGGCGACGGACTCCGCGACCGCCCGGTTGTCGCCGGTCAGCAGGATCGGCGTCAGACCGAGGGCGCGCAGGCGCGTGATCGCCTCGGCGCTGGTCTCCTTGACCGCGTCGGCGACCTCCAGGACCGCCCGCGCCCGGCCGTCCCAGGCCACGGCGATGGCCGTACGCCCGGCCGCCTCGGCCTCCTCCTTGACCCGCCGCAGCTCCCGCGGCAGTTCCAGGGCCCGGTCGGCGAGCAGCCGTTCACGTCCGACGAGGACCGCGTGGCCCTCGACGACACCCCGCACCCCGAGGCCGGGCACGTTCGCGAAGTCGTCCGGAGCGGGCAGTGAGCCGAGCTTCTCCAGGGCCCCCTCGGCCACGGCCCGTGCGATCGGGTGCTCGGAGGCGTGCTCCAACGCCCCTGCCAGCCGCAGGACGTCGGTCTCCACGGTGCCGTCGGCCGGGTGCACGGCCGTCAGGGTCATGCGACCGGTGGTGACGGTGCCGGTCTTGTCCAGGACGACGGTGTCGACGCGGCGGGTGGACTCCAGGACCTCGGGGCCCTTGATGAGGATGCCGAGCTGGGCGCCGCGCCCGGTGCCGACCAGCAGCGCGGTCGGCGTGGCGAGGCCCAGGGCGCACGGGCAGGCGATGATCAGTACGGCGACCGCGGCGGTGAAGGCCTCCGCCGCCCCGGCGCCGTTGCCCAGCCAGAACCCGAGGGTGCCCAGCGCGAGGGCGATCACGACCGGCACGAAGACCCCGGAGATCCGGTCGGCGAGCCGCTGCGCCGCGGCCTTGCCGTTCTGGGCGTCCTCCACCAGCTTCGCCATCCGGGCCAGCCGGGTGTCGGCGCCGACCCGGGTCGCCTCGACGACGAGCCGGCCGCCCGCGTTGACCGTGGCGCCGGTGACCGGATCACCGATCCCCACCTCCACGGGCACGGACTCACCGGTCAGCATCGAGGCGTCCACCGCGGAGGAGCCCTCGACGACGAGGCCGTCGGTGGCGATCTTCTCGCCGGGACGGACCAGGAAGCGGTCGCCGACCTTCAACTCGGCCGCCGGCAGGGTGCGTTCGTCGCCGTCGGCCTTGAGGACCGTCACGTCCTTCGCGCCCAGTTCCAGCAGCGCCTTCAGGGCCGCGCCGGCCTTGCGCTTGGAGCGGACCTCGAAGTACCGCCCGGCCAGCACGAAGGCGGTGACCCCCGCGGCGGCCTCCAGATAGAGGTTGCCGCTCCCGTCCCCGCGGGCGACGGTCAGCTCGAAGGGGTGGGTCATGCCGGGCGTGCCCGCGGTCCCGAGGAACAGCGCCCACACCGACCAGCCGAACGCGGCGGCCGTACCGACCGAGATCAGCGTGTCCATCGTGGCCGCGCCGTGCCGGGCGTTGGTGAACGCGGCCTTGTGGAAGGGCCATCCGGCGTAGGTCACCACGGGCGCCGCCAGTGTCAGCGACAGCCACTGCCAGTACGCGAACTGCAGGGCCGGGATCATGGCCATCGCGACGACGGGCAGGCCCAGCACGACGGCTGTGACCAGCTGTTCGCGCAGTGACCGGAGTGCGTCGTCCGTCGGGGTGGCGTCGCCGCTCGGCGGCGCGGGTGGTTCCGGCTCCCGTGCCGTGTACCCGGTCTTCTCGACGGTGGTGATCAGGTCCCGCACGGAGACGTCACCGGTGTGCGTGACCCGCGCCTTCTCGGTGGCGTAGTTGACGGTGGCCGTCACGCCGTCCATCCGGTTGAGCTTCTTCTCGATGCGCGCCGCGCACGAGGCGCAGGTCATGCCGCCGACGACGAGTTCCGTCTCGGCGTCCGCGCCGGTCGTGGTGGTGGCCATCGCCGCTCCTCGGGTCGTCCCCGCCGTGGACCCACGGTCGACATGGATACGGGGTGGGGGTATCGTGCAATACCTTCCCTGTATACCCCTACAGGGTATGTGGGGCAAGTCTTTCGAAGGCTCGGCGCCCTCACTTGACGAGATACCCCCCAGGGGTATGGTGAGCTGTATCGAGGCCTCGCGTCGAAGCCCGGGGCCCTGACTCCCAGGAGCCGACCATGCATGCCGGACTGAAGATCACCACGTTCGCCGCGGCGCTGGCCGCGACCTTCGGCACCGCCTACGGCGTCGGCAAGGGTCTCGGCCCGGTCGTCGAGGACAGCGCACCCCCGCGCCACGAAAGCCACCGCGAGGCGCCGTCGACCCGCTCCCCGGACGGAGGCGGCGGGCACACGGGACACGAGTCGGAGCCGGCCGGCGGGCTGCAGATCTCCGAGAAGGGCTACACCCTCGACCTCAGGACCCCGCGCGTCACCGCCGGCCGCTCGGCCGACCTGCGATTCGTCATACGGGACGACAGCGGCCGGGCGGTCACCACCTACCGGCGGGAACACGACAAGGAACTCCACCTCATCGTGGCCTCACGCGATCTGGTCACCTACCGCCACCTGCATCCCTCCCGCGCCACCGACGGCACCTGGAGCATCCCCGTCGACCTGCCCCGCGCGGGCGGCTACCGCGTCTTCGCCGACTTCACCCCGGCGAGGAAGAACGCCGAGAACCTCACCCTCGGCGCGGACCTCGCGGCCTCGGGCGCCTATGAGCCGCAGCGGCTTCCGGCGCCGAGCGCCACCGCCCGGGTCCAGGGCTACGAGGTCCGGCTGACCGGCACCCTGCGCCCGGGCACGCCCGCCGACCTCACCCTGAAGGTCTCCCGCGACGGCAGGCCGGTCACCGACCTCCAGCCCTACCTCGGCGCCTACGGCCACCTCGTCGCCCTGCGCTCCGGAGACCTCGCCTACCTGCACGTCCACCCGAACGGCAAGCCCGGCGACGGCACGACCGATCCCGGCCCCGCCGTCTCCTTCACGGCCACGGCGCCGAGCGGCGGCACCTATCGCCTCTTCCTCGACTTCAAGCACGACGGCGAGGTCCACACCGCGGCGTTCACCATGCGGGCGGGGGCGGCGGCGGACGGCGAGCCGTCGGACGCGCCGGCATCCCCGGACACCCACGAGAGCTCGGACGGTCACGGCCACTGATACCCGCCGCCTCCGGGGCGGGCCGGCGGAAGCCATCCCTGTCGACGACCTCGGCCGCCTCGGGGACCACCGGGATCAGGCGCTGCCGTACGACGACGGTGAGCACGGAGTTCGGCGCGGAGCACCACCTCGACTGCCGGCGGGACCCCTCGTCCTGACGGTGTCACCAGCGGCCGTGCCCTGGGCTGCTCAGCCGAGGGCACGGTCCAGGTTGAACGCGGCGCTGATCAGCGCGAGATGGGTGAACGCCTGGGGGAAATTGCCCTGTTGCTCGCCCGTGTGGCTGATCTCCTCGGCGTACAGGCCCAGATGGTTGGCGTAGGTGAGCATCTTCTCGAAGGCGAGCCGGGCCTCGTCGATCCGTCCGGCGTGCACCATGGCCTCGACGTACCAGAAGGAGCAGATGGAGAACGTGCCCTCGTCGCCGCGGAGTCCGTCGGGACTGGCCTGCGGGTCGTAGCGGTAGACCAGGGAGTCGGAGACCAGGTCGTGGGTGAGCGCGTCCAGGGTGGAGAGCCACTTCGGGTCGGTCGGGGCGATGAACTTGGTGAGCGGCATCATCAGGACGGCCGCGTCGAGCACATCGCCGTCCTCGTGCTGCACGAAGGCCTGGCGGGACTCGGACCAGCCGCGCGTCATGATCCGCCGGTAGATCGTGTCGCGGCACTCCAGCCAGCGGGGCAGGTCGGCGGGCAGTCCACGGCGGTTGGCCATGCGGATCGCCCGCTCGATCGCCACCCAGCACATCAGGCGTGAGTACAGGAAGTTCTTGCGGCCGCCCCGGGTCTCCCAGATGCCCTCGTCGGGCTGGTCCCAGTGCTCGCACACCCACTCGACCAGGGCGCACACGTCGTCCCACTGGTCGCTGGAGATGGGCTTGGCCCACTTGTCGTAGAGGTAGATCGAGTCGATCAGCGCGCCGTAGATGTCGAGTTGGAGCTGCTCGGCGGCGCCGTTGCCGATCCTCACCGGCGCGGAGCCCCGGTGGCCCTCCAGGTGGGTGAGTTCGACCTCGGGCAGGTCGGTGCGGCCGTCGATGCCGTACATGATCTGCAGGGGGCCCGACGGCTTGCCGTCACCCGGACTGATGTGCCGGGTCACGAACTTCATGAACGCCTCGGCCTCGCCGGTGAAGCCCAGCCGCAGCAGGGCGTACACGCAGAACGCGGCATCACGCACCCACACGTACCGGTAGTCCCAGTTGCGCTCGCCGCCGAGCTGTTCGGGCAGGCTCGTCGTCGGGGCGGCCACGATCGCGCCGGTCGGCGCGTAGGTGAGCAGCTTCAGTGTGAGGGCCGAGCGGTGCACCATCTCGCGCCAGCGGCCCCGGTACTTGGACGCGGACAGCCAGTGCCGCCAGTACGCGACCGTGGTGGTGAACTGCTCCTCGGCCTCGGTCCGTTGGCACCGGCGCGGCGCCACCTCGCCGCCCACCTGGTCCAGCGCGAACACCGCCGACTCACCCTCGGCGAGCTTGAAGTCGGCCCGCGCGTCCTGGCCGTCGGTCTCCAGCGGCACGGTCGCGGTCAGCGCCAACGACAGCTCGGCGGAGTCGAACACCGCGACGTCGCCCACCACCCGGACCGTGTGCGGGCGGGCGCCGTAGTCGAACCGGGGCGCCACCCGGGCCCGGAACGGGATGGAGCCGCGCACGCACAGCACCCGCCGGATCAGCCGATGGCGTTCCGAATCCGACTCGTCGCCGTCGACCGGCATGAAGTCCTGCACCTCGCCGACGCCGTCCTCGGTGAAGAACCGGGTGATCAGCACGTTGGTGTCGGGGAAGTAGAACTGCTTGGTGGTGGCCGGCACGGTCGCCGCCAGTTCGAAGCAGCCGCCCTTCTCGGCGTCCAGGATCGAGGCGAAGACGCTCGGGGCGTCGAAGGAGGGGCAGCAGTACCAGTCGATCGTGCCGTCGGTCCCCACCAGGGCCACGCTGCGCAGATCCCCGATCAGGCCGTGCTCGGCGATCGGCAGATAGTGCGCCCCGGACACCCGCTGTGTTTCGTCCATCGCAGCCTCCCGGGCCAGACACGCAGCTCAGACCGAGCCTCAGCTTAGGGGGAGCGGGGGGTCCGGTGCCGGAGCAACGGAGATCCCGTTTGCCTAAACACTTTAGGAAGATGCACTATGGGCTTAGGTAGACGAAGGGCGGGTTATGGCACGCGTGGGACTGACCACGGAACGCCTGGTGCGGGCGGGAGCGGAGCTGGCCGACGAGGTCGGCTTCGACCAGGTGACCGTCTCGGCGCTCGCCAGGCGCTTCGACGTCAAGGTCGCGAGCCTGTACTCGCATGTGAGGAGCTCCCAGGATCTGAAGACCCGGATCGCCCTGTCGGCCCTGGAAGAGCTCGCCGACCGGGCCGCCGACGCGCTGGCCGGGCGGGCCGGCAAGGACGCCCTGACCGCCTGGGCGAACGTCTACCGCGACTACAGCGGGGAGCACCCCGGCCGCTCCGCCGCCGCCCGGATGAGGTTCGACCCCGAGACGGCTGCTGCCAGTGCGGGTGTCCGGCACGCCCAGATGATGCGGGCGATCCTCCGCGGCTACGACCTCGCGGAGCCCGACCAGACGCATGCCGTCCGGCTGCTGGGCAGCGTCTTCCACGGCTACGTCAGCCTGGAAGCGGGCGGCGGCTTCAGCCACAGCGCCCCCGACTCGGACGAGAGCTGGGAACGCATCCTGGACGCCCTGGACGCCCTGCTGCGCAACTGGCCCGCCCCGCCACCCATGGAACCGACCGGCTGAGGACATGCCCACGATGAACGACTGGATCACCACGCCCGTCACCGCCGACCTCCTGCGCGGAGCGCTCGACCTGGAGCGAACCGAGGAGGGTGTGCTGCCGCACCGGCTGCCCGCCTGGGCCCGCGACCAGAACACCGACGGGCAACTCGCCATGGCCGAGTCCCAGCCCTCCGGCGTACGACTGGCCTTCCGTACCGCCGCCACGGCCGTCGAACTGGACGCGCTCCCCACCAAACGGATCTACAAGGGCGCCCCGTTCCGTCCGGACGGCGTGTACGAACTGCTCGTCGACGGCCGGCTGTCCGCACAGGGGACCATCAAGGGCGGCACCACCCTGACCATCGACATGACCGCCGGGACCACCGAGTGCCGGCCCGGGCAGCCCGGCACGGTCCGCTTCGCCGACCTGCCCGACGGCGTCAAGGACATCGAGATCTGGCTGCCGCACAACGAGACCACCGAACTCGTCGCCCTGCGCACCGACGCCCCCGTCGAGCCCGCACCGGATTCGGGGCGCAGGGTGTGGCTGCACCACGGCAGCTCGATCAGCCACGGCTCCGACGCCGCCGGCCCCACCACGATCTGGCCCGCCTTCGCCGCCTCCCGGGCCGGCGTCGAGCTGATCAACCTGGGCCTGGGCGGCAGCGCCCTGCTGGACCCGTTCACCGCCCGCACCCTGCGGGACACCCCCGCCGACCTGATCAGCGTCAAGATCGGCATCAACCTGGTCAATCTCGACGTGATGCGCCTGCGGGCCTTCACCCCCGCCGTGCACGGCTTCCTCGACACCATCCGCGAGGGCCACCCCACCACCCCGCTGCTGGTCGTCTCGCCGATCCTCTGCCCCATGCACGAGGACACGCCCGGCCCCAGCGCCCCGGACTTCTCCGGCCTCGCCACCGGGCAGCTGCGGTTCCTGGCCATGGGTGACCCGGCGGAGCGCGCGAGCGGGAAACTCACGCTCGCCGTCATACGGGCGGAGCTGGCCCGGATCGTCGCGCAGCGGGCGGCCGACGACCCCCACCTGTTCTACCTCGACGGCCTCGACCTCTACGGCGAGGCGGACTCCGCCGACCTCCCACTGCCCGACAACCTCCACCCGGACGCCGCCACCCACCGCCACATCGGCGGACGCTTCGCCGAACTGGCCTTCGCGGCGGAGGGGGCGTTCGCGGTCTGACGGGGCGGGCGCGGTCGGCGGGGTCCTCTCGTCGGCCCGGGTTTTCCCGGCCGAGGGGGCCGTCGCGGACCGCGGGCGGCAGGCTGTGGCCGCCGCCCGCCTCTGGTGCCGGTCCCGGTGCCGGTCCTGGCCCGGTCCTAGACCGCGACGACCCTGATCCCCGCCTCCTCGAACCGCCGTACCGTGTCCGCGTCGGCCGCCGTGTCGGTGACCAGTGTGTCCACCGACTCCGCGCCGCAGATCCGGGCGAAGGCCCGCTGTCCCAGCTTGCTGGAGTCCGCGGCGACGATCACGCGCTCGGCGCGCTCGCAGAGCAGCCGGTTGACCGCCGCCTCCGCCTCGTCGTGAGCGGCGGCGCCGTGCACGACGTCGAGGGCGACGACCCCCAGCACCGCCACGTCCACCGTGATCTGGCTCAGCACACCGTCCGCGAGCGGCCCGACCAGCTCGTAGGACTGCGGGCGGGCGACCCCGCCGGTCAGCACGATCTTGAACTGGGGGCGTACGGCCAGCTCGTTGGCGATGTTCAGCGCGTTCGTGACCACGGTCAGCGCGGGCGCACCCGACGAGAGGTCGCCGCGCACGGCCAGCGCCCGCGCCACCTCGGTCGTGGTCGTCCCGCCGGTCAGTCCCACCGCCTCGCCGGGGGCGACGAGGTCCGCCACCGCCTTCGCGATGCGCTGCTTCTCGGAAGCGCGACGGGCCGTCTTGTAGCGCAGCGGCAGCTCGTACGACACGCCGTGCACGACCGCTCCGCCCCGGGTGCGCACCAGCATCTGCTGCTCGGCGAGCTGGTCGAAGTCGCGCCGGACGGTCGCGGACGAGACCGCCAGCTCGGCGGCGGCCTCCTCGACGTCCAACCGGCCGCGCTCGACGAGGAGTTCGAGCAGCGTCGTCCAGCGGGCGTCGCGCGACATCGCACCCTCCGTTCCTAGAGCTCCCGGCGACCCTAGCGCACCGGGCCTGCCGCCTGAATGCTTGATTATGCTCTAAAACTCGCTATATCTTGCAGGAAAAATCAAAACGTCACCGCAGGGGAAGAGGCGTGGCATGACGTATGTCGAGGACGAGCTGACCAGTCAGCCCGAGTGCTGGACCCGCGCGGCGGCCCGGGCGCCGGAGCACGCCGACGCGCTGCCGGCCGCGGGGGAGCGGGTCGCCATCGTCGGCTGCGGCACCTCCTACTTCATGGCGCAGGCCGCGGCGGCGCTGCGCGAGGGCTCGGGCCAGGGCGAGACGGACGCCTTCGCCGCCTCCGAGTTCCCGCACGGCCGCTCCTACGACCGGGTCGTCGCCCTCACCCGCTCCGGCACCACCACCGAAGTACTGGAGCTGCTCGGCGAGTTGAAGGGGCGCACCCGCACCTCCGCGATCACCGCCGACCCCGCCACCCCGGTCATGACCGCCGCCGACGACCTCGTCGTCCTCGACTTCGCGGACGAACGCTCCGTCGTACAGACCCGGTTCGCCACCACCGCGCTCACCCTGCTCCGCGCCCACCTCGGACTGCACTCCGACGCCGTCGTCGCCGACGCCCGCACGGCACTCGGCTCGGACCTGCCCCAAGGGCTCGTGGACTGCGCACAGTTCACGTTCCTCGGCCGGGGCTGGACGGTCGGGCTGGCCAACGAGGCCGGGCTGAAGATGCGCGAGGCGTCCCTCGCCTGGACCGAGGCGTACCCGGCGATGGAGTACCGGCACGGCCCCATCAGCGTCACCACCCGCGGCACCGCCACCTGGATGCTCGGTGAGGCGCCGGACGGCCTGGCCCGACAGGTCCGGGACACCGGCGGGTTGTGGGTCGAGGGAGCTCTCGACCCCCTCGCGGAGCTGGTCCGGGCCCAGCGGCTCGCCGTCGCCGTCGCCGCGGCCCGCGGTCTGGACCCGGACAGCCCGCGTCACCTCACCCGCTCGGTGATCCTCGCCCCCTGACGTGCCGACCGACGTGCCGCCTCGCGCGCCGAGAAAGGAGACAGCCCGTGCCCCTCGTCACCACCGGTGAGCTCGTCACCCGCGCCGCCGCCACCCGCTCGGCCGTCGCCGCCTTCAACATCATCACCCTGGAACACGTCGAGGCGGTCATCGCCGGTGCGGAGTCGGTGAGTTCACCTGTCGTTTTGCAAGTCAGCGAGAACGCCGTCAGGTTCCGCTACGGTCGGCTCCTCCCGCTCGCCCGCTCCGCCGTGGCCGCCGCCGAACGCGCCATCGTGCCCGTCGCGTTGCACCTGGACCATGTGCGGAGCGACGACCTGCTGCGCCAGGCACCCGACGCCGGTTTCAGCTCCGTCATGTACGACGCGGCCCGGCTGTCCTACGCCGAGAACCTCACCGCGACCCGAGCCGCCACCGACTGGGCACACGCCCAAGGGGTATGGATCGAGGCCGAGTTGGGGCGGATCGGCGGCAAGGACGGCGAGTCGCCGCTGGACGCCCACGCTCCCGGCGCTCGCACCGACCCCGCCGAGGCCGCCGCCTTCGTGGCGGACTCCGGTGTCGACGCCCTCGCGGTGGCGATCGGCAGCACCCACGCCATGACCACCCGCACCGCCGCCCTCGACCACCCCCTCCTCGAACGCCTCACCGACACCCTGGACGTACCGCTCGTGCTGCACGGCTCCTCCGGACTGCCGGACGACGAGCTGGCCAGGGCCGTCGCCGGCGGTATCGCCAAGGTCAACGTCGGCACCGCCCTCAACATCGCGATGACGGGCGCGATCCGTGAGTTCCTCGCCGCCCACCCCGAGGCCGTCGACTCACGGACATACCTGAGCGTCGGCCGGGAGGCGATGGTGCGGGCGGTCGCGGGGATCATCCAGGTCCTCGGCCGACCGGAAGGCCCCGCAGGAGACCGAGCCGGAAGCTGAGCCGGCAGCGAGCCTGATCGGCGCCGACCTGCGCACGTTCCAGTTCGACAGGTGGGTCCGCGACTTCCTGAGCGGGCACCCCGCCGGGACCGTCGTGGAGACCGGCACCGGCCTCAACACCCGGTTCGAGCGCCTCGACAACGGCAGAGTGCACCGGTTCGCCCTCGGCCTCCCCGACGTCATCGCCCTCAGGCGCGGCTTCTTCGAGGCCACCGGCCGCAGGCGCACGCTCGCCGCCTCGGTCACCGACCCCGCCTGACCGACTCCCGCACCTGCGCCGACCTGCGCGCCGCCGACCGCCCCGCCCCGGAGTCGTACCGCCTGAATCTCCCCTCGGTGGTGGGAGCTACCGCTTGACGGCCTTCAGGACCACGAACTTCGGGTCGCCGGCGACCAGTTCACTGTTGCCGAACAGCCGGCGCAGCTTCTGGTGGTACCCGAGATGGCGATTGCCGACCACCCACAGCTCACCGCCCGGCCGCAGCGCGCGCCGCGCCCCGGTGAACATGCGCCACGCCGTGCTGTCCGTCGTCGCCTGGTGGGAGTGGAACGGCGGGTTGTTCAGCACCAGGTCCACACTGCCGGCCGGCACCCCCGTCAGCCCGTCCCCGACCCGGAACTCGGCATGCCCCGGCACGCCGTTCGCCTTGAACGTGGCCTCCGCCGACGCCACCGCCTGGAACGACTCGTCCACGAACAGCACCTCGGCCCCGGGGTCGGCCAGCGCCATCGCCGTACCGACGACGCCGTTCCCGCACCCCAGGTCCACCACCCGCCGACCGCCGCCGCCCTCCGGCAGATGCCGCAGGAAGAACCGGGTGCCGATGTCGAGCCGGTCCGCGCAGAAGACCCCCGCGTGGTTGACGACCGTACGGCCCGACACCGGACCGATGCCGTCGGGGAGGTCATAGCGGTACGGCCACGGATTGCCGGCCCGTTCCGGTGACGGTCGCGGCGTGCAGAAGATCAGCCGGGCCTTCTTCTCCGCGAGCGAGGTGCGGGTCGGACCGAGGATCCGCTCGAACAGCCGCAGCGTCGAGGTGTGGATCTCCTTCACCATGCCGGTGCCGACGACGACCGTGCCCGCGTGCACCGCGGGCGCCAGCCGCAGCAGCTGGTCCTCCAGCAGTGCCAGGCTCTTGGGCACCCGCACCAGCAGCACGTCCACCCGCTCGGGCGGCGGATCCTGCGTGGTCAGCAGCCGCACCGCGCCGGTCTCGACACCGGCCCGCACGAGGTTCTCCCGGGTGGCCTCCTGGGCCAGGTACGAGTCGGTGATCTGCACCGGCCGGTGCGCAGCGAGCGCCGTGGACAGCGCGCCCCAGCGATCACCGACCACCACGACCGTGCCGGACAGCGGGACGCCCTGACCGGCGAGATGCGCGAGGAGATAGTCGTCGGAGGCGTCCCAGGCGCGGAGCCCGTCACGTGCGTCCTCGGGGAAACGGGACAGCGCGAGCTCGCCCCAGGGAGTCGTCATACGGTCGGTCATCGTGCGTCCAGGCTAACCGAGCCGCAGCTCAGAGCTGTCGGGCAGGATGGCCCCATGGACGCCGAGCTGTTCCCCAGGGCCCCCACGGAGGTCGCGCCCGGCGCGGTGCACGTGCCGGACTGGCTGGAGACGGCCCGACAGCGCGAGCTGATCGAGGCCTGCCGGCAGTGGGCCCGCCCACCGGCCGGCCTCCGCACCGTCCACACCCCCGGCGGCGGCACGATGACCGCCCGCCAGGTCTGTCTCGGCTGGCACTGGCATCCGTACGCCTACGCCCGCACGGCCGTCGACGGCGACGGCACGCCGGTGAAGCCGTTCCCGGCCTGGCTGGGCGAGCTGGGCCGGGACGCGGTGCGGGACGCCCTGGGCGCGGCACCGGAGCCGTACGACATCGCACTGATCAACTTCTACGACGGTGACGCCCGTATGGGCATGCACCGCGACAGCGACGAGACGTCGGACGCGCCGGTGGTGTCCCTGAGCCTCGGCGACAGCTGCGTCTTCCGCTTCGGGAACCCCCAGACCCGGAGCCGGCCCTACACGGACGTCGAACTGCGCAGCGGCGACCTGTTCGTGTTCGGCGGCCCGTCCCGGCTCGCCTACCACGGGGTGCCCCGGATCCACGTGGGCAGCGCACCCCCGGAGTTGGGTCTGACCGGGCGGCTGAACATCACGCTCCGGGTGAGCGGTCTGGAGGCCTGAGGGCGAGCGGATCATGGGAGACTCGCCCTCATGAGCGGCAAGGCGGACCCCCGGACGGCGGGGGAAGGAACCACCTCGAGGGCGCGGTTGGACCGGGGGCGCGGAGCGCTCGGGCCCGCGTTGGAGCTCGTGCACACCGGACGCGCGCCGACCCGCGCCGTACTGACCGCCGAGCTCGGTGTCACACGAGCCACCGCCGGAGCGGTCGCCGCCGAGCTGGAGGCGCTCGGACTGATCCGCGTCGACGCCCGGCCCGGCGCGGCGGCCGGCTCGCAGGGCCGGCCCTCGCACCGGCTCGCGGTCGCCGAGGACGGCCCGGTGGTCCTGGCCGCGCAGGTGCACGCCGACGGGTTCCGGGCCGCGCTGGTCGGTCTGGGCGGCCGTATCGTCGCCACCGCGCCCGGCTGCGAGACCGTGGAGGCCGATCCGGCCAAGGTCCTGCGGTCCGTCGTGGAGGCCGGCGCCGACCTGCTGCGCGCGACAGGGCGGCGCTGTGTGGGTGCCGGGCTGGCCGTTCCGTCCGCGGTCGCCGAGCCCGACGGACTCGCGCTCAACCCGCTGCACCTCGCGTGGCCGGTGGGCGCCCCGGTGCGCCGCATCTTCGCCGAGTGCGTGCGCGCGGCCGGCCTCACCGGCCCGGCCTTCGCGGGCAACGACGTCAACCTCGCCGCGCTCGCCGAACACCGGCACGGCGCGGGCCGCGGCGCCCGGGACCTGCTGTGCGTGGCCACCGGACACCGGGGCGTGGGTGGCGCGCTGGTGCTCGACGGGCGTCTGCACACCGGGAGTTCGGGTCTGGCGCTCGAAGTCGGCCACCTCACCGTGAACCCCGAGGGCCGCCCCTGCCACTGCGGCAGCCGCGGCTGCCTGGACGTCGAGGCCGACCCGCTCGCCTTCCTCACCGCGGCGGGCCGCGCCCCGGGCCCCGAGGTCTCCCTGCTCCAGCAGTCCCACGACCTGATCCGCGACCACTACGACGACCCGGCCGTCCGCACCGCCACCGAGGCGCTCATCGACCGACTCGGCCTCGGCCTCGCCGGCCTGGTGAACATCCTCAACCCGGACCGCATCATCCTCGGCGGTCTGCACCGCACCCTGCTGGACGCCGACCCGGACCGGCTGCGCGCGGTCGTCGCCGACCGCAGCCTGTGGGGACAGAGCGGCGGCGTGCCCATCCTGGCCTGCACCCTCGACCACAACAGCCTGGTCGGCGCGGCCGAGTTGGCCTGGCAGCCGGTCCTGGACGACCCGCTGGGGGCGCTCGCCGAGTGACGCCCACGTCTCCTGCCCGACGCGCGCGCCGGGGGCGTGCACGCCCCCGCGGGTAGGCTCGGGGTCATGCGGATCTCCGTCTCCTCGGACATGGACGAACCCGTGGCGCACACCCTCGTCACGGAACTGCGCGCACGCGGCCACGAGGTGGTGCCGTACGGCGCGCTGCGCCCCGGCGACGACCCCCGGTGGGCCACCTGCTCCTCGGCCGCCGCCCGCGCGGTCGCCACCGGGACGGCGGACCAGGCCGTCGTGTGCTGCTGGACCGGCACCGGGGCCTCGATCGCCGCGAACAAGGTGCCCGGCGTACGCGCCGCCCTGTGCACGGACGCCTACACGGCGGACGGCGCCCGCCGCTGGAACGACGCCAACGTCCTGGCGCTGAGCCTGCGACTGACGTCCGAGCCGTTGCTCAGGGAGATCCTCGACGCCTGGTTCACCGCCACGGCCGGCGAGGACACCGAGGACCGCGAGAACCTCGCCCACCTGGACCACCTCGACGTCGGCAGGACCACGCCCTAGCTCAACGGCACGGGCTCCACAGGTCGACGAGCCCGCCCGATGAGCGAGATCGGCGGATCCCTCATGTGGTCCGTCGACGCCCGGGTGCGGTCCCTCAGGAGCGAACGGGAGCTGCCCGTCGACCCGTTCACCGCCGGTGTCCTCGTCGCCACCCTGCCGGCCCAGGCCGACGCGTTCGCCGAGCGAGGTCACCCGTGGTCGGAGATCGTCAACGAGTCCGTCGACTCGCTGCTGCCCCATGTACAGGCCCGGGACGCGGCCCCTGGCCGACAACTGCTCCCGCACCGCCCGTCCGGGAGCCCGCCGCCGGGGCCCGCGCCTCCCGGCCGCGTACGAGCGGACCGTCTGCCCGGTGCCCGACGACCCGGTGGACACCTCCCTCCCGAGGGCCTTCGACACCCGTCCCGTCCACGAGGCTCAGGCCGCTGCTGCGCAGCTCCGGCCGTCCGTGGACACCGCCGTCGCCCACGTCCCGTCAGCTCCCCCGCGTGGACGGTCGGCGCCACTCCACCGCGAACGCCCGGCCGGGGTTCTGGGTGAACATCCGCTCCACGACCTCCTCGTCCAGGTCGAGCGCGAGCCGTGGCCGCACCCGGCGCAGCAGATACGGCATCCCCGGGCCGCCGTTGACCGAGCGTGCCGCCGCGGTCGTGGTGTCACCGCCGAGCAGCAGACGGTCTCCGTGACCCGCGTCGACGAGCGCCCGGACGACCCCCGGCATCCGCCAGTCCGTGGCGTGGTGAGCGAGGGAGGGTCCGTCAAAAGCGAGATAGCAGCCCGATTCCGCGGCCAGGAGATGACCCCTGGCGTCGGGGGAGCGGTTCAGGTGCCCCAGGATCACCCGGTGCGGCGGCACCCCGCACTCGCCGCACAGCAGGTCCAGTACGTCCAAGGCGCCGGTGCCCTGCTCCAGGTGGACGGCGATGGGCGCCCCCGTCGCACGGTGGGCCTCGGCCGCCGCCCGCATCGTCCGGCGGGCGTGCGCGTCCAGGCCGTGAAACCCACCCGCGACCTTGATCAGCCCGGCCCGCACCCCCGATGTGCCGATGCCCTCGGTCAGTTCGGCGACGAAGACCTCGGCGAGCCGGCCCCGCAACCCGGCGAGCGTCCCGTCGTCGTAGTGGACGGCCTGGTGCAACCCGGTCGCGGCCACCACGGCCACGCCGGTCTCCCGGGACAGCGCCGGCAGATCGGCGGCCCGCCGCCCCAGCCCGTACGGCGTCCACTGCACCACGCTGGCGCCGCCCTGCGCGAGGAACGCCGCCAACTCCGCGCGGGCGGCGGACAGCAGCTGGAGTTCCTGGCCCGGAAGCCGGGGACTCCTGAAGAACAGGTGGTCGTGCGCGTCGCAGACGCCCAGCGCCTCGGGCGGCACGTCCCCGAGCACCGTACGTACCGCGCTCACCATCGCCGCCCCCGCGGCAGCCGGTCCAGACCCGGTGCCGACAAATGCAGCACCTGGAACACCTCGCCCTCGGCCTTCGGGGTCCGGTGTGCCCAGAGCGAGAAGTGGACCAGCTCCCAACGGCTGGTGTCCACGGCGGTCGCCGCCAGCACCACACCGTCCTCCCCGGCCAGACGCGCTGTCTCGCCCACGGCGTCCGCCACGGCCGCGGCCAACTCGACTCCGTCCGGGATCCGTTCCCGGTGGCGCACCGCGGCCCGCGCGGGGGCGCCGACCGCACCGCCCTCCTCGTGGGCCAGCCCCGTCCACTGCCGGACCGACGGCCGCCCGAAGTCGTCGGGGATGCGCTGGAAGGCGCCGCCCCACAGGAAGGTGTTCATGCCCTCCAGGGTGTTCCACAGGTAGAACGGCGCGTACTGGTTGACGGACGAGCCGTCGATGCCGCGTTCGCGCATCAGGAACGCCTTGGCGCCCAGGCCGTCCCAGTGGTCGAGCAGCTGGCCCGACCGGGCGACCCGGTCGCGGATGACGCCCATGTCGTAGTCGGCGGGCAGGGTGAGTTCGTACTGCATGGCGTGCATCGGGTGGCCTCCTCAGGCGGGGCCGGCCTGCGAGAGCAGCGACAGCAGCCCCCGGACGCCGGTGTCGAACGCGGCCGGTGAACCGGAGGCGCGGGCCAGGACATAACCGCCCTGGACGGTCGCGAGGACGGCGGCGGCGATCTCCTCGCCGTCCAGCGCGGGCGCGAACTGCCCCTGCTCCTTGCCCTCTTCGACGATGGCGGCGATCCGTTCACGGATCACGTCGAGCGTCTCGTCGACCGGTGCGCGCAGTGCGTCGTCAGCGATGATGTCCGGGTCCATCGTCAGCCGCCCGATCGGACAGCCGCGCAGCACGTCGCGCTCGCGCCGCAGATAGGCCTCGATCCGCTCGTGCGGCGTTCCCGGGCCGTCGAGTACTCCCTCGGCGGTAGCCAGCAACTCCTCGGCCGTCCGCCGGATCGCGGCCAGGGCGAGGTCCGGCTTCCCCTTGAAGTGGTGGTACATGCTGCCCTGCCCGG
This sequence comes from Streptomyces sp. NPDC032822, assembly GCF_055578825.1. Classification (NCBI taxonomy): domain Bacteria; kingdom Bacillati; phylum Actinomycetota; class Actinomycetes; order Kitasatosporales; family Streptomycetaceae; genus Streptomyces; species Streptomyces sp. NPDC032822. The sequence goes on along the minus strand of NZ_JBVIOL010000003.1, from coordinate 300,243 downwards.
CATCCGCGCGCTCCAGGATGGCCTTGGGGCTGGTGCCCACATAGCCGCGCTCCCACAACAGCTCACGGGTGGACTCGATCAGTCGCTCCGAGGTGCTCATCCACCCACTGTACATACTAGTAGGTACAGAAATCGAGTGTCCGAGGAGCAGCCACCGCACCCGCGCGTACTCCCCGGGAGGTACACGCACTGCCGCTGGCCGTACGACGACCGGGCCCCCTCTCCGGAGCCAGTCTCGAAGCATCACCGGAAGACCCCTCGAACAACCCTCTAGGGAGATGAACCGAGATGCAGACCCTGGCGAACTGGGACGGCGGACCCGGCCCGTGGATCCTGTTCTTCCCGCTGATCTGGGCGGCGGTCGTGGTCGGTGTCGTCACGATCCTGCGGCGCACCGCCGGACGCGGCCGTCGCGGACCGTGGCGCGCCGCGGCGGCCGACGCGGGCCCGTCCGGCGACTCGCCGATCGCGATGCTCGGCCGCCGCTTCGCGGCCGGTGAGATCGACGAGGACGAGTACTGGACCCGGCTGTCGGTCCTGGACGAGCAGTTCGGCCGCACCGGCAAGGGCGGCGCGGCATGACCACCACGACCACCACGACCACCGGCACGTCGCCGGCCGCCCGGGTCGTCGACGCCGTGAAGGTCTACGGCAGCGGCGACACCGGCGTGCGGGCCCTGGACGGGGTGAGCGTCGACTTCCCGGCCGGACGTTTCACCGCGATCATGGGGCCCTCGGGCTCCGGCAAGTCCACCCTGATGCACTGCGCGGCCGGTCTCGACTCCCTCACCGCGGGCGCCGCCCACATCGGCGACACCGAACTGGGCACGCTCGACGACCGCCGCCTCACCCTCCTGCGCCGCGACCGAGTCGGCTTCGTGTTCCAGGCCTTCAACCTGGTGCCGACCCTGACCGTCGCGGAGAACATCAGGCTGCCCCTGGACCTCGCGGGCGGCAAGGGCGACCAAGGCGACCAGGAATGGCTCGACGCCCTGATCGACGTCGTCGGACTGCGCGACCGCCTCCACCACCGTCCCTCCGAACTCTCCGGCGGACAGCAGCAACGCGTCGCCGTGGCCCGGGCGTTCGCCGGACGCCCCGACGTCGTCTTCGCCGACGAGCCGACCGGCAACCTCGACTCCCGTTCCGGCGCGGAGGTCCTCGGGCTGCTCGGCCGGACCGTGCGCCAGACGGCCCGCACGGTCGTCATGGTCACCCACGACCCGGTCGCCGCCGCCCACGCCGACGAGGTCGTGTTCCTCGCGGGCGGACGCCTGGTCGACCGTATGGAAGCCCCGACCGCCGACAAGGTCCTGGACCGCATGAAGGCCCTGGAGGTGCCCTCGTGAACGCCTCCGTGCGACTGAGCATGTCCTCCCTGCGCGCCCACAGGCGGCGCTTCGCCGGGACGTTCCTCGCGGTGTTCCTCGGTGTCGCCTTCCTCGCCGGGACGCTCGTCATGGGCGACACCCTGCGCGCCGGCTTCGACACCATGTTCGGCAACGCGACCAGCGGCACCGACGCCGTGGTCCGCAGCGCCGACGCCATCACCACGCCGGGGGAGAGCGAGGGGGTACGGCAACCGGTCGGCACCGACCTGGTGAACACCGTCGAGAAGGTCCCGGGCGTCGAGGCCGCCGCTGCGAACATCCAGGGCGCCGGCCAACTCGTGGGCGCCGACGGCAAGCCCATCGGCGGCCAGGGCCCGCCCACTCTCGCCGGCAACTGGATCGCCGATCCCGAACTCAACTCCTACCGCCTCGCCGAGGGACGTGCCCCGCGGAAGTCCGGCGAGGTCGTCGTCAACCGCGGTGCCGCCGAGAAGGGCGACCTGAGGATCGGCGACACCACGACCCTGCGCACCCCCGATCCCGTCGAGGTGACGATCGTGGGCCTGGCGACCTTCGGCGGTGAGGACGGCATGGCCCAGGTCACCTTCACCGGCATGACACAGGCTGACGCCGAGAAGTACCTCACGGCCCGCCCGGGCGAGGCGTCGGGCATCCAGGTGCGGGCCGGGCCCGGAGTCAGCCAACAGGAGCTCGTGGACCGGCTGACTCCCGTACTGCCCAAAGGAGTCGAGGCCCTCACCGGCCAGGAGTCGGCCGCGGAGAACACCGACATGATCTCCAGCCAGTTCCTGACCCTCTTCACCACCTTCCTCCTCGTGTTCTCCGGCGTGGCTCTGCTGGTCGCGACCTTCTCCATCCACAACACCTTCGCGATCGTCGTCGCCCAACGCGCCCGTGAGAACGCCCTGTTGCGCGCCCTGGGCGCCTCCCGCCGGCAGGTCACCGCGGCGACCCTGGTCGAGGCGAGCGTCGTGGCCCTGTGCGCGTCGGCCGCCGGGCTGGCGGGCGGCATCGGTGTCGCCGCCGGACTCCAGGCCCTGTTCCCGGCCATCGGATTTCCGTTCCCGGACGGCGAGTTGGTCGTCGGCGCGCTGTCCATGGCGCTGCCGCTCGCGGTCGGCATCGTGGTCTGCCTCGGCTCCGCGCTGCTGCCCGCCGTACGCGCCGGCCGCACCGCGCCCCTGGCAGCCCTGCGCGAGACGGCCGTCGACACCACCGGCGCCTCCCGGGCCCGGGCCGTCACCGGTACGGGCCTCGGCGCCCTCGCCGTCGCGGTCACTCTCACCGGAGTCCTGGTCTCGCCGTCCCTGTGGCTGGCGGGCGGCGGTGCCGTCCTGGCCCTGGTCTCCTTCGTGGTCCTCGGCCCGGTCGCCTCGACCACCGCCGTACGGGTCCTCGGCAGCCCCCTGGACCGGCTGCGCGGCGTGACCGGCGGGCTCGCCCGGCGCAACGCCCTGCGCAGCCCGCGGCGGACGGCCGCCACCGCCAGTGCCCTGATGATCGGTGTGGCCGTGGTCTCGTTGTTCACCGTCTTCGGCGCCTCGCTGAAGGCGACCATGGACCAGACGGTGTCCCGGTCCTTCGCCGGGGACGTAGCCGTCAGCACCCCCTCGTTCGGCGCGGGCGGCAGCGGCCTGAGCCCCCGGCTCGCCGCGGCGGTCCAGGCACTGCCCGAGGTCGACACGGCCGTCGGACTCGGCCGCGGGGTCGCCGAAGTCGACGGCAGGGGAAGGGCGTTGACGATCACCGACCCGCTCGCCCTGGAACGGACCTTCGACCTCGGCAGGATCGACGGCTCCCTGCGTGCTCTTGGCACCGACGGCATCGCCCTCACCAGGACGGAGGCCGACAAGCAGGGCCTGGCCACCGGGGACAGGACGCGCCTGACCTTCACCGACGGCAGGACGGAGACCTTCACGGTCCGCGCGGTCTACGGCCGGTCCGAACTCGCCGGAGACTACGTCATCACCCGCGCCGCCTGGGCCCCGCACCGCACCCAGGACTCCGACACCCTCGTCGCGGTCTCCTTCGAGGACGGCGTGAGCACGGACGCGGGCAGGGCGGCGGTGGGAAAGGTCGCCGAGCGCTACGGCAACCCCGAGGTGCAGACCCGGGACGAGTACGCGCAGTCCTCGGCCGGCGGCATCGACATGATGCTGACCCTCGTCTACGCCCTGCTCGCCCTCGCGGTCCTCATCGCGCTCCTCGGCATCGCCAACACCCTGACCCTGGCGATCCACGAGCGCACCCGCGAACTCGGTCTCCTGCGGGCCGTCGGCCAGACCCGGTCCCAACTACGGGCCATGGTCCGCTGGGAGTCGGTCCTGGTCGCCGCCTTCGGCACGGTCGGCGGGCTCGCCCTCGGCGGCTTCCTCGGCTGGGTGCTGGTCAAGGCCTCGGACGGGGTGAGCGACAGCACCTTCGCCTTCGCGATGCCGCCTCTGCAACTGGCGGTCGTGGCGCTGGTGGGCCTTGCGGCGGGAGCTCTGGCGAGCCTGCGTCCGGCGCGCCGAGCGGGACGCCTGGACGTGCTGCGGGCCATAGCCACCGAGTAGTGGTGAGGGCCCACCGACCCGCACTGGGCCCACGCACCGGCTCGGCACCGGCCGAGGGGGCCCGAAGGTGAACGACCCGTCCAACCGGTCACCGCCCGGTCAGCCGGCAACGGCGGACCGGGCGGGAGCGTGTTCGGGCCGGTGCAGGTCGACGGTGTGCGCGACCTCCACGAAGCGGTGCGCGGGCTTGTCCGCGACCGCCCGCCGCGTCGGGCGCTCGGCGGGCCGTGCGGCCGAGGGCGTGGGCAGCGTGAACCACACGACCTTGCCGCACTCGCCGTCCGGACGGGCGCCCCAGCTCTCGCTGACCGCCGCGACCATCGCGAGCCCCCGCCCGCACGTGGCGAGCGCCTCGGCGTCCTCCAGGACCGGCAGACGCGGGTCGTGGTCGTGCACCGAGACCATGAGACGGTCGAGCAGCAGCTCGATCTCCACGGTGCACGTCTTGTCGGGCTGGGCGTGCCGGTGGACGTTGGCCAACAGCTCCGTCACACCGAGCGCGGCCCGGTCTATGAGGGGATCGAGATGCCAGTAGCGCAACTGCGCAGATACGATTCTGCGGACCTGGCCGATCCGCGACGGCAGGGCTTGGAGCTCCACCGCGCACTGCCTGTTCGGGTGACTGATCACGGCTGCGACTCCCCGACGTGGGTCCGGAAGAACACGGAGTTCGGATCGATCCAGCGGCGTGCCCGCGTGACGTGGCCGCCTGCTGGCGTGGCCGGCGGGGCTGGTTCGCAGCGTTATCGCCGGTAAACCCAGAGTGACGTGGGACCAGCGTGACTCAGTGGGTGCGGTCCCGCAACTCGCGGTGCTTCAGCCGCTGCGGCCCGCGGCCCGCCGTACGGCCTCGATGAACCGGCTGGCCGCGGGCGGCCCTGGTTCGCCCGGGGCGGGATCGTGCTCGCCCAGGGTCAGCAGATACCGGTTGCCGTTGAGGTCCGCCAGCGCCCGGTCCTCCGGGACGAACCACGGCTTGGAGGCGCGCACCGCCTGCACCGGCGCGCTGTCGATCTCGCTGCCGTAACTGGTCAGCAACTCCAGCCTGCCGTCGCTGATCCGGACCTGTCCGGCCCGGGTGAGCGAGCGCAGCCGTTTCCCTATCCGCACGCCTGTGGCCGTGAACTCCGGCTCCGCCATCCCGCTCCGCCCCCTTGTGCGTGTGGGTGACCCGACCCGCGCTGCCGCGGGGGCCGTCGTCCTGTTCCTGTCGTGATCCAGTGTGCGCCCCCGTTCGGGACCTTCGTCCCGTCGGGAAGTCTGCCCGCCCCCGACGTCGAGCACCAGTACGCACGGCGACCTCTCCCAGGGCGCCCGGAGCACTCGCGCGAATGCGCCCCCGCCGCTCCGCGACGCCCTGCCCCAGGGGTGCCTTTGAGGTGCTCAAAGGTGTGTTTATGCAGGTGAGGAGTGTGCGGAAGGTGTCTATGATCGCTGTGGCGGCTGCGCGACGCGCCGTCGGCGCGCAGCCTAAGGAGCCCCCGCCGTGAGCACCCCCCAGAAGGCCCGAACCGGCGAAACCCTCGACGTCGACCACAGCGACGCGGCCTACCGCGGCTGGCTGAAAGAAGCGGTCCGCAAGGTCCAGGCCGACGCCAACCGCTCCGCCGACACCCACCTGCTCCGCTTCCCCCTGCCCGAGAAGTGGGGCATCGACCTGTACCTGAAGGACGAGTCGACCCACCCGACCGGCAGCCTCAAACACCGGCTGGCCCGCTCACTCTTCCTCTACGGCCTCTGCAATGGCTGGATCCGGCCCGGCCGTCCGGTGATCGAGGCGTCCAGCGGCTCGACGGCCGTCTCCGAGGCGTACTTCGCGAAACTGATCGGTGTGCCCTTCATCGCCGTGATGCCGCGCACGACGAGCGCGGAGAAGATCCGCCTCATCGAGTTCCACGGCGGCCAGTGCCACTTCGTGGACGACCCACGGCAGATGTACGAGGGCTGCGCCCGCCTCGCGGTGGAGACCGGCGGTCACTACATGGACCAGTTCACCTACGCGGAACGGGCCACGGACTGGCGTGGCAACAACAACATCGCCGAATCCATCTTCCGCCAGCTCCGGTTGGAGCGGTTCCCGGAGCCCGCGTGGATCGTCGCGACGGCCGGCACCGGAGGCACCTCGGCGACCCTCGCCCGCTATGTGCACTACATGCAGTACGACACCCGCGTCTGTGTCGCCGACCCGGAGAACTCGTGCTTCTTCGAGGGCTGGACCACCGGCGATCCGGACGTCACGTGCGACTGCGGCTCACGCATCGAGGGCATCGGCCGCCCGCGCATGGAACCGAGCTTCGTGCCGGGCGCCATCGACCGGATGATGAAGGTCCCGGACGCCGCCAGTGTGGCCGCCGTCCGCGCCCTGGAGCAGCGCATCGGCCGCAAGGCGGGCGGCTCGACCGGCACCGGGCTGTGGAGCGCGCTGAAGATCGTCGCCGAGATGGTCGCGGAGGGCGGACAGGGCAGCGTGGTCACCCTGCTGTGCGACCCGGGGGACCGCTATCTCGACAAGTACTACTCGGACACCTGGCTCGCCGAACAGCACCTGGACATCGCCCCCTACGCGGCGGCGATCGACTCGCTGCTGGAGACGGGCGTCTGGCGCTGAGCCCCACCGGCCGCCGAGGCTAGCTTCGCGCCACATGCCGGTCGAGCGAGGTGACGGCGTCCCGGAAGACCCGACCCAGGCCCCCGCGCGCGACCGTCATGCCCAGCCGGAACGGCGCCGGCAGGTCGACGGCGAAGGTCCACTGCACCCGGGTGCCGGTGCCCGCCGGGCTCAGTCGCCACTCCTCGACCAGGGCCCGGGGGCCGGGCGCGTTGGTCTCGTCGACGCGATAGGTGTACACCTCGGCCTCCTCGGCGACGAGGACCGTCTCCAGGAAGCGCGTCCCGCCCCTGAGCCGGACCTCGCGCCGATCGCCCTCGTCCAAGGGGCGGGCGAACGTCACCGCACCGAACCAGTCGGCCCAGCCGGGCACGTCCTTGGCCAGCGCGTGGAAGACCAGGGCGGGAGAAGCGGAGATCTCCCGGGCGAAGACCAGCCGTACGGGGGCGGACTCGACGAACTCGATCCCCACCGGGCGCAGTTGACGGGCCATGGGCAAAACCCCCTTGGGGGAGGCAGGCGTTGACCGGGCAGCGTCACCCTAGCTGACGGCCAGTCAGCCGTCTGTACCCTCGTCGGGCTCGCCCGCCACCACCAGGCGCCGCAGATGCTCGGAGATCTCCGCGCGCACCTCGCCGGGCAGCCCGGCGTCCGTCACCAGCGTGTCGACCTGCTCCAGCGCGGCGAACGAACTCAGGCCCACCGTCCCCCACTTGGTATGGTCGGCGACCACCACGACCCGGCGCGCCGACTGCACGAGGCGCCGGTTGGTCTCGGCCTCCGCGAGGTTGGGCGTCGACAGGCCGGCCTCGACCGATATGCCGTGCACACCGAGGAACAGCAGGTCGAAGTGGAGTGCCGCGATGGCCTGGTCCGCCACCGGCCCCACCAGCGAGTCCGAGGGGGTGCGGACCCCGCCGGTCAGCACGACCGTGGCCGCACCCTGGCGGGGGCCCGAGGTGCGCTGCGCCACGTGGAACACGTCGGCCACCCGCACCGAGTTGGTGACGACGGTCAGATCCGGCACGTCGACCAGCCGGTGTGCCAACGCGAACGTCGTCGTCCCGCCCGACAACGCGATCGCGCTGCCCGGCACGACCAGTTCGGCCGCGGCCCGCGCGATGTCCTCCTTGGCGGTCAGCTCCAGCCCGGACTTCGCCTCGAAGCCCGGCTCGTGCGTGCTCGCCTCGACCACCGGGACCGCGCCGCCGTGCACCTTCTCCAGGACGCCCTGGCGGGCCAGCGCGTCGAGGTCACGCCGTACGGTCATGTCCGACACGCCGAGCTTGCGGGTCAGCTCGTTGACGCGGACGCCGCCGCGGCGCCGGACCTCGTCCAGGATCAGAGCGCGTCGCTGCTCCGCGAGGAGGTTCTGATTCTCACTCACGTACGCTCCGGTTCCTCTCGCCTCGACCTGATCCGACATGCCCCGCGCACCCCCTGCCACATGGACGTTTTGCCTGTCCCCGGTCCGCGGACGTCCCATCCTCGCACGGGCCGCGACGGGTCGCGCCACCGACCGTCCCGCCGCGGACATGCCACCGGGGCCGCTTCCCTGCCGTCGGCCTTCACCCGGATCGGGGAGATTCCGTGACGAGAGATGTGCCGCGGTCGCCGAAGAGAGATCCTGGTGCCCGCACAGACAGATGCCGACAGTGCGTCACGGGGGAAGTGCGAACAGTGGAACGTGCGCGGAAACATGTCTCGACAACAGGATCCGACGGCTGCGACCGGCGGCCCGAGGAAACCGGAACCGCCCTGGAACTCCTGGTCCACGGGGTCGGTGGCACCACACCCGAGAAGATGCTCGACGATCCGCGTACCGTGCGGATCACCGGCGACGACACGGCGGCCGTCTTCCGGCGCGCCGACGACGTCGACGCCGAGTCCGGACCACACGACCACCGCGGCCGGCCGGTGCCCGAGGCCTACGTGTGGTGCAACCTCACCTCCGGCAACGGCACCCGCGCCCTGTGGCTGTTGCTGCTGCCCTTCATGGTCGTCAACCTCGCCCACTGGATGCGCCCCACCGCGCGCGGCCGGAAACGGACGGTGCGGCTGTACGGGCTGCTGGTGCGCCTCGCGGGACTGGCCCTGACCGTGCTGCTCGTCGCGGCCGTCTGCGAGGTGGCCCTCGACCTGGCGGCCTGGCAGTGCGCGGGCACGCGCGCGTGCGCCGAGCGGCACACCTGGCTCGGCTTCCTGTCACCCGCGGTCTCGGACGACGGCTGGTGGAGCAGGCCCGGCCGCCGCCTCGCCCTCGCGGCCCTGCTGCCGGCCGCGCTCACCGCCCTGCTGTGGTACCTCTCCCACCGCACCTGGAGCGCGTACGAGTCCCAGCAGCCGATGGCCCGCACCCCCGAACCCGACGAGGAGACCGGCCGCACCGCCCTCAACCGGCCCGGCTTCTGGTACGGCCGCCGCCTGGTGGCCCGGCTGCGTGCCGCCCACACCGTCGCCGGACTGCTCACCGTCGCCGCCGCGGTCGGCACCTCCGCCGCACGCTTCGACCACCGGCCCGGCGGACCCGTACTCCTCGACGTGCTGGGCCGGCTCCTGGAGGTGGCACTGGTCGCCGCAGCGGCGGGCGTGGTGTGGGTGGTCTGCCGCCGGGGCCGCAGCGAGCACCGCCTCGACCGGGAACTCGACGCCCGTCTGGTACGACTGCTGCCGCTCACCGCCGTCGCCCTGCTCGTCCTCGCCGCCGTGTACGCCGGGTGGGAGCGCCCCGGCTGGGAGTCGTCCGGCCGGCTGCCGGGAGACCTGACCTTCGGCGCCATCGCCCTGGTCCAGGGTTTGCTGGTGATCGCCCTCGGCGTGGTCGCCCATGTCCTGCACCGCGCCCGTCCCGATGCGCGCGCCGCGATGCGGGGCCTGGGCGGACCCGCCGTCGCGACGCTGGCCTGCGCACTGGGCGGGGTCATGTCCGGCGGGGTATCCCAGCGGGTCGCCGACTGGCTGGACGGCACCGGCACGAACATCCCCGGCCCGCCGGTCCTGCTGACCTGGCAGGCCTCCGTGATCCCGGCGGTGCTCCTCGTGCTGCTGGTGCTGTGCTCTCTGCTGGCGCGGCGGACCTGGCTGTTGCAGCGGGCCGAACTGGCCACGATGGACCAGGACTACCCCGGCGCGTCCTCGGACGCCACCCGCACCCGCCGTATCGCGCGGACCCGGGCGATGGCCACCCTCACCGACCGCGGCCCCCTCCTCGTCGCGGCCACCGCCGTCACGACCCTCCTCCTCGGCGCCGGAGCCCTGGTGGGGGCGCAGCGCACCGACCAGGCACCCGCCGAGGCCGCACAGGGGACGTACGCCGTCGTCGAGGGTGCCGCGGACACCGCGCAGGCGCTGGGCTCCTGGCTGATCGGACTCGGCTTCCTGCTGTTCGTCACCTGGGGCCGACGCGCCTACAAGGACCCCTCCGCCCGCCGCACCATCGGCATCCTCTGGGACGTCGGCACGTTCTGGCCGCGCGCCGCCCACCCCTTCGCGCCGCCCTGCTACGCGGAGCGCGCGGTGCCCGACCTGACCTGGCGCATGGAGACCTGGACCCGCGCCACCGGAGGCCGGCTCGTGCTGTCCGGACACTCCCAGGGCAGCGTGCTCGCCGCCGCGGCCGCCTGGCAACTCACCCCGTCCGTCCGCAAACGCGTCGCCCTGCTGACGTACGGCTCCCCACTGGAGCGCCTCTACGGCCGCTGGTTCCCGGCGCACTTCGGCCCCGCCGCGCTCAGCGCCCTGCACCACGACGTCGACTGCTGGCGCAATCTGCACCGCCCCACCGACCCGATCGGCGGACCGATGCGGCTGCCCGGCGACTGCGGCCCCGAAGTGGACCGCGCCGCCCTCAAGGACCCCCTGGAGTACGGCCGCTCCGACGCCCACCCGCTGCCCGCGCCGATCCTGGGCCACTCCGACTACCAGTCCGACCCGGCCTTCGCCGAGGAACGCGAACGGCTGCTGGCCCGGCTGCGGCCGGACGTACCGGAGCCCCGGCACGAGACCGGGACTCAGGACAGCTCGGGCAGGTCCTCCGTGTAGAGCAGGGTCAGGTCGTCCTTGCTCGGATCGACGACATGGGCGACCCGGCTGGCATGCCGCTCGACCATCGCCTCGAAGGTCTGCCGCGCTGTGCGGCCGTTGCCGAAGGCCGGCCCCTTGGGGAGCGTCGTGAAGTACTTCCGCAGGCCCTCCGAGGCGCCCGGTGCCAGCCGGTACTCGTGCTCCTCGGCCTGCTGCTCGACGATCCGCAGCAGCTCCTCGGGGTTGTAGTCGCTGAAGGTGATGGTCCGTGAGAAGCGGGACGCCACACCGGGGTTGACCGAGAGGAAGCGCTCCATCTCGGCCGTGTAGCCCGCCACGATCACCACCACCGCGTCCCGGTGGTCCTCCATCAGCTTCACCAGCGTGTCGATGGCCTCCTTGCCGAAGTCCCGGCCCGAGTCCTCCGGCGAGAGCGCGTACGCCTCGTCGATGAACAGCACCCCGCCACGCGCCTTGTCGAAGGCCTCCTGGGTGCGGATCGCCGTGGAACCGATGTGCTCGCCGACCAGGTCGACCCGGGACACCTCCATGAGGTGACCCTTCTCCAGCACACCGAGGGAGGCGAGGATCTCGCCGTAGAGCCGTGCGACCGTCGTCTTGCCGGTGCCCGGGGAGCCCGTGAAGACGAGGTGGCGCTTGACCGAGGCGGCCTTGAGGCCCGCCTGCTGCCGGCGCCGGCCCACCTCGATCATGTCGGTGAGCGCCCGGACCTCGCGCTTGACGCTGTCCAGGCCCACCAGCGCGTCCAGTTCACCCAGCACGTCCTTCGACGTCCGCACCGGTTTCTCCGGCTCCGCGGCGGCGACCAGCGGCTCCTGCTCGGTGCTGCGCTGCCCGGGAATCGCGCCCAGCAGCCCGGAGGACTGGCCCACCGTCTGTACGGCGGGCTCCGCCGCGGCCGGCTGGCGGGGGCCGCCGCTCTCGTCGCTCGTGCAGTCCTCGACCACGGGGCCCGCCCCGGACGCGGCGTCCGGGCCGGCGTCCGCGAACTCGTACCCGCCGCGAGCGCAGCGTTCCGTACGGCACTTCTTCAGCGTCGTACGGGAGCCGTCGATCACGTGGAAGCCGTAGCCGCCGCTGTTCGTGACCCGGCAGTTCAGGAAGCTGCCCCGGCCGCCCGCCGAGACGTAGAAGCCCGCTTCGGCGGGGGAGTCGACGGTGCAGCGCTCCACCGTCGGGTCGGCACCCTTGGTGACGATCACACCGGTCTGGGTGCCGTCCACCGTGCAGTTGTTGAGGGTGCCGCCGCTGCCGTGGTCACGGAACCAGGCGCCGGTCGCCGCGTCCCGGATGCGGCAGTCGTCGAGCTGCGCGGTGGCGCCGTCGCTCACCGACACGGCCGTGTTGCGCACCTGGGAGAGATCGCTGTCGACGACATCGACGCGCGAACCGCGGTCGAGGACGAACAGGGCGTCCGGCACGTCGTGCACCCGGCAGGAGTCGAGGACGACGGTGGCGCCGTCGCTGACCCAGACGGCCGGGTAGTCGCCCGTGCTGTCGAAGATCTCGCACTGGTTGGCGTCCACCCGCGTGCCCGGGTCCCACACCGACAGGCCGTTGCGGCCGAACTGACGCACCGTCGTCCGGGTCAGCGTGAGGACCGAGCGCGAGCGCAGGTCGATCGCGTTCTCCGGGATGTCGTGGATACGGCAGTCGGCCAGGGTCAGTACGGCGTCCGTGTCGAGCGTGACGCCGTCCGCAGTGGTGCGGTGCACATCGCAGTCGGTGAGGTGCGCGGTGGCCCGGCCGGTGACCTGGACGCCGCTGCCCCGGACCTCGTAGATCTCGCAACCCACCGCTTCCAGCGCGGAGTTCTCACCCGTCGCCGACAGGCCCACACCCGAGGCGTGGTGCACCCGGCAGCGGTCCAGGCGGGGGTGCCCGCCGTCGCGTACCGCGATGCCCGCCTGGCCGGCCGCGACGACCTCGCACTCCTCGAACACGCCGCCCCCGCCGTCGAGGACGGCGATGCCGATGCCGGCCGGGTTGTCGACGGTGCAGCGCCGCACGGTCGGCCGGGCGCCGCCGCGCACCTCGATGCCGGCCGCGGAACGCGTGACGATCCGGATGTCCGTGAGCTCGGGGGTGCCCTCCTCGACGAGCAGGGCGGGCGCCGCCGCGTCCTGGCCCTCCACATGCAGGTCCTGCACCACGGCCGAGGCGGACACGGTCAACGGCACCCCGTCCAGGGGCGCGATGCGTACCGAACCGGGGGAGCCCTCGGGGCCGCGCAGGGTCACCGCCCGCTGGACGACGAGGTTCTCCCGGTAGGTGCCGGGGGCGATGGTGAGGACGTCGCCTTCGGCCGCGGCCTCCAGGGCGGCGGCGAGCGACGCGTACTCACCCGTGCGGCGCCGCCAGCGCGATGTGCCGGTGTGCGTCACCTGGACCGTGCCCTGTGCCATGGCGTTGCTGTGCCCCCACCTCGTGGTACGCGGGTTGATGCCGAATACGTTCGGCCGGTCCACCGTAGCGTGCGAGCGGGCGGTGGGTTGACCAGAGCCGGAAGGCCGTCAGCAGCCGGTACCGGTCCTGCCCCAGTCCGGGCCCGCCCGGTCCCATGCCTGGTCCCAACGGGCGTACCGGCGACGGACCATGCGCCACAGCGCGAGCCGTCTGCCCGCCTCGACGAGGCCCGTGACGAGCAGGGTCGCCCCGAACCCGGCCAGGACGGCATGGGTGGTCGCCGTGGCGGCGTCGAGCGGGCGGGCCACCATGCGGCCGTGCTCGTCCGTCCAGAGCCTGAAGTGGTCGCCGGGGTGCGGGGTCCGCAGGGCGGCCAGCACCGTGCCGTGGTGCGCGGTGCCGTCCGGGGCGGTCCAGTCGGCCTGTACGCGGCTGCGCAGATCCCGGCCGGAGGAGGTCTCGGGGTCGACGTCCAGAGGAGAGTTGTCCAGTTTGCGGACCACGGTGGCCGTCACCAGGTGACGTGCCTCGCGCTGCTCCCGCGCGGACCGCTGCAGCGCCTCCTGCGTCACGCCGCCGACGAGGGAGCCGATCGCGGGCCCGGCGACCAGGATCAGCAGCAGGGCCACCAGGGCCACCCAGGCCTCGGCCAGATCGGTCGCACGGCGCAGCGGATTGTGCCGCCAGCGCCAGAGTCCGCTGATCGCTCGCACCGTCTCCCACCCCCTTCCCCGATCCGTGATAACCCCGGCGGAGCCGTTCACGCGCGGCCCCGGTCAAAGAGAGAGCGAAATCACCTGTGGCCGGGTCCTCCCGTGGACTTCTCACGCCCTCCAACGCCCGGGCCCCCGGGCGGGGTTCCCGGCTGCGCCTCGGCGCCCGACGCGCACTACGCGATGACGGTCACCGGGTCGCCGACCCGCAGGGTGCCGGGGGAGAGGGGCACCAGATTCTGGCCGAAGACGAGCTTGCCGCCCAGGCGCCGGTGCCGGCCCAGCGTGCGCAGGGGTTCCCTGCCGCGGTCGGCGGTGCTCTGGTCGGTCGTGGTCACGACGCACCGCCCGCACATCTTGGCGACCCGGAAGGTGACCTCCCCGATGGAGAGGCGCGTCCAGTCGTCCTCGGCCCAGGCGGGAGCGCCCGAGACGACCACGTTCGGCCGGAACCGGTTCATCGGCAGGGGTCCCTCGGCCGCGTGATCACCTTGGGCGATCAGGGAGTTGAGGGCGTCGAGGGAGGCCGCCGAGGTCAGCAGCAGCGGGTAGCCGTCGGCGAAGGAGACGGTCTCGCCGGGCCGTGCGAACTCCGGGTCGAGGGGCCGGCACGCGGCGGCGTCGGCCATGTGGACCAGCCGGGCCTCGGCACCGAGGTAGGCGCTGCACCAGGCGTGCGCGGCGGCGTCCTCGGCCGGAACCCCCTCGACCTTGTCGCGGAAGATCTGCACCGGCACCGCGTCGGCCGAACGCGGCACGGTCACGGTCAACGCGTCCATTCCGGGCGCGGACAGACGAACATCGCCGCCGGGCAGCAGCTCGGCGGCGGCCCGCGCCAGGCGCGGGTACTCACGTTGTGTGACGACCTTCCCTCCGGCGTCGATCAGCGCCCAGCGCCGGTCGCCGGCCAACCCCCAGGGCTCGACGACGGCCGCCCGGGGCGCGAGTCCCCGGAACGCCTTCACCGGATGCACGTGAATCGACTGCAGCTGCACGTTCCCCATGGGGCCATCGTGCCAGGAGGCGACGACAGCCCGGGGAGGGACTCAGTAGCCGCGGTACTGCTGGTTGTTGTACGGGTCCTGATAGGGAGCCGGCGCGGGCCGCGGAGCCGCGGGACGCATCGCCTCGTACCCCGTGCCCATCCCCATGCCGGGGCCCGGCTGCCGTTGCTGCTGAGCCTGCTGCCCGGGATAACCGCGCGGCGCCGCGGCCTGCTGCGGGATGTACGCCGCGGGCGCCTGCTGCAGCGGAGAGGGCTGCTGCGCCTGCGGATAGCCGTAGGTGGGCTGAGAGGGGCCCGCCGGGAGGGCGGGCAGTGCCGACGGCAGCGCGGGCAGGTGACTGCCCGGCATGTCGTACGCGGCGGGGACCCGGATCGGAGCGATCTGCGGGGTGCCCCGCTCGGCCACGAGAGAGTCGTAGATCGGAGTGTCCGGGAAGGAGGCGGAGTAGTAGCCGCCGCCATAAGTGGAGCGGGGGGAGGTCATGGCACATAAGTTAAGCCCACGATGTGCTGGTTGGGGAGACCGATAAGAGGGTTGTTTTCCGTGTCGGCAGTGGTGCGGGATCCCCAATGCGAGCGAACTTGGCAAAAAGGGGCGGCGTACAAGGTGATTCTCATGTAAAGGCCGAGTTCCTGGGGGGTTACCTGCGGTTGATCGACACTCTTCCTGAGCTCCTCATGGGAGTTCGCTGTCACGGGGAATAGGTTGGCCGGGTAGACAACCCGATGCGAGGGCCGGGACCTGCCCGGCGCGGGGACACGTGAGGGGCGCTCATGTCCATGCCGAAAGGATCAAACGTTCCGGTGCCGTCGAAGGCACTGCGGGTGGAATGGGGGTGGCGCTCCGGACCGGGCGTACCCGATGTGGACGCCTCGGCGCTGCTGCTGGTCGGTGGAAAGGTCCGCTCCGACGCCGACTTCGTCTTCTACAACCAGCCCGCGCACGCCTCCGGTGCGGTCCGTCACGAGGGCAAACGAGACGTCGGCGGCCGGGTGACCGACACGGTGCTCGTCGACCTCGCGCGCGTGGAGCCCGCCGTCGAGACCATCGTCCTCGTGGCTTCCGCGGACGGCGGCACGTTCGCGGGAGTTCCCGGCCTTTATATCGAGGTCCGCCAGGAGGCCGGCGACTCGGTGGCCGCGCGTTTCGAGAGCAGCGGCGCCACGGTGGAAACCGCTTTCGTGCTCGGTGAGTTCTACCGCCGTCAGGGTGCCTGGAAATTCCGCGCCGTGGGTCAGGGCTACGGCAGCGGACTGGAAGGCCTGGCCACGGACTTCGGGATCACCGTCGACGAACCACAACAGGCGGCGCCCGTCACGGCCCCCGCCCCCGCCCCCGTGCCGCCCCCTCCCGCGGCACCTCCGGTGCGCCTGAGCAAAGTGACGCTCACCAAGGCCGCCCCTTCCGTGTCGCTCACCAAGCAGGGCGGCACCTCGGGCTCCCTGAAGGTCAACCTCAACTGGGAGGTGCGCAAACAGTTCTCGGGCTGGGGCAGCAAACTGGGCCGCGCGGTCGCCCAGCACGCCGACCTCGACCTCGACCTGTGCGCCCTGTACGAACTCACCGACGGCAGCAAGGGAGTCGTGCAGTCCCTCGGCAACGCCTTCGGTTCCCTGCAACGGCCCCCCTACATCCACCTCGACGGCGACGACCGCACCGGTGCCGTCGCGAGCGGCGAGAACCTCACCGTCAACCTCGACCAGCAGCGGGCCTTCCGCCGCATCCTCGTCTTCGTCACCATCTACGAAGGTGCGAGGTCCTTCGCCGACCTGCACGCCTCGGTCACCCTCCAGCCGCAGCACGGCGCCGCGATCGACTTCTCCCTCGACGAGTGCACGGTGCCCTCGACGGTGTGCGCACTCGCCCTGATCACCAACACCGGCAGCGACCTGGTCGTCCAGCGCGAGGCCCGCTACCTGGTCCCCGAGCGCGGCGTGAGCCCGCAACGGACCGTCGACCACGTCTACGGGTGGGGCATGAACTGGACCCCCGGCCGGAAGTGACCGCTCAGGTCTCGTCCGCCACGACGGCGTCCGGACGCGCGTAGGTGCGGCCCTTCCATGCCGCGCCCCGCCCCCGGTAGTGCTGCACCGCCGAATCGACCGTCATGAGGAGATAGAGGAACGCGGTGAACGGCAGCAGGGGCGCGAGCCACAGCGGCTGACCGTAGTAGCGGAGCATCGGGAGGTACGTCCCCGTCATCACCAGCCACGCGAGCCCGCCGAGAACCACGGCGGACGCATCCCCCGTCGCCAGACCCGCGATCAGGGCCACGGGCGGCACCAAATACACCAGAACCAGCCCGGCCACCGTGCCGGTCAACAGCAGCGGGTTGTGCCGCAACTGCGCGTACGCGCTGCGCGACACCATCCGCCACAGGTCGTGCAGCCGCGGATACGGCCGCACGCTGTCCACCCGCTCGGCCAGCCCCAGCCAGATGTGCCCACCGCCGCCCTTGACGGCCCGCGCGAGCGCCACGTCGTCGATGACGGCGTGCGCGATGGCGTCCGGGATCCGCGCCCGCTCGGCCGCCTCGGTGCGCAACAGCACACAGCCGCCCGCCGCGGCGGCCGTGCGCGCTCCCCGCCTGCCGATCCGGCGGAACGGATACAACTGCGCGAAGAAGTAGACGAAGGCCGGCACGACCAGCCGCTCCCACAGGCTCGCCACCCGCAGCCGGGCCATCTGGGAGACGACGTCGAAGCCGCCGGTGCGCGCAGCCGCGACCAGCCGCCGCAGGCTGTCCGGTGCGTGGGCGATGTCGGCGTCCGTCAACAGCAGGTACTCGGGGCCACGCGCGCGTGCCAGGCCGATGCCGTGCCGTACCGCCCAGAGCTTGCCGGTCCAGCCCGCCGGCGGCTCACCGGGCGAGGTCACGGTCAGCGGCAGCCCTCCGTGACGCCGCGCCAGTTCCTGCGCGAGCTCCCCGGTGCCGTCGCAACTGCCGTCGTCGACGAGGAAGACCTCCGCCCGTCCCGGATAGTCTTGGAGGAGGAGCGAGGGCAGACTCGCGGGCAGTACCTCGGCCTCGTCGCGTGCCGGTACGACCACGCAGACCGGCGGCCAGTCCTCCGGGTCCCCACCGGGCGGCAGCCTGACGTCCGTACGCCAGAAGAAGCCCTGGCAGAGCAGCAGCCACAGCCAGGCGAGAAGTGATCCGGCGGCCGTCCACACGATGGTGCTCACGCCCGCAGTCTGCCCCACCGGACCGGCCCACAGAGGCCCATCGTCTATCGTGGCCGGGTGAAGATCGCGCTCATGGACTCCGGAATCGGGCTGCTGGCGGCCACCGTCGCGGTACGGCGTCTGCGACCCGACGCGGATCTCGTCCTCTCCCTCGATCCCGACGGCATGCCCTGGGGGCCCCGGACTTCCGAGGACCTCACCCGGCGTGCCGTGGCCGTCGCCGAGGCCGCCGCCGCACACCGTCCGGACGCGCTGATCATCGGCTGCAACACCGCCACCGTGCACGCCCTGCCGACCCTGCGGGCCCGCCTCGAACCAGGCATCCCGGTCATCGGCACGGTCCCCGCGATCAAGCCGGCCGCGGCCGGCGGCGGCCCCTTCGCGATCTGGGCGACGCCCGCCACGACGGGCAGCCCCTACCAGCGCGGACTCATCGAGGACTTCGCCGGCGGCGTGGCGGTCACCGAGGTGCCCTGCCACGGCCTCGCCGAGGCCGTGGAGCACGCCGACGAGGCGGCCATCGAGGCCGCCGTCGCCGCGGCCGCGGCCCTGACCCCGGCTGATGTGACGACCGTCGTCCTGGGCTGCACCCACTACGAGCTGGTCTCCGAGCGTATCCGTGCCGCGGTGCAGCGCCCTGGCTTCCCGCCGCTCGTCCTGCACGGCTCCGCGGGAGCGGTCGCCGCCCAGGCCCTGCGCCGACTGGGCGAGCAGCCCGCCCCCCGGGCGGCGGCCGACGGGACCCTGACGGTGCTGCTGAGCGGACGCGAGGGAAGCCTGCCCGAGCCCGCGCTGGCCTACGAGGAAGGCCGGCTCCTCACGGCGGTCAGCCCGGCCCAGTAGCCCGGCGGGCGTTCTTCGCACCGGGCGCACGCGCCGGGTGCGGACAAGACGGACGCCCCGCCTCCGCCGCCTCCACCCGGAGCAGTCGCTCTCCGCCACGCGTTACCCGCGCAGCGAAACCTGAGTAGTCTCGTCACCATGAGGGACCACCCCCGCGGCGACCACTCCCCGCACCCCGACGTCTGGACCGGCCGGGCCTCCAACCGGATCCAGTGGCTGCTGGCGCCCGTCGGCGCCGCCTGTGTGGCGCTCGGCGTCGAACTGGCCGTCGACTCGGCGTGGACGACCGGCGTGGCCCCGCTCGCGATGTCCGTGGTCGGCTGCATCGCGGCCGGGCTGCTGGTCCTCTTCGGCACCCTCGCCTTCGTGCACGTCGGCCTCAAGGTCGACAAGGAATCCCTGGAGGTGCGCTGCGGCCACATGGGCCTGCCGCGCCGCCGCATCCCGCTGGCGCACGTCGCCGGCGCCGAGTTCGACCCGCTCGTCACCCCGCGGCACTGGGGCGGCTGGGGCTACCGCTGGCGCCCGGAGAAGGGCACCGCGGTCGTCGTACGGCGGGGCGAGGGCGTGGTGCTCCAGTTGTGGGACGGCCACACGTTCACCGTCACCGTGGACGACGCCGAGGCGGCCGTACGGGTCATCCGGGACCGGCTGCGGTCGGGCACCGTCGCCCGCTGAGACGATCCGGCCGAGCACACGCGCCGACATCCCCGCCCCTCAGGGAGCGAGCCGGTCACTACGCGCGCGTACGTCCCTCTCCTGCCCCGGTGACTCCTCGGCGAAGGGGTGGGCCGTCGCCAGGCCGGCCAGCAGCCCCGCCCCCGCCGACACCGTGGTGAAGCTCAGCGCGTTGCCCACACAGGCGATCGCCGCCAGCGCGGTGAGGGCCGCGCCCGCGGTCAGGGCGACCGGCGTCGGCCGCCCCGTACGCCAGAGCGCGTAGAGCACCCAGCAGAAGGCCGTCGCCAGCAGCGCGAGGCCGACGACCCCCTGTTCGGCCGCCTGCTGGAGCGGCGCCGAGTGGGGCTTGCCGTCGGACAGCAGGGTTCCGGTCGCCGTCGTACTGAGTTCCCCGAACCGCCCCGGGCCGACGCCGAACGCCGTGTCCCCGCGCGCCAGGTGCAGGGCGTCGTGCCACAGCTCGATCCGTTGTCGGGTCAGCTGCCCTTCGAGGGACACCTCCAGCCCGTCCGGCACCGCGTTGCCGGCGACCGCCCAGGTCAGGCCCGTGGCCAGCCCCGCGGACAGGGCCAGCGCCGCCAGGGCCGGGCCACGGTGGCGGATCCGGCCCGCGGCGAGCGAGCACAGCAAGACCGCCGTACAGGCGAGGGCCCCGCCGACCGAACCGAGAACGGCCGCGGTCACCGTGATCCCGACGGCCAGCGCGCGCAGGGCGAACCGCAGGGCCGGTGCCCCGGCCGACCAGGCCGCACAGCACGCGGCGCCCGCCGAGAGGGTCAGCAGGGCGGCGGTGGCGCCGGCATGCCCCAGCGGCGCGATGATCTCCGGGCCGGGCGTGAGATGGGGCAGCCCCACCGAGAGACCGAGCCCGGCCAGCGCACCGGCACAGGGCGCGGCGACCGGCAGGAGCGCTCCGCAGATCCGCCCCGCGGCATAACCGGCGCCCACGGCGAGGACCGCGAGCAGCACGCCCTCGGGGCGCCCGCCCTGCGCGGCGGCCGTGACCAGGGACCAGACGGCACAGGCCCCGAGCACCACGACACCCACCGCGTCGGAAACGTTTCGTCTGTCGCCGTCCTCGTCCGAACCGGCCACAGACGTCATTCCTGTGGAACCCACCCCGCCCCCCGAACCCCGGTCGCCCCCGACCTGAGACGGTCCCGCCGCCCGTGGCGACGTCGGCCCGTACGACGAAGACTCCGGCACACCGTAACGGCTGATGGCCGCTTTGTGGACGAGTTGGACGGAGTTGCGCAGGAACGATGCGCCCGCCGTGGGGCAGGACGTCCGCCGTGACCGTGACGGACCGCATTGCCGGGGCCCGAGCATGCCGCCGTACACTCCCACCGTGACCGTCACCGCAACTTCCGTGGACGAGTCGGACCAGGTGAAGCCCCCGACCGCGCCCGCATCACGCGGGGCGCGGCTCCTGCGTCGTCTCGCCCCGGCCGCCGCAGCCGCGCTCTCCGGAGTGCTGCTGTACGTCAGTTTCCCGCCGCGCACCCTGTGGTGGCTGGCCCTGCCCGCCTTCGCCGTCTTCGGCTGGGTGCTGCGCGGCCGGAGCTGGAAGGCGGGGCTCGGTCTCGGCTATCTCTTCGGCCTGGGCTTCCTGCTGCCGCTGCTGGTGTGGACCGGCGTGGAGGTCGGCCCCGGCCCCTGGATCGCCCTCGTCGTGATCGAGGCGATCTTCGTCGCCCTGGTCGGCGCGGGCATCGCCGCCGTGTCGAAGCTGCCGGGCCGGCCGGTGTGGGCCGCCGCCCTCTGGATCGCCGGCGAGGCGGCACGCGCGCGTGTGCCCTTCAGCGGCTTCCCTTGGGGGAAGATCGCGTTCGGCCAGGCCGACGGCGTGTTCCTGCCGCTCGCCGCGCTGGGCGGCACCCCGGTCCTCGGCTTCGCGGTCGTCCTGTGCGGCTTCGGTCTTTACGAGGTGGTGAGACTGGTCGTCGAGGGACGGCGCACGCGCGCGGTGCGGTGGTCGGCCGCGGCCGTCGCCCTGCTGAGTGTCGTCCTGCCCGTGGTGGCCGCGCTGGCCGCCCGGTCGCTGGTGAGCGACAAGGCCCAGGTCGGCACCGCGACCGTCGCGGTCATCCAGGGCAACGTGCCGCGCGCGGGGCTGGAGTTCAACGCCCAGCGGCGCGCCGTGCTCGACTACCACGCGCGCGAGACCGAGCGACTGGCCGCCGAGGTCAAGGCCGGCAAGGTCGCGAAGCCGGACTTCGTGCTGTGGCCGGAGAACTCCTCCGACATCGACCCGTTCGCCAACGCCGACGCACGCGCCGTCATCGACGAGGCGGCCAGGTCGATCGGCGTGCCGATCTCCGTCGGCGGTGTGGTCGAGCGGGACGGCAAGCTCTACAACGAGCAGATCCTGTGGGACCCGGTCAAGGGGCCCACCGACACCTACGACAAGCGGCAGATCCAGCCCTTCGGCGAGTACCTGCCGCTGCGCTCGCTCATCGGCGCGATCAACGACAACTGGACCTCGATGGTCCGCCAGGACTTCAGCCGGGGCAGCAAGCCGGGCGTGTTCGACATGGCGGGCGCCAAGGTCGGCCTGGTCACCTGCTACGAGGCGGCCTTCGACTGGGCGGTGCGCTCCGAGGTCACCGACGGAGCGCAGCTGATCTCCGTACCGAGCAACAACGCGACCTTCGACCACAGCGAGATGACCTACCAGCAGCTCGCCATGTCCCGGGTGCGGGCCGTCGAGCACAGCCGGACCGTCACCGTGCCGGTGACCAGCGGCGTCAGCGCGATCATCATGCCGGACGGGAGGATCACACAGAAGACCGGCATGTTCGTGGCCGACTCCCTGGTCCAGAAGGTGCCGCTGCGTTCCTCGCAGACGCCCGCCACCCGGCTGGGCGTCCTGCCGGAGATCGCCCTGGTGCTGGTCGCCGCGGGCGGACTGGGCTGGGCCGTCGCCGCAGGGATGCGCGGGCGACGCGCCGGTGGCGTGTAGCCGTACGCCCGCCGGGCGCCCGGGAAAGATCAACGGAGCAATGGATCAGGCCCGTTAGGGTCGGGGCATGGCTACTCCTGACTTCATCCGCACCCTCCGTACCTCCATCGGCCATGAGCTGCTGTGGCTGCCCGGCGTCAGCGCCGTGGTCTTCGACGACGAGGGCAGGGTGCTGCTCAACCGCCGTTCGGACAACGGCAAATGGTCGCTGATCGGTGGCATCCCGGAGCCGGGGGAGCAGCCCGCGGCCTGCGCGGTGCGGGAGGTCGAGGAGGAGACCGGGGTCCACTGCGAGGTGGAGCGGGTGATCGTCGTCCAGTCGCTCAAGGCCGTCGCGTACGACAACGGCGACGTGTGCCAGTACATGGACATCTCGTTCCGCTGCCGGGCCCTCGGCGGCGAGGCCCGGGTGAACGACGACGAGTCGCTGGAGGTGGGCTGGTTCGCCGTGGACGCCCTGCCCCAGCTCAACGAGTTCGCGCATCTGAGGATCAAGCAGGCAATGTCGGACGCACCCACATGGTTCGAACCCATGACTTCCGAATGAAGTGTGGGTGGTGACCATATGGGGCGGGGCTCGGGTGCTGCCTAGGGTCGGGACATGACCGCCAGCACCGCCCTCCCGGGCTCCCATGCCAGCTCGCTCGACCTCGGCGGGCGCACCGCCCTCGTCACCGGCGCCGCGGGTGGCATCGGCCGCGCCTGCGCGCTGCGCCTGGCGGCCGCCGGCGCCAAGGTGCGAGCGGTCGACCGGGACGCCGAGGGCCTGGAGGCGCTCACCGAACGGGCCCTGGGCCTCGCTGGCACCCTCGAACCGCACGTCCTCGACCTCACCGACCTGGACGCCGCCGAACTCGCGGCCGCGGGGACCGACGTCCTCGTCAACAACGCCGGGCTGCAACTGGTGCGCCCCATCGAGGAGTTCCCGCCCGACGTCTTCCACACGGTGCTCACCGTGATGCTGGAGGCACCGTTCCGGCTCATCCGGGGCGCGCTGCCCCACATGTACGGCCAGGGCTGGGGCCGCATCGTCAACATCTCCTCCGTCCACGGTCTGCGCGCCTCGGCCTACAAGTCGGCCTATGTGGCCGCCAAACACGGCCTGGAGGGACTCTCCAAGACGGCCGCCCTCGAAGGCGCGCCCCATGGCGTCACGTCGAACTGTGTGAACCCCGCCTATGTGCGCACCCCACTGGTCGAGAAGCAGCTCGCCGACCAGGCCCGGGCGCACGGCATCCCCGAGGAGCGTGTGCTGTCGGAGGTGCTGTTGCAGGACAGCGCCGTCAAGCGGCTGATCGAGCCTGAGGAGGTCGCGGAGGCCGTGGCCTATCTGTGCGGCCCGCAGGCGTCCTTCGTGACCGGCACCTCGCTCCTCCTCGACGGCGGCTGGACCGCCCATTGAGCCGGGCGGCGCCTGTCGGCCGTGGAGTTTTCCACAGGCCTGACGGCGCGGTCGGGAGATGGTGAATCCTGTGAGCATGTCCAGCGATCACGTGCAGTCCGCCGACCGCTCCGACGCTGCCGCGCCGACCGGCGCCGAGGCGCCGTTCCTGGAGCTGCTCGCCCGCGGCGCGTCCGCCGACGCCTACGAGCAGCCGGTACTGCTCGCCCGTGCCGAGGGCCGGCCGGCCGAGCGGATCGTCGCGCTGGAACAGGCCAAGCGGCTCGCGCTGCGGGTCCGCTCGGAGCTGGAGGGGCGGCGCCGGCGGGAGGCCGAGCTGTCCGCGCTCTTCGAGACCGCCCACGACCTGGCCGGGCTGCGCGACCTGGACGCCGTGCTCCAGGCGATCGTGCAGCGCGCCCGCTCCCTGCTCGGCACCGACATCGCCTATCTCAGCCTGAACGACCCGGCACGCGGCGACACCTACATGCGGGTCACCGAGGGCTCGGTGGCGGCCCGCTTCCAGCAGCTGCGGCTCGGCATGGGGGAGGGACTCGGCGGGCTCGTCGCCCAGACGGCCCGCCCGTACGTCACCGACGACTACTTCAAGGACGACCGCTTCCGGCACACCCTCGCCATCGACGCGGGCGTGCGCGACGAAGGCCTGGTCGCCATCCTGGGCGTGCCGCTCATGCTGGGGCATCACGTCATCGGGGTGCTCTTCGCGGCGGACCGCAGAGCACGCGTCTTCGAGCGCGAACAGATCGCGCTGCTCGGTTCGTTCGCCGCGCTGGCCGCGGCCGCCATCGACACCACGAACCTCCTCACCGAGACCCGCTCGGCCCTCACCGACCTGGAGCGGGCCCACGAGATCATCCAGGACCGCAGCGGGGTCATCGAACGTGCCTCCGACGTCCACGACCGGCTCGCCGAACTCGTGCTGCGCGGCGGCGGGGTCCACGACGTGGCCGCCGCGGTCTCCGAAGTCCTCGACGGCACGGTCGAGTTCACCGAGGCCGCCGACGCACCCGGCGAAGCCCTGGAGGAGTCCCGCGCCGAGGGGCACGCGGTGCGGCACACGGACGACTGGATCGCCGCGGTGGCCGCGGGCGGCGAGCTGCTCGGCGCGCTCGTGCTGCGCGGCCACCCGGGCCTGGACCCCGTCGACCAGCGCACTCTGGAGCGCGCCGCCATGGTCACCTCGCTGCTGCTGCTCGCCCGGCGCTCCGCGGCCGAGGCCGAACAACGCGTGCGCGGTGAGCTGTTGGACGACCTCCTCGACGCCCGTGACCGCGATCCGCGCCTCCTGCGCGAGCGTGCGTCCCGGCTGCACGCCGACCTCGACGCCACCCATGTCGTACTCGCCGCCCGTCTGGACGGCGCCGCGACCGACGCCGATCAGGAGGCGGCCGCCCGCCGACGCCTGTGGTCCGCCGCGTCCCACCTGGCCGGCACCCGACGCGGACTGGCCGCCGCCCGCGACGGCGGCACCGTCCTGCTGCTGCCCCTGGAACCCGGCGACACCGCCGCGGAGTCGGCCCGCCGCACCGCCCGGCACCTGGGCGGTGCCGTGCACGAGGCGGTCACCGTCGGCGCCTCCGCTCCGGTCGAGAACCTCGTCGCCCACCCCGAGGCCGTGGCCGCGGCCTACGAGGAGGGCCGGCGCTGCCTCGACGCGCTGCGTCTGCTGGGCCGCTCCGGCGACGGAGCCGCCGCCGAGGACTTCGGCTTCCTCGGACTGCTGCTCGCCGGAGACCGGGACATCGCGGGCTTCGTCGACCGCACGATCGGCCGGGTCGTCGGGTACGACGGGCGACGCGGCACCGACCTCCTGCACACCCTCGACGCGTACTTCACCTGCGGGATGAGTCCGGCTCGCACGAAGGACGAGCTCCACGTCCATGTGAACACGGTCGCCCAGCGGCTGGAACGGATCGGCCGCCTCCTGGGTGACGACTGGCAGAGCCCGGCGCGCGCCCTGGAGATCCAACTGGCCCTGCGGCTGCACCGGTTGTCGGGACCGGCACAGCGCTGACCCCCGTACGCGGCACGCACGGGGGCCGGATCGGAAAAGGTCAGACGGCGCGGGCATCCGCGGGGTGGGCCGGCGCGGGCTCGGCGTCGGACGGGGACTCGACCTCGGACAGATCCCTGTGCCGGGTCTCCTTGGCCACCCCCACGGCGATCACCGTCAGGACGACCGCGCCGATGACGTACAGCGCGATGGGCGTGGAACTCCCGTAGTCGGCCAGCAGTGCCGTGGCGATCAGGGGTGCGGGCGCGCCCGCCGCGACCGAGGCGAACTGGGCGCCGATGGAGGCGCCGGAGTAGCGCATCCGGGTCGCGAACATCTCGGAGAAGAAGGCGGCCTGGGGCGCGTACATCGCACCGTGCAGCACCAGGCCCACCGTCACCGCGAGGACCAGGTTGCCGAAGCCGCCGGTGTCGATCAGGGAGAAGAACGGGAACATCCACACGCCGACGCCCACGGCGCCCAGCAGATACACGGGGCGGCGGCCGATCCGGTCCGACAGCGCGCCCCAGCCCGGGATCACCGCGAAGTGCACGGCCGACGCGATCAGCACGGCGTTGAGCGCGGTCTGCTTCGAGACGCCGGCCGAGGTGGTGGCGTAGACGAGGATGAACGCGGTGATCACGTAGTAGCTGATGTTCTCCGCCATGCGTGCGCCCATCGCCACCAGGACGTCCCGCCAGTGGTGACGCAGGACGGAGACGACCGGGAGTTTCTCGGCCCCTTCGTCGTGTCCCGCCTTGCGGGCCTCCGCCTGCGCCAACGCCTGCTTGAAGACCGGAGATTCATCGACAGAGAGACGAATCCACAGACCGACCATCACCAGTACACCCGAGAGCAGGAACGGGATCCGCCAGCCCCAGCTGCCGAACGCGGCGTCCGACAGGACGGCGGTCAGCAGCGACAGCACGCCGGTCGCCAGGAGTTGCCCCGCCGGCGCCCCGGTCTGTGGCCAGGACGCCCAGAAGCCGCGCCGGCGGGCGTCCCCGTGCTCGGACACCAGCAGCACCGCTCCGCCCCACTCGCCGCCGAGCGCGAAGCCCTGCACCAGACGCAGCACGGTCAGCAGCACCGGAGCGGCCGAACCGATGGTCGCGTGTGTGGGCAGCAGACCGATCGCGAAGGTCGCCCCGCCCATCAGCAACAGACTCAGCACCAGCAGCTTCTTGCGCCCGAGCCGGTCGCCGTAGTGCCCGAAGACGAGCGCGCCCAACGGCCGCGCCGCGAACCCGACGGCGTACGTCAGAAAGGACAGCAGCGTGCCGACCAGGGGGTCGGAGTCCGGGAAGAACAGCTTGTTGAAGACGAGCGCGGCGGCGGATCCGTAGAGGAAGAAGTCGTACCACTCGATGGTGGTGCCGATGAGGCTGGCGGCGACGATGCGCTTGAGGCTGGCGGGGGGTGGGGGAGCGGTCGCGGGGGAGGTCATCGGTACCACTTCCTGGCGGTCGGCGGGGACGTGTGCGTGTTGCCACACCGTAGGAAGGAGCAGGTCAGAGGCACATGTGGTGGGACACCATAGTTCTGGGTGGGGGAGTGCGTGTGGTCACCATGAGGGCGCTGACGGAACCTGCGTGAGGGGCTCGGCGGGTCATCAAGGAACCACCACAGACGCGAGGAAGAAGCCATGACGGGGGCAGTCCGTTGCCCAAGTCGCTGTGGAGGTCGGCGTCTCCTCGGCTTGTCAGTGGCCGCCCCTACAGTCTTCGCAAGTGATCGCGACGGTGATGCGAACCGGGACCACACATCCGGAACCGGGTCCGTCGGTCGTGCATCTGACGTGGATGATGGGGAGACAGCACATGGGGTGGGTTCCGGCGGGCGACTACGAAGTCGCCCTCGACGGGGGAAGGATCGTCTGCCGCAACGCGGCCGGACGTCTGCTGAAGTCGTTACCGGGGAAGCTGAGGGACGACCCGGCGGTGGTGGGGCTGCGGCAGCTGGTGCAGTGGCAGGAGCAGCACGAGCAGCAGGTTCTGGCCGACGTCGAACGCTGGGTGGTGCGCTCGCTGCCGGTGCCCGTCGCGGTTCTCGTCCAGGTGTGGCCCGACCCGGCCTGGCGGTCCGCGCTCCGCGACCTGGTCGTCACCGATGACGCCGGCAAGGTGGCCGGCTTCCTGCGCGACGCCGACGGCGCCCGCGGCCTGGGGCTGATCGACCTCGACGGCGACACCGTGCGGATGTCCCCCGAACTCGTCCGTGTCCCGCATCCGGTGCTCCTCGACGGCCTGGACGACCTGCGGCAGTTCGCCGTCGAGCTGAGCGTCGAGCAGAAGGCCGGTCAGCTCTTCCGCGAGGTGTGGCACCGGCCCGCCGACCTCGACGCCGAAGGAGAGCAGGTCGACACCTACGCCGGTGCGCGCTTCGACAGCCGCCAGTCCCTGCACGGCAGGGCCGCCTCGCTCGGGTTCCGGATCCGCGGCGGCCAGTCGGTCTGCCCGGTCTTCGAGGACGCCCGGACCGTCGAGGCCCGTATCTGGATCGGCGACTTCGACGCCTACGACGACGGCGGCGACACCGAGACCGGACCGCTGACCTGGACCGACACGGCAGGGCGGACCGTCAGGTTCGGGCAGGTCGGGCCGGTCGCCTGGTCCGAGGGGATGCGCATGGCGGCGGCACTGCACGCGGGACGCGTCATCGAGCACGAGGAGCAGGCCGCATGACCACAGACCACTCCGGCACGGCGGCGCTCCTCGACGCCGGGGCGATCCTGCTGTCCGGCAGCACGGACCGCGAGGACGCGGACGTCCTGACCGCCCGCACGTACACCCATCCGGCACTCGACGGCCGGCCCGTGGTCCGCCTCGTACCCGGCACCCTCGGCGAGGCCGAGGACCTCGCCCTGGAGTTCCTCGGCCTCGACCGTCGGGACAGCGCCCCCGAGGTCGGCCAGGTCCGCCGCGAGACGCTCGGCTTCCCCGCCTGGGCGCTGGTCAACGACCCCGCCAACGGGCACCACGCGCTCGCCCTGGTCAAGGACATCGAACGGCTCGCCAGGATGGCGGGGCCCCGCACCGGCGCCGCGAAGGAGGGCTTCGAGTCCCTCGCCGACCGTCTGGGCCGTGCCGTCCCACACTTCCTGCCGACGTACTACGAGCAGGTCGCCCGGATCTGGCTCCAGCACGACAACCCCACGTGGGCGGCGATGTTCTTCGGCAAGGCGCGGGCCGCCGAGCGCGCCCACGGGCTGGCCGTGGACGAGGAGCGGCAGCGCGCGGTCTTCCTGGAGTTCGCCTTCGCCGGGGCCCTGACCGTCAAGGCCCTCAAGGAGTACGCCCGTGACCTCGCGGGACGGCTGGACCCGGCGGAGGCCTGGGCGCAGTTCCGCCGGCTCATCGTCGAGCGCTGCGGGGCCGGACTGCCGCCCCACGCCTCCCTGCCCAAGGACGCCCGGGCCCTGCTCAAGGCCACCGGACTCGACCGCGCGGAGGAGGAACGGTCCCTCGTCACGGACCTGATCGCCTCGCCGGCCGTGGTCCGGGCACCCGCCTCGTTCTGGACCGACTACCGCGCCACCCTCGTCGAACTCGGCCGCCGCGACGCGGCGGTCCGGGCCCGGCTGCTGGAGATCCTGCCCGCCGACGTCGGACGGGACGTCGCCACCGGTGAGAGCTGGCTGACACTCCTCGCCGACAGCGGAGCCGAAGCCCTGCTGACCGGCGCCCCGACGGGTGCCGCGGCCGGCGCCCCGACCGGCGCCCCGTCCGGTGCACCGGACGGTGCCCCGACCGCTGCCCCGCTCGGGGCCCCCTCCGGCCCCCGGCCCTCCGGTGGCATCACGCCCGCGGACTGGCTGAGCCGCTGGGAGCGGCACCGTCACCACGGCGAGGCCCCCGACGACTCTTCGGCCACCCTCGCCCTGGCCGCACGCATGGTGCCCCGGCTGCTCGCCGACGCCCGGCCCGTCAGCCCGTTCACCGGCGACCGGCAGGTCGGCGTCCATCTCGACCTGCTCGACCTCTGCCTGGCCGCAGGCGTCCCGCTGACCGTCCGGAGCGGCGACACCAACGCCCCGCTGCCACTGTCCCGCTGGTTGAAGGAACCGCGCACCGGCGTCCGTGACCTGGCCGCGGTCGCGGCCGACCAGCGGTTCCGGCCGCTGCTGCACAGCGCCCTCGGATCGCTGCGCTCCCACCACCTCACGCCGTCGACCCTGGACACCCTCGCCGACCACCCGGTGCTGCGGTCGGTGCTGCACGACTGGCTCGCCGACCGGGCCACGGAGTTCGCCGAGGCCGTCGGGCTGCCCGGCTCCCGTGCCGTCCTGGACACGCTGCGGCCGTTCCGCAGGGTCGCCGCCCGGGTCAACCCGGACGCCGTCACGGCAGTGGCCGCCCACGATCTCGCCCCGCTGCTCCTGCGCACCCTGCGCACCGGAATCCTCGACGAACTCGGCTGGCCCGCCCTGGAAGAGGCCATGGAGCGGATCGGCGAGACGAACGAGAACAAGAGCTGGTTCGTCGTCACCGAGGCATGGCCCGATCTGATCCTGGCCCGCAAGGGCAGGGCGATCGTGGTCGGGCCCGACCGGATCCTGCTGGAGCACGAACTGCGGATCCCGGAGAAGCCCAATTCGGGGCGTCCGGGATTCCGGTGGGCGGACGGCCAACTCCTCGTCAACTGGGGCGACTACGGTGTGAACGCCTACTGGTCCGGCGACCCGGACCAGCCCTTCTGGCTCCGGGGCGAGACGCCGTACGGGTGGAGACACCGGTACGACGAGGAGGACCCGTCGCTGCCCCTGTCCGGCGGCGGCCGGGCCACCGGGGTCGGTACGCTGCGCGCCGGTGACACCGAACTGATCGCCGGCCGACGGCTGTTGGGCGACGGCACCGGTCACTGGGCACTGGTCCAGGGCGACGACCAGCCGTTCTGGGTGGAGCACGATCCGCTCACCGGTGCCGACGGCCCGGCCTCACTGCCGGCGTTCCTCCACCCCGGAACCGGCGACGGAACCGGCGACGGAACCGGCGACGGAACCGGCCAGGAGACAGGCACCGGGACGAGCACGGGCGTGACCCTGGCCCCCGAGCTCTGCGAGTTGCTGCCGCTGCAACCCGGCCTGGAGAACACCCCGTTCGGCACCGACGGCAGCGTCCTCGGCCGCTGGGTCCGCAGGTCCGGCGAGGGCCCGCAGGGCCTCACCACCGCCGGCACCCCGGACGGCCGTATCGCCTCGCTGCCGTCCGTCACCGACCATGGCCGGCGCCCGGTGGCACTGGGCGCCCTGCGGCTGCCGGGGGGTTCCGGGCCCGTGGTGGCCAGGGAGTTCCGCTCGGTCACCCTCTACCCGGCGGACGGTGGCGGGTCGACCGGCGTGCTGGGGACCGTCGACCCCGAGCGACCGGGCGGCGAGTTCGCCGCCGGCACTCCCTTCGTGCCGCCGGTGGCGTTCTGGCATGCGCTGGTTCCCCGCGACGAGCGCGGGTCGCTGGCGCTGCGCACCCTGACCCCGGAGCGTGCCGCGTCCCTGTTGAGCGCGAGCACCGAGGTGCTGACCGCCCAGCGGGCCGAGGTGGTCTCCGCCCAGGGCCGGTCCCCGCAGCACACCGTGGCGGATACGGGCGCCTCTCCCGACGAGGCCGGGCGGGACGCCGTTTCCCGCACCCTGCCCGAGCTCACTCACCCTTCGCTGCTCGCGGGAGTGACCTCGATCGTGCGTGGCGTGGCCGCCCACGCGGTGGACACCGCGGAGTTCGCCTCCACGGAGCAGGCACCGGAGGCGCCGCCGCAGCGGGACTGGGGCATGTTCCCCGACTACACACCCGAGCACGCCTTCGACCGAGCGGTCGGCCACGCTGTCATCGGCATCGCGGATCCCGAGTACCCGTGGCACGGAAGCGACAGCGAATGGACCGTCCTGCGGCAGATCCGCGCGGTCAACCACGTCCTGTCCGCACGGCCCGCCGACGGTCTCGCGCTGCCGGAACCCGAGCTGCTCGGGAAGCTCACCGGCGGGTGGACCAGCGACGCCCGGACCGTTCCCGAGACCTTCTCCAAGTGGGTCTGCTGCCTCGACGTAACGGCGGCGCTGGCCTGGCGCGCCACCTCCGTGGGCAGCAGCGCCGCGAAGCGGGAGGCGCTGCTGCTGCTCCTCGACGCGATCGCCGAAGGGCCGCTGGCCGACCCGGGGAGCCCGCTGCGCGAGGTCGTGCTGGGCGAGCCCAGGATCGAGGGGGAGCGGGCCGGCCAGGTCCTGCGCCACGGCGACCGCACGGTGGTGATCCTGCGCCGGGAGAGGGAAGACGCCTACGAGAAGCGGTGGTTCGCCCTCGACCACGACCCCTCCGGCGAGTTCGGCGCGGTCGCGCACTTCACCCTGACCAAGGAGCGGCACCACGTCCCGGGCCTGTCCGCGGACCGGATCACCGCGCTGACCGGCCTCGTCCGTGAGAGGGGCGCGGCTCCCTGGCGGCCCGCGGCCGTCGACGAACTCGTCGCCGCCACCGGCTCAGGACTCGGCCCGCTCCAGGCCGCGCTGCTGCTGGGCGGTCTGCCGTCGGAGCCCTTCCAGCGAACCGCGTTCGCGGCGCAGGTGGCGGCCATCGGTCTGAACGTCGGCCAGGCGGAGCGCGGCACACAGCTGCTCCGCGCCCTCGGCCAGGACACCCGGGTGGCGCTGCTCGCCGCCCTGCTGCCCGAGGACACCGAACGGCTGTGGACGGACGGCGGCCCCGACATCGCCGCCGCCGGCCACATCTGGTCCGACACCTTCGGCGACTTCATCCGCCTCCCGGAGGAGATCGGGGGCGGGTTCGACAGCGGGTTCATCGAAGAGCTGCTCAACCCGTCCCGCACCGCCTGGCTGAGCCGCACCACCACCATGCGACTGGAGGGCGACGAGCTCGTCGCCGCCGATCCCGACGCGATACCCGGCGCCCGTGCCTTCGCCGGCGCGGCATCCGGGCTGGCCGTCCTCGGCTACGGCCTGCCCTACGGCCATCCGCTGCGGGCGGTGATGGCCGCCGGTCTGGACGCGGTGCGCCGCCGTCTGTCCGACCCCGACCTCCTGCTGGACCTGGGGGTGTCCCGGACGGACTCCTACAGCACACGCACCGCCCCGCTGATCCGCGAGGCCCTGGGCATGCCCGCCACCGGCGGCGCCGGGCCCGACGGTCTGACCCGGGCCGGCGAGGCGATCGTGTTCCATCCCCAGCCCTACGACACCGAGATGACACTCGTCCGCCCCGCCGGCCTCACCGGCGCCGACGACCCGGTCTTCGCCCTGCTCAAGGCGCTCAGCAACCAGGAGCGCCTTCCGGCACTGGACGGGGTGCGGACCGTGCTCGGCGACGACCTGACGGGTCTCGTCGCGGTCGGCCATGGACCGGGCACACCGCACGGCTGGGCCCAGGACCCCACCCTGTCCGTCCCGGACCTGGTCACCGAGGTCGCCTCGGCTCTCGGACTCGGGGCCGACGCGGCCGCCCACTACCTCCAGTTGCTCGCCCTTCCCGATCCGACCGACCGCAACTGTCTCCACTGGACCGGCTGGAAGCCGCCCCGGATGAAGAAGGCGCGTGCCGAACTCGCCGCCACCGACCTGGTGATCGAGGCCAGGCGCCCACGGGCCGGACGCAAGCTCTTCCTGCCCGGCGGCTGGATCGACTTCAAGGGAGGGGCCCTGCCCGTGGAGAGCTGGAAGGAGCGGTTCTACCCGATCGAGGAGTACCGGCACCCCGTCCCCGGGATGTCCGTGGCGGAACTCTTCACCCGCGCCTGGGCCCGGGTCCGTGACGGGGACGGGCCCGCGTTCGAGGAGCTGACCACCAGCGCCACCCGGAAGGGCGGTCGGCGCTAGCCACCGCGCCGCCCGGACCGCGCCCCACCCGGACTCCCGCCTCGACGCGGCGGTCCGGGTGGGTGCGGTGCGAGCCGTCGGCACATGCACACACATCTAATGTCCTTGACAACTTCCCGTGCCGACGGCATAGGTTGAGACGATCAGTCCCGGACGGCTGGAGGCCCCGATGCGCGTACGCCGCAGGGCGCCGCACGCTGTCGGTAGGGGAACGCGGCTGATCACCCGACGGCACGTGGACTACTGCCGCACCGCCTCCGCCGTCTGTCCTTCCGCACGGATCCGACCCCTGCCGGCCCGTCGGGCCGGAGGTCTCCTCGTGCCCTCGGAAGGAACCCCATGTCCGGCCCCGCCCTGCGGCTCGCCGTCGAACTCGACGGCGACGGCACCCACCCCGCGGCCTGGCGCCGCGCCGCCCACCCGCCCGACCAGCTGCTGACCCCGCGCCGGACGGCCCGCGTCGCCGCCGCCGCGGAGAACGCCGGGTTCACCCTGCTCACCCTGGAGGACGGCGCGACCCCGCCCGGCGCCACGCCCGACGCCGTCGGCCGCATCGGCGCGGTCGAGCGAGCCGCGTTCCTCGCGGCCTCCACGAGCGTCATCGGGATCGCGCCGGTCGTCCCGCTGACCTACGCCGAACCCTTCCACGTCTCCAGCCAGTTGGCGTCCCTGGACCACATCTCGATCGGGCGCGCGGGCTGGGTGGTGAGCGAGGAGGCCCGTCCCGAGGCGGCCCGCGTCTGGGGACGTCCGCTCGTCGACGGTGCCGACGCCCGCGCCCGCGAGTCCCGCGACGGCGTCGAGGTGGTCCGTGCCCTGTGGGACTCCTGGGAGGACGACGCCGTCATCCGGTCCGTCGCCACCAGCCGCTACCTCGACCGCGACCGGCTCCACTACATCGACTTCACCGGTGACACCTACGCCGTGAAGGGCCCGGCGATCGTGCCGCGCCCGCCACAGGGCCGGCTCGTCGTGCTCGGCCGGCCCGATCGCGTGCCCGCCGGGCACCTCGACGTCGCCCTCGTCGCGGGCCGCGACCTCCCCGCGCTCACCACAGCCGCGGCCGCCGCCCGGACCCCGCGCACCTTCGCCGAGGTCGAGGTCGCCCTCGACACCCCGGACGCCACGGCCGACGAGCGCGTCGCCGACCTCGAACGACACGCGCCCTGGACCGACCGCGGACGGCTGCGCCACATCGGCTCCGCCGCGCAACTCGCCGCACTTCTCGCGCAGTTGAGGGGCATCGTGGACGGCGTACGCCTGCATCCGCTCGTCCTCGACGAGGACCTGCCCGTCCTGTCCCGGCTCGTCCTGCCCCACCTCTTCGAGCAGCGCCACGCCGTCCGCCCGCTGCCCGGCGCGTCCCTGCGCACCCACCTGGGCCTGGAGCGCCCCGCCAACCGGTACGCAGCCCGCGCCTTCGAGGAGACCCGATGACCCGCACCGACCCCCTCGACGTCCCCCGGCCCGATGCCCGGCTTCACCTCGGTGTCTTCTTCCAGGGTGTCAACCACTGGACCATCTGGTCCGACCAGTCCAGCGGCTCCCAGATCGACCCCGCCAGCTACCGGCGGGTCGCCCAGAGCGCCGAGCGGGGCCTGTTCGACGCGTTCTTCCTGGGGGAGGGGCTGCGGCTGCGCGAGGTCGACGGCCGCATCCACGACCTCGACATCGCCGGACGGCCGGACGCCATCACCCAACTCGCCGCCCTGGCCGCCGTCACCGACCGGATCGGCCTGGTCTCCACCTCCAACACCACCTTCAACGAGCCCGCCGACCTCGCCCGCCGCCTCTCCGGACTCGACCTGCTCTCCGCGGGCCGGGCCGGCTGGAACGTGGTGACCACCGACAACGCCTGGACCGGCGCCAACTTCCGCCGCGGCGGCTACCTCGACCACGCCGACCGCTACCGGCGCGCCGAGGAGTTCCTCACCGTGGCCCGTGCGCTCTGGGACGGCTGGCAGGACGGGGCCGTCTCCGGATCCCCGGGCGCCCCGGCCTGGTCGGCGCCCGGCGCCGTACGCCAAGTCCGCCACCAGGGACCGCAGTTCGACGTCGATCTCGCGCCCACCCTGCCGCGCAGCGCCCAGGGACACCCGGTGATCTTCCAGGCCGGGGACTCCGGCGAGGGGCGCGACTTCGCCGCCCGCAACGCCGACGTCATCTTCTCCGCGCACGGCAACGACTTCGACGACGCACTCGCCTTCGCCGACGACCTCCGGCGCCGACTGCGCGCCGTCGGCCGACCCGACGACGACCTGCGTATCCTGCCGGGCACGGAGATCATCATCGGGGCCACGGAGCAGGAGGCCCTGGAGAAGAAGCGCTGGATCCGCCTCGAACAGGTCACCCCGGCAACCGCGTTGGGCATCGCCGGACTCCTGTGGGGCCTGGACCTCTCCGATCGCGACGCCGACGGGCCGCTGCCCAAGGAGGACCCGGTCGTCGCGGAGAACGACGGCTCCTTCGGCGCCCGGCGGATCGCCGATCCCCGCGAGGTGGTCGCCGAGTGGCGGGAGAAGGCGGAGGCGCACCGCTGGTCGCTGCGGGAAACCGTCATCGCCCTCGGTCCCCAGCGCGGTCACGTCGGAACTCCGGCCGGTCTGGCCGACAAGTTCGCCCACTTCGTCCGGCACGGCGCCGTCGACGGCTTCAACGTCACGCCGTACCTGATCCCCGACGGCCTCGACGACATCGTCGACCTGCTCGTCCCCGCCCTCCAGGAACGCGGCGTCTACCGCACCGAGTACACGGGCACCACGCTGCGCGAACACCTGGCCCTTCGAGAACCCCTCACCCACCGTGCCACGACCGAACGGCGGCAGGCCGTATGACCATCGGAGCGGCACTCTCTCTGCAGCACCGGATCGACGACACGGTGCGGCTCGCGCGGGAGGCCCACGACGCCGGGCGGCGAGTCCGTCGACGACGCGCGGGTCCCCGTTGTCCAGGACGCCCGCCAGGAGGATCAGCGGTACGCCGTCCTCGGGACCGAGGTCCCGGTGGGCGAAGGCATCGCCGCCGACGGACACGGTGCGGGTCGGCGCGTTCTCCTACGACGACGTCGAGGAGGGTGTATTCCGTGCCGTGCTCATGCCCGGGTCCTTCTGTGGCGGGAGTGCGGCGCCGTGCCGGACGGGGACTGTCGCCTCACGTCATCCTGACGACGACCTTGCCGGCCTTCGCGCGCCCCGCTTCGACGTACTCCAGCGCTTCCCGCGTCGACGCGAACGGGAACACGGTGTCGACGACGGGACGGATCCTGCCGGTCTCGATGAGCGGGGTGAGCTCGCGCAGCTGATCGCCGCTGGCCTTCATGAACAGGAACGAGTACGTCACGTCACGGCGCCGGGCGGCTCGCCGGATCCGGAAGCTCAGCGCGGACATCGCCAGCCGGATCACCGGGTTCGCTCCCAGCTCCCTGCCGAAGGCGGCGTCGGGCGGGCCCGCGACACTGATGACCTTCCCGCCGGGCCTGAGCACGTCCAGGGACTTCTTGAGCGTCTCGCCGCCGAGGGAGTCCAGGACGAGGTCGTAGTCGTGCAGCACCGTCTCGAACGCCTGCTTCTTGTAGTCGACGACGACGTCCGCGCCCAGCCGTTTCACCAGGTCGACGTTGGCCGTGCTCGCGGTGGTCGCGACGTGCGCACCCAACTCCTTCGCCAGCTGGATGGCGATGGTGCCCAGGCCGCCGGAACCCGCGTGGACGAGGACCTTCTGACCCGGCCGGATGTGCGCCCGTTCGACCAGCACCTGCCACGAGGTCAGGGCGACCAGGGGAAGGGACGCGGCCTCCTCCATGGTCAGCGTGGCCGGTTTGATCGCCACGTCGTCCTGATGCACCGCGATGAGTTCGGCGAACGTGCCGATCCGGTCCTTGGCGGGCCGCGCGAACACCTCGTCGCCCACCGAGAACCGCGTGACGGCCGCACCCACGTCGACCACCACCCCGGCCAGGTCGTTGCCCAGCACGAACGGGACCTTGTACGGCAGGACCGTCTTCATCTCCCCGTCCCGGATCATGCGGTCGAGCGGGTTGATGCTCGCGGCCCTGACCCGGACCAGCACGTCGTCCGCGCCCACCTCGGGGTCCGGCACCTCGCCGGCGCGCAGGCCGTCCTTGTCGCCGTAGCGCTCGACCGTGAAGGCCCTCATCGTCGTCTCCGGTGGTTCGTGTCGATATGCGGGATGGTGAGCCTGGGGGTCTCATGGGAGGCGGTGCTCCGGACCCCGGACCTCATTAAAGTATGAGCGTAATGCTATTCGGTGCCCCGGCGGCCCGCAAGTGGACCGGTCGCCCTCGGGGTCGCGTGCCCGTCCCCGACACCCAGCAGGGCGAGGGTGTTGTGGACGCCCTGGTCGAGGAGGTCGTCGGAGAGGCGCTCGTCGGCGAGGGCCCGGGCGAGCTGCAGCGTGCCGGCCATCATGGCGTAGGCGCTGAGCGCCCTGGTGCGGACCGAGGGCGGGTCCTCGGGCGACAGGCG
This sequence comes from Streptomyces sp. NPDC032822, assembly GCF_055578825.1. NCBI lineage: Bacteria > Bacillati > Actinomycetota > Actinomycetes > Kitasatosporales > Streptomycetaceae > Streptomyces > Streptomyces sp. NPDC032822. Next base: position 262,185 of record NZ_JBVIOL010000003.1, on the reverse strand, counting down.
GGCGGCGATGCCGTCGATGACCATCAGTACGCCGGCGGTGTAGGCCCGCTTGACCGGGTCCGGGCACCGTCGTATCTCGTCGAGCAGGGCAGCGGAGGGGCAACCGTCGTCGGGGCTGTCACGGTGCCGGGCGGACAGATACCACCGCACGATCTGTTCGAGCCCGGCGCGGCCGGGTGCCGCCTGCGCGACGATGCTCGCGTTCTGTGCCCGGAGTTCGTCGGCGACCGCGGTCGCCACGAGATCGTCCTTCGATGTGAAGTGGGTGTAGAACGCCCCGTTGGTGAGCCCCGCGTCCTTCATGAGCGCCGAGACGCCCGAGCCGTCGATGCCGTCCCGCTTGAACCGGCGCCCGGCCGCCTCGACGATCCGCTGCCTGGTCGCCTGCTTGTGTTCTTTCCCGTATCGCACGCCCTGCTCCTTCCTTCGTCGACGCCATCACATTGTGAGCGTAATTCAATGGGCTTCGACGGGTTCTCGGGTGTGGCGTGTGGGCGGGTCTCCGGGGTGTGGCGCACGCCTGTCGGCGAGGGAGGGGTCCGGATGGGTGGCGCGGAGACGCTCTCGACGGTGAGGTCCTCGCCGGTCGGGCGCCTCGGCGCACTGCGCCACATCGTTCCCGCCCAGGCCCTCGGCGGGTGGATCCGTGAGTTCGACAAGCTGGGCGGCCGGCGTGAGAGTCGATTCGCGATTCCGACATCAGGGGCATCTCGCGGGAAGGGCCCTCTTGCGGACTCTTAAAAGTACGTTCATAATGTAAAGGTCGATGTGATGCCGGAGTCGACCGCCCAAGGTTCGCCCCCCCATGGCGCTCCCTGGTCGGGAAAGGCCGGTACGCGCTCGCGGACCCCCGCACCGAAAGGCAAGACCGTGAATGACGCACAGGATGTACGAGGCGACGTGGTGACGTCGTACAAGAACGCGCCGACCCGCACCGTCACCGCCGGGGGAGTGACCTTCGCCTATCGCGAGCTGGGTCCCCGGTCCGGCGTTCCGGTGGTCTTTCTCACCCATCTCGCCGCCGTCCTCGACAACTGGGACCCCCGGGTCGTCGACGGCGTCGCGGCCAGGCGCCATGTCGTCACGTTCGACAACAGAGGTGTCGGCGCCTCCAGCGGTACGACGCCGCGCACCATCCAGGCGATGGCGAAGGACGCCGTCACCTTCATCCGGGCGCTCGGACTGACGCGCGTGGACCTCCACGGCTTCTCGATGGGCGGCATGATCGCCCAGGTGATCGCGCAGACCGACCCGGACCTCGTCCGCAGGCTGATCCTCACGGGTACCGGTCCCGCGGGTGGCGAGGGCATCAAGAACGTGACCCGGCTGTCCCATCTCGACACCGTCCGGGGATTGTTCACCCTTCAGGACCCGAAGCAGTTCCTCTTCTTCACGCGCACCGCGGGCGGACGCCGGGCCGGGAAGGAGTTCCTGGGCCGGCTGAAGGAGCGCACCCAGGACCGGGACAAGTCGATCTCCCCCCTCTCGTACAGCAACCAGCTCAAGGCCATTCACCGCTGGGGGCTGGAGCGGCCGCACGATCTCTCCGTCATCCGGCAGCCTGCGCTCGTCGCGAACGGGGAGAGCGACAGGATGGTTCCGTCGCAGAACTCGACGGACCTGGCGCGGCGGCTGCCCAACGGTGAGCTGGTGCTCTACCCCGACGCCGGCCACGGCGGCATCTTCCAGTTCCACGGGCCGTTCGTGGAGACGGCCGTCGAGTTCCTCGAACGGTAGGCCCGTGCGCCGGCCCCCTCAGCCCATGAGGGTGAGGGCGTTCTCGATTCCCCGCTCGAGGACCTCGTCGGCGAACTTTCGGTCGGAGAGGGCGCGGGAGAGTTGCAGCGTCCCGACCAGCATGGTGAAGAGGCCGATGGCCGTACCGCGGGCGGACCCCGGATTCTCGGGGGTCAGCCGGGTGGCGATCTCCTCGACGATGTCCCGCGTGCCGTCGGTGTAGGCCTGCTTGGTCTCGTCCCCGCAGCGGCCGATCTCGTCGAGCAGGGCGGCGGAGGGGCATCCGAGGCCGGGGTTGTCGCGGTGCTGCGGTGACAGGTACTCGCGGACGAGGTCCTCAAGGCCCGCGCGGCCGGGCCGCAGGGTGTCGTACTTCGTGACCTGTGTGCGCAGTTCGTCGGCCACGACATGGGCGACGAGGTCGTCCTTGGAGGCGAAGTGGGCGTAGAAGGCGCCGTTGGTGAGCCCCGCGTCCGACATCAGGGTGGAGATGCCCGAGCCGTCCAGGCCGTCCTGCTTGAACCGGTGGCCGGCCTTCTCGATGATCCGTTGCCGGGTCACCTGCTTGTGCTCCTTGGCGTAGCGCACCACGAGCTTCCTCCATTCGTTCCGTCGGACCGTTGCCTCGCGCCCAGCCTAATCCATGGCCTGACGCGCGTAATATCATGGGCGCGGGCGAGGCCGGACGGCTCATGATCGAAGGCGGGCGCCAGGTCCGAGTCGTGCGGTGACTTCCCCGGGGGTGAGGGTCGAGTGCTCCGCGGAGCACTCGACGACGACGCGGACCGGAGCGTCGCAGTCGGTGTGGCGGATGTCCAGCACCGGGCCCTCGGGGCCGAGGGCGTACGCCTCGCCCCACTGGCTCAGCGCCATCAGGACGGGCCACAGGTCCCAGCCCTTGCGGGTCAGGCGGTACTCGTTGCGGGCCCGGCTGCCCGGTTCCCGGTACGGGACGGTCTTCAGGACGCCGGCCGAGATCAGCTTCCGGAGACGGTCGCTGAGGACGGCCTCCGAGAGGCCGATATGCCGGTGGAAGTCGTCGAAGCGGCGGACGCCGTTGACGGCGTCACGCAGGATCAGCAACGTCCACTTCTCTCCGACCACGTCGAGCGTGCGCTGGACGGGGCAGTTCTCCGTGCTCGCCTCAAGCCACTCCATCCCGCCATCGTAGAGGCCTGGCTTCGCCGTTGACAGTCAGGTGACCTCACGGCTAGCTTCATTTGAAAAAGTCAGAGGGAAGGTGCCCGGTCGTGGGACGAACACGTACGTATCAATGGGAAGATCCCGCGATCCTGGCGGAGACCGCCGGACGTATGTCCGGCATCGACTTCCTGCGCGAGCTGCAGGCGGGGCGACTGCCGGGGCCGCCCATCAACCACGCCATCGACTTCACCCTGGAAGAGGTGGAGCCTGGCAGGGCGGTCTTCGCCCTGACACCGGGGGAGGAGCACTACAACCCGATCGGCAGCGTGCACGGCGGCATCTTCGCCACCCTGCTCGACTCGGCGGCGGGCTGCGCCGTCCAGTCCACCCTCCCGCAAGGCATGGCGTACACCTCGCTCGACCTGACGGTGAAGTTCCTGCGGCGGATCACCGTGGACACGGGCACCGTGCGCGCGATCGGCACACTTGTCAGCCGAGGTCGTCAAACCGCCCTCGCGCAAGCGCAGTTGGTCGACGCGAACGACCGTCTGCTCGCCCACGCCACCAGCAGCTGCCTGCTCTTCCCCGTGTCGTCCCCGCAAGGGTGACCCTCGGCGGCGACCGGTGAAGCGGACCCTCGCCCTCGCGCCGGAAGTCGTCGACCGCCGCGGCGACCTCCTCGGTGGACCTTCGGCACCGCGCGCCAACTGGCTCAGGGGGCAGTTGAGTTGACGGAAGGGGGCGTCGGAGCCCCCTTCCGTCGTGCCTTTACACTCCCGCCCATGATCTCTCTGGACGACCCGCGCTGGCCCGCTCTCGACCACCGGGGCTGGTCCAGGGGGCAGGGTGTGTCCGACGCCCCCTTCGTCCCGGACGAGCTGCGTCATCGACCCGCGTCGAGTCGATCGACGAGTCCGGACCGCAGGTCCGGGTCACCGTCACCGGCAAGGACGGCACCCAGCAGGTCCTGGAAGCCGACAAGGTCCTCCAGGCGATCGGCTTCGCCCCGAACGTCACCGGCTACGGCCTGGAGAAGACAGGCGTGAGGGTCACCGAGCGCGGCGCGATCGACGTGGACGGCCGCTGCCGCACCTCGGTTCCGCACATCTACGCCATCGGCGACGTCACCGCGAAGCTGATGCTCGCGCACGCCGCCGAGGCGATGGGCGTCATCGCCGCCGAGACCCTCGCGGACGCCGAGACCATGGAGCTGGACTACGCGATGATCCCGCGCGCCACCTACTGCCAGCCGCAGATCGCCAGCTTCGGCTACACCGAGACACAGGCGAGGGAGAAGGGGTTCGACGTCCAGGTCGCCAAGTTCCCGTTCACCGCGAACGCCAAGGCCCACGGCCTGGGCGACGCGACCGGCTTCGTGAAGCTGATCAGCGACGCCAGGTACGGGGAACTCCTCGGGGCCCATCTCATCGGCCTCGACGTCACCGAACTGCTTCCCGAACTGACCCTGGCCCAGCAGTGGGACCTCACCGTCCACGAGGTCGCCCGCAACGTGCACGCCCACCCCACCCTGGGTGAGGCGGTCAAGGAGGCCCTGCACGGCCTCGCGGGTCACATGATCAACATGTAGCGAGGGGAACGCCCGGGGCGGCGAACACCCGGCGGGCACCGGCTTGGGGGCGGCGGGACTTCGCCCTCACTCCAGGACGTGCCGCAGGTAGGACTGCGGGTCGGCGAGATAGCGGCGCCAGTGGTCGACCAGGGCCAGTTCACTCCAGGGCACCCGGCGCATACCGTGTTCGCCGACCTCGACGATGTCCGCACCGGGGAGCGCGGTCAGCAGCGGAGAGTGCGTGGCGCAGATGACCTGGCCGCCGAGCTTCACCAACTGGTCGATATGGCCGAGGAGTTCCAGGCAGGAGGTGAACGAGAGCGCCGCCTCCGGCTCGTCCATCACATACAGGCCGGGTTGGAGGAACTTGCCCCGGAACGCCGCCAGGAAGCCCTCCCCGTGACTGACCGACTCCGGTCTGAACCCTTCCCGCTGGAGCGCGTCCATCGCTGTCTCCGCACGCAGGAAGAAGCCCTTGCGGGCCGACCAACTGCCCAGCATGCCCCGCCCGCTCGGCGCCGAGTCGAAGCGGATCCGCGCGCCCAGCACCGACTTGGGGCGGTGACTGGCATAACGCCAGTCGTGCGAGCCGCCCCAGGAGTCCAGGCCGAAGCCTTCGGCGAGGGCTTCGACCAGGGTCGACTTGCCCGAGCCGTTCTCGCCGACCAGGTAGGTCACCGGTGCGGTGAAGCGCAGACCGTCCGCCAAGAGCCCACGCACGCAGGGCACGGACCAGGGCCATTCCTCCTCGTCGGGCGAGGCGATATGCGCGTACGCGCGTTCGACGATCACGCTTCGAGTTTCCCACGAGGGACGAGGAGCGGGCGGGGAGCCGGCCGCCGTGGCGCGTGTGCTGTGCCGATGGGGGTGCGAACTCCGCAGGGTGGGTGCCGGGCTCCCGGGAGCGCCACTCCTGAGAGAGTCGGGGCCCGGTCGGACACACCCCCCGCGCTCGGCCCGCGGCGGCGGTGAGCACTCCGTCCCGGGTCAGTCGGCCTGTGCCGTCAGGGCGAAGGCCAGCAGTGCCGTCGTCGTGAAGTCCAGCGCGGGTTCCACGGTCTGCCAGGCGCCCACGTCGTCCACGTACCGTGCGCCCTTGCCGTCGAAGTCGGTCCAGGCTCCTTCCGGCGGGGCTGCCGTGCACTTCTTCATGGTCGAAAAGCCGTTCAACTCCTCCAGTTGTGAAGCCTCGTTGGGGCCGTTCACCACAGCGCCCCGCAGGATGGCGCCCTTTCCGTCGCGGCTGCCCCTGAGGTTGGCCACCTGGTGTTCCGGGCAGTGCGGGAAGACCTCACCCGCGCCGATCACGAAGCTGCTTCCCCAGGGGTTGGCGCCGAGGGCCCAGCCTCGCTGCCGGCCGGCGAAGGCCGCGTAGCGGGTGGTGTCCCCGGTGGCCCTCGCGTAGAGGCGGGCGGTGGCCACCAACCCGAAGGTGTGCGGTACGGCGTCGAAGTCGTCGTAGACGGCACCTGCCCCGAACGGGTCGTGCCCGGCGCGGGCGGCGCCGTCGTCCAACTGGCGGCGCAGGTCCTCGTACAGTTCCTCGGCCCCGACACCGTTCGTCCGGGCGCCGTCCAGGACGGTGGCCAGGTCGACGTGGGCCAGGGCGCTGACGTCGGCGACGTTGAGCGTGCCTTTGACGTCGGAGTCCAGATAGGCGCCGGCCCATCCGGTCGCCGCATCCGCCCAGTCGCTCTCCCGGTCGTCCCCGAGTTCCCGTGCGGCCAGGGCCAGTTCGGCGCCGCCGAACTCCATGTCGTCCTGCCAGGAGTCCTCGGGATAGAAGGTGTCGGGGAACGCGGTGACGAGCGGCTCGTCGGGGGAGGGATCCGGGTCGGTGTCGGCCAGGTCGTAGACGGCGGCGCCCTTTTCCAGCCAGCCCTGGGCCTCCTCCGGGTCCGTGCCGGCCGCGCGCTGTGCGGCGAGGGCGAAGACCGCGGCGACCCGCCCGGCCAGGTTGGGGCTGATCTGCTCGCCCGGGTCGGCGGCCCGGAAGACGGGACGGTGCTTGATCGTGTAGTCGGGGTCACCGGGGGACACGTCGAGCCGGTCGTCGGCCTCCGGCAGCCGCCACACGTCGTGGTCCGTGCGTACGTCCTCGTTGCCCGCGCCGATGCCGACCTGTGCGTAGAGGGTCTCGCGGTCCTCGTCCCACATCTTGTCCAGCCAGGCCAGCCCGTGCGAGGCCTCGGCCGACAGCTCCGTCATGCCCGGCAAGTCGCGCTGGGCGAGCAGGAGTTCGGCGACCGAGTAGGAGGTCGTGCCGGTGAACTTGAGGAAGTCGCCCGCGTCGAACCAGCCACCCGAGACGTCGACCTGGTCACCGGTCGGGGTCAACCGCTCGTCGAGCAGCTCGGTCCCCTCCTCGTCGTAGTCCGGCTCGGCGTAGACGGCCGCGCTCTCATCGGCCAGATGTGAGGGCCCGTGCCGCAGGGCGCCGGGAAGGACATCGGCTCCGTCCCGCTGGGCCTGGAGGAAACGGACGTTGTCCCGGACGAGCGGGGTCATCAGCTCGTCGGCGTCGGCGATCCGGAAGGCGGGGGAGCGGCCCGCCGCGGTGCCGGTCAGGACGATGCGATAGGTGCCGGGGGTGTTCAGCGCGGAGAGGTCGACGGTGCGCACCGAGGGGTACTTGGCGTTCCAGCGGCCGGTGGAGGATCCGAGCCGCCCGCTCGCGACCACCTCGTCCCTGGCGTCGACGACCTTGAAGCGGGCTCCCGCAAGAGCCGCCGACGACCCCATGACATAGGCCCGCTTCGCCTCGCCGCGCACATAACCGACCTGGTCGACCCGGACGGCCGGCTCGACCGAGGTGTCGTCGCCGGAGGGAGAGCCGTGCAGGGTCGCCGCGAGGAGCAGGGTGCCGAGGCCCGCGGCGGTGCCGACCAGCAGCCGGGGGGTGAGCGATGCGTTCATGCGCTCACGGTGCCCAAGACCAATATGTGCATGGCCCGGAGCTTAGACGGTGCGGGCGCCGGGCCCCGCCGCCCCGTCGGACAGCTGACGCGACCGGCTTCGGACGGCCCCGTGCGCCACCGTCTTCGAGACGCCGAGGGGGTATGGCCGCAGAGCCGAAGCAGGCGCGGGCGGCCGAGCGCGCGGGAGCCCGGCCTGCCCCTGGCCACTGCCCGCCATCTGCTGCGGACGCTGGTCCACGACGGCTCCCCCCGGCGTCCCGGCGACCGAGGCCGGGTGACCCCGGTCGCCGGTGGGCCGACTCCCGCCGCCGCAGCCGGTGACACCGCCCTCAGCGTCGTACGAGACTGATCCGGTACGTCCTCGTCCGTGTCCCGTCCTCACCGGTCACGGAGACGACGGCGACGGTCCGGCCGGACTCCCGGGTGCGCTCGACCGTGACGGCCGCGTAGGGGTCGCGGGGCGTCGCGGTGACCACCGCCCGGGCCGGATCGGCGGTCGCGACCCGGTACTCGGCCCTCTCGGGGTCGAAGGACGGGACCGGAACGCCGGCCACCTCGATCGACGCGGCGGTCGCGTCCGAGGAGGCGCCGGGAGTCCTGGCGTACACCTCGATCTCGCTCATCGTGAGGTAGCCGCCCGGACGTGCGGTCATGACCACCCGGACCGCGGTCGCGGGACCCGCTTCCAGGGGTACGTCGACCACCGGCGTGCCCTCGGTGCCGACCGGGACGTCCCCGCTCGCGTCGGCCCATGTGCCGTCGGCGCCTTCGCGCACCTGCACCTTCAGGCTCGCCGGGAAGGAGGCGGTGCTGCCGTCCCGGTGGAAGTGCGCCACCACGCGGTCGAGGTCGCGGGCCGTCGGCAGCGTGAAGGTGATCGTGTCGGAGGGGTTCTTGGTGTTCCCCGGCTTCCAGTTGGACCAGGCCTTCTCGGCGGTGTTGCCGTTGCGCAGGCGCTCGGCGGAGTAGCCGCTCTCGGTGAACGTGGCCGCCACCGAGACGTCGGGGTCCGGCGCGATGTTGGCCCGGGCCGGTTCGGTGACCTGCACGCGCACGGTCGCGTCGACCGCGCTGCCGTCGACGACCCGCGCGGTGCCCCGCAGCGTCACCACACCTGCCGTGGCGAACGCGCCCTCGGGCGCCGGTCCCCAGGTCACGGGGAGGTCGGTCCGGCCGCCGTTCCGGCCGACCCCGACGACCGTGGCCGGCAGCCGCGGGCTGCCGCCGACATAGGTCTTGGCGCGGCCGGGCAGGGTCGAGGCGATCGTGTCGACGGTGACGACGGCCCGCGCCCGGAACGCGCGACCGAGGGGATCGGTCGCCCGGCCCGTGACGCGTACCGTTCCGGGAGCACGCCACTTCCGGTCCGGCGGCAGGCTCCACACCACGGGCAGGGAGCCGCGGGCACCGTCCCGGTAGAGGGGTGTCACCGTGGCCGGGAGCCGCGGCGGCAGACCGGGCACCGTGAACGCCTCGGCCGACTCGGTGCGCAGCACGGTCTCGTCGGTCACGGTCCAGCGCTGGTTCGCCGCCGAGGTCGGGGTGTACGTGGCCACCTCGGCGCCGTCCGCCGAGGACTGGCCGGTGACGTCGAGCAGGCGGCCGGTGGCGGCGTTGACGAACGTCCAGGTGCCGTCACCGGTCGTCGACATGATCCACTGGGCCGCGGTGCCGGGCCTGCCGGTCGCCGGATCCTCCAGGACGGCCTCGTCGCCGCGCACCGCGAGCCGCTTGCCGGTGCTCGCGCCCGTGAGGGTGTAGCGCGCCCGGTGGTCGGTACCGGATGTCAACTGCCGTACGGTCCACAGCTGTTCGGCGTTGCCCGCGTCGGTCGTGCGGATGGCGACACCGTCCCCGTCGGCCGACGGGGCGAGGGACTTCCCGCTCTGCGCGCCCTGGAGGCGGTAGACATGGCCGCGCTGCACGAGGGCGGCGTCCTTCGCCACGCCGCTCACTCCCTCGACGAGGAAGGAGGTGACCGACTTGGCGGGGACGGTGAGCGTGGCCGAACCGTCGGTGACCCGGACCGGAGCGCCCCGCACGAGAGCCCCGTCGGCGCTCGTCACCACCGGGGTGACCGAGGCCCGCGGCGCCACCTTGCCGAAGCGTGAGAGGTCGAGGGTCACCGGGTGCGCGGCCGTACCGCTGTTGACGTGGACCACGGTCGCCGCCCGGCCGGACCGCCGCACCGCGGCGACGCTGGACGGGTCGTCGGTCTTCACGAAGTGGTCGCCCGGGCGGATGTAGTGGGTGAAGTTCCGGATGGTGTGGAACTTCGAGTTGGCGCGGACCGGGCAGGTCTCCAGGGTGTCGTCGGCCGTGCAGTCGAACGGGACGTGGATGCTGCCCCAGTTCTTGCCGGCGGCGGCCTGCGGGATCGCGTCCTCGACCGGCTGCCAGAACACCCAGGCGGCGGGCTCCAGTTCACGCATGTCGTCGACCATGCGGGTGGCGATGCCCAGCCCCGGTTCCATGCTCGTGAAGTCGGTGCCGGTTCCCCAGGTGCCCTCGACCTCGCTCATCCACAGCTTCTTGTCCGCGCCCTTGGCGATGTCCCGGGCGCTGGTGCGCATGCCCGTGCCGTAGGTGTGCACGTTGAGCTGGTCGACGGCCTCCCGCGCGGCGGTGTCGTAGGCGTTCCAGTTCTGGGTGAAGAGGCCGGGGTTGGTCTCGTCCATCGCGGAGATCCCGGCGTTCGTCCGCGCTTCGTCCAGTGCCTTGTCGAGGGCGAGGAGCACCTTCTGCTGGAGCGCCGGTCCGGCGTGCGCGCCTTCCTGGCGCCCGCCCGTGGGCTGTCCGTCGGCCCCCAACTGGGTTCCCCAGTAGGACGTGTTGGGCTCGTTGAGCGGGTCGATGGTGTCGAAGTCGATGCCGTGCTCCCGCTCCAGCCGGTCGGTCACCCGCACCAGGTAGGAGGCGAAGTCGTCGACGCGGTCGGCGCGGATCTGGTCGGCGCCGGAGTCGAAGCCCCCGGAGACGTATCCGCTGACCGTCTGGAACCAGGGCGGGGAGTTGCTGAACGCCTCCCAGCGGGTGACCTTGTCCTTGACCTGGTCGAGCCACCAGCGCTGGCCCGCGTCGGCGTTCCAGTCCCAGTGGTCCGGGTTGTTCGGGTCCCACCAGTCCATGTCGTCGCGTGTGGTCCCCTCGGGGGCCTTCCAGAAGCCGTCCATGGTCGCGCCCGCCTTCATGTAGTCCCGGCGGACATCGGGGGCGTTGCCGCCGCCGATGTTGTAGCGCGCGATGTTGAGGGCCAGCCCGTCCTCGCCGAACAGCATGTCGGCCAGCCGTCTTCGGATCGGCTCCGGGTAGCCGCCCGTGGCGTTGGCGAACCAGACGAGGCTCGTCCCCCATCCCTCGAACTCCTGCTGCCGGTACGACGGATCGACCCGCACCGTGACCGCGCCGGGGGGCGGGGCGTCCGTGACGGGGGCAGCGGCGGTGGCGGGGGCGGGGCCCACGACGAGGCTCGCGCCGAGGACGAGGGGGACGGTTGGCGCCAGCGCCCGGGCGATGCGATGCCGACTGGACACGGAACTCCCATTCATGACACGGAGAGAAACAGAACCGACCAGAAGCAATCGAACTCAAGGCATGCTTGACGACAGAAATGAACACGTCAAGACACTGTGCAGGCAACAAAAAAGCACACCCCGGGGCCGACAGAGAGCGCTTGCGCCCGTTTGTCGGCCCCAGGGCGTGCCCGGGGTCGGTCTCAGCCCTGCGGCGGCGCGGTCTGTTGCACCACCTCGAAGGACCACAGCGTCGCGTCACTCGCCGCGGGCTTCGGACGCTCGCCCCCCGCGGAACCGCCGCCGTGCGCGCCCTGTCCGCGTCCGGACATCCACTTCTGGAAGTCCTCCTCGGTACGCCAGCGCGTGTATACGAGGTAGGTGTCGGTGCCCTCCACCGGGCGGAGGAGCTCGAACCACTCGAATCCGTCCGAGCCCTCCACGGCGCTCGCGCGAGCGGCGAACCGCTTCTCCAGCGTCTCGCGCTGGTCCTCCGGAACCGTGAGTACGTTGATCTTGACGATGCTCATGCCGTCCATTCTGTAACAGCGGCCCGGGGTATCCCGCGGCGGAGGCCCCGGGCACCTCGCGTCGAGGTGCCCGCTCGGGCCGCGCAGCCGCGCGGGGCGGTCGGCGGCCGGTCGCGTGTCCCGGAAGGGCGGAGCTGAACGTCCGCCGGGACCCGTCCGTACTCCGGGGCGTACACCTGGCTGCTCGTACGGGCAGCGCGGCGCGGATACGGAGAGGCACGTGCTTCAGCAGTCACCACGAGGTCGCAGCGGACCCACCCTGATCGTCGGCAGTCTCCTGCTGCTCCCCCTGCTCGTGGCGTGCGGAGGAGGCGACGACGCCGCCGCGAAGGCCGACGCCGAGGGCGGGCAGGCGACGGCATCGGTGACGGTCGCTCCCTCGGCCGGAGTGGTGGCACCCGCGAAGATCGAGGTGATCGCCGGTCTGACCGGCTGCAAGGTCGAGATCCGCACCGAGGCGGACGAACTGCGCGAGGGACTGTGCCGCACCAAGGAGGCCGACTACCGCATCACCACCTTTCCCGAGGAGCAGTACAAGCTGACCTGGCTGGACGCGGCCGGCGTCTACGGCGGCAAGTACCTCGTGGGGCCGCGCTGGGTGGTCAGCGCGAAACCGAAGGTGCTGGAGAAACTGCGCTCCACGCTCGGCGGGACCATCCAGGAACTGACCGGCATCGGCCCGTCGGCGAACGGGTCGTAGCGGCTTCTGCCGACGCCGGTCCAGGTGCCGGTGCCCGGACCTCGTCGCACGCCGCCCACGGGTGGGGCGTTCCAGGAACGGCGACCGCGGTGGCGCCCGACGAAGTGGGGCAACAGCCTGTTCCACGCGGTCGGTTGCTCCCGGCGCGGACTACGGCCGGGTGCCGCCGGTGTTCCGGATCATCTGCTGGAGCACCTTGAGAGCGGTGACATAGTCGGCGTCGTCGATGCCTTCGTGGATGCGGTCGCGGATTTCCGGGGAGTGCCGCCCGAAGTCGGCCCGGGCCTCTTCCCCCGACGCGGTGATCCACAGTCGTCCCACGTCGTCACGGCTGAGCCGGCCGCGCTCCAGCAGCGTCTCCGCCTCGGCTCGGAGGTCGTCCTCGGGCCTGAGGTAGGCGCTCATGGCCTGCTGGAGTTCGGGGATCGTCATACCGTGGCCGTCGGGTGAGATGTCGTTCTTCGACAGGTTGCGCAGCAGCCAGTACTGAGGCTGGGTGAAGCCGAGTTCGGCCTGCCGTGCCCGGGTGAACGCGATGAGGGCTTCGTAGGCCACTCCGGTCCAGTACGCGGCCGGCTGTGCGGCGAACTCGGCGTCGGAGAGGTGCTGTGTCGTCATCTGTGGTGCCTCCCGATCAGTGAATCGCCGATAGACGCACCGTAAAACCTGAAGTGAAGTTGGGGTCAAGAGCCGGGGAGCCGACCACGACAGGCCCGAACCTGCGTGTCTCTCCTGCGCGCACACGCCAGACCTCGCCCGGCTGATCCCCCCGGAGGCAGCGGCCGATGCCGCCGTACAGATACCTGCCCGGCGGCATCGCGCGTCCGGAGTCAGATCTCCGAAGTCGTCTGCCCGCAGTTGTACAACCTTTCACCCCCTGTTCACGTCCAACCGGCCGACAACGCGACGGCCCACCGTCGCCGCCGCAAGCAATTCCGGGGGGAATCCTTGCCCATGATGATCCGTTGGCTGTGCGCTGCCCTGCGTGTGCGGGGGAAGACCGACCTGCTGCTGGTGGCCCTGTTCGGAGCCGGGTTCGCCGCGCTGCCGGTCTTCGCGCTGATGCCCTCCCTGTGGGGCTTCGCCGTGGCGTCGGCGGTGAGCTATCTCGCGGACGAGGCACTGCACGCCAGGGCACCGGGCTTCGTCCGCCGACTGGCGAGCCTGCAGTTCGACCGCACCATGCGGTTCGCCGTCCGGACGGTCATGCTGCTGGCGCTGGCCGATCGGATGAACGCGCCGGACGTGTGGCTGGGTACCGGGCTGGCCGTCTTCGGTGCCCACCTGGCACTGGTGATGCTGTACTCGGCGCTGCACCGCTCCATCACCCTGCGGCGGACCCTGCCGTTGGTCGTACGCAACCTGGACATGAGCGAGGCGGGCATTCCGCAGAGCCCGCCCGCCTTCCTCTACCGGCGCTTCCTGCGCAAGCTGCTCCATCTCGACCTGCCCGCCCACGCGGGGCTGCTGATCGCGCTCGCGGCCGGGACGTCGTACGCGGCGGGCGTCGGCTACGCGCTGACGAGCGGGCTGACCGTGGCGGCCGTGGTGGCACTGGTGGGACAGTTCCGCAGGGCCCGCCGGACGCCCCGGCGCGATGACGTCATCCACGAGGTGAACCGCCAACTCGCCGGATACCGGCCCGAGGTGGTGCTCTACTTCAGCTTCGCCGCGGTGTCCCGGGACTTCATGTACCAGGTCAACATGTGGATAGAGACGCTGGAACAGCTGGACCGGCGCCCGCTGATCGTCCTGCGCGAGCGGGCCTCGTTCCGGCATCTGAGCCGCACCTGGATCCCGGTGGTCTGTGTGCCCAAGGCCGACGACCTGGCCGAACTCGACCTGCCCGACGTCCGAGTGGTCCTCTATCCCGGCAACGCCGGAAAGAACGTGCACATGCTGCGCGTGGCCGAGGCCAAGCACGTCTTCATCGGCCACGGAGACAGCGACAAACTCGCCAGCAGCAACCGGGTCAGCAAGGTGTACGACGAGATCTGGGTGGCCGGCCGGGCCGGCCGGGACCGCTACCAGCGGGTGCGGCACGCCATCAGCGACGAGGCGATCGTCGAGGTGGGCCGCCCGCAGCTGTCGTCGATCCGGCTGCACGCCGACCACATACCCGGACCCCTGCCCGTCGTCCTGTACGCACCCACCTGGGAGGGCTGGAGCGACGACGACTGTCACACCTCCCTGACCCCGATGGGCGTCCCCATGGTGGAGAAGCTCCTCGCCGAGAACGTGCGGGTCATCTACAAACCGCATCCGCTCACCGGCAAGCGCTCACCCGAGGCGGCCGCCGCGGACCTGGCCGTACGGGCGCTGCTGCGGGCGGACAACGAGCGGCGCGACGCCGCGCGGACCCCCGCGGCGCTCGCCGTGGCCGCGCCGCGGCTGCGGGAGATCGAGGACCGGCTCGACGAGCTGGCCGGGCGGCAGGGGAGCGACTTCACCCAGCAGACCCGCGACGCGCGCGTCCCCGACCGCGCGGGTGCGGACGAGTGGCACGCGCTGCGCGCCGAGTGGCACCACATCTTCTGGGCGAGCCACGGCCCGGACCTGCACCACGTGATCCTGGGCCAACTGCCCACGCTCTACGACTGCTTCAACCAGGCGGACATGCTCATCAGCGATGTCTCCTCCGTGGTCGCCGACTTCGTGGCCGGACTGAAGCCGTATGTCCTGACCAACGCACAGGATCTGCCCGACGAGGAGTTCCGGGCCGCCTACACCACGGCCGGCGGCGCCTATCTGCTCGACCGCGAGTGCACCCGGCTCCCGGAGATCCTGCGGTCGGTCCGCGAGCCGCGCCACGACCCGATGGGCCCCGACCGCCGCACACTCAAGGAGTACGTCCTGGGCCCCGACCACCCCACCTCGATGGAACGGTTCAACGGGGCCGTCAACGCCCTGGCGAAGAAGGCCGAATGGGAGACGGCCGGGGTGTGACCGGCACGCCGTGAACGGCACCGCCCGAAGGCGGTGCCGTTTCTCGCGCGAACACCGTTGCTACGGAGTCCACTTGACGTTCGGGTTCACCTGGCCGGTCCAGTTGAAGACGGCCATGTTGTCCCAGCCGTTGCCGCTGTTGTTGATGTCGGCCGGGTCCCAGCCGTTGCCGGTGACCGCGTACCAGGTCGGCTCCCAGTAGAAGACGCCGATCGCGCCCGCGCTGCGGGCGGTGTTCTGCACGGCCGTGAAGTTGTCGGCCTGGCCCTTCCAGGTCAGCGGATAGCCCGAGCAGCCCGACGTGATCGAGTTGCCGGTGCTGTCCGCGTTGGCCGAGGTGAACGGGTACGCCGTCTCGGCGATGACCACGTCCTTGCCGTACCGGGACCTCATGTCGGACACGACACTGCCCATGTTGGCGATCGTGCCGTGCCAGGGGCAGTAGTACGACAGCCCGGTGATGTCCCAGTTGACGCCCTTGGCGGTGATGCCGTCGTAGAACCAGCGTGCGTGGGCGTCACTGTCCGAGTTGGCGGTGTGGATGATCACCTTGGTGCCGCCGTTGCAGGCCTTGGTCGCGTTGTACCCCGACTTGAGGAGGAGGCTGAGGTTGGTGAAGTCGTTGTTGACGACCTTGCCCTCGTTCCACAGCATGCCGACGTTGATCTCGTTGCCGATCTGCACGCTGTCCGGGGTGGTGCCCTGTGACTTGAGGCTGTTGCAGACGTCGTAGGTGTAGTTGTAGACGTCCGTCTGCAGCTGGCCGATGGTGTGGCTCGACCAGGCCGCGGGCTTGTACTGCTTGCCCGGGTCCGCCCAGGTGTCGGAGTAGTGGAAGTCGACCAGGAGCTTGAGCCCCTTGGCCTTGACCTGCTGGGCGTACGCCAGCACCTTGGCCTTGTTGTTGTAGCCGCTGGCCGGGTTGTTCCATACGCGCAGCCGGACGTAGTTCACGCCGGCGCCCTTGAGGATGTCGAGCGGATCCCTGGCGGTGCCGTTCGCGTCGTAGTACTTCGCGCCGAGGTCGATCGCGCGCTGCGCGGTCGAGACGTCGGCGCCGAGCATGGTGAGCGTGCCCGCGGCGAAGGCGGTCGTGGGCGTGGTGAGCAGGGACGCGGGCAGGGCGACGGCTGCCATGAGCAGGGCGGCCTTCACGAGGCGGCCTGGACCGTTCACGGTCATCCCGAACTCCTTTGATCGAGACGTGCGCAGTCGAAGTGGGTGGGCTTGACATGCGCATGTAGCTGGTTCCGTGCACGTTCACAGTAGGAGAGGTTACGAACGCTGTAAATATCTGTGTCGCTGACATTTCCACCTGGTAGTGGGCTTGATGTTGAGGTCAGGTGCTTGGGTACGTGCACAGATCACAGAGTCATCGTGACGCGCAGGGGAGGGCCGTCCGGTGGCTGATTGATCATCAGTTTCCTTGTCCCGCAAGGTGGTTCAGGACATGCTGTGATCCCCCTGTGCGGTCTGCGCAGTCCTGAGACGTGGAGGAACACCCATGCCGTCCAACCCCCCACCGAACCCACGCCCGAAGGGTCGCCGAAGACTGGCCGTCGGAGCTCTGGTCGCCGCGCTCTTCGGCCAGTTGCTCACCGGTACCGCGGTCGCCGCGCCCGCGCCCGCCGCCGGGAAACCGTCGCCCGGACCCATAGCCTGGGAACCCTGTGAACGGCCCTCGGGCGAGGGCACCTTCGAATGCGCCACCCTCACGGTCCCCGTCGACTGGAAGCGCCCGCGCGGTGCCACCGTCGACCTGGCCCTCGCCCGCCACCTCGCCACCGACCCCGCCCGCCGCATCGGCTCACTGCTGATCAACCCCGGTGGCCCGGGCGGCTCCGGAGTCGACTTCGCGCTCGGCGCCGCCGACTCCTTCTCCCCCGACCTGCTGGAGCGCTTCGACATCGTGGGCTTCGACCCGCGCGGTGTCGCCCGCAGCAACCCGGTCCGGTGCGACGTGGACCTGGTGGTCGAGCAGGGCGTGCGCCTCTACCCGGACAGTGCCGCCTCCTTCGCCGAACTCCGCGAGGCGAACCGGGCGCTCGGCGAGAACTGCCGCGACCTCACCGGATCACTCGTCGACCACATGGACACCGCGAGCGTCGTCCGCGACATGGACGCCATCCGGGCCGGCCTCGGCGAGCGGCGGATCAGCTACTACGGCGTCTCCTACGGCACCGGAATCGGCCAGCAGTACGCCGAGCGCTACCCGCACCGCGTCCGCGCGATGACACTCGACTCCAACATGGACCACAGCCTCGGCCCGTGGGCCTACCAGAAGACCGAGACCGTCGCGATGGAGGAGTCGTACGGCCAGTTCGCCGACTGGTGCGCCCGTACGGCGTCCTGCGCGCTCCACGACCAGGACCCCCGCGCCCTGTTCGACTCCCTCTACAAGCGCGCCGACGCCGGCGAACTCGTGCTGCCGGGCGACCCGCCGTACACCTTCACCACCCAGGACCTCCAGGGCCTCGCCTTCGGCTACATGTACGACCCGGCCTCCTGGTTCCAGTTCGCCGAGGACCTCGTCTATCTGGACGCCCCCACCGCCGCGGCGGCCCGCTCCTTCGGGAAGCGCGGCGAGCCGACGGAGTTCGGGTACCTCCCGGTGATGTGCCAGGACTACGACTTCGACCTGCCGTCGTACCGCACGCTCGCCGGCTTCGAACGCGAACTCGCCCGCATCGCCCCCGTCACCCGGCTCAGCTCCCTCGCCTGGACGGACCTGACCGGCTGCCAGAACTGGCCCACCGAGGTGACCAACCCGCCGCACCGCCTCCGGGTCGACGGCACCCCGCCGATCCTGGTGACCAACAGCCGCTACGACGTGGCCACCCCCTACGCCTGGGGCTCCAACGCCGCCCGCCAGATCGGCCGCGAGGCCGCGTTCCTCACCTACGACGGTGTCGGCCACGGCGACTACTGGCTGAGCCCGTGCGCGCGGGACGCCATCGACACCTACCTCCTCACCCTCAAGACACCCCGCAAGGGCACGCACTGCCCCGCGGTCTGGCCGACCGGCCCCTCCGCCCAGCGCCAGTCGCCGAGCGGAGATCTCGTCAACCCGCTGCCCGCACTGCTGGGCACCGGAACGAGCCGGTGAGCCGCCTGCCGCGGTCAGCTGCGACGCGGCCGTGAGGGAGGGGGCGTGACCCGGACCGGGCCACGCCCCCTCACCCGGCCGCCGCTCCGCCACCGGGCTTGCTCCTCCGGCTGCAGGGCCGCCGCGGCGCTGTGCGGGTTCTGCGCCGCCAGGGCGAGCCCCTCCGTCCGGGAGCAGGCCGCGTCCTCGTGCTCGATGTTCACGGCCATGTCCGGGTCGATCTCGGCGAGGGCGCGCAGGAACTCGGTCCAGTACGGCACGTCGCCGACAGTGGGCCACCGGCCGCCGCGGACCTGCCGGCGGTGCGGTGTTGCGTGACGATGCCTGCGCGATGTCTTGACGTGTACGCGCCTCAATGGCTTCATGGGAGCGCTCCCATGACCCTTCTGATGCCAGAGTTCCTCGGCGCCCACCCCCTGGAGTCGCAGTGAGAACAGCAAGAAGTACGACACGAAAGGACCCGTTGAGCCGCCTGCTGGCCGGCCTCGCCACGCTGGTCGGACTCGTCGTCCTCGGTGTCCTCTGCCCGGCCGTCGCGCTGGCCCAGGCCGAACCCGGGGCCCCCGGGGCGCAGGCCACCGGCCTTCACATCAGCGACGGCCGCCTGCTCGAAGGCAACGGCAACGACTTCGTGATGCGCGGCGTCAACCACGCCCACACCTGGTATCCGGGCCAGACGCAGTCGCTGGCCGACATCAAGGCGCTGGGCGCCAACTCGGTCCGCGTCGTCCTCTCCGACGGTCACCGCTGGACCGAGAACAGCGCCGCCGACGTGGCGAACATCGTCGCCCAGTGCAAGGCCAACCGGCTGATCTGCGTACTGGAGGTGCACGACACCACCGGCTACGGCGAGGACACCGCGGCCGGCACGCTCGACCACGCCGCCGACTACTGGATCGGCCTCAAGGACGTGCTGGCCGGCGAAGAGAACTACGTCATCGTCAACATCGGCAACGAGCCCTGGGGCAACACCAGTCCGGAAGGCTGGACCGCCCCCACGATCGCCGCGATCAAGAAACTGCGCACCGCCGGATTCGAGCACACGATCATGGTGGACGCGCCCAACTGGGGCCAGGACTGGCAGAACGTCATGCGTACCAACGCCCAGGCCGTCTACGACGCCGACACCACCGGCAACCTGATCTTCTCGATCCACATGTACAGCGTCTACGACACCGCTGCGGAGATCACCGACTATCTCAACGCCTTCGTCAATGCCGGACTGCCCATCCTCATCGGCGAGTTCGGCGGGCCCGCCGACCAGTGGGGCGACCCCGACGAGGACACCATGATGGCCACCGCCGAGCAGCTCGACCTCGGCTATCTGGCCTGGTCCTGGAGCGGGAACACCGACCCGGTCCTCGACCTGACGATCGGCTTCGATCCGAGCCGGCTCAGCTCCTGGGGCCAGCGCATCTTCAACGGCGTCAACGGCATCGCCCAGACGTCGAAGGAAGCCACCGTCTTCGGTGGCGGGAACCCGGGGGACACCCAGGCCCCGACCGCTCCCGGCACCCCGGCCGCCTCCTCGGTGACGTCCACCTCGGCGGCCCTCACCTGGCCCGCGTCCACCGACAACGTTGGCATCGCCGGCTATGACGTCGTCCGTGTCAGCGGCGGTGCGGAGACGAAGGTCGCGGCCTCCACCGCCAGCTCCGTCACGGTGACCGGCCTCAGCGCCGCCACCGCGTACACCTTCGCCGTGTACGCCCGTGACGTGGCCGGCAACCGCTCGACCCGCTCGGCCACGGTCGACGTCACCACCGGCAGCGCCCCGAGCGGCACCTGCTCAGTGAACTACCGCGCCACCAACGAGTGGTCGGGCGGCTTCCAGGGCGAGATCGTCATCCGCAACACCGGCACGGCCGCGATCAGCGGCTGGACGCTCGCCTTCGCCTTCGCCAACGGCCAGACCGTGGCCAACATGTGGGGCGGAACCCCCACCCAGACCGGCGGCACGGTGAGCGTGACGCCCGCCTCCTACACGTCCACCATCCCGGCCGCAGGCTCGGTCACCCTCGGCTTCATCGGCAGCAAGGGCGCCACCAACACCGCGCCGACCGCGTTCACGCTCAACGGGTCGGCCTGCACCACCGGTTGACCCCACGCCGGGCCGCTGTCCGCGAGGCGGTCGTCACGGACGTACGCAGCACGCGTCCATGACGACCGCCGCGCGCATCCGTCGCGACGTCGGAGCGCGGCCGGACGGCGGCGAGGACGGCGGGCGGGGCGCCGGTGACCGGAGGTACCGGACGTCGCCCCCACCAACCCCCATCCGGACGTCGAGCACCCGGCGACCGCGCCGGTCGAGGGAGCGACGAAGGGCCGGGCTCGGATCCGCGGCGTCGCGGCCACGCCGTGACCGCCGGCCGGAACGGTCGTTCTGGCTTGCATGATCCACATCAAGCGCGGACTGGCCACGGCCGCCGCCACCTTCGCCGTCCTCTCGGGTCTGGTCGCCCCCGCTGCCCACGCCACCGACAACGTCCCCTGCCACAGCACCACCAAGAGGGACCTGACCGACCCCGGCACCGGGCGGGTGTGGCCGGGCACGAACGTCATGTACTGCAACCTCACCCAGGGCCATGTGCCGGTCTACGCGACCCGCTCGCCGGGTGCCCCCGTCGTCGGGCACCTCGAACAGGGCGGCGCCGCCAACTGGTTCGTGACCGAGATGAAGGGCCAGACCTTCCGGGCGGGCTCCGCCGAGAACTACTGGTGGGGCAGCACCATGGCGGACAACGGCAGGTGGGGCTGGGTCCCCGAGGTCTACTTCGCGGGCGGCGACAACAACGAGGACGACGCCGGTCTGCTGATGCCCGGCGGCTACACCTGCGCCAACACCTGCCCGCCCCTGCCGTTCTGGGCCCGCTGACCACCTGTCCGGGCGGACGGCCGCGTCGCACTTGACGCCCCGCTCCGCCCGAACCTACTGTCCGCCCGACACGTCCCGACAGGCAGGCGGCGATGGCAGACTCCCCGGACACGACGGATTCCACGGACCCCGCCCGCGGTAGACCCGGCAGCCGACAGCTCCAGGTCGAGACGCACGGACTGGACGTGATCGGCGACGCCGAACGCAAAGGCACTCCGCGCACCCTGTTCTGGCCCTGGTTCGGGGCCAACGTCTCCATTCTGGGCCTGAGTTACGGCGCCTTCGCGCTCGGCTTCGGGATCTCCTTCCAACAGGCGCTGATCGCCGGCGTGATCGGCATCGTCTTCTCCTTCCTGCTGTGCGGCTTCGTCTCCGTCGCCGGCAAACGCGGCTCCGCGCCGACGATGGTTCTCAGCCGTGCCGCCTTCGGAGTGCGCGGCAACCGCCTGCCGTCCGTCGTCTCCTGGATGCTCACCGTCGGCTGGGAGACGGTGCTCTGCTCCCTCGCCACCATGGCCACCGCGACCGTCTTCGAGCGGCTCGGCCGGGGCGGCGGCACCGAGACCGAGGTCGTCGCCCTCATCCTGGTCGGCGCGCTCACCGTCGTCGGCGGCGTGATGGGCTTCGACCTGATCATGCGGCTGCAGACCGTCGTCACCGTGGTCACCGCCGTCCTCACCGTCGTCTACGTCGTGCTCGTCGCCGACCACATCCACTGGAGCACCGTGAGCGCCGTCCCGGCGGGCTCCGCACAGGAGTTCATCGGTGCGCTGGTGTTCATGACGACCGGCTTCGGCCTCGGCTGGGTCAACGCCGCCGCCGACTACTCCCGCTATCTGCCCCGCACCTCGTCGAGCCGGGGCGTGGTCGGGTGGACCACCTTCGGCGCCTCGGTGGCGCCCCTGCTCCTGCTGGTCTTCGGCCTGCTGCTGGCCGGCTCCTCCACCGACCTCGCCACGGCCGTCGCCGCCGACCCGATCGGCGCCCTCACCACGATCCTGCCCACCTGGTTCCTCGTGCCCTTCGCCGTGGTCGCGGTGCTCGGCCTGGTCGGCGGCGCGGTCCTCGACATCTACTCCTCCGGCCTCGCCCTGCTCTCCGCGGGCCTGCGCGTGCCCCGCTATCAGGCCGCCCTCGTCGACGGCGTCCTGATGATCGCGGGCTCGGTCTACATCGTGTTCGTCGCCGACGACTTCCTCGGCCAGTTCATGGGCTTCCTCACCACGCTCGGCGTCCCCATCGCCGCCTGGTGCGGCATCATGCTCGCCGATCTGCTGCTGCGCCGCCGCGACTACGACGAGGGCGACCTCTACCGGCCGCGGGGCCGCTACGGCGACGTACCGCCCGCCCCGCTCCTGCTCACCCTCGCCGCCACCGCCCTCGGCTGGGGCCTGGTGACCAACGCGGCCGCGAACTGGCTGGACTGGCAGGGCTATCTGCTCGCCCCGCTGGGCCTGGGCGGCAGGTCCGGCTCCTGGGCCTACGCCAACCTCGGTGTCCTCGCCGCCCTCGCCCTCGGCTTCCTCGGCACCCTGGCCCTGGCGCGCGGGCGGGTGCGGGAACAGGAGGCGACGGCGCCGAGCCCGACGCCCGACGGGGGAGCGGTCGTATGACCGCCGGGCTGCTCACCGTCATCGACATGCAGCGCGTCTTCGCCGACCCCGACAGCCCCTGGGCCGCCCCCCGCTACCCGGAGGCCGCCGACGGCGTACGACGTCTGCTGCCGGCGTTCGGGGACCGCGTCACCTTCACCCGTTTCCTGGCGCCCGAGCGGCCCACCGGTGCCTGGCGGGCGTACTACGAGCGGTGGCCCTTCGCCCGGCAGCCGCCGCACGCCCCGCTCTGGCAGCTCACGGACGAGTTCGCCGCCCGGGCCGAACACGTGCTGGACGCCCCCACCTTCGGCAAGTGGACACCCGAACTCGCCGCCCGCCTCGGCCCGCAGGGGCGCCTGGTGCTGGCCGGTGTCAGCACCGACTGCTGTGTCCTGTCCACCGCCCTCGCCGCCGCCGACACGGGAGCGGAGGTCCTGGTGGTGTCCGACGCGTGCGCGGGCGCGGACGACGCCTCGCACGCCAAGGCCCTTGAGGTGATGGACCTGTACCGGCCGCTGATCAGGGTCGTCACGGTCGAGGAGATCATCCGGGGCTGAACACCGGGCCCGGCTCCGCCCGCGGTGGCCCGAGCCGATCGCACTTGGCGATATCCGGTCGGTACCGCACGGCGTTCCCCGTGTTGAATCACTTCTGTCGCGTCACGAACGGACGGCCCCACACGTCAGGAGGCATCGTGATCGCCGCTCCCGAGCCCGCACTGACCGAAGAGGACGTCGTGCGCAGGGCCATCGCCCTCAGGCCCGCACTCCTCGAACGCCAGCCGGAGACCGAACGGCTCACGCACTACCCCAAGGACACCCACGACGACTTCCTGCGGGCGGGCTTCTACCGCATGCTCCAGCCGCGCCGGTACGGCGGCTACGAGTTCGGCCTGCCCGCCTTCTACCGGGTGGTCGTCGAGATAGCCCGCGGCTGCCCCTCCACCGGCTGGGCGCTGTCCCTGACCGCCGCCCACGTCCTCCAGGTCGCCGCCGTCTTCGAGGAGCGGGCCCAGGACGAGATCTTCGGCACCGACGGCGACTTCCGGGCCGCGTCCACGGCCGCGCCCGTCGGCGTCGCCACACCCGACGGCGACGGCCGGATCGTCCTCGACGGCACCTGGCCGTACTCCTCCGGCGCCCCCTACTCCACGCACTACGTCGGCCAGACCCTGCGCGCCCCCGACCGGCCCGGCGACCCGCCCGGACCGCCGGTGCTGTTCGTCGCCCCGCGAACGCAGTGGACGGTCCTGGACGACTGGCACGGCGTCCTCGGACTGCGCGGCAGCGGCTCCAACAGCATCCACATGGAGAACGCCCGCATCCCGGCGTACCTGACCGTCGAGGCGAGCCTGCTCGACCTCCCCGTGCGGGGCGGCAGCGTCGGCTCACGACTGCACGGCAACCCGATGTACGCCGGACGCGCGCCCAGCTTCTACCACGGCGAACTCGCCGCCATCATGATCGGCACCGCGTACGCCGCCGCCGACGAGTACGCCCGGATCCTCGCCGCCCGCCCCCTGCTCCTGGAGCCCGACCGCACCCGCGCCGACCTGCACGACTACCAACGCCACCTCGGCGAGGCGCTCGGCCTGATCCACACCGCCGAGGCCGCGCTCCGGCAGACCGCGCAGGACTGGATGGACACCTGCCACCGCAACACGAGCGGCGAGGCCCCGTTCGGCACCGCGGAGGACAACCGTCTGGCCCTGATGTTCCTGAACGCCGGACGCATGGCCTGGGACGTGCTGCAGGGCACCCTCTTCCGCACGGCGGGCTCCCGGCACGCCCGCGACGGCGAGCGGATGCAGCGCTACTTCCGGGACGCGGCGACCTACTGGACCCATGTGGGCGCGAGCATGGCCGAACCGCTGACCTGCCGGGTCGGCCGCGACCGGCTGGGCCTGCCCTCCGACGACGTCCCGCTGATTCCCTGAGCCCCCTCCCATCCGTCGCGGCCCACAGGATTGCGCCGGACACGGTCGGGTACGCGAGCAGGACCGCACCCGGGGCGATCAAGCCCGGGGCGGGCCGTACGACCGCCGACAGCAGGGAAAGATTCAGTCATGGGAACACCCGCGTACGACAACACCGTCACACCCGCCCGGCGGGCGCTGGACGCGCTGGCCGAGAACACCGAGGACACGACGGCGCTGGCCACGCTCGCGAGCAGCGAGGTACTGGTGCCGGTGCCCGACGACGCAGGTCAGGACGAGACCGCCGACCCCGCCATGGTCGCGCTGCCGGTCCTGGAGCAGTCCGACGGCGCCCCGGTGGTGCCCGTGTTCACCTCCGAGCCGGAGATGGCCGAGCTGCTGCCGTACGTCTCCCGCTACCGTCTGGTCCCGCTGGGCGCACTCGCCGCGCAGTGGCCGGCCGACGACCTGTCGCTGACCATCGACGCGAACTCGGCGCATCCGCTGACGCTCACTTCCGAGGGTGTCCGCACGCTGCTGGCCAGGGCGTAGCAGAGAGCGGAGTGGGCCCGGCCACCTGAGTGGGCGGGCAAGGGGAGCGGCCGGGCCCGACGGGCCCGGCCTCCACCACGCCATCCCCTACAGGCACTTGCCGGGGTTGAGGATCCCCCGGGGGTCGAAGACGTCCTTGATCCTGCGCTGCAACGCGTGGGCGGCGGGGCCGAGTTCCTCGGCGACCCACTGCCGCTTCAACAGCCCCACACCGTGTTCGCCGGTCAGTGTCCCGCCCAGCCGCAGGGCCAGCGCGAAGATCTCGCCGGCCGCCTCCCAGGCGGCCTCCGGCAGCCGGTCCAGCGACGGGTCCACGACGACGATCGGATGCAGATTGCCGTCCGCCGCGTGCGCGAGGGTGAACACCGGCACCTCGTGCCGGGCGGAGATCGCCCGGATCTCCCGCACCGCCTCGGCCAGCCGGGACCGCGGGACCGCGATGTCCTCGATGAGCGGCCGGCCGAGCCGCTCCAGGGCCGGCAGCGCGAGCCGGCGGGCGGCCAGCAGGGCCTCGGCCTCGACGGGATCCTCGGTGCTCTCCACGGTCGTGGCCAGCGGAGCGATCAGCCGGGCGACCGTCGCGGCCTCGACCGCCGCGCCCGCGCCGTCGCACTGCACCACCAGCAGCGCCGCGCCCCGCTCCCGCAGCGCCGGGTCGATGGCGTGCAGCACGGGCCCGTCCACCAGCTCGGCCAGCGCGGGTTCCACCCCGGCCCGGGTGATCGCGTACGAGGCCTCGGCGGCCTTCTCGAAGGAGGAGAAGTACGCGGCGAGGGTGGCCGTCGCCACCGGGACCGGCCGCAGCCGCAGGGTCGCCGAGGTGATCACCGCGAGGGTGCCCTCCGAGCCGGTGAGCAGGGCCGTCAGGTCGTAACCGGTGACGCCCTTGACGGTACGGCGGCCGGTCCTGACCACCGTTCCGTCGGCGAGGACCGCCTCCAGCCCCAGCACGCTGTCCCGGGTGACCCCGTACTTCGCACACCGCAGACCGCCCGCGTTGGTCGCGATGTTCCCGCCGATGGTGGACAGGGCGGCGCTCGCCGGGTCGGGCGCGTAGCGCAGACCGTGCGCACCCGCCGCCCGGTCCAACTCGGCCGTGATCACACCGGGTTCGACGACGGCGAGCTGGTCGTCGGCGGACAGTTCGAGGATCCGGCCCATCCCGGACAGGTCGAGGACCAACGCGCCCTCGCCCGCGGTGGCCCCGCCCGACAGACCGGTGCCGGCGCCGCGCGGCACCACCGGCACGCGCAGCTCGTGCGCGTGCCGCAGGGCCACCGTCACGTCCTGCGTCCGCCGGGCGTGCACCACGGCCAGCGCCTCGCCGTCGGGCCGGCTGCCCGAGCGGTCCGTGGCGTGCGCGGCGAGCACGACCGGGTCGGTGGTCAGCCGGTCGGGCGGCAGATCACGGGCGAGCAGCCCGAGAAGCCTGGCGGAGGCGGTCCGTTCCGGGGCGACGGTCACTGGTCCAACACCTTCGTTCCGATCGTGAGCAGGGAGATGTCCTCCTGGGGCGCGTGCACGGGCGCGCACTGGATGTCCCGGAAGTGCCGCTCCAACGGGTTGCCGCGGGCCAGTCCCGGATTGCCCAGCAGCCGTACCGCCAGCCCCACCGCCCGCACCCCGTGCCGGTCCGCCAACACCCGTGCGCCCAGCGCCTGTTCAGGCCGGTACGCGCTGTCGCCCGCGCCGATCCTGGCGGCCCCGTCGAACACCAGTTGCTCGGCGGCGGCGAGCAGCACCTCGATCTCCCCGGCGGTGCGCCGGAAGCGCTCGGTGCGGGCCACCGGGTGCCCCAGGTTGGCGGGCACACGCGTGCGGGCGAAGGAGTGGAAGGAGTCCTGAGCGGCGCGGGCCACGCCCAGGTAGAGGGCGGCGAGGGGAAGATGCAGTGCGGCGCCCGCCCGGTTGTCCTGTTCGGCGGCCGGACCGTGCGGGCCGATCCCGATGACGTTCCCGGTCGGGACCTCCACGTCCCGGAACGTGACGTCGTGGCTGCCGCTGGCCCGCAGCCCCAGCTGGTCCCACCGGCCCGTGATCTCGATACCGGGCGCGTCGCCGGGCACCAGGAAGGTACCCACCCGCGGCTCGGGCTCGTCGGTGCTCGCCCACACCAGGAACCAGTCCAGTCCCTCGGCACCGGTCACGAACCGCTTGGTGCCGCAGAGGGACCAGCCGTCGGCGGTGCGGCGCGCGAGGGTGGCGGGCAGCCCGCCCCGCGCGGGGGAGCCCAACTCCGGCTCCACCCGCGCGTGGTTGATCAGGACGGGACGTGCGAGGGACTCCTTGACCACCCGTGCGTACAGCTCCTCCGGCCAGTGCGGCTCGGCGGCCTGCCGGGCATGGGTGGTCAGCGTCATCGCCGCGATCAGGGCGACCGACGGGTCGGCCCTGCCCAGCGTGTGCAGGATCCGGGCGGTCTCCTCGACGTCCGCGCCCCGGCCGCCGTACCGCTCGCCGATCGTCGCGGTGAGCAGTCCCGCCGCGTGGGCGATCCGGAGGGACTCGGCGGGGAAGGCGGCCGAACGGTCGTACCCGGCGGCCAGTTCGGAGATCTCGGCGGCGAGTTCGGCGATGCGGTCGGTCACAGGGCCTTCTTCAGGTCGGCGTTGAGCCCGGTGGACCAGAACGCCCTCACGTCCAGGTGCTTCTTGAGGGCACCGAGTTCGGTGAAGGCGTCGGCGACCTTCTGCTGCGAGGCGATGGTGTCGTCGCCGACCGTGCGGGCCCGGGTCGGGCGTTGGGCCTGGGCGTCGACGAGGTCCTTCCGCGCCTGGGCGAGGGGCTGATGGGTGGCGTCGGCGGTGATCTCGGCGAAGCCGTCCTCGTGGCCGTCGCGGACATAGGCGTACGCCCGGGTGATCCGGGCGATCAGATCGGCCGCGGCCGCCTTCTGCGGGGCGCTCTTGAGCACGCTGTCCCGCGCCGACCACAGGAAGTTGCCCGACAGGATGTCCTTGCCCGAGCCGACCGTCGTGGCACCTTGCCGGTGCGCGGTGATGATCGAGGTGCCGTAGGAGGCGAAGGCATCGATGCCGCCACCGTTGAGAGCGGCCAGGCCGTCGTTGGGCAGGAGCGGCTTGGCGTCGACGTCGGACCACTTCAGGCCCGCCCGCTTCAGCAGCTCGTAGAGGAAGTAGTGGGCGGTGGTGTTCTGGACGTAGCCGACCTTCCTGCCCTTGAGGCCGGCGATGTCGGTCACCTTCGAGCCCTGGGGGACGACGACCTCCTGGTTGAGCGTGGAGCCGCGCTGTACGGCGACGACCTTGAAGTCGGGTTCGCCGTCGGCGGCGGCGAAGACCGGTGGGATCTCGCTGGAGGAGGCGAGGTCGAGGGCTCCGGCGCGGATCGCCTGGAGCTGCTGGTCACCGCCCTGGAACTGGCTCCACTTCACCTTGTAGGGGGTGTCGTCGAGTCCGGCGTACTTCAGGACGGCCTCCTCGACCTTCCAGCCGGTGGCGCCGACCCGGAGGGTGACGGAGGACACCGAGGACGGGGATCCGGCCTGGGCCTCACTGCCGCAGGCCGCCGTGAGGGGCAGGAGCAGGGCGAGGGCGGCGGCGGACGGGCGGAGGGTGCGGCGGAACAACACGGGGTCTCCATCAGGCGGCTTGGGCGTTGGCGCGGTGGGCGAGTTCCTGACGCACCAGCGGCAGGACGTGACGGGCGTAGTCGATCGCGTCGTTCAGCGGGTCGTAGCCCCGGATGGACAGCAGGTCGCAGCCGATGTCGACGTAGTCGAGGAGGGCCTTCGCCACCGTCTCGGGGGAGCCGACCAGGGCCGTGGAGGCGCCGGCCGCGTTGGTGGCGACGGCCGGGGCGGTCCACAGGCAGCGGTCGTGGACCTCGCCGCGCTCGGCGATGTCGAGGAGGCGCTGGGAACCGACGTTGGCCGGACGCCCGTCGGTGCGGTAGTGGCGCAGCAGTTCGGTGTTGCGGGCCTGGTCCTTGAGCACACCGAGGGTGCGGTGCGCCTTCTCCCAGGCCAGCTCGTCGGTGGGCGCGATGATCGGGCGGAACGACACCCAGATACGGGGGTTCGGTCGCCCCGCCGCCGAGGCGACCGCGTTGACGGCGGCGATCTGCTCGGCCGTCTCCTTCAGCGGCTCGCCCCACAGTCCGAAGATGTCGCCCTGCTGCCCGCCGACCCGGTAGGCGTCCTGGGACGAGCCGCCCACCGAGATCGGCACCAGCCCGTTCACGGGTTTCACGTCGGAGTGGTAGCCCTCGAACCGGAAGTGCCTGCCCTCATGGGAGACGGGCCCCTCGGCCTGCCAGACCTTCCGCAGGATCTGGATGTACTCGTCCGCACGCTCGTACCGCTGCGCCTTGTCGAGGTAGTCGCCCTCCCGGCGCTGCTCCTCGTCGCTGCCGCCGGAGATGATGTGCACGGTCAGCCGGCCGTTGCTGATCCGGTCCAGCGTGGCCAGGGCCCGGGCCGCGTGCGTCGGGAAGATCACGCCCGGCCGGTGGGCCAGGATCGGGCGGATCCGCTCGGTGTGGGTGGCGACGAACTGGGCGATCTGGAAGGCGTCCGGCGACGCCGAGTGGTAGGCGACCAGGGTGTGGTCGAAACCGCCGTCGTCCAGGGTGCGGGCGTACGTGCGCAGATGGTCGACGTCGAGGCCGGTACGGCTCGACGCGGCCGGGCCCGAGGCCCCGGCGTCGGTGTGGACGGCGCTGATGAACTCGACGGGCATGGTCAACTCCTCGTTCGGAAGGGTCACTTGAGAAGGGACGTGTCGGCCGATTTCGCCACGTCGACGTTCGGGTCGAGGACGCCGATGCCGTTCATGAGGTCGGCCACACCCTGGACGGTGGTGTTCACGTCGTCCGTGACCGGCAGGACCCGGTTGTACGCGGCGGAGGCCAGCGTCTTCGCGACGGAGGGGTCGGCGCCGTTGCGGGTCTCGATGGCCTGGGCGTACGCGTCCTGGTGGGTGCTGGTCCACTTCAGCGCGGTACCGAGGCGCTTGAGGAAGTCGGCGAGCGCGGCCTTCTTCGACGGGTCGGCCAGCGCCTTGTCGGAGGCGTTGATGAAGCCGAGGCCGCTGACCCGGCCGTCCGCGCCGTCGACGAGGAGCTTGCCGCCCTGCTCCAGGGCGACGGCCTGGTAGACGCCGAAGATCGCCCAGACCTTGATCTTCCCGGAGGCGAACGCGGCCTGCGCGTCCGTCGGCAGCAGGTACTGGACCTTGACGTCCTGGTAGCTGAGGCCGTTCTGCTTCAGCACGTTGGCGAGCAGGTACTCCGAGATGCTGCCCTTCGCCGAGGACACCACGACCTTCTGGCCCTTGAGGTCCTTGACGCTGTCGATGCCGGAGTCCTTGCCGGCGACGAGGCCGACATGCCTGCCGTCGTTCTGGAGGGCGGCGACGTTCTTGACCTTCACCCCACCGCTCAGGGCCTGGAGGGCCGGCAGGTCGGCGGAGTACCCGGTGTCGGCGGCGCCCGCCTGGACGGCCTGGTAGAGCGGGGCGGCGCCCTCGAACTCCGCCCACTTCACCTTGTACCGGGCGCCCTTCAGGGCGTCCGACGCGGCGACGATGGTCTGGAGGGTCTTGGCCTGGTCGCCGATGGTCAGCGTGACCTGGCCCTTTCCCGAGGCGTCCGCCGAGGAGTCCGCACCGCAGGCGGTCAGCGCCAGCAGGGCGGTGAGGCTCAGCGCGGCGGTGGCGAGTCTGCGAGTCACGAGGGGGTTCCTTCCAAGGTACGGGTCACGCCGAGCCAGTTGAGGAG
Organism: Streptomyces sp. NPDC032822; assembly: GCF_055578825.1. Classification (NCBI taxonomy): domain Bacteria; kingdom Bacillati; phylum Actinomycetota; class Actinomycetes; order Kitasatosporales; family Streptomycetaceae; genus Streptomyces; species Streptomyces sp. NPDC032822. The sequence continues at coordinate 231,347 of NZ_JBVIOL010000003.1, read as the reverse complement.
GCGGGCGCGCAGGGTCACGAACTCGGGGGCGGTCAGGTCGCGGGCGCGGGGCAGGTCGACGGTCAGCTCGTGGGCGATGCGGCCCTCGTCCATCACCAGCACGCGGTCGGCGAGCAGCAGCGCCTCCTCCACGTCATGGGTGACCAGGAGGATCGCGCAGCCGTGCCGCTGCCACAGCTCGGCCACCAACTGCTGCACCCGGCCCCGGGTGAGCGCGTCGAGGGCGCCGAACGGCTCGTCCAGGAGCAGCAGTTCGGGCTCGCGCACCAGGGCGCGGGCCAGCGAGACCCGCTGGGCCTGGCCGCCGGAGAGCGTCTTGGGCCAGAGGGTCGCGCGCTCCGCGATACCGACCTCGTCGAGCGCCTTCTCGGCGAGGGCCCGGTCGGGGCGGCCGGGCAGCCCCAGGACGACATTGCGCCACACCTTCAGCCAGGGCAGCAGCCGAGGCGACTGGAAGGCGGCACTGCGGCGGGCCGGCACGGTCACCTCGCCGCCGATCTCGTCGTCCAGTCCGGCGAGGATCCGCAACAGCGTCGACTTGCCGCAGCCGCTGTGACCCAGCAGGGCGACGAACTCGCCCTCACGGATGTCGAGATCGAGTTCGTGCAGGACGGTGTGGCCGTCGAAGGCCCGCGAAAGCCCCCGTATTTCCACGCTGTTGGCCATGAAGCTCACGCCTCGCCCTCGAAGTTGGCCCGCCAGGTCAGCAGGCGGCGGGACAGGATCCGGACGGCGAAGTCGCAGGCCAGCCCGAGCAGCGCGTACACGACGAGGCACAGCACGATGACGTCCGTGCGGAAGTACTGCTGGGCGTTGCTCATCAGGTAGCCGAGGCCCGCGTCCGCGTTGATCTGCTCGGCGAACACCAGGGCCAGCCATGCCGTCGACAACGCGTACCGGAGGCCCACGAGAGCCCCGGGCAGCGCGCTCGGCAGGATCACGTAGGCGATCAGTCCGAGCCTGCCCAGGCCCATCATCCGGGCGGCCTCGACGAGTTGGGAGTCGGTGGAGCGGATGCCGCCGTAGATGTTGAAGTACAGCGGGTAGGTCACCCCGAGGGCGACCAGCGCGATCTTGGGGGTCTCCTCGATGCCGAACCAGACGATGAACAGGGGGATCAGGCCCACCCAGGGGATCGCCCGGAACATGCCCATCGAGGAGTCGATGACGTCCTCGCCGAGCCGGAACAGGCCGGCCAGCAGCGAGAGGCTCAGCGCGACGGTCGCGCCGATCAGGAAGCCGACGGCCGCCCGGCGCCCCGACGCGGCGATGGCGCCGGGGAGTTCGCCGTTGCGGGTGAGTTCCACGGCCTGGCGTACGACGTCCACGGGGGAGGCCAGCACGGATTCCGGGAGCACACCGGTGGCGGAGGTCAGGAACCACAGCAGGACGAGTCCCACCGGGCCCGCGGACCGGCGTACGGAACGGGGGACGGTGAAGCGGCGCGTGTTCTTCGCGCCGCCCCGGATGGTGACGCGACCGGACGGCGTGGCCGCCTCCGGCGGTGCCGCCTCCTGCGTAGGCGCCGCCGCGTCCAGGGATTTCGTGGTCACGGCCGGTCTCCCTTCGTGGCCGGACGGCCGGGGTCGGCCGACCAGGCGGACCAGGAGCCGGGGAAGAGCACGGCGTCGAACCCGGCCAGCTCCAGTGCGGCGATCTGGTGCGCGGCGGTGACGCCGGAGCCGCAGTACACCCCGATGCGCGAGGCCCCGCCCGCGCCCTTCTCCTCGAAGCGCCTGCGCAGTTCCTCGGGCGGCAGGAAGGTGCCGTCCGCCGCGAGGTTCTCCCCGGTGGGGGCGGAGACCGCGCCCGGGATGTGGCCCGCCCGCGGGTCCACCGGCTCCACCTCACCGCGGTACCGCTCGGCGGCCCGCGCGTCCAACAGCAGCCCGGACGCGGCGAGTTCGGCGGCACCTTCGGCATCGGTCACCGCCAGGGCGCCCGGGTTCAGCACGATGTCGCCGGGCGGCGGATCGGCCGGGACCCCGGACTCCAGCGGCAGCCCGGCCGAGCGCCAGGCGCCGAGCGCCCCGTCCAGGAGAGTGACCCGCGTGAGGCCCGCGTGGCGCAGCAGCCACCAGGCGCGGGCCGCTGCCGTGTTGCCCAGGTCGTCGTGGACCACGACGGGTCGGCCCTCGCTGATGCCCCACCTGCGGGCCGCTGCCTGCAGATCCGCGACGGCGGGCAGCGGGTGCCGCCCGCTCTCCGGGCTCGGCGGCGCGGCCAGTTCGGTGTCGAGGTCGACGTAGACCGCGCCCGGGATGTGCCCCTCGGTGTAGTGGTCGCGGCCGTGCGGATCGCCCAGGGCCCAGCGGACGTCGAGGACGACCGGAGGAGCGTCGGAGGCGAGCAGCGCGCGCAGCTCGGAGACGGTCGTGGTCACGGTCATGCCGGGACCTCCGCGATCACGGGCAGCTCGGGGGAGAGGCGCAGCCGTTCCAGGAAGAGCACGACGGTCGCGGCGGCCGTGCGGTGCAGCGCGTCGTTGAGGATGTCGTGCCGGCCGCCGTTGAAGACCACGCTCTGAATCCCCGGGTGCCCCGCGTACACGTCGAGTGCCCCGGAGAGGGGGCTCACCTCGTCGTCCCGGCCGTGCAGGGCCAGGACGGGCACCCGCACCAGGCCGAGGCGCGGTTCGGGCAGGTCGGGCCGCTCGTCGAGGGCGCCGCGCCGGAACTCCGTGTCGTGTGCGAGGCGCGCCTGGTGGGTCGGGCAGGCGGTGCGGGCCTCGGCCTCGGACTCCCAATCCGTCGCGCTCCAGGTCGTGGTGGGCAGACCGGCCAGGATCAGCGCGTCCAGGCCGGGGACCTGCTCGGCGGCCAGATGGGCGGCGTGCCGGGCGCCCGTGTCCGAGCCGACCAGCACCTTCGGGCCGGGCAGCGACTCGTCGGCCAGCAGCTTCGCCGCCCGGTCGAGCACGGACGGATCGGCGGTGGGGTCGCCGAGGGCGCGGACCCGGTAGGCGTCGAAGGCGAGCCGGCGGCCGAACCGCTCGTAGACACCGCCGTGTTCACCCCGGCCGGCCAGCACGATCAATGTGCCGCGCGGGGCGAGACCTTCGGGTTCGTCCCAGGAGGAGAAGGATGAGGGCATGAGGGGGCAGCTCCCGTTTCAGGGCAGGGGGCATCCGACGGAAAGGCAGCCGAAGACGGCTGTCCCGTGTCAGAGAGAGGAGAGGGCGCGATCGAGCGGACCGCTCAGGGACGCGGAGCGGAACCGCGTCGGGAGGTCAACGACAGCGCGCGCTGCACGCCACGCCGAAGTCGATGACTCGGCGCTGCGTCAGAAGGGCAGCGGAAGCGGTCGCGTGCAACATGCGCCCATCATGACCGCGATCGGTGGACCACGTCCAACGACGATTCCGCATCGAAACCGATCAGCCATCGCGATCGGTCGCCGAGGGCGGCTACTGTCACGGCATGCCCCAACCCGTCCTCGACATCGTGGCCCTGCGCAGCCTGACCGCGATCGCCGACTGCGGCGGCTTCCACCGTGCCGCCCGGGCCCTGTCCCTGAGCCAGTCGGCGGTCAGCCAGCACGTCCGCAAACTGGAGAAGACCCTGGGCGGCCCCGTGGTGGAGCGCGAGGGGCGCGGCATGCGGTTCACCCCGGACGGCCGCCGGCTGCTGGAGCAGGCCCGCCGGATCCTCGCCGTCCACGACGAGGCCGTCCGCACGCTGCTCGAAGCCGACGGCGACACCGTCACCATCGGCTCCACCGAGCACGCCGCCGACCAGTTCCTGCCGAGGCTCACCGCCGCCGTCCAGGAGGTGCGGCCCGGGTGCCGGGTCCGCTTCCGCATAGACCGCTCCGCCCGGCTCGTCGAGGCCGTGGAGCGCGGCAGCGTCGACGTGGCGGTGTACGTCACCGAGGCCGCCGCCACCGAGGGCACGCCCGTCGGCGGTCTCCCGCTCACCTGGCACGCCGTCCCCGGCTGGCAGCCGCCGCCCGCGCCGGGAGCCGTTCCGCTGGTCGCCGTCGAGGACCCCTGCGCCATCCGCCGCCGGGCCATCTCCACCCTCGCCGCGCAGGGGGTGCCGGCCACGGTCGTCGGCGACGCCGGCTATCTCGCGGGCGTCCTCGACATCGCCCGCACCGGCCAGGGCGTCGCCCTCCTAGCCGCCGTGGGCCCCGCGCCCGACGGCCTCGCCCCCTGCACGGGGCTCCCGGCCGTCACCCCGATCCCGATGAGCGCGCTGGCCCGCCCCGGGGCGGACCCGGCCACGGTGGAGGCGGCCTTCGCGGCGGTACGGGAGCTGCTGCGCTGACCCGCGGACAGGGGCGCCTCAGCCCAGCATCCGGTCCAGCACCGACCGCTGCAGCGGCAGCACCTCGGCGTGCAGGTCGCGTCCCTTGCGGGTCAGGGCGACCCACACGCCCCGCCGGTCCTCGACGCAGACGGAGCGCTCCACCAGGCCGTCCTTCTCCAGGCGGCCGATGAGGCGGGACAGGGCGCTCTGGCTGAGGTGCACCCGTCCGACCAGGTTCTGCACCCGGCACAGGTCGCCCTCCTCCGGCGCCTCCGAGGCGAGGACGTCGAGCACCTCGAAGTCGCTCGCGCCCAGCCCGTGGGGGTGCAGCGCGCGGTCGATCTCGCACATCGTGCGCGCGTGCACCGACAGGATGTCCCGCCACTGGTCTTCGAGCCGGACACCGGCCGCGTTCACTGCCATACACCGAATGTTAATGCGTGTGCATCGACATCCGGGCAGGGGCGGAGCTTCTCACGCGTCCTGGACGAGCCCGACGAGATTCCCGTCCGCGTCCTTCACCGAGGCGATCAGCCGACCACCGCCGACGTCCTGGACGTCCTGGAGCAGTTCGGCACCCGCGTCGGTCAGCGCGGCCAGCCGCGTACGGATGTCGGAGACGTGCCAGTAGGGGACCGGGCCGGTCATGCCCTTGGAGTGTCCGTTCGGGTCCAGGCCGACGTCCTGGCCCGCGTCCTTGAAACCGACGTAGTAGGGCTCGTCCGCATAGGGCTCGATCTCCAGCAGGGCGCTGAACAGGGCCTTCGCCCGGGCGAGGTCCTTGACGGGGTAGACGATCGTCTTGAGGCCGGCGGTCATGGCGTACTCCTCGATGCTGCGCGGATCCGACGGATTTCGTCGTGGGTCCCACGCTAGGCCGGGGGAGCGGCAGTCCGCTTCTCCGATCCTGACCGACTGCCCCGCACCCGCCCGCGCGGCTCCTCCTCCGAGGATCCGGGCGGCGCCGGCCCACTCGCGGACGCGGGCGGACCGGCGAGACGGCGGCCGGACACCGACCTCCGCCCGACGGGGGCGCACCGGCCCTCGTCGCCCCACCACTCGACACGGGCCGGCGCGCCGACCGCGCCGAGCGGCCGCAGCGCGCCGGGAAGCGCCCCGACGCCCTACGTGGACTCCCGCTTCACCAGCTCCGTGGGAAGGATCACCGCCGCCGGATCCTCGCCGCCGATCTGGGCCAGCAGTACCCGGACCATCTCGGCGCTGATGCGGTCCCAGGGCTGCCGGATCGTCGTGAGCTCGGGCCGGGCGGCCACCGCCGCGGGGGAGTCGTCGAAGCCGCCCACCGCCACGTCCTGCGGCACCCGCCGCCCCGCCCGCCGCAGGGCCGTCAGCACGCCCTGTGCCATCAGGTCGGAGGCGACGAACACGGCGTCCAGGTCCGGGGTCTGCGCGAGCAGCCGCTCGGCGCCCGCCTCGCCGCTGGCCCGGGTGTAGTCGCCGGACACGACGAGCCGCTCGTCGACCGGGAGGCCCGCGTCGCCGAGCACCTCCCGGTAGCCGGCCAGGCGCTCGACCCCGCCCGGTGTGTCCAGCGGGCCGGTGACCACGCCGATGCGGCGGCGGCCGAGGGAGAGGAGGTGGCGCACCATGTCCCGGGCGCCGTCCCGGTCGTCCGCCGCCACATAGCTGACCCGGGAACCGAGCCCGATCGGCTTGCCGCACGCCACCAGCGGTACGCCCGCCTCGCGCAGCTCCTCGGCGACGGGGTTCCCGGAGTGGCTGGAGACCAGCAGCACCCCGTCGACGTGCCCGGCGGTGATGTACCGGGTGATGCGCCGCCGCTCGTCCTCGGTGCCGGCCAGCATCAGCAGCAGCGGGATGTCGTGCGCGGCGAGCGCCTGGGTGCAGCCGCGCAACAGGACGTTGAAGTTGGGGTCCTCGAAGAACCGCTCCTGTGGCTCGGTCAGCAGGAAACCCACCGAGTCGGACCGCCCGGTGATCAGCGAACGCGCATGCCGGTTCACGACGTAACCGGTCTTGCGGATCGCGGCGTTCACCGCCTCGTGCGCGGCGGGACTGACGTAGTGCCCGCCGTTGAGCACACGGGAGACGGTGCCGCGCGACACCCCGGCCTCCCGCGCCACGTCATGGATCGTGGGCGGTTTGCGCCGGCCCCCCGCATTGTTCATGGTCATGACTCTAAGGCCCCGGAGGACGGTTGGCGGCGGCCCGCGTCACGGGATGGGGCCCGGGGCCGGCGACTGTGTGTGATCGTGCACAGCACGCAACGCATACGCGTACTTGGCAAGCCTCACCCTCGTACGGTTATCTTGGGCCGCGCGCTGCTCAAGTCGTATGTGCACGTTCCCAACCATCAGAAACGGGAGAGACCCATGCCGGAGACCACCCCCAGGGGCCTCACCAGGCTGGCCTTCGGCGGGGACTACAACCCGGAACAGTGGCCCGAGAGTGTCTGGGAAGAGGACGTACGGCTGATGCGGGAGGCCGGCGTCACCATGGTGAGCGTCGGGATCTTCTCCTGGGCCCTCCTGGAGCCCGCACCCGGCCACTACGACTTCGGCTGGCTGGACCGGATCCTCGACCTGCTGCACGCAGGCGGTGTCCGGGTCGACCTCGGCACCCCCACGGTCGTACCCCCGGCCTGGTTCTACCGCGACCACCCGGGCGCACTGCCGGTGACGGCCGACGGCACCCGTCTGGCGTTCGGCTCGCGCGGCGCCATCTGCCACAGCGACGCCGACTACCGCGTGGCCGCCGCGAACATCACCACCAGGCTCGCCGAGCGCTACGCGGACCACCCGGCCCTCGCGATGTGGCACGTGCACAACGAGTACGGCGTCCCGGTCTCGGCCTGCTACTGCGACGGGTGCGCCGCCCACTTCCGCCGCTGGCTGACCACGACGTACGGCACGGTCGAGGCCGTCAACGAGGCCTGGGGCACCGCCTTCTGGGGCCAGCGCTACGCCGGCCTCGACCAGATCGACCCGCCGCGCACGGCGGCCACGGTCGGCAACCCGGGCCAGGCGCTGGACTACAAGCGGTTCGCCGACGCGACCATGCGCGAGAACTTCGTCATGGAGCGGGACATCCTGCACCGCCTCTCGCCCGGCATCCCGGTCACCACCAACTTCATGACCGCGCTCAGCCAGTGCGACTCCGTCGACTACTGGGCCTGGGGCCGCGAGGTCGACCTCGTCACCAACGACCACTACCTGATCACCGACGGCCGCCGCACCCACGTCAATCTCGCGATGGCCGCCGACCTCACCCGCTCGGTCGCGGGCGGCGCCCCCTGGCTGCTGCTCGAACACTCCACGTCGGGCGTCAACTGGCAGTCGCGCAACCCGGCGAAGGGGCCCGGCCAGATGGCCCGCAACTCCCTGGCCCACGTGGCGCGCGGCTCCGAGGGCGCGATGTTCTTCCAGTGGCGGCAGTCGCGGCGCGGCGCCGAGAAGTTCCACTCGGCGATGGTCCCGCACGGCGGCACGGACACCCGGGTCTGGCGCGAGGTCGTCGAACTGGGCGCCTCCCTCGACGCGTTGAGCGGCATCCGGGGCACCCGTACCACCGCCGACGTGGCCGTCCTGTGGGACTGGCACTCCTGGTGGGCGCAGAACCTCCAGTGGCGCCCCAGCGAGGCCCATGACGCCCGCGAGCGCGCCGACGCCTTCTACGAGGCCCTCTACGACCGTCACCTCACCGTCGACTTCGCCCACCCGGAAGCCGACTTGTCGAGGTATCCCCTGGTCGTCGTGCCCGCGCTGTACCTCATGACGGAGGCGGCGGGACGCAACCTCACGGAGTACGTCGAGAACGGCGGGACGCTCGTCGTGTCGTACTTCTCCGGCATCGTCGACGAGCACGACGCCGTGCACGAGGGCGCCTGCCCCGGACCGCTGCGGGATGTGCTCGGCCTGACCGTCGAGGAGTTCTCGCCGCTGCTGAAGGACCAACTGGTGCGCGTCACCGGGCCCGACGGCTCGGAACTCACCGCGGACGTGTGGACCGAGTTCGTGGTGCCGCGCGGCGCCGAGACCGTGTGGACGTACGCCGACGGGCTGGCCGCCGGCCACCCGGCCGTCACCCGGAACCGCCTGGGTGAGGGCACTGCCTGGTACGTCTCCACCCGCCTGACCGCCCAGGGCCTGGACGCGCTGCTGGGCTGGGCCGTCGAGGACGCGGACATCAGCACCCCGGCCCACTTGCCCCACGACGTCGAGGTGGTGCGCCGCACCGGCGACTCCGGCACCTATCTGTTCGCCGTCAACCACACCGCCACGGACGTCAAGGTGCCCCTGGAGGCGGACGGCACCGAGCTGCTCACCGGCGAGCGGTCCGCGGGCCGCCTGGAGGTCCCGGCCGGCGCGGTCCGGGTCGTCCGGCTCGACGGCTGAACCGACTCCCCTCCGCCCGTGCGAGCGCACGAGCCGCGGGCGGAGGGGGTCTCCGTCCCGCCGACCGGACCCGTGTACCGAACAACCTTGTGTCGTAAGGAAGTTCGGTGGCGGAGTCCGGTACCGAACAACGTCGCGGAGTGCCGTGCGTGAGGGCTTCCACTGCGCCACAGTGGGAAGACGCGGTACGAGGAGCCCGGACGGAGGGGACGCGATGCTCAGGACTCCCACCGGTGAGAGGCGCCTGCACATCCTGGAATGGCTGAAGGACCCGGCGGCGCACTTCCCGCCGCAGCGGTACGGCGACCCTGTCACGGACGGAATCACCGCCGACGCCGTCGCCACGAAACTCGGGGTGTGTCGCACGCTCGCCGAGACCCATCTAGACCTGCTCGTGGGGATCGGCCTGCTGCGCACCAGACGGATCCGGCGCCGCACCCACTACCGGCGCGACGAGGTGCGGATCGCCGAGGTGGCGCGCATGTTCGAGAAGGGCTGGTAGCCGGCCGGCCCCGCGGACGTGCTCGCTCGCGGGGCCGGAGCGGTTCAGGGCTGGGCGGTCGGACGGAAACGCCGGGCCGCCGAGCCGTCGCAGGCGCGCTGTACCGACTGCACGCTGTTCTCGGTACTGTCCGAAGGCGGGTGCCTGCGGGGCGGCGGAGGCGGTGGGCCCGGGGCGGTCGGCCCCAGCGCCGGCGCCGGCAGGACCAGCAGTCGCGCCGCGAGCCGCCTCAGGGGTAGCTCACCAGGTTGGCCACGTTGGTGGTGGAATTGGACGGCCCGCCACGGTCGTTGACGACGTGCCGGATGGTCCCGGTGCCGCCGAGCGATACGGTCACCATGTTCTGGAAGCGCACGTTCGGGTTGTTCGGGGCCTCGATGGCGTGCTCGGCGGTGACGCTCGGGTTGACGTTGAAGTAGCAGTAGCTGCCGAGCCCGTACGCCTGATGGCTGGTGACCGAGTCGGCGACCTTGTAGGCGGCGTAGCCCTGCGTGGAGCCGTTCATCCAGGCGGCCTGGTTCGGCGGGTCGTAGGGCATCTCGTTCTGGTAGAAGTACGTCCGGCCGCCGTTGCCGTTCCAGATGGTCTGGTGTTTCTGGTAGTGCTCGACGAACAGGCCGTACATGGTGACGTCGTCGCCGTTGACGACGAGCCCGGTGTCCGCGGTGTTGGAGTTCCAACCGATGCCGCTGCCGTGGTCGCCGCGCCAGATCCACATGTGGTCGCCGATGACGTCGTCGCTGTTGACGACGAGGCTGGTGGTCGCCCTGCCCACGGCGGCGCCGCCGACCCGGAAGTACACGTCGTGCAGGGAGGTCGGGTTCGCGGAGTGGTCCGTGGCGGCGCCGGTCGGGCCGATCTCCATCAGGGTCCGGGAGTCGGTGGTTCCGGCGTCGAAGAGGACACCGGCGATCTTCACGCCGTCGACGTCGGCGACCGTCATGGCCGTGACGCCGTTGTCCGGGACGAACGTCGCTAGGCCCAGACCCAGGACGACGGTGTCGGGGCGGGTCACCCGCAAGGTCTGGTTCAGGTGGTAGACGCCCGGTGTGACCAGCAGGTTCTTGCCCTCGGCGAGCGCCGCGTTGATCTGGGCGGCGGTCGCGCCCGGCTTGACGACGAAGAACTGGTCGATGCCGAGCGAGCTGCCCGCCGCGTTCCCGTTCGCCCAGCTCGTGGCCGAGGAGTTGGTCCGCAGGGAGGGCACGAACACCCGGTAGGCGCCCGTGCCGTCGACGTACAGGAAGGGCTTCTCCCGGACCGTGGGCGTTTGACCGACCGTGGTGTAGGGCGGGTTCGGGAAGCTGTTGCCGGGGACGCCCTGGCTGCCGACGAAGACCATGTTCCAGTTGGAGCCGGTCCAGCTGCCGAGCTGGGAGTTGCGGGTCAGCCACTGCTGCTGGGTGCCGGACCGCACCTGGCCGTCGATCTTGCTGTCGGCCATGAACCCGCCGCTGGACCAGCCGCCGTCACTCAGCTCCAGGTTGCCCCGGACATGCATACGCCGGTACCCGGAGGCCTGCGACACCGCCCACCGGTCCGTGCCGCCCGTGGGGTTCACCGACAGGTTCTCGGCACCGCGCCAGAAGTTCTGGGTGGCGTTCTGCGGCGGGAACCAGTCGGCCTCCACGTGGACGGCACCGTTGATCGTGACCGAGTCGGGTGACTGGCCCAGGCCCAGGACCTGTGTGTAGAAGCCGACGTTGACGTCGTTGTCGTAGGTGCCGGGCTTGAACATCACCGCGTAGCGCTGGGAGCCGAACTGGTTCGTCTCCTGCTGCTGGAAGATCGAGTTCAGCCGGCTCTGGATCGTGGACGACGGCATCGACGGGTCGAAGACGACCACGTTGGGGCCCAGGTCGACATCCCCGGGCGCGGTGTTCACGGGCGCGACCTGGAAGCGCTGGGCGGCCGAGCCGTTGCAGGAGTACTGCACCAGCTGGACGCTGTCGGCCGTCGAGGCGGACGGCACGTCCAGGCACTTGCCGCTGTTCCGGTTGACGAAGTGGTAGGCGCCGCCGCCCTCGTCGACGGCCTGCCACTGCTGGTTGGCGCCACCGCCGTACGACCACAGGTGCACGGCCGCGTTGTCGGCCGTCGACACGTCACTCACGTCCACGACCTGCTGGGCGTCGTTGCGGTTGCCGATCCGTACGAAGCCGTCGCCGGTCGTGGTGAAACTCCACTGCTGGGCGGTGCTGTTGTTGCAGGCGTACTGCTGTACGGCGGTGCCGTTCACGGTCGCGGCGGCCCGGGCGTCCAGGCATTTGCCGCTGCCGCTGTTCACGACCGTGGACCAGCCGGTGGGCAGGGCGGCGACCGCCGTGGCGCCCGCCTTCGGGGCGGCCTGGGCGGGTGGGAGGCCGGTGAGGAAAGAGGCGGCGGTGGCCACGGCCGCGCAGGCAGTGATCCAGGGGGCGGTGAGGGATGGTCTCGGGAGTCGGAGCACGTCTTCTCCTGTGCCGACGGGCGGCGTGAGTGGGGGTGGGGGAGGGGCGGCGGGCTGAGGGGCCGTTGTCCGGTTCGGGATCAGCCGGTGTACGGGGCGAGGACCCGGGTGAAGTCCCAGGGTTGCTGGGAGACACCGGAGCAGGTGTCGGCCCCGCCGCCCGTGCAGGGGCGGTCGCGGTTGACGGACCAGAAGGTCAGCCGGGCCAGGTGGCGCTGCCGGGCGTAACCGAGGATGGTGCGGAAGTCGTCGACGGTCACCGTCTCGCCGTTGTCGGTGACGCCGTTCATCGAGGAGATGCCGGTGTGCCGGTAGGCCTGGTCGTCCGTGTAGCCGTACGCGTTCTTGACCGCGGTCTTGAGTCCTTCCGCGGCGCGCACGGTGAGCCGGCCCATGTTCTGGCCGGCGCCGCCGAAGTTGAACGGCATGATCGTCCAGCTGTCCACGCTGAGTCCGGAGGCGGCGGCCCTGCCGATGAGGCTGCTGTCGGGGCCGTCCTGGCCGGTGCCGAAGGTGATGTACACCTTGATCCCCGGGTTGTCGGCCTTGACGGTCCTGAGCGCGTCGACCGTGCGCTGTTGCACGACCGCACTGTCGTAGGCCGCGGCCTCGATGTCGATGTCGATCGCCTTGAGACCGTAGGCGTTGATCACCTTCTGGTACGCGGCGGCCAACTCGCCGGCGCTGCCGCAGGAACTCTCCAGCTTGTTGCCGCTCCAGCCGCCGAAGGACGGGATGACATCGCCGCCGGCACCCCGGACGGTGTTGACGGTCCCCTGGTCGACACCGCCGGTCAGCGGCCGGCTCCCGTCCCACTGCGGGTTGCAGTAGCCGTTGCTCAGGACGAAGGCGAGCGTGAACCACTTGACGCCGGTCGCGTTCATCACGGTGGTCGGATTCGGCGGACTGCCCCAGCCGTTGTAGAGGTACGGCGCGACGGCCATGGACCCGACCGGTGCCGGATCCTCCCCGCCGCTCGGGACCGTCCACTTCTGGTTGGCGGCTCCGGTGCAGCTCCATATCTGCAACCGGGTGCCGTTGGCGGAGCTGTTGCCGGCCGCGTCCAGGCACTTGTCCGCCTGCGGGTTGACGAGGTCGCGGGCGGCGGTGACCGTCCACCGCTGAGCGGCGCTGCCGTTGCAGTCCCACAGCCGGGTCTGCGTCCCGTCGGCCGTACCGCCCGACGCCACGTCCAGGCACTTGCCGAGCGCGCGGATCGTGCTGTCGCTTCCCACGGTCCACTGCTGCGCGGCCGTGCCGTTGCAGTCGTAGAGCTGTACGGCCGTGCCGTTGGCCGTGGCGCCGCCCGCCACGTCCACGCACTTGCCGCCGACACCGGTCAGATGTCCGGTGGCCGCGGCGGCGCCGCTCGCGGGCGTGCCGCAGAGGCCGGTGAGGAGGGCGGCGGCAGCCGCGGTCCCCAGGGCGCCGCGTACGGCGGGTCTGTGCAGAAACCTCGTGGTCATCGCGTCGGCGTCCCTTGCTGGTGGGGGGTTTGGGGTGGGGGGTGCGCAGCGAACTTCAGGTGCATGACAGGGCTTAGTTCACTACGTGATTTAAGAAGTGAAGGATCGACCTGTCAAGGGTTTGGTATGGACCAGTTGGTGAGGGTGGAAACCGGCCCCTCGGCAGCCGGGACGGCCCGCTGAATCCGACTTTGGTCGGGCATCGCCCGGTCGACCCCGACTTTGGTCGACGACTGCGCCACCCGAGGATGGCGACGCCGGGCACGATCGGCCGATGCCCGCCACCGCATGGCTCGCCCAGAGTGAAGGGGACCAACAAGGAGGCGGCATGGCGACCTTGCGTACCCGACCCCGACCCCGAATGAGCGTGGCGACAGTGGCGGCCTGGATCATCGGGCTGTCGGTGGCGGCCGTACCGTCCCCGGCGTCGGCCGTACCGTCCCCCGAGACCACTCCGACCCGGCTGTACGTCGCTCCGTGGGGGAGGGACTCCTGGCCGGGCAGCCTGGACCGGCCCTTCGCCACACCGGCACGGGCCCAACAGGCCGTACGCGACCGGGTTCCGCGGATGACGTCGGACCTGGAGGTGAACCTGCGCGGCGGGACGTACACCCTGAAGGCACCGCTGCGTCTGTCGGAGGCCGCAGGGGACTCCGGCCGCGGCGGCCACCGGGTGGTCTACCAGGCGTACGGCTACGGCACCCCACGTCAGGAACGGGTCACTCTCAGCGGCGGCCGACGGATCGCCGGCTGGCGCCCGGACCCGGCGCTGAAGGGGTTCCGGCGCGCGGACGTGGGCGTGCTCGACACCCGCCAGCTCTACGTCGACGGCCGACGCGCCACCCGCCCGGCCCGCGAGGGAGCGGGATTCCCCGGCTCGCTGAAGGTGACCAAGGCCGGCTACGTCACCACCAGCACCGTCCCCCGCACCTGGCGCAACCCCGAGGACGTCGAGTTCGTCTACCGATCCGGCTATGTGGAGGGCCGCTGCGGAGTCGCCGGCGTCTCCGGCTCCGCGCGCCGGACCACCATCACCATGGACCAGCCGTGTTGGAACCTGGCACCGGCCCTCTACGAAGGCCCGGAACTGCTCAAAGAGCCGAGCCGCGTGGAGAACTCCACCAGTTTCGCGTCCACGCCGGGCAGTTGGTATCTCGACCGCTCCCGGCCCGGACACCACCGACTGCTCTACCGCCCGCGCCCCACGGAGGACATGCGCAGCGCCCGGGTGGTCGCGCCGGTCCTGGAGTCACTGGTCACCGGCACCGGCCGACCCGGCCGCCCCCTGCACGACATCGGCCTGCGCGGCCTGACCTTCGCGTACGCCACCTGGCTGGCACCCAACGAGCCCGCGGGGTTCCCCGCCGCGTGGAGCATGTACCTGCGGCCCGGGAACGGCGACGAGGGGAGGCTGCTGACGGTTCCGGGAGCGGTCGCCTTCCGCACCGCGGAGCGGATCACCCTGGAGGGCAACCGCTTCACCCATCTCGGCGCGCAGGCCCTGGAGTTGTCCGGGAGCAGCTCGCACAACGTGGTCGACGGCAACGTCATCAGTGACGTCTCCGACGGCGGGATCCTGATGGGCGTGGTCCCGCCCGACCAGACGGGCACCAACCGCCGCAACCGGATCACCAACAACTGGATCCACCGCATCGGCAGGGAGTACCACGCGGCCTCCGGCATCTGGGACACCGCCACCCAGGAGACCACGATCGCGCACAACCAGGTCAACGACGTGCCCTACAGCGGCATCCTGTCCGGCCCCGCCGACGACCTGCGGGGTGTCATGCACGGCAACCGCATCCTCGACAACCGCGTGTTCGCCACCAACCGGCTCCTGGCCGACGGAGGCGGCATCTACCTCCGCGGCGAACAGGGCACCTCGTACGCCGACGGTGCCGTCATCAGCGGCAACGCGGTCACCGACAGCAAGTACGGCGTCTGGAACGTCGGTATCTACACCGACGACAGCACCGACCGGGTCACCGTGGACGGCAACGTGGTCCACGACTACGTCGCCTCCATCGGCGGGTGCAGCGAGGAGTGGGGCGACCGCCCCGTCCGGAACGTGCGGTACCGCGGCAACTTCTGGGACGACACGGTGCCCGAATGGCTCGCCCGGCGCGACTTCCCCGGCGCCTGGCCACCGGCCGACGAGCAACACCCGGAGGAAGGCTGCGGAGACCCTCAGGCCCTCGAATTCACCGACAACACCCTGCTGCCCGCGAAGAGCCCCGGCACCGCCTGCGCCGCCGACACCGCCTGTGCGGCCGTCATGGCGAACGCCGGACCCCTGCCGGCCTACCGGCAGCGCCTGGGCATGCCATGACGCGGGGTCGGCTGCAGTCTCACGGCTTGCCGAAAACCACGCCACGCCAGGTCCAGCCCGCCTTGAGGACGGCGTTCCGCAGGGGGTCGCGCAGCTCACCGGCGTCGAAGCGGAAGGTCTCCGTCGCCTCAAGGCCGCCGGTGTCGCCCCGCCGGACCGCGTACCGGCGGGAGACCCTCCTGTCCGGCCCGCGCGAGTACGCCCCCGAGATCTTGAACGTCGGCGGGTTCCCGACCCGGGTGACCTCCCACCCTTCCTCAAGGACCCGCACCTCATGGTCCCCCTGGACCAGACGCATCCGGATCCGGACAGCGCGAGACAACTGCGACTCGACGAAGACGGCCTGCCAGGCGGGCTCCGCCAGCCGCCACTCCGCGACCAGATCGGCGCCTTCCGGCGCACCGTCACGAACGACGTACGGCACCGCGGGCCCGTTGACGGAGAGCAGAGCCGCCCGCACCTCCTCGACCGGGCGCGGCACAACCCCGTCGGCCGGGTACGTCGTTCCGGTCAGCTTGTCGAAGAGCCCCATGAACACAACCTATGAAGTGCCGGATCGCCGGAGCAAGATCCACCGCCCGCCCGCCCGCCCGCCCGC
Organism: Streptomyces sp. NPDC032822; assembly: GCF_055578825.1. NCBI lineage: Bacteria > Bacillati > Actinomycetota > Actinomycetes > Kitasatosporales > Streptomycetaceae > Streptomyces > Streptomyces sp. NPDC032822. The sequence goes on along the minus strand of NZ_JBVIOL010000003.1, from coordinate 215,377 downwards.
CCGCCCGCCCGCCCGCCGGGCCGAGGACCATGAACCGGTTGACGAGGGCGCCACGCGGCCACCGCGCGCCGGGTGCGGTCTCGCGCCAGGCGTCCGGCGCGAAGTGACCCCGGCTCGCCGCGGGGTTAACCTGTTGACCAGCCGCGATCACCTCGTGGCGCGGCGGTGGGGCCCGCCGTACCCGAACCGTGGCACAGGTGCCGCCAACGGTCCCTACTTGCGATGGAGCGTGCCCGGATGCCGGGCCCCGGCAGGTAGGAGACGTACGACGATGACAGCCCAGGAGACCGGCGGTAGACGAGGAGCCGTTGCCCAGGAGCCGTTCTGGCGAGGTCAGGGGCCGGTGGTCGCGGTGGTCGCGCTCGGTGGTGCGCTCGGCGCCGTCGCCCGGTATGCCGTCTCGCTCCGGTGGCCCGTCCAGCAGGGCGGGTTCCCCTGGGCGACCTTCTGGACCAACGTCGTCGGCTGTGCCGTGATCGGCGTGTTCATGGTGGTCGTCACCGAGGCGTGGGCCGCCCACCGGCTCGTCCGCCCCTTCTTCGGCACCGGTGTGCTCGGCGGCTTCACGACCTTCTCGACGTACGCCGTCGACTTCCGGAAGCTGATCGGCTCCGGGCATCCCCGCACCGGTCTGGTGTACCTCTTCGGGACTCTTCTCGCCGCACTCGCGGCGGTGTGGCTCGCGGTCGTGGTCACGCGGCGCGGCCTGCGGTGGAGGAGACCATGACGGGGAGCGAAACGGGCAATCGGGACGTGAAGGGTAAGAGGTCGTTGTGAACTGGCTGCTGGTCGTCGCGGGGGCCGCGGTGGGTGCCCCGCTCCGCTATCTGACCGACCGGGCGGTGCGGTCCCGGTACGGCTCCGCCTTCCCCTGGGGCACCTTCACGGTGAACGTCACCGGGTGTCTGGTCCTCGGCCTGCTGACCGGCGCGGCGATGTCGGGGGCTGCCGGTTCCCCCTTGCAACTGCTGGTGGGAACCGGCCTGTGCGGGGCGCTGACGACGTACTCGACCTTCTCGTACGAGACGCTTCTGCTGGCCGAGGCCGGGTCAGGACCGGAGTCAGGGCCGGGGTCGGGGGGCCTCGCCGTCCTCAACGCGGTCGGCGGTGTGGCCGCGGGCCTGGGGGCCGCCTTTGCGGGAGTGGCGGTGGCGCAGGCGGTGTGGGCGTAGGCGCTCGGTCGTGGACCGCCCACGGCCCGGCTCTCGTCCGCGTGTAGTAAGACAGAGCCCGCCGCACCCAACTCCCTTGAGCAGAACTGGATCCCATGAGCGTCATCAGCGTCGGTCAGGCCGTCGTCCTCGGAGCCGTCGAGGGGGTGACCGAGTTCCTGCCGGTGTCTTCCACGGGCCATCTGAAGATCGTCGAGGGGCTGATGAGCATCCCCGTCGACGACGACTCCGTCGTCGGGTTCTCGGCCGTGATCCAGGTCGGGGCGATCGCCGCCGTGCTCGTCTACTTCTTCAGAGACATCGTGCGCATCGTCTCCGCCTGGTTCCGGGGGCTGGCCCACCGCGAGGAGCGCCACCACCACGACTACAGGTTCGCCTGGTGGGTGATCTGCGCGACGATCCCGATCGTGATCGTCGGTCTGGCGGCCAAGCCGCTCATCGAGGGGCCGCTCGCCTCGCTGTGGGTGGTGGCGGGCTCGCTGATCGTCGGCAGCGGGGTGATGTGGGCGGCGGACCAGATGGGCCGGCACAAGCGAGGGGAGGACGACACCACGTTCAAGGACGCCATGCTGGTGGGCGGTTCACAGATCCTCGCCCTGCTCTTCCCCGGCTTCTCGCGTTCCGGCGCCACCATGTCCACGGCGCTCGTCCTGGACCTGGACCGGGTCGCCGCCACCCGGCTCTCCTTCTTTCTCGGCATCCCCGCCCTGACCGGCGCCGGGCTCTACGAACTGAAGGACGCCCTCGGGGCGGGCGTGGGCGTCGCCCCGCTCGCCGTCGGGACCGTCGTCTCCTTCGGCGTGGCCTACGCCTCCATCGCCTGGCTGCTGAAGTTCGTCGCCAAGCACTCCTTCAACGCGTTCGTGGTCTACCGGATCGTCGTGGGCACGCTGCTGTTCGGACTGCTGGCCACGGGCGTGCTCGGCGGCTGACCGTGGTCCGGCCGCGGGTACGCCCGGGGAGGTCCCTCGCACGGGGTGTGAAGCTTCCCCACGTCTTCCTCACGTCTTCCTCAGGCCTTCGCGCCCCGTGCATTCCTTCCTTCGGCGACCCTTGACAGGGGCCCCACACCCCCGGAGTATCACTCCCGTGAACCTGTCAGACAGCCAGACAGCCAGTCAGGGCCCGCGGCGTGTGAGCGCCATGGAAGCGGTGCTCGGACATCTGCGCGCCGCCATCGAACGAGGCGACTACGCGATCGGCGACAAGCTCCCTTCCGAGGCCGAGCTGTGCCGCACGCTGGAGGTCTCCCGCCCCGTGCTGCGCGAGGCCCTCAGGGCCCTGCAGACCATGGGGCTGACCGTGTCCAAGACGGGCAAGGGCACCTTCGTCGTCGCCAGCGCCGTCGAGGACCCCACCTTCGGCGACTACGCCGCCAGCGACCTGCTGGAGGTGCGCCGGCATGTCGAGATCCCGGTCGCCGGGTACGCGGCCAGGCGCCGCACCCCGGAGAACCTGGACCACCTGGCCCATCTCCTGGACCGGATGGAGCGGGAGACCGACACCACCGCGTGGGTCGCGATGGACACGCTGTTCCACCTCGGCGTGGCCGAGGCCGCCCAGAACCCGGTCTTCCGCCGGGTCATCGAGGAGATCCGCGACGCGCTGGCCCGCCAGTCGGCGTTCCTCAACGAACTGGGCGGCCGGCGCGAGCAGTCCAACCGCGAGCACCGGGCGATCGTCGAGGCGCTGATGGACGGTTCCGAGACCGACGCCGTGGAAGCCATGGCCCACCACCTCGACCGCGTCGAGACCACCCTCACCGACATCGTGCGCCCCCAGCGCGCGGACACCCCCCTGGAAGGCGGACCCGAGGCGTGAGCGAGCAGCACCTCCAAGAGGAGACCCGCAAACAGTCCCCGCACGTCGACGCCGGAGACGCGGGCTACAGCAAGTCCCTGAAGTCCCGGCACGTCAACATGATCGCCATCGGCGGCGCCATCGGCACCGGCCTCTTCCTGGGCGCCGGAGGCCGCCTCGCCGACGCCGGACCCTCCCTCTTCATCGCCTACGCGGTCTGCGGGATCTTCGCCTTCCTCGTCGTCCGCGCCCTCGGCGAACTGGTCCTGTACCGGCCCTCGTCCGGCGCCTTCGTGTCGTACGCCCGGGAGTTCCTCGGCGAGAAGGGCGCCTACGTCGCGGGCTGGATGTACTTCCTGAACTGGGCCACCACCGGTATCGCCGACATCACCGCGGTCGCCCTCTACACCCACTACTGGGGCATGTTCTCCGACATCCCGCAGTGGGTGATCGCGCTCATCGCACTCGCCGTCGTCCTCACCGTGAACCTCATCTCGGTGAAGATGTTCGGCGAGCTGGAGTTCTGGTTCGCCATCATCAAGGTGGGCGCGCTCGTGGCGTTCATGCTGATCGGCATCTTCCTGCTGGTCACCCAGCACCCGGTGGGCGACACCACCCCCGGCCCCTCCCTGATCACCGACAGCGGCGGCGTCTTCCCCAACGGCCTGCTGCCCATGCTGCTGATCATCCAGGGCGTCGTCTTCGCCTACGCCTCCGTCGAGCTGGTGGGCGTCGCCGCCGGCGAGACCGAGAACCCCGAGAAGATCATGCCGAAGGCGATCAACTCGATCATGTGGCGCGTGGGCATCTTCTACGTCGGCTCGGTCCTCCTGCTGTCGATGCTGCTGCCCTGGAACAAGTACACGTCCGGCGAGAGCCCCTTCGTGACCGTGCTGTCCAACATCGGCATCCCGGCCGCGGGCGGCGTGATGAACCTGGTCGTCCTCACCGCGGCGATGTCCTCGCTCAACTCCGGCCTGTACTCCACCGGCCGCATCCTGCGCTCCATGGCGATGTCCGGCTCCGCACCGAAGTTCACCGGCGTGATGAGCCGCAGCCAGGTCCCCTACGGCGGCATCCTGCTCACCAGCGCCGTCTGCGTCCTCGGTGTAGGCCTCAACTTCGTCGTCCCCGCCGACGCGTTCGAGATCGTGCTCAACTTCGCCGCGATCGGCATCCTCTCCACCTGGGGCATGATCATGATCTGTCACCTGGTGTTCTGGCAGAAGACCCAGAAGGGCGAACTCGACCGCCCCGGCTACAGGTTGCCGGGCTCCCCCTGGACCGAACTGGTGACGCTGGTCTTCCTCGCCTCCGTCCTGGTCCTCATGTACGCCGACGGCGGCGCCGGCCGCACCACCGTGCTGTGCCTCCCGCTGATCGTCGGGGCGCTGGTCGCCGGATGGTTCGCCGTCCGCGGCCGTACCGCGCGCAAGTCCACCACCGGAGCCGACGCGTGAGCCACGCGCCGGCCGACCACACCCAGGCAGTGATGTACAACAGCTTCGTCGCGGACGCACCCCTGATCCGCGAGCCCCTCCACACGCCCGTCGCCCACCTCGTCCGCGGCGGGGTCGTCGAGGGCATCCACCACGGCTCCGTCGTCGTCCTCGACGCCGACGGCGGGGTCCGCTTCCAACTCGGTGACATCGAGGCCGCCTTCTACCCCCGCTCGGCCCTCAAGCCCGTCCAGGCCGTCGCCATGGTCCGGGCGGGACTCCCGCTCGACGGCGAACTGCTCTCGCTCGCCGCGGCCAGCCACTCCGGCGAGGAACGCCACCTCGCCGGGGCCCGCCGCATCCTGGAACTCGCCTCCCTCACCGAGAACCACCTGCGCAACATCCCCGACCTGCCCTTCGCCCCTGCCGTCCGGGACGACTGGATCCGCGAGGGCAGGAGCCCCTCCCGGCTCGCCCAGAACTGCTCCGGCAAGCACGCGGCCATGCTGTACGTCTGCGTGCTCAACGGCTGGTCCCTGGACGACTACCTCGACCCCGGGCACCCCCTCCAGCAGGCCGTCGCGGAGATCGTCGAGGACCTCACCGGTCAGCGCATCGCCCGGGTGACCGTCGACGGCTGCGGCGCGCCCCTGTTCTCCGTGTCCCTGCACGGCCTGGCCCGGGCCGGCGCCCGGGTCACCGCCGCCGCCCCCGGCACCCCGGAGGCCCGGGTCGCCGACGCGATGCGCGAGCACCCCGAGATGGCGTCCGGTTCCGGCCGGGACGTCGCCGCGCTGATGCGGGCCGTGCCCGGGCTGCTCGCCAAGGACGGCTTCGAGGGCGTACAGGTCGCCGCCCTCCCGGACGGCCGGGCCATCGCCGTCAAGATCGCCGACGGCGCGAACCGGGCCCGTGTCCCGGTCGCCGCGGCCGCCCTGGCCCGGGCCGGTGTCGACCCGGCCCTGCTCACCGACTTCGCGGGCGAGCCGCTGCTCGGAGGCGGCGAACCGGTCGGCCGCGTACGCCCGGCACGCGCGCTCGACCCGGTGTCCCTGTCGGCCTGCGCCTGACGGGATGGCCGCCGCCACCTTGTCGCTCGCCCCGGCGAGCGGGCCGGTCGCCGGCTCCGGGCGGGTGTCGCGCCGGTGCGAGATCGCCCTCGGCGATGGGCACAGCGGCCGGGGTCCGGCCGGGACGCTCGGGACGACCTGTACCGGTACCGCGGTCGGGCGGTTCGGATGCCGAGTGGCGTGCTGTCCGGCAGATCGGGTGCCGGTGGCCGACCGAGCGGCTCGGGTGGCCGTCACCGGGCCGATGCGAGGTCGGCCCGTGTGTCGCTCGGTTGTCGACGGGCCGGCCGGGGTGGCTCGTCGTTCGGGCGTCGTCTGCCCGGGCCCGGTCGGTCGGCGTGGGCCGGGTGTCGCACTCCGCGCAGGCGGTCGCGACGTCGGTCGGTTGTCGGCCGACCGACTCAGGCGGCCACCACCGGTCCGTCACGCGGCCGACGCCCGGTCGATCCGCGCAGTCCGGCCGACCCTTCCGCCCAGCGGTCACCGCATCCCGCGGGGCCCGGTGGTCCTGCGTGGCGGTCCCGCTCGGTCGGCCGTCCGCCGCTGACCCCGGCCGCGGACAACCGGCTGCGGTGGCGCCGCCCCTCGACGGGCCGCCGCCGTCGGCGCCCCTGTACTGCCGATCCGGTCACCCAACGGGTCGGTGCCCGGCCGGCCCGCCGGGTCGCACCCCGAACCGCCGGGCCGGCCGACCTCGCCTCGCTCACGCCCCTCGGCGCCGCCTGCTCCTCCTCACCACCGCCCACTGACCACCTCGTACCGCCACCGCTCACCCTCACCACCCCGCCCCAGAAAGAGGCCGCACGCTCATGACCGCAGTCGTCCCCCTTCGCAGCGAGCACGACCTGCTCGGTGACCGCGATGTCCCCGCCGAGGCGTACTGGGGCATCCACACCCTCCGTGCCACGGAGAACTTCCCCATCACCGGCACCCCGATCTCCGCCTACCCGCACCTGATCGACGCCCTCGCGGCCGTCAAGGAGGCCGCCGCGCTCGCCAACGAGGAGCTCGGCCTGCTGGAGCCGGCGAAGGCCGCCGCGATCGTCGAGGCCTGCCGTGAGATCCGTGACGGCAAACTGCACGACCAGTTCGTGGTCGACGTCATCCAGGGCGGGGCCGGCACCTCGACGAACATGAACGCCAACGAGGTCATCGCCAACCGGGCGTTGGAACTGCTCGGGCACGCCAAGGGGGAGTACCGGCACCTGCACCCCAACGAGGACGTCAACCTCGGCCAGTCCACCAACGACGTCTACCCGACCGCCGTCAAGATCGCGACGGTCTTCGCGGTGCAGGGGCTGCTCCGGGCGATGTCCGTCCTGCAGGACGCCTTCGCGCGCAAGGCGGTCGAGTTCCGTGACGTGCTCAAGATGGGCCGTACCCAGTTGCAGGACGCGGTGCCGATGACGCTCGGTCAGGAGTTCTCCGCGTATGCCGTCATGATCGACGAGGACCGCAGCCGGCTCGGCGAGGCCGTCCGGTTGATCCATGAGATCAACCTGGGCGCCACGGCCATCGGCACCGGCCTCAACGCCCCCGCCGGATACGCCGAGTCGGCCCGTCGCCACCTCGCCGAGATCACCGGGCTGCCGCTCGTCACCGCCGCCAACCTGGTCGAAGCCACCCAGGACTGCGGGGCGTTCGTCCAGATGTCCGGTGTGCTCAAGCGGATCGCCGTGAAGTTGTCGAAGAGCTGCAACGACCTGCGCCTGCTGTCGTCCGGGCCGCGCGCGGGCCTCGGCGAGATCAACCTGCCGCCGGTACAGGCCGGTTCGAGCATCATGCCCGGCAAGGTCAACCCGGTGATCCCCGAGGTCGTCAACCAGGTCGCCTTCGAGGTGATCGGCAACGACGTGACCATCACCATGGCCGCCGAGGCCGGACAGCTCCAGCTCAACGCCTTCGAGCCGATCATCCTGCACTCCCTGTCGGAGTCCCTCACCCACCTGCGCGCCGCCTGCCTCACCCTCGCCGAACGCTGCGTCGACGGCATCACCGCCAACACCGAGGCCCTGCGCGCGAGCGTCGAGAACTCCATCGGCCTGGTCACCGCCCTCAACCCGTACATCGGATACACGGCCGCCACCGACATCGCCAAGGAAGCCCTGGTCACCGGTAGGGGGGTGGCGGAACTCGTCCTGGAGAAGGGCCTGCTGCCGGCCGAGACGCTCGCCGACCTGCTGCGGCCCGAGATCCTCGCGGGCTCCGGCTCCCCGCCGGCCTGAGCGGCGGAGGCGCACCAGGACCGGACCGGAGGCACAATGGCGATCATGGCAGTGTCCCCCTCGTCCTTCACCTTTCAGCCGGTCCTGGAGCGCATCGCCGACGAGATCGGCCGCACCCCGGGCCGTGGCCGGCCCGCCGACTACATCCCGGCGCTCGCGGCCTGCGACCCGCGCAGCTTCGGCATGGCCGTCGCGGAGCTGGACGGCACGGTCTACGGGGTGGGGGACTGGCGCGCGCCGTTCTCCACGCAGTCCATCACCAAGGTGTTCACCCTCGCGCTCGACCTGGCCCGTGAGGGCGACGAACTCTGGGAGCACGTGGGCCGTGAGCCCTCCGGCAATCCCTTCAACTCCCTGGTCCAGCTGGAGTACGAGAACGGCATCCCGCGCAACCCGTTCATCAACGCGGGCGCGCTCGTCGTCACCGACCGGCTCCAGACCCGTACCGCGGACGCGTCCGGTGAACTGCTCGCCTTCCTGCGCACCGAGTCGGGCAACCCCGGCCTGGACTTCGACAAGGAGGTCGCCGCCTCCGAGGCGGCGAACGGGGACCGCAACGCCGCCCTGGGCCACTTCATGGCCTCCTACGGCAACATCGACAACCCGATCCCGGTCCTGCTCGACCAGTACTTCCGCCAGTGCTCGATCAGGGCGTCCTGCGCCGACCTGGCCCTGGCGACCACGTTCCTGGCCCGGCACGGCATCCGCGCCGACGGCAGCCGGCTGCTCTCCCAGAGCCAGGCCAAGCAGGTCAACGCGGTGCTGCTGACCTGCGGCACGTACGACGCGGCGGGGGAGTTCGCGTACCGCGTGGGTCTGCCCGGCAAGAGCGGGGTGGGCGGCGGGATCATCGCGGTGGTGCCGGGGCGGTGCACGCTGTGCGTGTGGAGCCCGGGACTGGACGAGCGGGGCAACTCGGTGGCGGGGGTGGCGGCCCTCGACAGGTTCACCACACTCACCGGCGTCTCGGTGTTCTGAGAGTCCTGTTCCGGGGGCGGGGCACGCGGCCGTGACCTGCACGGCACCGCCGCGCGGCCACGCCCCGTCGTCACCTGTCCGCGGCCGCATCGCTCCACACCGACCGGTCACATCGCGGCCCCCGCCAAGAGGGCGAGCCGTCGCCTCCCCGCCACCCCGCGTTGCGACGCTTCCCCGGTGTCGGCCACGGCTTTCCCCCTCGACCTCCGCCGCTGCCAGGTCCTCGGCCTGGCCGGAACCGCCGTTCTCGCGGCAGGAGGTGAGACCGCCGGTGCCCTGCCCATGAGGGAGCTCCTCGCCCCCTCCTCCGACCGGGCCGCGCACGCCGCCCTCGGCCTGGTCGGGGTGTACTTCGGCCTCGTCCTGCTGATCGCGGCCTGGGTTCTGCTGGGCCGGCTGGTCCGCGGCCCCGAGCCGCCCGGCCCGCGCGCCCTGCTGGTCGTGCTCGCGGTCTGGGCCGCCCCGCTCCTGCTCGCGCCCCCGTTGTTCAGCCGTGACGTCTACAGCTACCTGGCCCAGGGCGCCATGGTCGACGCGCACATCGACGTCTACGCGCACGGCCCCGCCCAGCTCGGCGGCCCGCTCGCCGGCGAGGTCTCCCCGTTGTGGCAGCACACCGGGGCGCCGTACGGCCCGGTCTTCATGGGGCTGGCCTCCGCGCTGTCCGGTGTGACCCGGGGCGAGCTTCCCGCCGGTCTCCTCGGCATGCGTCTGGTCGCGCTGCTCGGTGTCGGCCTGATGGCGGCGGCGCTGCCCCGTCTCGCCCGGCACAGCGGGGCCGATCCGTCGGCCGCGCTCTGGCTCGGTGCGCTCAACCCGCTCGTCCTGCTCCACCTGGTCGCGGGCGCCCACAACGACGCCCTCATGCTGGGCCTCCTCGGCCTCGGCCTGGTCGCGGCACTGGGCCGGCGGCCGGTTCTGGGCGCCGTGCTCGTCACCCTCGCCGCGCTGGTCAAGGCGCCCGCCCTGCTCGGGCTCGCCGCGGTGGTCGTCCTCCAGGTCCGGGCGGGCCGCCACCCCGCACGGGCCGTCGCCACGACCGTCGTCGCGGCCACGGGCACCACCGTCGCCGCGACGACGGTCGCCGGAACGGGCTACGGCTGGATAGGCGCCCTCGACACCCCCGTCTCCCCGCAGAACTGGGCCCTCACCAGCCTCCTCGGCCGCGCCACGCGCGCCCTGCTGGAACGGCTCGGCAGCGATCTGGCACCCCTGGCGATACCGGCCTGGCACACCCTGGGCATCGCCCTGGCCGTGGCCGCCGTCCTCGCCATCTGGCTGCGGCTGCGCCTGCGACCGGTGTACGCGCTGGGCCTGAGCCTGACCGCGGTGGCCGCGCTCGGCCCGGCGATCCGGCCCTGGTACGCCCTGTGGGGACTGTTCCTCATCGCCGCCGCAGCGCCCAGCACCTCGGTACGGCACCGGGTCGCCGCCGCGACGGGCGTACTCGCGCTCGCCACCCTGCCGAGCGGCGGCCCCGCGGACGCCGGACAGCTGGCCCTGGCGGTCTCGGGCGGTGCGCTCGCCGCGGTCGTGCTGTGGCAGGCCCACCAGGCGGAACTGGCCCCCGCGTGGGGACGTACGGCATGAGGACGTACGGCATGAGAGCGCCCCGCACCGACCGCGGACGCCTGCTGTTCGTGCTCGCCCTCGCCTCCGGCACCGCCGTGTTCACGGCGACCGTGCCACTGCTGCGGGACTGGTTCGACCTGCGCGTCTACCACGGGGCCCTGGACAGCTGGGTCCACCACGGCGGACGGCTCTACGACTACCGGGTGCCCGGGACGACGTACGGCTTCACCTATCCGCCGTTCGCGGCCCTCGCCATGGTGCCGATGGCGTTCCTCGGGGTGCGTGCCGCGGTGGCCGTCGCCCTGCTGCTCGACCTGGCGGCTTTGGCCGTGGTGGTGCGCTTCCTCGCCGGGCCGGGCCTCAGGCGCCACGGCTGGTACGGCTGTGCGCTGGGCGTTTGCGCGCTCGCGCTGTTCGAACCGCTGCGCGACACCGTCAGCTTCGGCCAGGTGAACCTTCTGCTGCTGGCCCTCGTCCTCGCCGACGCCCGGCTGCTCGCCACCGGGCGGGGCCGCCGGGCGGGGGTCGGGATCGGGCTCGCCGCCGCGGTGAAGCTCACGCCGGCGATCTTCATCGGTCTGCTGCTGCTCGCCCGGCGGTGGCGGGCCGCGGCGGTCGCGACGGCCGTCACCGCGGCGGCCACGCTGTTCGCGGCCTGTGTGGCGCCCGACGCCTCCCGCTTCTACTGGACCGTGGCGCTGTGGGACACCAGCCGCGTGGGTCGCCTCGACTACGTCTCCAACCAGTCGCTGCAGGGGATTCTGGCCCGGCTCGGCACGACGGACCGGGCGACCTGGGCCGTGGCGGTCCTGCTCGTCCTCGGGGTGTGGGCGGTCCGGACCCGCCGGGCGGTCGCCGCGGGGGAGTGGGCGACGGCGTTCGCCCTCACCGGCCTGACCGCATGCCTCGTCAGCCCGATCACCTGGGTGCACCATCTGGTGTGGCTGCTCCCCGCGTTCGCCGTACTGCTGCGTACCGGGCACCCGCGCGTCGCGGGCGCCCTGTACGCGGTGCTGTGCACCAGTGTGGTGTGGCTGTGGTTCGACGACGCGTCCGGCGTCGACGGGTTCCTCGGCAGCAACACCTACACCTGGATCACGCTCGGCCTGCTGCTGTGGCTCCCCGTCGGTCAACTCCGGGTCGCACGGCCGCCCTTGAACCGCAGTGCCAGGGCGACGGCACCGGCCCCCAGTGCGGCGGCGCCCGCGATCACCCCCGTCCGCGACCAGCCGCCCTCGGCCTTGGCGGTGGGCGGCGCGGCGGCGGGCAGCGCGGCGGGCCCCGCCTGCGGTACGACCCGCAACGCGTCGAGCGAGCCGACCGGTTCGACCCGGCCGTCCGCGTCGAACCCCCAGTCGAGCAGTCGACGGGCCTCCTCGTACACGGCGAAGCCGCCGCCCTCCTGAGGGTTCATCACCGTCACGACGAGCGTGCGGTCCCCCCGGCGGGCGGCGGCCACGAGCGTGTGGCCCGCGTTGCTGGTGTAGCCGTTCTTGATGCCGACGAGCCCCCGATACGGCTCCACGCCGTCCGCGCCCGACAGCAGCCGGTTGGTGTTGCGGATCGGGTACGACCAGCCGCCCTTGCCGGGGAACCTCGCCTCGACCGTGCCGCAGTACCGCGCGAAGTCCGCACTGCGCAGCCCCGCCCGGCCGAACACCGCGAGGTCGTACGCCGACGACACCTGGCCCGGTGTGTCGTAGCCGTCCGGCGACAGCACGCGGGTGTCGCGGGCGCCCAGTGAACGGGCCTTGGCCTGCATGCGCGCGGCCGTGGAACGCCAGCCGCCGCTCAGCGCGGCCAGCACGTGCACGGCGTCGTTGCCGGAGTTGAGGAACACCCCGCGCCACAGGTCGGCGACCCGGTAGGTGTGCCCCTCGGCGACCCCGACCAGGCTGCTGCCGGATCCGATGCCGGCCAGTTCCTCGTCGCGGACCGTGTGACGGATGCCGCTGGGGAGGACCGGCAGCACGGTGAGCGCGAACAGGGTCTTGAGGGTGCTGGCGGGCGGCAGCCTGCGGTGCGCGTGGTGCGCGGCGAGCACCTCACCGCTGTCGGCGTCGGCGACCAGCCACGACAGCGCCGAGAGGTCGGGCACCTCGGGAGCGCCGGCCCGAGGCCGGACCTGTGTCCCCGGGCCGTACAGCGCAGCGGGCTGCGGCGCGGACACCCGCGGACCGCCGGGTGCACCGGGGTCCGTCCCGGTGCGGGCCGCCGCGGCGGCCGGCGCGAGCGCGAGCAGCCCTGCCGCACAGAGTGCACAGGTGGAGACGGCAGCCCGGGAAGTCAATCCGATCGTCATACCGCAAACGTAGGAACGGAGCCGTCGAACAGCGTGCTGCCCGGGCCGAGCGGCGACCGCGAGCACCCGTATGCCACATGCCGGGCGGTCTCACGGGGTGTCAGCCGGCCTGCAGCGTCGGCTGGATGCGCCGCAGGAACGTCGCGTTGTCCGGGGTCTCGCGCATCCGGTCGAGGAGGGTTTCCAGATGGGTCTGTCCGTCGCGGGTCTGGAGCGCCCGGCGCAGGCCGTACACGGCACTCAACTCTGCCTGGGGCAGCAGGAGTTCTTCGCGACGAGTGCCGGACGGGTTGATGTCGACGGCCGGGAAGACCCGGCGGGAGGCGAGTTCGCGGCTCAGGCGCAGTTCCATGTTGCCGGTGCTCTTGAGCTCCTCGAAGAAGAAGTCGTCGGCCCGGGAGCCGGTCTCGACCAGCGCGGTGGCGAGGATGGTGAGCGAGCCGCCCTCCTCGGCCGACCGGGCGGCGCCGAAGAACCGCTTGGGGCCGATCAGGGCGGTCGCGTCGACGCCGCCGCTGAGGGTACGGCCACCGGAGGCGGCCGCGTTGTTGTGGGCCCGGCACAGCCGGGTCAGGGAGTCGAGCAGGATGACGACGTCCTCGCCCGCCTCGACGAGCCGCTTGGCCCGCTCGATGACGAGTTCGGCGAGGGCGATGTGCTGCTTGGGCGCCTTGTCGAAGGTCGAGGCGTACACCTCGCCGCGCACCGAGCGCCGCATGTCGGTGACCTCCTCGGGGCGTTCGTCGAGCAGTACCACCATCAGGTGGGCCTCGGGGTGGTTGCCGGCGACGGCGGCCGCGATCTGCTGGAGCAGGACGGTCTTGCCGGTCTTGGGCGGCGCCACGATGAGCCCGCGCTGCCCCTTGCCGACGGGGGCGATCAGATCGGCGACCCGGCCGGTGATCCCGGCGGCCGGGTGTTCCAGACGCAGCCGCTCCCGGGGGTGCAGCGGTGTCAGGTCATGGAAGTGACGACGGGTCCGCTGCTCCTCGGGGGTGCGTCCGTTCACCCGGGCCACCTCGGTGAGGGTGCGCTGGGTGCCGCGGACGCCGTCCACGAGGTCGCCCTTGCGCAGGCCGTAGCGGCGGATCAGCTGGGGAGGGACCTGGAGGTCGGAGGGGGAGGGCAGGAGGTCCAGGGGGCGCAGATGCCCCTTCCCGTGCGCGTCGACGTCGAGGACGCCGGTGGCGACCCGGGCCGGGGGCTGCTCCTGGACGGGAGGGTGTTCGAGTGTGGTGGTCATGATGGTCGGTCCTTTCGAGGACGGAAGAAATGGGACATGCGGAGGAAAGGGGAGTCGCGAGAGGAGGCGGCGAGAGCGCGCCTCGGCGACGGGAAACAGCACCTCGGACAGAGCGAGAGAAGTTCTCGACGAGGTGGTGCTGTGAAGCCGACATACCGACCCTGGAACGGGTGGGTGTCACGGGCTGAAGAGATACTGGCACCGGCGCCCAGAAGGGGGCGTACACAAGTGCTGACCGGAATATAGCACGAGCCGCACGGTCCGGTCTGTGAGGTAGGACTCAGCGGCCGGCGAGAAGACCGTACAGGAGGGGGATCCGCGGCTTCGGCAGTCGCCACCAGCCGGACGGGGTGCGGACCATCTGCGGCCACCGCTGCCAGGGCAGTTCGTCGCTCTCGCGCAGCCGCCGGACGGTCAGTCCCGCACTCGTCAACGCGCCGACGACCTCTCCCATTCCGTGCATCCACTCGTAGCTGTCGGTGGCGCCCTCGACGGCGGGTCCGTCGGTGTAGGTGTGGGTCGCGTCCCGGCGCACGGGACCGTCGCCGCCCAGGTAGTCGTGGCGCAGCAGCAGCTCGGGTCCCTCGCCGGGGCCGGGCTTGGGGCCCAGCGCGTTGAGCAGCGGGTGGAACTCCACGACGTACAACCGGCCGCCGGGGCGCAGCAGTCGGGCCACGACGTCCGCCCACCGCTCCAGATCCGGCAGGTAGCACAGGGCGCCCTTGCCGGTGTACACGACGTCGAACCGGCGCCCCTCCAGCGCCTCCACGGCGTCGTACACGTTCGCGCACACATAGCCGACGTCGAGCCCCGCCTTGGCGGCGATGTCCCGGGCCGCCGCCACGGACGCCTCGGAGAAGTCGAGGCCGACCGCCCGGGCGCCGCGCCGGGCGAAGGCGAGGGTCTCGGTACCCAGGTGGCACTGGAGGTGGAGCACGTCACGGTCGGCCAGTTCACCGAGGTCGTCCCACTCGAAGGCACCGAACCAGCGCTCGGGGTCGAGGTCCTGGTCGAGGCCGTAGAACCGGCTGGCGAGGTGGACCGGCGTGCGGGCGTCCCAGTTGGCCCGGTTGACCCGCATCAACCGTGCGTGCTCGTCCGTGGTCATGACGGCATCCAACCGTGAACGGTCCCGGAACACCAGCAGTACGAACCCCCGATGACCCTTTGGTGACCCCTTTCCTGTTCTCGCGAAAGGCCCTCCCTGTGCGCTGCCACCACCGCCCTGCGACGGAGCGGGAGAACGGACTCGGCAGTCAGGTTTCGACCGGCCGGGAAATCGCCTGCGTCAGCGGAAGACGCCACCGCGGGCTGAGCGCCCGCGACCCTGCGACTCGACCGCGTGGGCGTCGACGTATGCGATCTGCCCGCGCAAAAAGCTTGGAACCAGGGCGCGTTCGGGCTGAGGACCGTCTTCGGGTTCCGCCTCGACGAGCCCGGGCCGCGACCGCCGGACCCGCTGACCGCCAGCCTCACCGAGGGCTACGGACCCTTCGCCGCATAGAGAAGAACGCGGAGTGAGGGTACGCACGGCAAAGGGTTCGATCTCCTTGAAAGGACTGGACCGCGGAACTCTCACAGCGCGCCATCCCGCCGCGGTGGCCGCCCGGTTGTGCATTACCGTTCCCCCGCCCGTCAATGGGGAGATCCAGGTCGCCTTCGCCTTCGTTCTCCCCGCGGCGATTCCGGAGCTGGATCTCGGTGGGGTGGGCGACTACGGCGATCAACAGCCACGTCGGGAACACGGGCACGCACGGCTACGGCGACTACGCCCCCGGCGACGCCACCGTCCGTGTCCTCGGCTCCGGCTGCGACGCCGACGGCTGTGCCACCAACTCCTGAGCGTCGACGGGCCGGGACGGCGATCGATCCCGGCCGCACCTGCACCGGGGCGATCACCGTCGCCGTGGCCCGACCGTCCGCGGAGGCGCGGACACTCAACCGAGCCGCGCCTCCGCGTCCTTGGCGATCTGCTCGAACCGTGCGCCCATCGCCTCGGCCAGCGCCTGCGCCCCCGACAGCGGCCGGACCATGACCGTGAAGTCGTCGATCAGTCCGTTCTCGTCGAGGTGGAGGAAGTCGCAGCCGTCGATCGCGCGCTCGCCCACCCGGGCCGTGAAGACCAGCGCGTGGTCGCGGCCGTCCGGCCCGCTGTACTCACGCACATAGCGGAAGTCCTCGAAGACCTGGGCGACCGTGCGCAGGATGGACGCCGTGATGGCCTTGCCGGCGTACGGCTTGAACACCACCGGACTGGTGAAGACGACGTTCTCGGCCAGCAACGCCTCGGCGGCGTCCAGATCCTGTGCCTCGATCGCCTCGCGGAACGCGCGCATCGGACCCTCCACAGTCGATTGGGTACATCCGAACGCATCTCGTATGCATCCCACCTGCATTTCGGATACCGGATACACCGCAGGATTACTCAATTATGTGAGTAGGTGCGGAGTAGATTAGTCACCTGCTGCTAGCGTGTCCACATGTCACTGAAGTACGCCGTCCTGGCCGCCCTGCGGGAGGGTGAGGCCTCGGGCTATGAGCTGTCCAAACTGTTCGACGTGTCGCTCGCGAACTTCTGGCCCGCCACCCCGCAGCAGCTCTACCGCGAACTGGAGCGGCTGGCGCAGGACGGGCTGGTGGAAGCCCGGGTGGTCCAGCAGGAACGGCGGCCCAACAAGAGGATGTTCACGCTCACCGGGGCCGGCCGAGAGCAACTCGACGCCTTCGCCGTCGAACCGACCCGACGGCCCACCGCGATCCGTGACGAATTCCTGATCAAGATCCAGGCCATGGACGGCACCGACCCGCGGGCCACCCGGGCCCTGGTCGAGGAGCGCCTGTCGTGGGCGCGCGGAAAGCTGGGCCGCTACGAGCGGGTCCGCGAACGGCTGCTCGCCGGCCGGACCGAGGAGGAGTACCTGCGGGAGGCCGGCCGGATCGGCCCCTACCTCACGCTCATGGGAGGAATCGGCTTCGAGACGGAGAACGTGCGCTGGTGCGAGCGCGTTCTCACGGTCCTCGGGCAACGGGCTCCCCTAAGCTGACCCGGATGTTCAGCCCCCAAGGTCCCAGTCTCCGCGAACTCGCCGTCCAGGCGCTGTCGTCCGTCGAGCACGGCTACGACCTCCTCGCCCCGAAGTTCGACCACACCCCCTTCCGCACCCCCGGTCCGCTGCTGGACTCCGTCGCCGCCGCGCTCGCACGCATGGGTCCCTTCGACGACGGGCTCGACCTGTGCTGCGGTACCGGCGCCGGCGTCGCGGTGCTGGCCCGGGTGTGCCGGCACCGCGTCACCGGCGTCGACTTCAGCGCGGGCATGCTCGACGTGGCACGGAAGCGCGCCACACCCTCCGGACCGCAGGTCTCCTGGGTGCGCGCCGACGCCCGGGAGCTGCCGTTCGGCGCCGCCTTCGACCTCGTCGTGAGCTTCGGGGCGTTCGGGCACTTCCTGCCCCGCGAACTGCCGGGCCTGTTCGACCAGGTCCACATCGCGCTGCGCCCCGGCGGGTGCTTCGCCTTCCCGGTGCTCGCCCCGCCGCGCCCCGCGTCCCGCGCCTACTGGATGCTGCTGGGTTTCGACGCGGTGATGCGGGTGCGCAACGCGGTGTGGCGGCCCCCGTTCGTCATGTACTACCGGGCCTTCCGGCTCTCGGACGTACGGCGGGATTTGGAGCGGGCCGGCTTCGCGGTGGACCTCCAGACCCTGCCCGAGTTCGGTCACCGGCAGGACGGCAGCCCGCGGGTGCGGATGATCGTGGCCCGCAGGGTGGCGTAGCCGCGCCCCGCGCCCGGACTCGGGCATCAGGCGAAGCGACGTACGAACTCCAGGGCGGTTCCCGCGTTTTCCCGCCGACCGTGGTCGATGGGCAGAGACCCCGAACTCGCCCCGCGTGCCCGGGATCCGGGACATCCTCCTCCCGAGCCGCATGTCGCGAACGGCCGCGGGAGGCGGCCGCCACGGCAGTCGAGCGATCCGACCCTCGACCGCCACCCTCGGTTGTGCCGGCGGATCACAGCGTCCGGTACACGGCGTCGACCAGCGCCGTCTTCCGCGGATCGTCGGCGATGTGCGGCCCCATGCGGTTCATCACGTACCCCAGTGACACGCCCGCCTCCGGGTCGGCCAGTCCGCACGAGCCGCCGAACCCGTCGTGCCCGAAGGCCCGGGCGTTGGGCCCGTACGAGCCGTTCGGTCCACTGAGCCACAGGCCGAGCCCGATCTCCGTCTCGCTCGGGAAACCGGCGCCCAGCACCAGGTCGCGGCAGCTGCCCTGGCCCTCCCGCGCCCGCTCGGCGGCCTCGGGGGACAGGACGCGGTGGCCGCCGCAGGAGCCCCGGCCGGCGAAGACGCCGTAGAGCGCGGCGACGGCCCGCGCGGTGCCGTGGCCGTTCGCGGCGGGGATCTCGGCGGCCCGCCATTCCGGCGTGTTGGCGTCGGACGCGCCCATGGCGGGGTTGGTCAGCGCGGCGAGGGCGGCGGGCGCCAACTGGCTGAAGATCGCGGCCTGTTCGCTGCTGGAGGCGGTCGACGGGTGCACCAGCTCGGCCAGCCGCCCGGCGTCCTTCTCCGGCAGCCCGATGCTGAAGTCGATGCCGAGCGGACCGGTCACCTCCCGCTCCAGGAACGCCCCGGGCCGCAGCCCCGACACCCGCCGCACGACCTCCCCGACGAGGAAGCCGTACGTCACCGCGTGATACCCGGACCGGGTCCCCGGCTCCCACCAGGGCTCCGTCGCGGCGAGCCGCTCCACGGTCAGCTCCCAGTCGTAGAGCTGGGCCAGGGTGTGCGGTTCGCGCAGGCCCGACAGGCCGGCCCGGTGGGACAGCAGATGCCGGACGAGGACCTTCTCCTTGCCGGCCGCGGCGAACTCCGGCCAGTACGTCGCCACCGGCGCGTCGAAGTCGAGCAGCCCCCGGTCGGCGAGGATGTGCGCACACAGCGCGACCGGGCCCTTGGTCGTCGACCACACGTTGACCAGTGTGTCGCGCTCCCAGGGCCGGGTGCCCGCCGCGTCGGACGAGCCTCCCCACAGGTCCACCACGGTCTCGCCCTCGACCACGACGGTCACCGCGGCGCCCAGCTCCCCGCGGTCCCGGAAGTTCTCCTCGAAGGCCGCGCGCACCGCGCCGAACCGCTCGTCGCAGTGGCCGTGGACCGCCGCCTCGGTCCCGGAGCCGCGGGAGTTCTGGGACATGGCCCCTCCGTCGTCTTGCCCGAAGCCCGGGCTGCCACGCCGCGACCCGGATCCCACGAACATACCGACTGGTCGGACAGGGCGGAAGGTGTCGTACGCCGGTGAAGGCGTCAGGCGTACGTCCGCAGCCAGCGCACCTTGGCCGCGTCGTGGTAAGGCCCGCCGCCCTCATGGTCGTTGAAGTCGTAGACCTCGATCGTCTTCTCGTCGTGCGCCCAGCCGTTGAAGGCCGCGAAGACGGTGGACGGCGGGCAGGTCTGGTCCTCCAGAGCCACCGAGAACAGGGCCGGCGTGCGCCCGCGGGCAGCGAAGTGCACCCCGTCGAAGTAGGAGAGCGTGCGCAGGACGTCCTCGGTGCGACCGCGGTGCGTCTTGAGGAAGAGGCCGATCTCGCGGTACGGGTGCCGGTCCGTGAGGGTGGCCGCGCGCGGGTAGTCGCACAGGAACGGCACGTCCGGCGCCACCGCCGCCAGGTCCGGGACCAGGCCGCCCACCGCGATCGTGATCCCGCCGCCCTGGCTGGCGCCGATCGCCACCGTGCGCGCCGGATCGGCCAGCGGATGCGAGCGGGCGGCCTCCACGGCACGCACCGCGTCCGTGAACACCCGGCGGTAGTAGTAGTTCTCCGGGGCGTCGATGCCCCGCGTCATGAAACCGGGGTAGGCGGGGGCTCCCCCCACCGGGTCCCCGGTCCCGCCCCCGCCGCCCCAGGCGCTGCCCTGGCCGCGGGTGTCCATCACGAAGTGCGCCCGGCCCGTCGACGCCCACAGCAGATGTTCGTGCGGCAGCCCGCGCCCGCCGCCGTACCCCACGAACTCCACGACCAGCGGGATCGGCGCGGCGACCTCGGCGGGGATCGTGAACCAGCCCTTGACCGGATGACCGCCGAACCCGGCGAACGTCACGTCGTACACCTTCACCGTGGACAGACCCGTGTCGACGAGTTCGAAGCGGGCGTCCAGATCGTGCTCGCGGGCCTCCTGAAGCGTCTTGGACCAGAATGCGTCGAAGTCCTCGGGCTCGCTCGACGCGCTGCGGTACTCGCGGAGTTCGTCGAGCGGAAGGTCGAACAGGGCCATCGGGGACCGCCTTTGTGAAGGGGGCGTGCGGGTGATCACACCGTACGTGGATGGTCGGACGAATCGCCAGGTACTTGTCCCGGTACGTACCTACGATGACGCCGGGACGTCTGTCGCCGGCGCGCCGGTCGACGTCACGGAACCCCTGGTCAGGGGCGCCGAACTGCTCGTCGTGGACGAGCGGCGGGAGATCCCCGGCGACTGGGTGGCACTCACCGGTGGTCGGGTCACCGCGGTCGGCCCTCCCGGATCCGGCCCGCTGCCCCGGCCGCGCCCGCGAACGGTGCTTTCTGCGGCCGGGGGCCTGGGCCGGCCGGTCGTCCGGGGCCTGCCACCCGGTTGCCCTCGCGGGTGCGTTGAGCGACCCCGTGGAGGCGTGGCCGCGCTCCGGTCCCGCCCGGGCGGACGACCGTGGTGGCCGGAAGGATGCTGGTCGACCGGGGCGAACCCGTGCTGCCGGGTCCGGCCGACACGCCGCGCACGCACGGCGGGATCGCACGCAGGACGCAGCACCTCTGGAGCGGAGCGCGCAGAGCCTCCCCAGCCGTGTGGTGTGCGGCCGGTCGGATCTGTTGGTCGCCGGCCGGTCAGGCCCGGCGGCGGGTCCACTGCGGTTCGGTGAGGGCCCAGTCGCGTTCCCACTCGGCCATCCGGTGCCGGTCGGCGGTACGGCGTACGACGGTGTGGCCGAGCAGCACCACCACGACCGCACCGGCCGCCGCGCACGCGCCCAAGGCGACGGTGTGCTGCCAGACCGCGGTCTCGCCGGGCGGCGGGGGCACGCTGCGGCCCCCGGTGTCGAACCACACGCCCACCACGTCACCCTCGCGGGTGCCGGCCGGAACCAGGGCGGTGGCCGTCCGCCGGGCCGCACCCGGCTCCGTCCAGCGCACGGTCGCCCGGTACGCGCGCTCCCGGCCGCCCTCCACCGTGGGCAGGGAACCGGGCGGTCTGCCGACCACTTCGGCCCGGACGCGATGACGCTCGGCACGCTGCTCCGCCGCGACCGCACGGGCCTCGGCGTGCGCCCACGAGGCCGCGAACGCGCCGGCCAGAGGAGCACCCACACAGATCAGCACCGCGACGGCCAGCACCGTCCACGCCGCCACGACGTCGGACCGGCGCCGCAGCGGACTGCGCCGCCAACGCCAGCCCCGCACCCGGGTTCGCATGTCGACCTCCGCACCGCGCACGCCTGCGAGTGCCCCACGGATCCAGTATCCGTTCCCTGGGCATCGTTCACCCACGGCCCGCGGAAAGGGCCGTCGAACAGGAGTGCCCGGGAGGATCGGGGCGAAACGCCGCCCGTCAGCCGAAGCGTTCGATCCGGATACGCTCCACCGGCTGACCGGCCTCGACCAGCAGCCGCGAGGCGTGCTCGGCGAAGGCGTTGGACCCGCACACATAGGCCTCCCACCCACCGGCGGGCCGTTCGGCCAGGAGCGGCGCCACATGTGCGGCGGCCATACGTCCCACCCGCACCCCCTCCGGCGCGCTCCGGGTGAACACGGGTGTCGTCTCCGCGCCCAACTCCCGCGCGTAGATCAGCTCTTCGGGGCCGCGCGCGGACACCAGCATCCGCAGTGGCACGGACAGCGCCCGCGCCCGGTGGTGGCGGACCATCGACATCAGCGGTACGACACCGGAGCCGGCGCCGATCAGCAGCGCGGGCCGGTCGCCGGGCCAGGCGAAGAAACCGCTCAGCGGACCACGCACCTCGACCTCGTCCCCGGGCTCCGCCACCGTGTGGAACCAGCCCGAGACCTCACCGCCCTCGACATGGTCCAGGGTCAGTTCGAGGTGCCCCGAGTCGTCCGGCGCGGACGCGATCGAATAGTGGCGCTGGGCCGCGTAACCGTCCTCGGCGGTCAGCCGCAGCATCAGGTGCTGGCCCGGCAGATGCCCCGCCCAGGCGGGCACCGCGAACCGGTACGTCGTCACGCGCGGTGTCTCACGGCGGATCTCGGTGAGCGTGGCGGTCTGCCACACCGCGGCGGCCCGGTTGCTGACGGCGATCCGCCCGGGCACGGCGAACCGCGTCGAGGGAGTGAAACCGGGGGGAGGAGAGGTCTCAGTCACCGGAGTACCGCTGTTCCTCCCAGGGGTTGCCCCGGCCGTGGTAGCCGTTCTGCTCCCAGAAACCCGGCTCGTCGTGGTCGAGGAGCCGCAGGCCCGCGATCCACTTGGCGCTCTTCCAGAAGTACAGGTGCGGCACCAGCAGCCGGGCCGGCCCGCCGTGCTCGGCGGCCAGCGGCCGCCCGTCGTACTCCCAGGCGATCCAGGCCCGGCCGCCGGTCAGGTCGGCGAGCGGCAGGTTCGTGGTGTAGCCGGTGTGCGCGTACGCGACGGCATGGGTGGCGGACGCGTGGGGCCGCACCACGTCCAGGAACGCGTCCAGCGACACACCGCCGAACCGCACCCCGAACTTCGACCAGCTCGTCACGCAGTGGATGTCGCCCTCGTAGGCGGACGCGGGCAGTTCGTGCGCCTCGGCCCAGTCCCAGCTGCGGGGCGCCTCGACGAGCCCGTCGACACGGAAGGTCCAGTCGGCGGGTGTCAGGTCGGGCGTGACCTCCGCGGACAGGACGGGCCAGTCGTCGCCCGCGTCGTACTGGCCGGGCGGCAGCCCCGGGTTGTGGACGCGGGCGCGTCCGGTGAAGCCTCGGGTGACGTTCATGTGGGTCCAGCGTGCAGTGCCGACAGATGCTTGTGCTGACCACCGTACGCGCACGTCAGGGGTGCCCGGAGCCGGGGCGGCCCGCGATCGTGACGGCCGTATGAACTCTCCCGGGCACCGGGAATAGCCGACCGCCGATGCTCCTTGCCGACTGATGTCGCAATCGGTGCCCCATGCAATCGCCTGATCCGGCGACAGCGAAGGAGAGTGGGAACAGTGCCCAAGGCGTATGTCTTCACGCGGGACGGCGGTCCGGAGACCCAGGCCCTCGTCGAGCTGGACCGGCCCGACCCGGGCCCGGGCCAGCTGCTGGTCGCGGTGCGCGCCGCCGGGGTCAACCCCGTCGACTGGAAGCTGCGCACCGGGTACCGCCGGCCCGGCGACGGTGAACGTGTGTTCCCCGCCGTCCTCGGCAGCGAGGTCTCCGGCGTGGTCGAGCGGGTCGGCGAAGGCGTCACGGGATTCGCCGTGGGGGACGAGGTCTTCGGCAACACGGCGACCGGAGGCTACGCCGAGTACACCCTGCTGCCCGCCGACCTGACCGCGCACAAGCCGGCCGAACTGTCCTTCGCCGATGCCTCGACCCTGCCCGTCGCCGCCGCGACCGCCTACGACGGGATCCGCCAGCTCGGCCTGCCCTCCGGCGCGACCCTGCTGGTCACCGGTGCCGGCGGCGGGGTCGGCGCGGCGGCCCTGCAGACGGCCCGGGCCTTCGGACTGCGGGCGGTCGGCGTCGCGAGCGAGGGGAAGAAGGACTTCGTCGAGTCGCTCGGCGCCGTCCACGTCCCGTCCGGCCCGGACTGGGCCGAGCGGGCCCGGGCATCCGCCCCCGAGGGCATCGACGCGGTCTACGACCTGATCGGCGGCGAGGTGCTGGCCGAGGCCGCCGAACTGCTCGCCGACCGGAGGAAGCTGATCACCGCCGGCGCCTCTGCCGAGGAGGTCGAGCGACTCGGCGGCGCCCGGGTGGCGCGGGCCCGCACCGCGGACGTCCTGGAGGCGGTGGCCCGCCTCGTCGTGGACGGCGAGCTGAACCCGCACGTCACCGAGGTGTTCCCGCTCGACCGGGCCGGTGAGGCCCTGCGCACGGTCGAGGACGGCCACGCCCGAGGCAAGGTCGTGATCGAGGTCGCCCGATGAGCGACGCCGCCCCGCACCTCCTCGACAACCCGGCCCTCGCCTCCCTGACCGGCCCGCACGCCCACTTCGCCGAGCGGCGCGGCCGGGTGCTGCGCTACCCCGTCGACGTGTCCCCGTGGCTGGCCCTGCCCGAGACGCCCGACGCCGACGACTGGGCGGACCTCGCGGCACTCGTGGGTCCCGGCGCCGAAGTTCCGCTGCCGGGCTTCCGGGGCCGCCTCCCCGACGGCTGGGAGATCACCTTCCAGATCGACGGCGTCCAACTCGTGGACGACGGCATGGACACCGCCCCCGAACCCGAGGCGGTCCTCCTCGGCCCCGACGACGTGCCCGAGATGCTCGACCTCGTCGCCCGGACCCGGCCCGGCCCCTTCCTGCCCCGGACCGTCGAACTCGGCACCTACCTCGGCATCCGGCGGGCGGGCGCCCTCGTCGCCATGGCGGGGGAGCGACTGCACCCACCCGGCTGGACCGAGATCAGCGCGGTCTGCACGGACCCCGACTTCCGCGGCGAGGGCCTGGCGACCCGGCTGATCCGCGCCGTCGCCCACGGCATCCGGGAACGTGGCGAGACGCCGTTCCTGCACACGGGCGCCGGCAACACCGACGCCATCCGGCTCTACGAGTCCCTGGGCTTCCGGCTGCGCCGCACCACCGCCTTCCTGGCGGCCCGGGCACCGGAGCGGCTGGCGGAGGGACGTCCCGCCGTAGCGGTGTCGTAGCGGAAGCCGGGGTCGGGTCAGAGGGGGAGGGCGGCGGTCAGTCCTCTCCCGCGGCGGGCGCCGACCAGGCGTTGTAGCGCACGAGATACCGGGCGAACCGCTCCAGGTCCTCGGCGGGCCAGTCCGCGAGCCGCTCCCGGAAGGCCGCGCGGCGGCTCTCGGTGACCTGGGCGAGGATGCGCCGCCCCGCCGCGGTCAGATCCAGGACCTGCACGCGGTGGTCCTCCGGGTCCTGCCGCCGCTCGACGAGCCCGGCACGCTCCAGGGCGGTCACCTGGCGGCTGACCGTGGACTTGTCGAGGGCGTAGTGCGCGGCCAGGTCGGTGGCACGGCGGCCGCCGCTCTCCTCCAGGTGGCCGAGCAGGGTGTACGACACCAGCGACAGCTCGGGGTGCATGCGCCCGGCCGAGGCCCGGGCCCGGCGGGCGAACGCCGTCATCTCGCGCTGAATGGTCTCGACGGCCGGAGTGGTCGCTGTCACGGGGCCTCCCTGTTCCTGCTGGTTGCATAATACAACTTGAGTCGGGGGCGGTCGGCGGCGGACCGTTGGGGTAGTGTGTCCGCGCCGTGTCCGTCGTGAACGACCGAGGAGGTGGGACCCATTACCGCTGTGTCAGGTCGGGTGCTCGCTCCTCGAACCGGCGCGGATCACCGCCAGTAGGTGGCCGCGAGAGCGCCCTTCGGCTCCCGAAAGGCCCTCGGCTTCCATGCCTCCCTCTCCCGCACCCTCATCAGCTTCCTCACCCCCGTTCCCCTCCGCGCCGCGGCCCGTGTCCCCTGACTCCGTGGTGGCCGCGCTGCGCGCCGCCGGCTGCGTCTTCGCCGAGGACGAGGCGGAGTTGATCCTCGCCGCTGCCCGCACCCCGGACGAACTGACCGCCATGATCGACGCCCGCGTCGGCGGCCGGCCCCTCGAACTCGTCCTGGGCTGGGCCGAGTTCCGCGGACTGCGCGTCACCGTGGAACCCGGCGTCTTCGTGCCCCGCCGCCGTACCGAGTTCCTCGTCGACCAGGCGCTCGCCCAACTCCCCGGCGCGTCCGTCGTCGTGGACCTGTGCTGCGGCTCGGGTGCCGTCGGCGCAGCCCTCGCCGCCGCCCTCGGCCGCGTCGAACTGCACGCCGCCGACATCGAGCCGGCCGCGGTGCGCTGCGCCCGCCGCAACGTCGCGGCCGTCGGCGGTCACGTCCACGCGGGCGACCTCTTCGACGCCCTGCCCGGCGGGCTCCTCGGCCGCGTCGACATCCTCGCGGCCAACGTGCCCTACGTTCCCACCGACGAGGTCGCCCTGCTGCCCGCCGAGGCGCGCGACCACGAACCGCTGGTCGCCCTCGACGGCGGCCGGGACGGTCTGGACGTGCTGCGCCGGGTCGCGGCCGACGCGTCCCGCTGGCTCGCCCCCGGCGGCTGCCTCCTGGTCGAGACCAGCGAACGCCAGGCGGCGGCAGCCGTCGAGGTCTTCTGCCGCGGCGGTCTCGAAACACGCCTGGCCGTCGCCGAGGAGGGGTACGCCCACGTGGTGATCGGCACCCGGCCGTAGCGGTGCGGCTCCCTGCCGCCGGGCGCCCCGTGGCGCGGTCGGAGCGTGGCGCCGCCCGTGGCCGGTACACCGGTCGGGCCGGCGTCCACGATCCGGCCGGCCGTGACGGGGACGCGGTCTCGGCGCGCGGTCCGCCGGACCAGGCCGCCCCCGCCACCGCCCGGGCCGGTCAGTCGGGCGTCTGCACCCGCGCGATCAGCAGCGCCACGTCGTCCGAGTTGTCGGGCTGGTGCAGGGTGCGCAGGAGCAGGTCGCAGACCTCTTCCAGGGGGCGGTCGGGGCCGTCGAGGAGTTCCAGCAGGGCGTCGAGACGCTCGTCGAGCGGGTGCTGCCGGGTCTCGACGAGGCCGTCGGTGTAGAGGACCAGCCGGTCACCCGGTTCGAGATCCACGGTGGTGGTGGAGAAGGCGACGCCGCCCACGCCCAGCGGCGCTCCGGTGGGCAGGTCGAGCAGCTCCGGCGGACGGCCCGGACGCAGCCGGGCGGGCGGCAGATGCCCGGCGTTGGCGATCCGGCACTGCCGCCGCGCCGGGTCGTGGACGACGTACACACAGGTCGCGATCGAGTGGTCCAGGCCCTCGGTGATCCGGTCCAGGTGTTCGAGGAGCCGTGCCGGATCGAGGTCGAGGGAGGCCAGGGTGTTCGTCGCCGTGCGCAGTCGGCCCATGGTCGCCGCCGCGTTCAGGCCGCTGCCCATCACGTCGCCCACCACCAGCGCGGTCTTGCCGCCGTCCAGCGGGATGACGTCGAACCAGTCGCCGCCCACCTCGGTGATGGCGCCCGCGGGCTGGTAGCGGGAGGCGACCTCCAGGCCGCCGGTGACCGGCGGATGGCTGGGCAGGAGGCTGCGCTGGAGGGTCAGGGCGGTGTCGCGCGCGTTCTGGTACCAGCGCGCGTTGTCGATCTGCACGGCCGCGCGGGACGCCAGCTCACGGGCGAGCAGCAGGTCGTCGTCGGTGAACGGCAGCGGGTTGCGGGTGCGTTTGAGGTCGAGGGCGCCGAGCACCTCGCCGCGCGCGATCAGCGGCACCGCCAGATAGGAGTGCACTCCCTCCCGGGCCAGCAGCTCGGCGGCCTCGGGGGAGCGGGCGATGCGGGGCAGGTCGGCGGGCTCGACCCGGTCCACCCGCACCGGCTGTCCGCTGCGGACGCACTCGGTGACCAGGCGGTCGGAGGCGTACTGGGCGACCTGTCCGGGCGGGTCGGCGGCCCGCAGCGCGTCCGGGGCGCGGTCGGCCTCGACGGCCAGGGCGCGGATGACGGCCGGCTGGGTGGGGCCGAGGGTGCTGGGCCGGCCCTGCACCACCGCCTCCAGCAGGTCCACGGCCGCGATGTCGGCCAGGTCGGGCACGGCGACCTCGGCCAGCTCCCGGGCCGTGCGGTCCAGGTCGAGGGTGGTGCCGATCCGGGCGGAGGCGTCGGCGACGAGGGTCAGCCGGCGCCGCGCGGCCTCGGTCTCGATGGCCGCCCGGTGCTGCTCGGTGACGTCGACGACCGAGGCGGCCACGCCCAGCACGCTGCCGAGCGCGTCCTCCAGCCGGTAGAGGGAGATCGACCAGGCGTGCTCCTCGTCCGGATCGGCCGGGGTGCGGCCCACGGTCCGTTCGTCGGCCAGCGGTTGCCCGGTGTCCAGCACCCGGCGCGCGGCGGCCTCGACGGCGGCGTCCACGTCCGGCAGCACCTCGCCCATCGTGCGTCCGACGTGCTCCTCGGCCGGGACGCCGTTGATCCGCTCCAGCGCCGGGTTGACGGAGACGTACCGCAGGTCGGTGTCGAAGACGGCGAGCCCGATCGGGGACTGCGTGACCATCCGGGTGGACAGTGCCACGTCCCGCTCCAGCCGCCGTACGGTCGACTGGTCGGCGGCGAGACCCAGGGCGTAGATGTCGCCGCGGTCGTCCATCAGCCGCATGTTGCGGAACTCGACCAGCTTCGTGCCGCCGTCCCGGTGCCGGACGGGAAACGCGCCGGCCCAGCTCTGGCCGGTCTCCATGACGTCGGCGAACAGTTTGACCACCAGGTCGGCATGCTGTTCGTGGATCATCAGATGGGCCGCGTACTGTCCGAGCGCCTCCCGGGCCGGGTAGCCGAACAGCTCCTCGGCCTGCGGGCTCCACAGGACGATGCGCCCCTCGGTGTCCAGGACGATCGAGGCCACTCCGAGTACGTCGAGGAGCCCGCTCGGCTGCGCCGGCCCGCGCGCCGGTGCTCCGGCGGGGCCGTTCGGCTCGACCTCGTCGCTCTCGGTCACCGGACTCTCCCGGCTGCACTCATGGCACGCACCGCCTTCGACCGTTCCGGCGGCACGTCGTTCCCCCGTGCCGACCCCCCTGTTCTACCGTGCGCGGGCGTGTTCGTGATGCCGCCCGCGCGTTCTTCCACCATCTCTCGACACCGGGAGGTCCGTCCGGTGATGCCCGGGTGCGGCATTGTGACCGAGCCGACGCTCCCTGTTGTCGAATTGGTCTGTACATGACCATCGTGAGAGGCCACACTGTCCGCCGAGTACGCCCACCCCCGAGGAGTCGCTTCCATGCCCCTGCGTGCCCGGCAACGTTGTCACACGGTCCTCGCCGCCGTCGCCCTCACCGCCGCCACCCTGCTGGCCACCGCCCCGCCCGCGTCCGCCGCCGACACCTGGACCGAGGTGGGGTCCGACCGTGCCGACCCGCTGACCGAGAGCCAGGGCCTCGCCTCCGTCGAGGTCCCCGCCGGAGCGGCCAACCGGTACACGGGGATCGGCGCCATCCCCGTCGGCCTCTCCAGTCGCGGCTGGAACCACATCGGCGACCCCGACGCCTCCTACGACGGCCACTACATCGAGCCCTACCAGCGGGACTCCGGCACCACCAAGATGTTCCGCGTGCAGTCACCGGCCGGGACCTGGTCGGAGTACGTGCACACCCTGAGCCCGGGCGAGGCGCTCAACAACTCCTGGGCGGCGGTCTCGCCCGGCGGCCAGTGGATGCTGTCGGGGGAGTACGGCACCATGAGCCGGCTGCTGGTCTTCCCCACCCCGGGCGTCAACGCGAGCACCTCGCCCTCGGCGAACCTCCCGCAGGTGTCCACCGTCCGGCTCGACCACGCCGTCCGGGACGTACAGGGCTGCGACTTCCTCAGCGCCACCCGGCTGCTGTGCTCCTCCGACGACCCCGCCGGCACGCTCTTCGGCATCACCAAGCCGCTGCTGCAGATCGACCTGTCGGCCGAGCCGAACGGCACGTCGGACGTCACCGGCCATGTCACCGCGCTGCGCCAGCTGCCCCTGCGCAGCTCCTGCTCGGGCACGTTCGAGGCCGAGGGCATCGACTACGACCGTCGCACCGGCACGCTGCGTGTGATCGTCGTGTCGCCGGGGTTCTGTGTGCTGACGGACAGCAGGACGTACCGGTTCACGCGGGGCTGAGGGCAGGTGGCCGCCGAGCGGTGCGCGGGTGCCGCCCTCGGTGGTGCCCGGAGCCGGAAGCGGGCCCCCGCCCGGCCGGCTCTCGTCCTCCGTCGAGGCCGACGCGCAAGGCGGCTGTCGGGTGATCGAGAAGTCGCGCGCCACCTTGGACTCGATGTTCGTGGCGCGCGACCTCTCCTCGGCCTCCGGGGGGGGCAGGAGCGGGAGCCGCACGTCCTGCTGGAAAGCCGGTGACCTGCGGCACATCACCCCGGTGCTTCTTGTGCAACTAGTTGCATAATCCGGGTGCGGTCCTCTAGAACAGTGGGGACGACACCGCGCACGGAGGCCTGCCATGAGCCGTTACCCCCACCTGCTCACCCCGCTCGACCTGGGCTTCACCACGCTGCCCAACCGCGTCCTCATGGGCTCGATGCATGTCGGCCTGGAGGAGGCCGAGCGCGGCTTCGAGCGCATGGCGGAGTTCTACGCCGCCCGGGCGCGCGGGGGAGTGGGGCTGATCGTCACCGGCGGGATCGCCCCCAACGACGAGGGTCGGCCGTACGAGGGCGGTGCCAAGCTCACCACCGACGCGGAGGCCGACCAGCACCGGGCCGTCACCGAGGCCGTGCACCGCGAGGGCGGCCGGATCGCGATGCAGATCCTGCACTTCGGCCGGTACGCCTACCACAAGGACCTGGTCGCCCCCAGCCCGATCCAGGCGCCGATCAGTCCCTTCCCGCCGCGCGAACTCACCGACGCCGACGTCGAGCGGACCATCGACGACTACACCAGGGCCGCCCGCCTCGCCCGGCGGGCCGGGTACGACGGCGTCGAGATCATGGGCTCCGAGGGCTACCTCGTCAACGAGTTCATCGCCGCGCAGACCAACCACCGCACCGACCGCTGGGGCGGCGCGTACGAGAACCGGATGCGGCTGCCCGTCGAGATCGTCCGGCGGGTGCGCGAGGCCGTCGGCGAGGACTTCATCATCGTCTACCGGCTGTCCATGCTCGACCTGGTCCCGGGCGGCTCCACCCTCGACGAGGTGATCACACTCGCCAAGGCCGTCGAGGCCGCCGGGGCGACCATCATCAACACCGGCATCGGCTGGCACGAGGCCCGCATCCCGACCATCGCCACCTCGGTGCCGCGCGGCGCCTACACCTGGGTGACCCAGCGGCTCATGGGCGAGGTGTCCGTCCCGCTGGTGACCACCAACCGCATCAACACCCCGGAACTCGCCGAGGAGTTGCTCGCCTCCGGCTGCGCGGACATGGTGTCGATGGCCCGCCCGATGCTCGCCGACCCCGACTTCGTCGCCAAGGCCGCCGCCGGGAAGCCGGAGGCCATCAACACCTGCATCGGCTGCAACCAGGCCTGCCTCGACCACACCTTCAGCGGCAAGATCACCTCCTGCCTGGTCAACCCGCGCGCCTGCCACGAGACCGAGCTGGTCCTCGCCCCGACCCGGCTGCGCAAACGCGTCGCCGTCGTCGGCGCCGGTCCGGCGGGTCTGGCCTGCGCCGTCAGCACCGCCGAACGCGGCCACGACGTCACCCTGTTCGACGCCGCGAGCGAGGTCGGCGGCCAGCTCAACGTCGCCCGCAAGGTCCCCGGCAAGCAGGAGTTCGACGAGACGCTCCGCTACTTCCGCCACCAACTCGACGCGCACGGCGTCGACATACGGCTGAACACCCGGGTCACCGCGACCGACCTCACCGACTACGACGAGGTGGTCGTCGCCACCGGCGTCACCCCGCGCACCCCCGACATCCCCGGCGTCGACCACCCGAGCGTCGTCGGCTATCTCGACGTCCTGCGCGACGGCGTCCCCGTCGGCGACCGCGTCGCGATCCTCGGCGCCGGCGGCATCGGCTTCGACGTCGCCGAGTTCCTCACCGACGGCGGCGACAAGGCGAGCGAGAACCCTCGCACGTACTTCCGCCAGTGGGGCGTCGACATGGACTACACGGCCCCCGGCGGACTCACCGCCCCCGAGCGCACCGCCCCGCCCCGCACGGTCCACCTCCTCCAGCGCAAGACCACCAAGGTCGGCGCCGGTCTCGGCAAGACCACCGGCTGGATCCACCGCGCCGAACTCAAGCACCGCGGCGTCACCATGGTCCCGGGCGTGAGCTACGACCGGATCGACGACGCCGGCCTGCACGTCACCGTCGGTGACACGAGCACGGTCCTGGAGGTCGACACCGTCGTGCTGTGCACGGGACAGGACCCGCGCCGCGAACTGTACGAGGCGCTCCTCGCCGCGGGCGGCAGCGTGCACCTCATCGGGGGTGCCGACGTCGCCGCCGAACTGGACGCCAAGCGTGCCATCAAGCAGGGCACCGAGCTGGCGGCGACGCTGTAGGGCTCTCGAACAGTCTCCCTAGGATGACTCCATGTCACTCCCGCACGCGATCCTCACCGCCCTGCTGGAAAAGCCGTCGTCGGGCCTCGACCTGACCCGCCGCTTCGACCGGTCGATCGGCTACTTCTGGTCGGCGACGCATCAGCAGATCTATCGCGAGCTGGGAAAACTGGAGGCCGGGGGACACATCCGCGCGCTGCCCGCCGAACAGCCCACCCGCGGGCAGAAGAAGCGCTACGAGGTGCTGCCCGCGGGCCGCGCCGAACTCCGGCGCTGGACCTCCGCGGCACAGGACCCGAGGCCGCACCGCGACGCGCTGCTGCTGCGCCTGCGCGCCGCGGCGGTGGTCGGCACCGAGGGTCTGGCGGCCGACCTGAGCCGCCATCTCGACCTGCACCGGCTCCAGTTGGCCGAGTACGCGGAGATCGAGAAGCGGGACTTCCCGCCCGGTGACGACAGCGCGCAGGCCAGGCTTCAGCACCTGGTCCTGCGCGCGGGGATCGAACTGGAGACCTTCTGGACCCGGTGGCTCGCCGAGGCACTGGAGGAGTTGGCGGTCCTGGACGAGGGGACCGGCCAGGGGTTGTCCTAGAGGCGGTACGGCTTCTGACGGCGGCGCAGGAACCAGGCCGTGGCCAGGGCGCCCGCCGCCACCAGGGTTCCGCCGGCCGCGAGGGTGAGGGTGCCGTAGTCCTTCGTGGTGCCGCCCAGCCCGCCCATGACACCGCGCGAGGGCGAGGCTGTGGCGGAGATCGTGGGGGTGGACGCGGGGGTGACGATGACCGACTGGGTGCCCGCCGAACTGCCGTTCGTGCACTGGACGATGACGGTGTAGGTACCGGCGCTCACGCTCGACCAGGCCGCCGACTGCAGGGCGCTCGTCCCCGACAGTGCCGCCTGGCGGCCCTGCGAGAAGTTCGCCTGGCTGCTGTTGAGGAGCGAGGCGGTGCCCCAACTGCCGTTGACCTGAGTGCAGGCGCTCGTCGTGACGGAGACCGTCGACCCGGTGGTGCTCACGGAGATGCCCGAAGCGGCGGCGGCCGGCGTGGCGGTCAGGGCGAGCGGCAGCGCGGCGGCGGCCACGGTCAGGCCGGAGCGGAGGAGTAGCTGAGTTGTGTGCATGGACCTTGTCCTCCGGCGGCACGGTCGGCGGAACATCCGTGGCGCCGCCGAGGATCGGGGGAGGCCCGTGCTGCCCTCAGGGGAAGCCAACGTGCCCTCGGCCCGGTCCGCACGCGGACGGCCGCCGGGCAGGTGACGGATTCCGCCGTCCGGCGGAAGCGGACGGCTCCACGGGTGGCGTCACTCGCCCTCCGTCCCTATGGCGGCGGGGCGGTGCCCCCAGGCCTGAGGGGTGCGCCCCTACGGCTGCGGCGTGGCGCCCGTCGTCACCGTCCGCTCGGCCGAGAACCCGCCCCAGGTGCCGTCCGGCAGCTTCGCCCGGATCCGCACCCGGTGCCCGACCCCGGCCTCCCGGCCCAGGTAGAAGCTGTACGTCGCGCGGTCGCGGGGCGCGGACCCGCCGAACACCAGCGAGGTGGCCGCCCGGCCGTCCAGATGGACCTGGTACTCCGTGATCACTCCGTCGGTGCGCGGCGGGATCCAGACCAGGTCGAGCTGGTAGGCCCCGTCGGCGCGGCGGGTCCTCGCCTCGAAGCCGGTGGGTGCCGTGTCGCGCCCGTCGTCGCTGCCCGCAGTGGTGAGGCGGACGGGTCCGGCGGCGGGCGAGAGGTTGTCGGCCGCGTCCCTGGCCCGCACCGTGAAGGAGTAGCGGGTGCCCGGACGCAGCCCCGTGACCACGGCCGCCGTCTGGCTTCCGCCCACACTGTGGATCTTCGTGGCGCCCTGGTAGATGTCGTACGACACCACATCGAGGTCGTCCGTCGAGGCGGCCCAGGACAGCTGGACCGCCCGGCTGCCGGCCGTCCGCCCGTGCGGCTTGCCCGGGGGTGTCGGGGCCGAGTCGTCCGCCGCCGGGGTCGCCGGTGTCGTCGCCCGCACCGCCTCGCTGGACGGTCCGAGGCGACCCTCGGTGTCACGGGCGCGCACGGTGAAGGCGTACAGGGTGGACGGCCGGAGCCTGGTGACGTCCACCATGTGCTGCGCACCCGGCACTTCCTTGACCTTGGTGGTGCCGCGATACACCTCGTAGAGGTCGATCCCGACGCCCGCGGACACCGCGTTCCACATGACGTGCACGCTCGTGGCGCTGCCCGCGGTGGCGGTGACGCCCATCGGGGCCGCGGGCGGCCCGCCGCTCCCGCCGTCGGCCGTGCCGCCCCAGCCGCAGGAGGCGACCAGGGCGAGTGCCGCGCACAGTGCGAGGCGGCAAGGCAGGGACGTCGGCGCGAGGGCGGGTCGCACGGCTGCCTCCCGGAGGTGCGGCCAGAATTGGTCCGGACCAATATGACCCGACTGGCGTGACCGCATCAAGAGGGCGGGCCGTGCTCACTGCCCGGTGAAGGGAGCGGGTGGCGTGGGGCGGGGCGTTCGGCGGGGTGCCGGTGGCGGGGTGTGACGTGGGTCGCTGACCGTTCGTCGGAGATTTGTATGCTGAATCCCGGCGTCCGAACTCTCGCCAGGTGAGGGGGAGTTCGCGCTGTCGCGCGGGCCGCTGTCATCGCTGATACCGCGCCGGTGCGGGCGGCCGGGAGGTCGGAGCCCCTCACAGGGCCCGGCTCCCGGCCCTCGTCGACGGATCCGGGGCGTGCACCGTCCGGCCCTCCAGTGGTGGCCGCTTCACCGACGGGGCGTCAGATTGGGCTGAGTGTCCGTCAATGCGCCCAGGAGAGGGTCCCTTATCGTGCGTGCCCAGTCACTGACGCTGGCCGCGGCAGGCGCCGCCCTGCTCGCCCCGACGGCACCGCCCGCCATCCCGCAGGTTCCGGCGCCCGCCGCGGGCCCCGGTGTCGCCCAGGAGGAGCCGGTGCTGCGACGCGCCGCCGACGTCGGCGCCGCCGACCTGCTGGCCAAGGTGCGCGACTGCGTCCCGGTGTCCCGCGGTCGCTACCGCAGCGACGACGACACACCCGCGAGCACCGCGGTCTGCGGCGCCCGGGACGCCGTGTACTGGAAGGCCGACCTCGACGTCGACTGCGACGGCCGGCCCGGCCGCCGCTGCAACGACCGCAACGACCCGCTGTTCTCCGACGCCACCGCCTACCAGCAGTCCGACGGTCGCCAGCTGGACGCCGAACGGCTCCCCTACATCGTCGTGCCCGGCCCCAGCCGTATCTGGAACCACCGCGAGGACGGCGTCGGCGACGGCTCGCTCGCCGCCGTCGTGTACCGCGACCGTGTGCAGTACGCGGTCGTCGGTGACATCGGCCCGCGCGACATCATCGGTGAGGCGTCCTACGCCACCGCCGAAGCCCTCGGCATCCGCCCCGACCCGCGCGGCGGCGGCACCGACTCCGGCGTCACCTACATCGTGTTCAAGGACACGCGGGTGACGCCCATCGAGAACCGCGAGGCCGCGGTGATGATCGGGGAACGGCTGGCCAGACGGTTCGTGCGCAGCCCCTGAGCCCTCCGGAGCGGACCGCCCGGTCCGGGGGAGGCCCGGCGGCGGGTGCCCGGCGGGACGTCAGACCGCCGACCAGCCGTCGTCGACCGGCAGGATCACGCCGTTGATGTTGCTCGCCGCGTCCGAGGCGAGGAACACGATGGCGGCGGCCTGCTCCTCGGGCCGCGCCAGCCGGCCGGCGTTGACGAAGTGCGGGCCGAGTGCGGTCGGGCCGTGGGCGCCCTGCTCCGTCTCCACGACGATGTTCGTCGCGGTGCCGCCCGGGGCGATGGCGTTGGCCCGGATGCCCTGCTTGCGGTACATCACCGCGAGGTTCCTCGTCAGGCCCACGATCCCGTGCTTCGACGCCGTGTACGCGGCCCCCGCCGCACTGCCGCGCAGGCCCGCCTCCGAGGCGGTGTTCACGATCGCGCCCCGGCCGGCCGCCAGCATGTGCGGCAGCACCGCCCGCGTCAGCAGGAAGGGAGCGGTCAGGTTGACCCGGATGACCCGCTCCCACTCCGCGTCGCTCACGTCCGCCGCCGCCGACATACGGTCCATGATCCCGGCGTTGTTCACCAGGACGTCCACCCCGCCGAAACGCTCCACGGCGGTCGCGGTCACCTGGTCGACGACGGCCTGCTCGCTCAGGTCGCCGGTGACGGCGACCGCGGTCCCGCCCGCCTGCTCGATGTCCTCGACCGCCGCCCGAGCGCCCTCGGCGTCGAGGTCGGCCACCACCACGCGGGCGCCCTCCGCGGCGAAGGCCAGCGCGGTGGCCCGCCCGATGCCCGAGCCCGCCCCGGTGACGATGACACTGCGTCCGTCGAGTCCGTCGGCCATGAGGTACTCCCATCGTGTGCCCTGACAGGCGAGGTGCCTGACGCGACCACACCCTACGACTTAATGTCTGTCAGTGACATAAACTTCTCCTGGAGCATCCCGAAGGAGCGATCGCCACCAGCCGGAGGAACCGATGACCGCATCCCGCGGACGCACGGGACGACCGCCCCTGACCGAGGAGCGCAAGGCCGAGACCCGGCTGGAGATCGCCCGGGCCGCGGTGGACCTCTTCGCCCGGCAGGGCGTCACGGCGACCACCGGCGAGCAGATCGGCCAGGCGGTCGGCGTCTCGGCACGGACCGTGTGGCGCTACTTCCCCAGCAAGGAGAGCTGCGTACGGCCGTTCTTCTCGGAGGGCATCGACGTGATCGCCGCCTGTCTGCGGGAGTGGCCCCCCGGCCGGCCCCTGGAACACGTCCTGGACCGGACCCTCACCCGGAAGCTGAACCTCGTGGGCGGCCCCGACGGGGCCTCCGTCGGCGCCCTGGTCCGCCTGACCCGCACCGAGCCGGCCCTGCGCGCCGTCTGGCTCCAGACCTACGACGAGGCCGAGCCGGCGTTCGCCGGAGCCCTGGCGGAGCGGGCCGGGCTGCCCGCCGACGACCTGCGGCCCACCATCCGCGCGGCGATGTTCAACGCGGCCCTGCGCGCGGCGGTCGAGCACTACGCCTGGCACACCGCGGGCGGTCCGTCCGACCGCGCGACGGCGGAGGCCGAGCTGGTCGCCACCCTGCGCTCGGCCCTCGCCGTCGCGGCCGAAGGGCTCACCTAGGACGGGTCCCAGGTTCTTCGACGAGCCGCCCGAAGAGCGGCTCGAAGAGGGACCTGGAGAGCCGTCACACCTTTCGGTACGTGTACGCCTCCGCTGCCGCCGCCTCCACCGCCGCGAGATCGGCCCCGGTGGCAGCCGTCACGACCGCGGCCACCGCGCCCTCCACGAACGGGGCGTCCACCAGGCGTGTGTGGTCCGGGAGTTCGTCGCCCTCGGCGAGCAGCGCCTTCACGGTGAGGACCGAACTGCCGAGGTCGGTGAGGACGGCGACACCGGCGCCCCGGTCCACGGCGGCGGCCGCGGCGACGATCAGTTCCGCACTGGTACCCAGCCCGCCGTCCTCGGTCCCGCCCGCCGGGGCGACGGGCACCTCGACACCGCCGCCCGCCAGCCCCTTGGCCAGTTCGGCCACGGACGCGGCGACCTCCGCGCTGTGCGACACCAGCACGATCCCGACCAGCTCCGTGTCACTCACCGGCCGCCTCCACCAGTGCCGCGACGAGCAGCGCCGCCGACGTGGCACCCGGATCCTGGTGCCCGACGCTGCGCTCCCCGAGGTAACTCGCCCGGCCCTTGCGGGCCTGCAACGGCGTGGTCGCCAGGGCGCCCTCCTCGGCGGCGGCCCGGGCCGCGGCGAAACCGCCGCCGAGCGCGTCGAGAGCCGGCACCAGGGCGTCGATCATGGTCTTGTCGCCGGGCGCGGCCCCGCCCAGCGTCATCACCGCGTCGACGCCCTCGCGGAACGCCTCGGTGAACTGTTCCTCGCTCACCTCGGCGGCATCCCCGAGCGCCTTGCCGGTACGGCGCAGCAGCGTGCCGTACAGCGGCCCCGAGGCGCCCCCGACGGTCGAGATGAGCCGGCGCCCGGCGAGTGTGAGGACCGCCCCGGGCGTGTCGGGCGCCTCCTTCTCCAGGGTGGCGGTCACCGCGGTGAACCCGCGCCGCAGACCGCTGCCGTGATCGGCGTCCCCGATGGGCGAGTCGAGATCGGTGAGCCGGTCCGCCTCACGGTCGACGGACGCGGCGGTCGCCGTCATCCAACGGCGGAAGAATTCGGCGTCGAGCACTGGATCTCCTTGCGTGGTCGGTACGTGGTGTGTGCCTAGGGCGTCTTCACCGCCCCCCACCCGCTCACACTCCCCAGCGCAGCCCCGCCGTCTTCACCGGCGCGTCCCACAGACGCAGCAGCTCCTCGTCGATCTGGCACAGGGTGACCGAGACACCGGCCATG
The DNA here is from genome assembly GCF_055578825.1 of Streptomyces sp. NPDC032822. Lineage (NCBI taxonomy): Bacteria > Bacillati > Actinomycetota > Actinomycetes > Kitasatosporales > Streptomycetaceae > Streptomyces > Streptomyces sp. NPDC032822. The sequence goes on along the minus strand of NZ_JBVIOL010000003.1, from coordinate 177,118 downwards.
TCGAGGGATGTGACGTAGTTGCCGACGAGGGTGCGGGCGACGGCGACACCCCGCTCGGTGAGCACCCGCTGCACCTCGGCATTGAAGCCGTACAGCTCCAGCAGCGGCGTCGCGCCCAGGCCGTTGACCAGGACGAGGACCGGATTGCGCGGGGTCATGTCGTCCAGGATCGCGCCGACCGCGAAGTCGGCGATCTCCCGCGAGGTCATCATCTGCCGCCGCTCCCGGCCGGGCTCGCCGTGAATGCCGATGCCCAACTCCAGCTCGCCGGGCGGCAGATCGAAGGTCGGGCTGCCCTTGGCTGGGGTGCTGCACGCGCTGAGCGCGACCCCGAAGCTGCGCGCGTTCTCGTTGACCTGCCGGGCAACGGACTGCACCCGCTCCAGGGGCTGCCCCTCGTCGGCCGCGGCCCCGGCGATCTTCTCCACGAACAGGGTCGCGCCGGTGCCGCGCCGCCCGGCCGTGTAGAGACTGTCGGTGACCGCCACGTCGTCGTCGACCAGCACCTTGGCGATCTGGATGCCCTCGTCCTCGGCGAGCTCGGCCGCCATGTCGAAGTTGAGCACGTCACCCGTGTAGTTCTTCACGATGAACAGCACACCGGCCCCGCTGTCCACGGCCGCCGCGGCCCGCACCATCTGGTCCGGCACCGGCGACGTGAACACCTCACCGGGGCAGGCCGCCGACAGCATCCCCGGCCCCACGAAACCGCCGTGCAGAGGCTCGTGCCCTGAGCCTCCACCGGACACCAGGGCGACCTTCCCGGCCACGGGAGCGTCCCGCCGGACGATCACCCGGTTCTCGATGTCCACGGTCAACTCGGGATGAGCGGCCGCCAGGCCACGCAGCGCGTCGGTGACCACGGTCTCCGGGACGTTGATGAGCATCTTCACGGGTACCTCCTGGTGGGGCTAAAGGTTGGGCGTCAGGCCTGTCGGAAGTATCGACCTTGGGGCAGCGAAGGTCACGTGCGTGGACGCTCGTGGGCGCGCCCGGCTCTCCGGGACCGACACCCCGGACGGGGAGTGGAGCCGCGTCCCGCCCTTCCGCTCGGGCCCTGAGGGCCGCTCCACGACGTCGGCGCCACCACGGCCGGCCGAGAGACACAGCCCTGCGCGGGGTGAGCGATCCGCTCTCCCCGGACGACCTTGCCGTGTAAGGGAATTGAGGGCCCGAGGGGCGCCGGGAACGGGGGCCTGCGCGGCCTCTGTGGGCCCTCGGAGGCGTTGTGGGCGCGCTGTGCGGCTCTCGGGTCGACCGCTTCCCGACATGCCCTCACCCGCGCCTCAGTGACCTTGACGAAAAGGCTCTGACCTGGTGTTTTACTGGATTTCCCCTAACCTGGGGAGGTCTGCAGGACGCCAAGGGAGGGGTCTTTCGTGGGGAGAACAGGCATGGAGTACGACACTGCCCGGATCGAGGTGCTGGAGGGGCGGGAAGCCGTTCGGAAGCGGCCTGGGATGTGGGTCGGCTCGACCGGCGAACGTGGTCTGCAGCAGATGGTGTTCGCGGTCGTCGGCCGAGCGGTGAACCAGGTCCGGGCCGCGGGCACCGGCTCCGTGGACGTCACACTCACGCTCGACGGCGGAGTGCGGGTCACCGAGGACGGGGCGGGGGTTCCCGCCGAGGCCCGAGCCGTCGGCGACACCGCCGGCGCGGGCCTCGAAGCGCTGCTGACCCGTATGGATACCCGACCCCAGCCCGGGCGCCGGTACATCGCGGACGTGGGCCAGTTCGGTGTGGGGCTCTTCGTGGCCAACGCCCTGTCGAGCCGGCTGACGGCCGAGGAGCGGTACGAGGGCGGTCGGCGGGTCCAGGAGTACGCACGCGGTGTCGCGGTCGCCCCGACCGCCGTCGTGGAGCCCACGACCGGAAGCGGGACGACCGTCACCTTCTGGCCCGATGCCGAGATCTTCGAGGAGACGCGGTGCTCGTTCCACGTGCTGGCGGAGCGTTTCCGGGAGGTGGCCTTCCTCAACCGGGGCCTGGGAATCTCGCTGACCGAGCAACGCCCGGAGGGCGAGGACAGGGCGGTGCTGTTCCGGTTCCCGGACGGGGCGCGGGACTTCGTGGCCGCTCTCGAAGCGGAGGGAGGCGGGGCCCCTCGTCGGGACGTCGTCGGCTTCGAACGGGAGGACCCGCGGTTGGCGGGGACGATGGAGGTGGCGTTCCTGTGGACCGGCTCCCGCGAGGAACGGATGCGCAGCTTCGCCAACAGCCGGGCCACCCTTGAGGGCGGCGCACACGTGGACGGCTTCCACGACGGCGTGACCGCCGCGGTCATCACGTACGCGCGGACACAGGGGCTGCTGGCGGCGGCGGACCCCGATCCCCGTACCGACCGGATCGTCGGGGGCTTCACGGCAGTCGTGTCGGTGAAGCTCGACCATCCCGAATTCCTCGGCGCCACGCAGCGGTTGCTGGGCAACACCGACGTGCGGGTCTGTGTCGGGGAGGCTGTCCAGGAGTATCTCGGCACCTGGTTCGCGCATCACCCGGAGCGTGCCTCGGCGGTCGTCGACCACATCGTCCGGGGCATCCACGAGGACTGAGCCTTGGCGGACGGGCTGCCGTTTCGCGGAGTCGTCCCGTCCGCCGCGCGGGCGGCACGGTGGTCCCGTAGGGTCGCGGTGCCGCCACGGCCGGACGGCGTCGCGGCTCCACCCGACAGGAGTGCCCATGTCAGGACAGTTCGAAGCGGTGGTCGAGGTCGACCGACCTGTCGAGGCGGTGTTCGCCTATCTCGCCGACGGGCGCAACGATCCGCAGTTCAGCCCGCGGGTGCTCAGGATCGAGCGGGTCCCCGACGCCCCGACCGCCGTGGGCACCGTCTTCAGGAGCACGGTCAAGGACGCCGGGATGAAGAGCGCCCGGGAGTTCCGCATCACCGCCCTGGAAGCCCCGGCGACGATCCGCTGGGCCGAGGTCTCCAAGAACAGCGTGACCGTGAGCGAAGGCGGCTACGACCTGGAGTCGTCGGCCGACGGCAGGACCCGCGTCCGTATCTTCAACGTCCTGGAAGGCCACGGAGTGGGCAAGCTCCTCGTCGGTCTGGCGCTCGCCGCCGCCCGCAAGGACGCCGCCGCCTTCGGCGCCCGCATCAAGGCGGCGGCCGAGGCCGCGATCGACTGATCCCCCCGGCGTCTTCGCGGTCGGGGCGTCGTCGTCACAGAGCGGAGACGCCCCTGTGGCGATGGGGAGGCACGCGGCGCGCGGTCGGCGGGGGACGCCACCGGCGCAGGGTCACCCGCTGTCAGACCCGTCCCACCGGCCACAGCACCCGCACCCGCAGACCGTCCGAATCCGTGAACGCCTGGACCAGGCGCTGGAATCGGGGATCCGTCGGCACGGCGGCGGGTCGTGCGGGGCATGGGTGTGGGCCGTCGGGTCGGCGTCCCACGCCGGAAGGGCCGAGGCGATCAGCTGCCGAGCCTTCGTGTCGTAGGTGTCCGCTCCCGCCGCGGACAGGGCGAGGGGCCGACCGGACGGCCGCGGTGGCGCAGGCCCCGTCAGGGCGCGCTCCAACGTCGTCGACGGGATCAGCTGAGCTGCCCGTCGAGGCCGCACTCGCCCGACCGGCTCCGGGGTCCCTCACACCGGCTGCGGGGTGAGGCGTCGGTGCCCCTTGCGGTCGTAGTAGCGGGTCATCGCGAAACCGAAGAGCAGGCCGATCGCGGTGCCGATCGCGATCATGACCCAGGAGCGGGTCAGACCGGCGTCGCCGCGGGCGTCGAAGAACAGGATGGCGCGTACCCCGTCGCTGAGCTGACGCATCGGCTCGAAGTGGGACAGGAAGCGGTAGAAGCCGGGGACCGCCTGGAGCGGGACGGTGGCGCCCGAGGAAGGCAGGCCCAGCACGATGAACACGAACATGGACACCAGCTGGCCCATCCCGCCGAACGCGGCGTTGATGGCCTGCACCCCCAGACCGACCGCGAGGGCCGCACAGTAGGAGTAGATCCACAGCAGCGGGATGTGGGTGGCGTCCATGCCGAGGACGACCACGCAGGCGAGCAGGATCAGGGAGACGCTGATGAGTGTGATGCCCGCGGTCATGGCCATCTTCAGCAGCAGCGTCTGGGTGCGGTCGATCGGCACGGTGGGGCGCCGGGTGTGCCAGGGGCCGATCTCGTTGTCGGCGTAGCCGAGGGCGGTGTCGACGCCGTTGCTGATGACGTTGCCGCCCATGAAACCGGCCAGCACCAGCAGGAGCGTGTAGTAGAAGGCGGTCAGACCCAGACCGCTGTGGTCGCCGATGGGGTGGCCGACCTGGGTGCTCACCGTCACCGGGTCGGCGAGCAGCAGCCTGGTGGTGGAGTCGGCGTCCGAGGCAGCGGCCGTGAGCTGCTTGCCGAGGGACTGGGAGGCCTGGCGGGCCGCCTGGGTGGTGATCTGGGTGGCGAGGGAGGAACCGAGACTGCCCTTGCCGGGGTTGGTGAGCACCGTGAGGGCCGGACGTTCCGTCGCCCCGGTGGTGGTGAGCGCGGTGACCGAATCCGTGAAGTCCGCGGGGATGACCAGGGCGCCGTAGACCTTGCCCGACTCCAGCTCGTCCTGGGCCGCGGCGCGGGTGAGGGTGTGCCACTCGGCCTTGCCGTCGGCGGAGCCGGAGGTGATGGCCTCGGTGATCTGCGTGCCGAGATTCTGCTTCTGTCCGGCGGGGGGTTCGCCGGTGTCGGCGTTGACCAGGGCGATCGGCAGGTCGTGCAGCTCGCGCTGCGGACTGACGATGCCACCCATGTAGAGGAGCGACAGCAACAGGGCGAGCATGCCGGTCAGGACCGTGGGGATCAGCCACAGCTTGGGGCGGCGCAGCAACGCGGTGGCGCGGGCCTGGGGGCTGGCGTCGGCCATGGTTCTCCGTACGTGGGGGAGGGGAGCGGGCGGTTGCTGGCGATCATCCGGGTGTCGCACGGCGTCCGCGGCGAACGACACGGAGGCGGGCGGGGGACGGCCGTACGACTACTCGTTCAGGGGCATGGCGGGGCGGGGTGTGGCCGGTGGGTCCGGCGGTCAGTCCGTGCGGGTGGGGATCCGCAGCCGTACCCGGTAGCCGCCCCCGTCGGTGGGGCCGGACTCGAAGGTGCCGTCGAGCAGTTCGGCCCGCTCCCTGAGGCCGACGAGACCGTGGTGCGCGCCGGGCAGGGGAAGGGAGGGCCGGGTGGTCGCGGTGTTGGTGACGGTCACGCCGTAGCCGTGGTCGTCGTGCCACAGCCGTACCGTCGCGGTGGCGCCCGGCGCGTGTTTGCGCACGTTGGTGAGCGCCTCCTGCACCGTGCGGTACAGGGCGCGCTGCGCCGGAGTGCCGATGTCCGGCGGGAGTTCGCCGGTGAGCCGGGTGTCGATACCGCTGGTCGACACGAGCTGGTGGAGATCGGCCAGCGTGGGCTGCGGGGTGAGCTCGGTGGCGTGGCCGCCCGACGCGCGCAACAGGCTGACCATGTGCCGTAGTTCGTCGAGGGTGTCCACACTGAGCGCGCGAATGGTGCGGGCTCCCTCCCTGCAGTCCGGGTCCGTGGCACCGACCTGCAGGGCTCCGGCCTGGACGGCGATCAGGCTGACCTGATGGGAGACGACGTCGTGCATCTCGCGTGCCAACTGCGCGCGCTCCCGGGCCAGCACGGCCTGGGAGTGCAGCAGCCTCTCGTGCTCCCGCGCCTCCTCGATCTCGACCAGTCGCTGCGCCACGTCCCCTCTGGCCTGCACGAGTTGGCCGAGCAGGACGGGCGCGGCGGCCGTGGCCAGGGTGTAGAAGAAGGAGATCAGCGTCCAGGTGCGTTCGTGGACGGTGAGGTCGTCGAGCGGCCAGGGGGTGGCCGAGGCGGCGGCGAACAGCACGGCGCCCACGACGAGCAGCCGACGGTTGCGGGACCGCTCGGCCAGCGTGAACAACGCGGCGAACGGCGCGAAGACGACGTCCAGCATCAGGCTGGCCGGGAGCGTCAGCAGGAACACCGTCAGCGGGAAGAGCCGGCGGACCGCGAGGGCGAGGCAGGCGACCGCCGCCATCACCTTGGCGACCGGGGACGCGTCCCACAGGTTCAGGCAGACGTCCGTCACCGCGACCGCCACCACCGTGGCGTCGACGACCGGGTCCGGGACCCGCGACCACCACGGGCGGCGCGAGCTCATCGTCCGGACCCCCCGCGCGGTGTCCCGTCCAGCAGCCCGGCCCGCTGGGCGAGCAGTGCGGCCTGGACCCGGCTGCCCACCCGCAACTTGGTGAGGATCGCGCTGACATGGTCCTTGACGGTGCCCGCGCTGAGATGGACACGGGCGCCGATGTCGGCGTTGGACAGCCCCTCCGCGATCAGCACGAGAACCTCGCGTTCGCGCCCGCTGAGCTGTCCGACGCGAGCGGCCCCGGCGTCCTCGACGGCCGTCGCTGCTCCCGGGTGACTCTGCCACACGGCACGGGACGCCTTCGGTGACATGACGACCCCGCCCGCGGCCAACGTCCTTACCAGTTGGGCGAGATGCTCGGGCTCGGTGTCCTTCAGCAGGAAGCCGGCCGCTCCAGAGCGCAGCGCCGTCAGGATGTACTCGTCGGCGTCGAACGTGGTCAGCATCGCCACCACCGGCGCCTCGGGAAGCGCCCGCAGCTGCCGCAGCACGGTGAGGCCGTCGACGTCCGGCATCCGGATGTCCAGCAGGACGACGTGCGGGCGCTCCCGCCGCACCGCCTCGACCGCCTCGCCGCCCGCCGTGGTCGCGACGACCTCGATGTCGTCGGCGGCGCCGAGGATGAGCCGGAAACCGGACCGCACCAGGGCCTCGTCGTCCACCACCACTACCCGGATCACGCGCGTTCCGCCCCGTCGCCGTCGTGCCTGCGTCCCGGGCCACCGTAGAGCGAGTCACACCCCCCGCGGGGGCTCGCCGGGACAGTCCCGCCACCCGGGGGAACGGTTCTGGCCGTTCGGGGGGTGCGGACCGGTCGGTCGCCGGATGTCCCGCCGCCGGCGGGCTCCCCAGCCTGGAGGAATGACCCAGAACGCAGACGACACCCCGGGCACGGAGACCCTCGCACCGCCCGCGGCCGACGCGAACCCTGCGTCCTCGGCGGGGCGCCTGGTCGGCGTGGACCTCGCCCGGGGCCTCGCCGTCTACGGGATGTACGCGGCGCACGTCGGCCCCGACCCGTCCGAGGGTGGAGCGACCGGCTTCCTCATGGAGCTGTCGCACGGCCGTGCCTCCGCGCTGTTCGCCTTCCTGGCGGGCTTCTCGATCGTCCTGATCACCGGCCGTCGCACCCCGAAGACCGGCCGGGCGGGCCGCCAGGCGGTGGCCAAGGTGGTGATCCGGGCCCTCGTCCTGCTGGCCCTGGGCACCGCGCTCACTCTGACCGGCACCCCGGTCGAGGTGATCCTCGCCTTCTACGGCCTCTACTTCCTGCTCGTCCTGCCGCTGTACCGGCTCGGCCCGCGCCCGCTGGCCGTCATCGCCGCGGCCGGCGCGCTGCTCCTGCCCCAGCTCCTCTACGTCGTTCAGGACAGACTCCCCGAAGACGGCGCCGGCGCCGGCGGCGTCCGGGCCTGGCCCGCGGGCGGCGACGGCCTCGACTCGCTGCTGTTCACCGGCAGTTACCCGGCCCTGGCCTGGGTCCCGTTCGTGATCGCCGGCATGGCGGTGGCCCGTCTCGACCTGGCCTCCACCGTCGTACGGACCCGTCTCGCACTCACCGGCGTCGGCCTGGCCGTACTCGGCCACGGCGGCTCCTGGCTGGCCCTGAACCTGTTCCCGGGTGCCCTGCCGGTGCTGAGCGACAGCGACGAGAGCGAGGGCGGTCCGGTCGCGTCCGCCTGGTGGTCCGACACCTGGGGCTACCCCGACGGCGACTCCCCGGTCGGCCTCCTGGTGGCCTCGCCGCACAGCGAGACGACCCTGTCGGTCGTGGCCAACACCGGGGTGGCCGTCACGGTCCTCGTCGCCTGCCTGGCGGCTGCCGACGCCCTCCCGCGCTTCCGCCGCCTCGCCCGCCCGGTGATCGCGGTCGGCGCGATGTCCCTGACCGCGTACGTCCTGCACGTCGTCGGGATCGGTCTCCTCGGCATCGAGGACCTCCCCGGCTCATCGGCGCACGTGCTGCTCGGCTTCCTCGTCGTGGTCACCGTCTTCGCGACGGTGTGGTCCCGGTTCTTCCACCGAGGGCCTCTGGAGTGGCTGCTCGGCAGGACCACGAAGGTGGCGGCGCTGGTGCGGTGAACGTTCAGAGAGGGGCACCGCCGAAGCTGATCTCGTTCCCCTCCGGATCGCGGTACGTCACCTTGCGCACGCCGTTCGCATAGGTCTCGCGGACGGCGGGTGTGAGCCCCCGCTCGGTGATCCCGGCGATCAGATCGTCCAGATCGTCGACGAAGACGGTGTGCAGGGCGTGACCGGCGTGCTCGGGCCGGTGCTCGATGAACACCGACCGGTGTTCCGCCAGCTCCCACACGGCTTCCGTCCCGCTCACGACGAACGCCGGCGGCGAGCCGAGCAGCCGTTCGTACCAGGAGAGCGCCGCGGGGTAGTCGTTGACGGAGATGCCTGCGAAGAGAACGACGGCCATGCCGCCATGCTAGGCCGGGTGGCGGCGGCAGGGGCGGGTGGCGATGATGCACCAGGAGAGCCGTAGAGCCACAGTGCCGTGCAGTGCCCGAGGAGATGAAGATGGCGAAGATCCTGTTCGTGATGACCGGCGCCGACCGGTGGACCCTGGCCGACGGCAGCACCCACCCCACCGGTTTCTGGGCCGAGGAGGCCGTCGTCCCGTACGAGGCGTTCAAGGACGCCGGACACGAGGTCACCGTCGCCACCCCCGGTGCCGTGGTCCCGCCGGTCGACGAGGGGAGCCTGGCCGCCGAACTCAACGGCGGCCCCGAACGCGCCGCGAAGATCCGCGCGGTCGTGGAGACGGCCCCCGAGTTCCAGGCCCCGATCGCGCTGAGCGACGTACGCCTCGACGACTATGACGCGGTCTACGTCCCCGGCGGCCACGGCCCCATGGAGGACCTGGCCGTGAACGCCGACTCCGGCCGCATCCTCACCCGGGCACTGGAGAGCGGGATGCCGCTCGGTGTCGTCTGCCACGGCCCCGCCGCGCTGCTCGCGGCGGTGAAGGACGACGGCACCAACGCCTTCGCCGGCTACCGCGTCGCCGCCTTCACCAACACCGAGGAGCAGCTCGCCGGCAACGCCGAGCGTGCCAAGTGGCTGCTCCAGGACCGGCTGACCGAGGCGGGCGTCGAGGTCGAGGTCGGCGAGCCCTGGGCGCCGTTCATCCAGACCGACCGCAACGTCGTCACCGGTCAGAACCCGGCGTCGTCCGGGCCACTCGCGGACGAACTGCTCAAGAGGCTCGTCTGAGCCCGTACCCAGGGCCGGGCCCGGCCGGGGCACCAGCAGCCGCGGCCCGCGCGCGACCCTGACCGTCCTCGACGGGACACGGGTCTCGACGGGACAGGGGCACCACCCGGGCCGGGTACGGCTCGGTGCTCAGTGGCCGCCCGAGCCACCGCTCCCGAAGGAACCGCTGTTGCCCTCGTCCCAGCGGGGCCGGTCCGTGGACGGGCTGGGACGGGTCCCGGAGGTGCCGTTGCCGGACAGCTCGTGCGGGCTCAGCCGGTGGTCGCTCCGCGGTACCTCATTGGGCTCGCGGTTCTCCTGGACCTCGCGGACCGGACCGCCCGCGGGCGGTCGGGGCTGCTCCTCGGGTGTCGGGGGCGGCGGCTCCCGGCGCTTGACGCGGGATCCCAGCACGAAGGAGCCGATCAGCACCGCCACGACCAGCACGCCCACCACGATCAGACCGATACCGAGAGCGCCCCGGCCTGCGGCGATGTCCATCCATGAGGTATCCATGGCACGCGAGTACCCCTGGCGCCGTCGGTGAACCGGAGCCCCGCCCGGCGGCCGGCAGGCAGGCCCCCGGTCGGTCCGGAGACACCCCGGATGAGACCCGGAGGCCGGGAAACGCCGGGTTTGGCGCGTACGGCGGCGGCTACCCGCCCGGTGTGACCACGACGACATCCCAGGCAACCCCGGCAACCCAGACGTCCCAGCAGGAGCTCTTCCGGTTCCTGGAGGACCGGTTCGCCTGCGCCCAGGCCTGCACCGAGTGCGCCCGGGCGTGTACCCTGCGCGCCAGCCTGATGGACCCGGAGGGTGGCGAGGAGCAGGAACTCGTACGACGCAAGGGCATCATGTGCGCGGAGGTCTGCGACGCGACCTGCCGGGTGCTCTCGGAGCAGAACGACCTGGACGAGGCGGGCATCCGCGTCCAGCTGGAGTGGTGCCGGTCCGTGTGCCTGGAGAGCGCGCATGCCTTCGACCGGTATCCGGGCGCGGAGGACAGCGCGAAGGTCTGCCGGGAGTGTGCCCAGGCGTGCTCGGACTTCATGGCCACGCTGACCTGAGGACCTGAGGACCTGAGGACCTGAGGACCTGAGGACCTGAGGCGCGGGGGTGCGGGCCCGGCCCGGTCGCCCGAGGGCCCGCGCAAAGCCATTCCCAATTTCTGGAACACGTTCTACCGTGTGCGCCGTCAGGACCGGTCCCGGAGCCTGGAGGCGCCGTGCATCTCGATCACACGCCCGAGCAGCAGCGACTGCGCATCGAACTGCGCTCCTACTTCGCTGAGTTGGTGCCGGACAACGCGCACGCCCGCTTCACCGACCGGGTGGCCCAGAAGCGCTTCTACCGTGCCACCATCCGCCGCCTGGGTGCGGACGGCTGGCTCGGCGTGGGCTGGCCGAAGGAGTTCGGCGGGCGGGGCCTGACGGCGATGGAACAGTTCATCTTCTTCGACGAGGCCGCCCAGGCCGGCGTACCGCTGCCGCTGATGGCCCTGAACACCGTGGGCCCGACGATCATGCGGTACGGCACACAGGAGCAGAAGGAGTCGTTCCTCCCGAGGATCCTCGCCGGTGAGATCGACTTCGCGATCGGCTACAGCGAGCCCGCCGCGGGCACCGACCTGGCGGCCCTGAAGACCCGCGCGGTACGGGACGGCGACGAGTACGTCGTCAACGGCCACAAGATCTGGACCACCAACGGCGACACCGCCGACTGGGTCTGGCTCGCGGTCCGCACCGACCCCGACGCCCCGCCGCACAAGGGCATCACCATGCTCCTGATGCCGACCACCGACCCCGGGTACTCCTGCACCGTCATCAACACCCTGGCCTCGCACGACACCACGGCCAGCTACTACGAGAACGTCCGTGTCCCCGTCTCCCACCGGGTCGGCGAGGAGAACCAGGGCTGGCGGCTGATCACCAACCAGCTCAACCACGAACGCGTCACCCTCGCCGCCCACGGCACCATGGCGATCCGCGCCCTGCACGACGTCCAGCGCTGGGCCATGGAGACCAAGCTCGCCGACGGCCGCCGTGTCGTCGACCTGCCCTGGGTGCGCCGCCTCCTCGCCCGCACCCACACCCGCCTCGACGCGCTCAAGCTCCTCAACTGGCGGATGGTGAACGCCGTCCAGGACGGCACGCTCACCCCACAGGACGCCTCCGCGGTCAAGGTCTACGGCTCCGAGGCCCGCCGCGACGCCTACGCCTGGCTGATGGAGATCGTCGCGGCCGCCGGCGCGCTGAAGGAGGGCTCGGCGGGCGCGGTGCTCCACGGCGAACTGGAGCGCGGCTACCGCTCGGCGGTCATCTTCACCTTCGGCGGCGGCAACAACGAGATCCAGCGGGAGATCATCTCGTGGATAGGGCTGGGGATGCCGAGGGTCCGGCGTTAGCCCGTGTGACGAGGATTTTTAGTTGGCACAAAAGAGGGATAGTTGGTATCAAGATCACCGCCATTTCTCAGAGGTGACGGCGCATCATCTCGATGCACGTGGCTCGGGCCGTATTCGATCGGTCCCGGGGGTACGGGATTCCGAGGTTCATGCCGCTGTCGGTGGTGATCGGTGGCTGCTGCCAGGCGAGGCTCATCTGCGCGCCGGACTCGGCTCGCGCCGTTGCCACGAGGGCCGCACAGGGGCCTGCGACGGTTGTGGCCTCGATCTGGAGCCATGCCTGGTGGAGGGCCATGCGAGCGAGCAGGCCGCTGACCTCGTCGGTCAGTTGTTGTCGTACGGCGGAGGAGGACTCGGGTCGGCGCCGTATGCGGTACGGCATTTCCAGGTACTCCTCAACCGCCGTCAGGGCCTCTGCGCAGGTCTTGGCCCGGCGTTCCTGCCTCTTACGTCACCGGGTGAGTGTTGAAGAACGTGGGTGCGCGGATGCCGATGTCCGGGACAGCGCCGGGGCCAGCCAGCGGTTGAGGAAGGTGCGGAGCCGGGTTTCGTCCTGCAGTGGCTCGCTGGGGTGCTGCAGCAGCGAGGTGAGGAGTCGCATGATGATCTCGGCGAGGCCGTTGAGGCCGTCCTCGTCGATGTCGGCGGCGGCCCAGTCGACGGGGAAGCGCTGCAGCATCTTGGCGCCGTAGGCGATGGTTTCCCTGGTGGTGGTGGTGCGGCCGAAGGCGGCGGTGTCTCCGAGTTGCAGCAGAAGGCTCAGGCGTGGCTCGGTGGGGATGGTCCGTACGCAGAAGACCATGCCTTCGACCACGGCTTCGGCCGGGTCGGTGGTCCCTTGCAGGTGCGCGATCATCAGGTCGACGAACGACTCGGCGCCCTGGGCCGCCACCTCGCCGATGATGTCGCTGATGCGGCCGAAGTGGCGGTAGACGGTCTGGCGGGTGACGCCGAGCTCGCCGGCGACGTCGGACAGGGTCGTCTTCGTGACGCCGTGCCTGTCGATGCAGCGGGCGGTCGCGTCGATGATGCGCTGCCGGGCCTCCGCGTCCGATGCGGGAGGCCGGCCTCCCCAGCCGTGATGCCCCATGGGCTTAGGATTGCACAGGCTCTGTGGTCTGCCGGGACATGGTCGCGCGGAGTACGGCCACGATGAGCCCGGTTGCGGCTACGGTGCACAGCACGGTGTACCACAGGCTGCCGGTCGGTGTGCCCTGCTCGGTGATGCCATTGGCCGCCGCGAAGTAGGCCGGCAACGCGGCCAGCCAGAGGACGATGTGGACGCCGAGGTACAGCGCCGGATAGATCCGCGCGAAGAGCGGCGACGCCACCGGAGCCAGATCTGTTCGCCGCGCGCGCCAGGCGTCCGCGAAAAGATAGAGGCCGACGATCCAGACCAGGGCGAGCTCGGCACCGAGGATGGCCTGCTGGATCCCCAGGTGGTCCCCACCGCGGAAGATGTTGCTGGGGACGCCGGCGACCGCCATCGCCAACGGTGTCAGGGCGCCGGCGGCCACGGTGCGCAGGCTGATCTGCCGGCCGGTGAGCGTGCCTCGGCCGTCCTTCGCGCCGACCAGCCGGACGACCAGGTAGGTCATCGCGCCGAAGGACACGGAGGCGAACAGGAACATGCTGTTCATCGGGACCGAGGCGAGCGCCGGCTTGTTGATCATTTCGTTGCCGGGGTTCCAGGCCCACCACTTCAGCTGAGGTCCGAGCTGATCGAAGATCTCGTAGAACGCCTGGCAGGCGAACGCGACCGCCAGCGAACCGAGAAGGAGCCCCCGTCGCGCGAAGACGCCGAGAACACGGACCACCTCGTAGGCGAGCTGCGACAGCGCCGGGTAGAAGGCCACTATGTAGAGCGGCAGCCGGTCGTACATGAACTGCACGGTGAACACGTTGTGGGAGAAAATGAACCCGACGTGCTCCTCCAGGCCGAACCAGCCCGGGAAATAGAGCGGCGGCTCGATCACCGCCAGGTAGACGAGCGAGGCGAACCACAGGGAGATGTTGACCGGGTCGCCGTCGCGCCGCCACCGCCGCCACGCATGGACGAGGGCGAAGACCGCACCGCCGATGATGAGCAGTTCGAGGAACGGCATGGTGCCGTTCTCGAGACCGAACGGGTTGCGGAAGTCCACGACGGGATCGGCGTCATGGCAGGAGAACCCGAGCCTTCCAGCGAGGCGCTCGGCCGCCGAGTCGCATGAATAGCTCATTCCTCGCTCCTCGGGTCAGTCATTGACGAGGTCGGTCTCGGCGTACGGCGAGCTGCCGGCGCGGGTCAGGCCGGTGAAGTCGGTGCCGGGCGGATCCTGCTGATCATCGAATCCGCCGGGCACGACCGTGCGTCCGAGCCGCTGACGCACCTTGTAGCGCGCGATGCCGAACCAGAACCGCACATCGGTGGTCATCTCCCTGAGTGACATGTCGAGGTTGAAGACCTGGGCGAACGTCCGCTCGACGTAGGCGTCCTCGCGGCTCGTGGCGTTGATGGCGTTGAAGACCGGCCAGCTGAGGCGTGCTGCCAGCTTGCGGCGCCAGGGAGCGACGACCTCACTCCCGGTCGCGAAGTCATATGCCTGGTCACGGGCCATCGCGAGCATCCAGGGAACGTCGAGTGACTTCTGCTGCCGGGTGAGGAACTCGCGGAAGAAGGCGAGGTCGAGGACGTCGTGGCCGTGCAGCATCTCGGCGAGAATGAGAGCGGAGCGGGCCGCCGAGCTCATCCCCTGGGCGTAGAACGGGTTGAACGCGCAGATCGAGTCACCGACGCAGACCAGCCCGAGCGGGGGCTGGTCGAGCAGGTCGAAACGGCGCCACTTGTTGCCGGTCGAACGAGTGAGGTGCACCCCGGAGGTCGGAGTGCAGGCACGCGTCGCCCGCCCGAAGGAGCTGGCCCGCACGCGGTCCACCGCGGCCTCGAAGGTGTCGACCTCGCGCGGCATCCGGATGCCCCACGCCCCCATGCACACGATGGCGCGGTCCCCCTCGATCGGGAAGAAGTTGCTGAGGAACTCGTGTTCCTCGGGATGGTCGCCGGTGTCCTGGGTCGGAGTGACGACCAGGTGCTTCCACCACCACGCCGGTGGACGCCGGTCGGCGGGCGGCAGGTCGTACCACCGCGACGTGTAGGTGACCTTGGCGTCAAGGGTCTTCTCCGGCGGCGCCGGCCATCCGGCCGCGCTCAGCCAGTCGGCGACGGAGGAACCGCGCCCCAGCGCATCGACGACCAGGTCGGCGGACAGGTGACCCGAGACGTCGCCCGCGCGGTACTCAACTCCTTCCACGCGCCCGCGCGCGGTGCCGCCCCCGGTGGAACGAAGTCCGGTGACGGTCACGCCCTCGCGGATCTCGATGGCCGGGAGCTCACGGACCTTGTCGCGCAGGACCCGCTCGATGAGCACACGCGAGCTGTAGATCATCGTCATCGAACCGACCTTGCGCGGGGCCCAGCCGGCGTTCTCGCAGTACGCCGCGTCCATCGCCGGCATCAGGCGCATCCCGCCCGCGGCGATCAGTGCCTCCTCGAACCCAGGAAAGATCTCGCCGATCGCGCGACGCCCGGAGTTGAGGAGGAAGTGCGGGTGCTTGCTCTGTGGCACGCCCCGCCGATGCTGCGCGTCCGGCGGGAGCCGGTCCCGCTCCAGGACGATCACCTCGTCGAAATGCCTCGCGAGCACTCCTGCGGCGCACAGCCCCGCCACGCTACCGCCGAGCACCACAGCCGTCTTTCCCCGCATAGTGCCTCCATTCATACATGTCATGACTGAATGTATGAGCGGGGGAAGCTAACAGGTACGGCCTGAACATGCCACCCTTCCCGCGAGACGTCGGGTCCGGCGGAGTGACCTCCCACGGTCCAGCCGGGGCGACGGCCGGCTGGGACGCCCACGTGGCCTTCGGCGTAGGGAGGACCGCCGCTCCGCTTCCGGTCGATGCCCATGACCGGTGTCAGTTCTCATCGAGCGTGTTTCAACCTGAAGTTGCGCTTACTGATCTCTTCGGGGTGTTGTCGGGTGACGCGTGGTGATCCCTGCGAGCGGATCCGGTATGAGGCGGGTGAGCGGTTCGCTCGTGGCGAGAAGAACCCGGTGATCGCGAAGGATCTGCGGGTCAGGTAGCGGTCGGCGGAGCGCTGGCGGCGGGCCTGGCGGCAGGGCGAGATGGATGCCCTGGCCTCCGCGGGGCCGCCGAAACGGCCGAAGCTGTCGGATGGCCAGTACGCCGAACTGGAGAAGGAGTTGGCGCTCGGGCCGGCCAAGCATGGCTGGGAAGACCAGCGGTGTACCGTGGCGCGGATCAGAGCGGTGACCGCCTGGCAGTTCCAGGTCGACTTCTCGATGGCGGCGGTGTGGCGGTTGCTGCACCGCCATGACTGGTGGCAGGCTGTGCCGCGGCTGATCCACCGGCTCCGCCGGCACCGCAAGTGCCGGGGTGAGGGGCGCAACAGCTTCGCTTGGAGCGACTACCGCGACCTGGTCGTGCGTGCTCACATACAGCTCGAGGCCCCCATCGTCCTCGTCCGGGACAACTCTCAACACCCACCGGGCCGCCGGGATACGCGAGTATGCGGACGAGCATGACGGGATTACCACCGTGGGACTGCCTTCTTATGCACCGGACGTGAACCCGGTTGAGGGCATCTGGTCGCTGTTACGCCGCGGGCCCGCTGGCCAATGTCGCCTTCACCGACGACGACCGATGGTTGCGGCATGGACCAGGAGTTGGAGCGTGCCGCGCTCGTCGCAGCCGAGGGGGCCAGTTGGATTGGATGTCCAAGTGCGGCGGCACCCCTTGTGACCTGCGCTGTACTGAAGTGCCAACTATCTCTCTGATTCCTGGCCTCCGGTTGCTGAAGCTGGTTGGCATCAGCGCAGGTTGCGAACGTGGCCTAGTGTCAACTACCGATCCTGGTCACACCGCGGGTACGGGTGATCCCGGGCGGATCACGCCGCAGCCGGTGACCCGCCCGGCTGCTTCGAGGAGATCCGCCCCCGCCTCGCGGCCACGACCGAGGCGCGCGCGGTGGACGACTTCCTCCTCCGCCCTCGGCGCGCCCCCTCCTCCGCTCTCCGGCGCGCCCCCTCCTCGTCCCGGCGCGCGAGAGGCCGTCGCGGTTCGTGGCGCTGTACGGCGTACGCCGTACAGCCGCCGTACGTCCGGGAGTTGTACGGCAGACCGGCCCCGAACCCTCCACCGTCACTCACCAGTCGCGTCCCACTGGCACCCTGCCGCGCCGCGTTTCCGCACGGCTGTGCCGGCCACTCCCGCCCCCCCCCACATCCTGCGCGCCATGGCCAGCCTCGGCCCGGCCTCCCGCCCGGCACCGTACAAACTCGGACGACGGCTCGCCATACTGGACGAGCCAGGGGAGGGCGGAACGCGTTGACGACGGGGGCGGTCGCAGGAGTATGGGGGACAGCAGGCTTATCCAGGGCCGGTACCGACTGCTCGATCTGATCGGGCGCGGCGGTATGGGCGAGGTGTGGCGGGCGCGCGACGAGTCGCTGGGCCGACATGTCGCCGTGAAGTGCCTCAAGCCGCTCGGCTCGGGCCACGACCAGGCCTTCACCGGGGTCCTGAGAGAGCGGTTCCGGCGCGAGGCCCGGGTGGCCGCCGCTCTCCAGCACCGCGGGGTGACCGTCGTCCACGACTTCGGCGAGTACGACGGCGTCCTCTACCTGGTCATGGAACTACTCGACGGCCGCAACCTCAGCCAGCTCCTGGAGGACAACAAGCAGCACCCGCTGCCCGTGGCCGACGTCGTCGAGATCGCCGACCAGGTCGCCGCCGCCCTCGCGTACACGCACCGGCAGGGCATCGTGCACCGCGACCTGAAACCCGCGAACATCGTGCGGCTCACCGACGGCACGGTGAAGATCTGCGACTTCGGCATAGCCCGCCTCGGCGCCGACATCGGCTTCACCTCCCGGCTGACCGGTACCGGCATCGCGATGGGCACCCCGCACTACATGTCGCCGGAGCAGATCGGCGGCTCCGAGGTCGACCAGCGCAGCGACCTGTACTCGCTGGGCTGCGTGCTCTACGAGATCGCCACCGGGGCACCGCCGTTCGACCTCGAAGACGCCTGGGCGATCCTCATCGGCCACCGGGACACGCCACCCCGGCCGCCGCGCAGCCACCGCGCCGAGCTGCCCGTGTACCTGGACCGGGTCATCCTGGACCTGTTGGCCAAGCAGCCCGGGGAACGCCCGCCCGACGCACGGGAGTTGGGCCGTCGGATCAGCGTCGGCCGGACCAGTCCGACGTACGTGCCGACCGTCATCACCCCGCAGCCGGACCTGCGGCCGCCCGAGTCCCTGCGGCCCCGCGAGGTGCGCCTGCCGTCCTGGACCCAGGGCATGACCACCGGACACAAGGCCACCGGCGCCGGTCTGGGCACCTCGCCCCCGGACGCCGGAGCGGGTCTCACCGGCGAGTGGATCCCGCGAGCGCTCACCGGCCGGGCCGAGGATCCGGTGCCGCAGGAGCCGCCCGCCCCCTCCGCGGAGACGGTCGCCGCCCTCGCCGGACGGCACAACGCCGGGCTCAGCCTGGGGCGGCTGGGGCGTTGGGCCGAGGCCGGCGAGGTGCACCGCGCGGTCGCCGCGGAACGCGAGCACGTCCTGGGACCCGAGCACCCCGACACACTCGCCAGCCGCTACGAGGTCGCCTTCACCCTCAGCCGCACCGGCCGCGCCGCCGACGCCCTGCGCGAGTACAAGCATGTCACCCGCGCCCGCAGTATCGCGCTGGGCCCCGACCACCCCGACACCCTCGCCGCCCGCCAGGAAATGGCGTACGTACTGGGCCAGTTGGGTCGTCACTTCGACGCCCACCAGGTCTACAACTCGGTCCTCGCCGCCCGCGAGAGCGCCATGGGACCCGATCACCCCGACACCCTGCGCTGCCGCCACAACCTCGCCTTCAACCTCAGCAGGCTCGGCCGCCTGGAGGACTCGTACCGGATGGCCTGCGAGGTGGCCGACGCCCGCGCCCGCGTACTGGGCCCGCACCACCCCGACACCCTGGTCACCCGGTACGAGGTCGCCTACGCGCTCGGCCAGTTGGGCCGCTGGCCGGAGGCCCTGACGGCCTATGGCGAGGTCGCCGAGGCCCGCGCCCAGGCTCTTGGCCCCGACCACGTCGACACCCTCGCCGCCCGCTACGAGATCGGCATCAGCCTCGGCCGCCTCGGCCGCAGCACCGAAGCCCTCCAGCTCTACCGGGACCTGATCGACGACCGCGCCCGCGTCCACGGCCCCGCCCACCCCGAGACCCTCCGCGCCCGCCACGGACTCGGCGTCAACCTCGGCCGCCTCGGCCGCTGGGAGGAGGCGCTCGCCGAGTCCCGCGACGTGTGCGCCCTCCGCGAGCGTGTCCTCGGCCCCGACCACCCCGACACCCTGGTCAGCCGTCGCGAGGTGGCCGTCGGCCTCGGCTGGCTGGGCCGCTGGCCCGACGCGCTGACCGAGTACCGGCGCGTCGCCGCCACCCGCGAACACATCCTGGGCGCCGACCACCCCGACACCCTCGCCAGCCGCAACGACGAGGCCCACTGCCTGGAACAGCTCGGCCGGGGCGCGGAGGCCGTGGAGCTCTACCGGAGGGTGGCGGTGCTGCGGCAGCAGCGGGCGACCGGTGGCGGCTAGTCTCCACGCGGCCCATCTCTGGCCGATGTGGATCACCCCGTGTTACCAAGAACCATGCCTGCACACGAGGGACACCGGACCTACGACGCCGTCGTGATCGGCGGCGGCCACAACGGCCTCGTCGCCGCCGCCTACCTGGCCCGGGCCGGACGGTCCGTGCTGGTGCTGGAGCGGCTGGACCACACCGGCGGCGCCGCCGTCTCCACACGGCCCTTCACCGGCGTGGACGCCCGGCTGTCGCGCTACTCCTACCTGGTCAGCCTGCTGCCGAAGAAGATCGTCCGGGACCTCGGCCTGGACTTCCGCGTCCGCACCCGCACCATCTCGTCGTACACCCCGGTGGAACGGGGCGGCCGTCCGACCGGGCTCCTTGTCGGCGGCGGCGATCGGCGCACCCGGGAGGCGTTCGCACGGCTCACCGGCGGGGAGCGCGAGTACGAGGCCTGGCAGCGCTTCTACGGCATGACCGCGCACGTGGCCGGGCGGGTCTTCCCGACCCTCACCGAACCGCTGCCGACCCGCGACGAGCTGCGCGCCCGCATCGACGACGAGGACGCCTGGCGGGCCCTCTTCGAGGAACCCATCGGGACGACCATCGAGGAGCGTTTCGACGACGACCTGGTGCGGGGTGTGGTCCTCACCGACGCCCTCATCGGGACCTTCGCCGACGCCCACGACCCCGCACTCCCGCAGAACCGCTGCTTCCTCTACCACGTCATCGGTGGCGGCACCGGCGGCTGGGACGTGCCCGTCGGCGGTATGGGCGCCCTCACCGACGCCCTCGCCGACGCGGCACGTCAGTCGGGCGCCGTCCTCGCCACCGGGCACGAGGCCCTGCGGATCGACACGGACGGCCGCGCCGCCGAGATCACCTACCGCACCGCCGACGGCGAGAACACCGTCACCGCCCGGCACGTCCTCGTCAACGCCTCCCCGCGGGAACTGGCCACGCTCACCGGCGACCGGCCGCCCGCCGCCGCCGAGGGCGCCCAGCTCAAGGTGAACATGCTCCTCACCCGGCTGCCCCGGCTGCGGGACGAGGCCGTCGACCCCCGTGAGGCGTTCGCCGGCACCTTCCACATCGCCGAGGGCTACACACAGCTGGCCACCGCCCACGCCCAGGCCGCCGCGGGCCGGCTGCCCGCCGCCCCGCCCTCCGAGATCTACTGCCACTCGCTCACCGACCCGACGATCCTCGGCCCGGACCTCGTCGAACAGGGCTACCAGACACTGACGTTGTTCGGTCTGCACACCCCGGCCCGGCTCTTCGACCGGGACAACGACGCGGTCCGCGAGGAACTCCTCAAGTCGACGCTCGCCCAACTGGACGGCCATCTCGCCGAGCCCCTCGCGGACTGCCTGGCCACCGACGCCGACGGCCGGCCCTGCATCGAGGCGAGGACTCCCCTGGACCTGGAGCGGGACCTGCGCCTCCCCGGCGGCAACATCTTCCACCGCGAGCTCACCTGGCCGTACACCCAGGAGGACACCGGCCGCTGGGGAGTGGAGACCCCGCACGCCAACGTCCTGCTGTGCGGGGCGGGCGCGGTGCGCGGGGGAGGGGTCAGCGGGGTGCCGGGTCACAACGCGGCGATGGCCGTGCTGGAGCAGACCGACTGACGATCCCTCAGGCCCGCATCCCCCCGTCGACCCGCAGCACCGTCCCCGTGACGTAGGACGCGCGGTCGCTCAGCAGCCAGGCCGCGGCCTGGGCGACCTCGTCGGGGTCGGCGGCCCGGCCCAGCGGGGTCTGGGCGTTGAGGTGGTCGATGATGCCGGGCGTGTTCGCCTCCCACGCGTCGATCATCGCGGTCAGTGTGGTGCCGGGCGCTATGGCGTTGACGCGGATACCTTCCGGGCCGTAGGTGGCGGCCGCCGACACGGTCAGGCTGTTGAGCGCCCGCTTCGCCGCACCGTAGGCGGGCAGCAGCGGGTTGGCCCGCAGGCTGCCGACGCTGGAGGTGTTGACGATCGCCCCGGTCCGCGCGGTGGCCCGGATGGCGGCGATCTCCGCGTTCATGGCCACCCAGGGCCCCTTGAGGTTGATCTCCAGCACGTGGTCGAAGTCGGCCTGCGGCAACTGGTCCATCGGGCCGGGCTGCTGGAGCGTCGCGGCGTTGTTGAAGGCCACGTCGAGTCGGCCGTACAGCTCTACGGCCCGGTCGACGGCGGCGTGGATGCTCGCCGGGTCGGCGAGGTCGCACCGCACGTGGTCCGCGGTGCCGCCCGCGGCCCGGATCTCCTCGGTCACCGCCTTGAGTTCGGTCTCGGTGCGGGCCGCGAGGAGCACCCGCGCGCCCTCCCGGGCGAACAGCCGGGCGGCCGCGGCACCGATGCCGCGCCCGGCGCCGGTGACGAAGGCGACCTTGTCGGCGAGCAGGCCGGTGTACGTGGGGGGAGTGATCGTGGTGTCGGTCATGGAGCCGAGCCTGCACCGGGCCGCGCCGCTCATCCAGGCACCGGCGGTACCTGGATGAGCGTCCGGCCGCCGCGCACACTGGAGGAATGGACCGACGAGAACTGGCCGGCTTCCTGCGCGGCAGGCGCGAGCGCATCACCCCCTCCGACGTGGGGCTGCCCGCCGGGTCGCGCCGCCGCACCCCGGGGCTGCGCCGGGAGGAGGTGGCGCAGCTGGCGTACATCTCCACCGAGTACTACACCCGCCTGGAGCAGGCCCGCGGACCGCACCCGTCCCGCGAGGTACTGGCCCGACTCGCCCGCGCCCTGCGCCTGTCGGACGCCGAACGCGACCACCTCCACCACCTCGCCGGCACTCCGCCGGGTCCGCCGCCCGGTCCCTCCCGCGAGGTGCGGCAGAGCATCGTCGACCTGCTGCAGCGGCTGCCGCAGGCGGCGGCGCTCGTCCTGTCGGCGACCTTCGAGGTCATCGCCTGGAACGACCTGGCCGCCGCCCTCCTGGAGGACTTCTCCGCGCTGCCCCGCCGCGACCGCAACCTGGTCCGGCGGGCCTTCCTGGAGCCCTACCGGCAGTCCCGGCGGCTGTACAGCGTCTCCGACGCCGACGAGTTCGCCCGGACCGCGGCCCAACAGCTGCGGGCCGCCGCCGCCCGCTACCCCGACGATCCGGAGGTCACCGGACTCATCGACGAACTCCTGACGGGCAGTGCGGAGTTCGCGCGTCTGTGGGCCGCCCACGACGTGACCGCACGCCCCACCCTCTGCAAGACCATCGACCACCCGGTCGTCGGCCCCGTCACCGTCGACTGCGATGTCCTGGACATCACCGACCGGGACCAGCGGGTCGTCATCTACACCGCGACCCCGGGCACCCCGGCCGAGGAGGCGCTACGGCTGCTGTCGGTGATCGGCACCCAGCGCCTGGACGTACCCGGCTGAGCCGTCAGTCGGCCGACACGGTCCAGCCCCGCGCCTCGATCCGGGCCGCGTCCGCCGGACGCGCCCCGTCGAAGAGGACCCCGTCGGCCGCGCGGACCCGCAGTCCGTCGACGTACGCCCCGCGCCCGACGTACATCCGGTCGGTCGTGTACCGCCAGCGCAGGCCCAGCCGCCGGGCGGCCGGAAGCTCGGCCGTGAGGTGGTGCCAGAGGTGGCCGGACCAGCCGGTGACGGTGCCCGCGGGGTGCTCCTGCGGCTGCTCCCCGTGGCGGGTGGTGGTGAACGGGACGGGCCGCCAGGTCGTGCCGTCGTCGGAGGTGGCTTCCAGGGCGAGCACATCGGCGGTCGGCTCGGTGTCCCACCACAGCGCGCAGCGCAGCCGTGCGGCGCCCGAGGCGGTGTCGAGCGGGGGCAGCGCGAGCGTGGCGGTCGTGGCGCTCGCCATTCCGGAGAACCATGCGGTACGCCCCTCGGCGGGACGGACCCGCACCGCGCGGGCCAGGTGGTTCCCGGCGGCCACCCGGGGCGCCGATCCGGACCGCCAACCGCGCACCGGGTGCACCGAGTTGCCGAGGACGACCAGGAACGAGTCGGTCGTCGGGTCCAGCACCAGCGAGGTGCCGGTGAAGCCGGTGTGCCCCGCTGTGCGCGGGGTGGCCAGGGCGCCCATGTACCAGTGCTGGTAGAGCTCGAAGCCGAGCCCGTGCTCGTCACCGGGGAACGCGGTGTTGAAGTCGGTGAACATCAGCTCCACCGACTCCGGCCGCAGGATCCGGGTCCGGCCGTAGGACCCGCCGTTGAGCAGCGTCCGGCCCAGGACAGCCAGGTCCCACGCGGTGGAGAACACGCCCGCGTGGCCCGCGACCCCGCCGAGGCTGAAGGCGTTCTCGTCGTGCACCTCGCCCCACACGAGCCCTCGATCCAGCCCCGACCAGGGCTTTCGCGCATCCTCCGTGGCGGCGATCCGCGGTTTCCAGGAGGCGGGCGGGTTGTAGCGGGTGTGACGCAGCCCGAGCGGGGCGGTGACCTCGTCGTGCAGCAGGGTGTCGAGTGCGCGGCCCGTGATCCGCTCCAGTACCAGCTGGAGCGAGATCAGGTTCAGGTCCGAGTAGAGGTAGGCGGAGCCGGGCGGGGTGATCGGCGCCTCCTGCCAGATGAGCCGGAGCTTGTCCTCGTGGGTCGGCGCGTTGTAGAGCGGGATCCAGGCGCGGAACCCCGAGGTGTGGGTGAGGAGTTGACGGATCGTGATGTCCTGTTTGCCCGCCGCGCCGAACTCCGGGAGGTGGGCGGCGACCCTCCCTTCCAGCTCCAGCGCGCCCCGCTCGATCTGCTGCACGGCGAGGAGGGAGGTGAACAGTTTCGACACCGAGGCGAGGTCGAAGACGGTGTCCTCGGCCATGGGGATCTGCTGGTCGGCGGGGAACTCGACGCCGGTGTCGGTCTTCTCGTCGTACGCCCGGTAGCGCACCGCCGTGCCGATGGGCTGGTGCAGGGCCACCGTGCCGCCGCGCCCCGCGAGCAGCACGGCTCCCGCGTACCAGGGGTGCCGGGGAGAGGGGCCGAGGAACGCCTCGGCGTCGGTGACGAGTTGACGCAGCGGGCCGGGGAGCAGACCGGCGCGCTCGGGGGAGCCGTGCCGCAAAGTCCGGTGCGCGGTCCGCGGGGCGGGGGTCGCCGGGCCCGCCGGGAAGGGCGCGATGGCGAGCGCGCCGCCCAACGCCAGGGCGCGTCTGCCCAGTTGACGCCGGGTCGGTCCACCGGGCGTGCCTTCGGTCATCGGGGCCTCCCACGACACCGTACGGAACCCGTCTGCCGGGGTCACCGTGTGCGGTGGAACTTTCGTGTCGGGCGGGGCTCCTGTCAACGTGCCACGCGTGGACCCATTTATCTGACGGAGCATCAGAAAACCTCTTCCGTCGTCCGGAGGACTGCGGCATCCTGCGCCCATGCAGACGGAGCTGAGCAGGACACTGGGAATCGAGCACGCCGTCTTCGGCTTCACGCCGTTCCCCGCCGTCGCCGCGGCCATCAGCCGGGCCGGCGGCCTCGGCGTGCTCGGCGCGGTCCGCTACACCGCGCCCGACGACCTCAAACGCGACCTCGACTGGATCGAGGCGCATGTCGACGGCAGGCCGTACGGCCTGGACGTCGTCATGCCCGCTAAGAAGGTGGAGGCCCCGGACCACCAGACGCTGACGGAAGCCGATGTCGAGGCGATGATCCCCGAGGCGCACCGGCAGTTCGTCCGGGACACCCTCGCCAAGTACGGCGTCCCCGAACTCGCCGAGGGCGAGGCCTCCGGCTGGCGCATCACCGGCTGGATGGAGCAGGTCGCCCGCAACCAGCTCGACGTGGCCTTCGACTATCCGATCCGGCTGCTCGCCAACGCCCTGGGCTCCCCGCCGGCCGACGTGGTGGCCCGCGCCCACGAGCAGGACGTGCTCGTCGCCGCCCTCGCGGGCAGCGCCCGGCACGCCCGCAAGCACCAGGAGGGGGGCATCGACATCGTCGTCGCCCAGGGCTACGAGGCCGGCGGCCACACCGGCGAGATCGCCTCCATGGTGCTCACCCCCGAGGTCGTCGAGGCCGTCGACCCGCTGCCCGTACTGGCCGCAGGGGGGATCGGGAGCGGGCAACAGGTGGCGGCCGCACTGGCCCTCGGCGCCCAGGGTGTGTGGCTGGGCTCCCTGTGGCTGACCACCACAGAGGCTGACATGCACTCGCCCGCCGTGACCCGGAAACTGCTCGCCGCCGGCTCCGGGGACACCGTCCGCTCCCGCGCCCTCACCGGAAAACCGGCCCGCCAGCTGCGCACCGAGTGGACCGACGCCTGGGACGACCCCGACGGCCCCGGAACCCTGCCCATGCCCCTGCAGGGCCTGCTGGTCGCCGATGCCGTCTCCCGCATCCAGAAGTACGAGATCGACCCGCTGCTCGGTACGCCCGTCGGCCAGATCGTCGGCCGGATGAACAGCGAACGCAGTGTCCAGGCCGTCTTCGACGACCTCACCCGCGGCTTCGAGAAGGCCGTCGACCGTGTCAACCGCATCGCCGGAAGGAGCGGCACATGACGACCACACCTCCCGCAGGCTTCTGGGCCCAGGCCATGGCCGACCCCGACCGCACGGTTCTCATCGCCCCCGACGGGGAGCGGTGGAGCGCCGGGCGGCTGCACGCCGCCGTCAACCGGCTCGTCCACGGCCTGCGCGCCGCCGGGCTGGAGCGCGGCGACGCCTTCGCCGTCGTGCTGCCCAACGGACCCGAGTTCTTCACCGCCTACCTCGCCGCCAGCCAGGCCGGCTTCTATCTGGTCCCCGTCAACCACCACCTCGTCGGCCCCGAGATCGCCTGGATCGTCGCCGACTCCGGATCCAAGGTGCTCCTCACCCACGAACGGTTCGCCGGCCCCGCCCGCCACGCCGCCGACGAGGCCAGCCTCCCGGCCACCCACCGGTACGCCGTCGGCACGGTCGAGGGCTTCCGGCCCTACGCCGAACTCCTCGACGGACAACCGGAGTCGCCGCCCGCCGACCGCACCCTCGGCTGGGTCATGAACTACACCTCGGGCACCACCGGCCGACCGCGCGGCATCCGGCGCCCACTGCCCGGCAAGCTCCCCGAGGAGGCCTACCTCGGCGGCTTCCTCGGCATCTTCGGCATCCTCCCCTTCGGCGACAACGTGCACCTCGTCTGCTCGCCGCTCTACCACACGGCCGTGCTCCAGTTCGCCGGCGCGTCCCTGCACATCGGCCACCGGCTGGTCCTGATGGACAAGTGGACGCCCGAGGAGATGCTCCACCTCATCGACGCCCACGGTTGCACGCACACCCATATGGTCCCGACCCAGTTCCACCGGCTGCTGGCCGTGCCGGACGACGTGAAGGCGCGCTACGACGTCTCGTCCATGCGGCACGCCATCCACGGTGCCGCCCCGTGCCCCGACCACGTCAAGCGCGCGATGCTCGACTGGTGGGGGCCCTGTGTGGAGGAGTACTACGCCGCCAGCGAGGGCGGTGGCGCCTTCGCGACCGCGGAGGACTGGCTGAAGAAGCCCGGCACGGTCGGCAAGGCCTGGCCGATCAGCGAACTCGCGATCTTCGACGACGACGGCAACCGGCTGCCGCCCGGCGAACTCGGCACGGTCTACCTGAAGATGAACACCGGCGGCTTCTCCTACCACAAGGACGAGGACAAGACGCGGAAGAACCGCATCGGCGACTTCTTCACCGTCGGCGACCTCGGTCTCCTCGACGAGGACGGCTATCTCTTCCTCCGCGACCGCAAGATCGACATGATCATCTCGGGCGGCGTCAACATCTACCCCGCCGAGATCGAGTCCGCCCTGCTCGCCCACCCCGCCGTCGCCGACGCCGCCGCCTTCGGCATCCCGCACGACGACTGGGGCGAGGAGGTCAAGGCCGTCGTCGAGGCCGCCCCCGGCCGGCAGCCCGGGCCCGACCTGGCCGCCGAACTCCTCGACCACTGCGCCGAGCGGCTCGCCGGCTACAAGCGGCCCAAGAGCGTCGACTTCATCGACGAGATGCCGCGGGACCCCAACGGCAAGCTGTACAAGCGGCGGCTGCGGGACCCGTACTGGGAGGGACGTACGCGACCCGTGTGACCGCCGTGAAGCTCCCGAGTCGATCCGGGTCTTCGACGGATCCTTCGGGCGGCAGGTCGCCATCATGAACGGCGTGCGCGGGCGGACGACGCGCACGCCGTCCCTACCGCCTCCCGGCGTACCTGTCACGCCGGGTGGCGCGACTGGGACACAGCGGAGTTGACTGGGGCATCCGCACTGATGGCGACCACCGCACCGAACGACTGGGAAGGACACGGAAATTGGAAACCCCGGAGCCGGCGACCGAGCAGTTCGAGACAAATCGCCCCCTGCTGCTCGGGCTCGCCTACCGGCTGCTCGGCAGCATGTGGGACGCCGAGGACGTCGTCCAGGACGTCCACCTGCGGTGGACCGGCACCGAGCGCGCCGGGATCCCCGAACCCCGGGCATTCCTCGTCACCCTCATCGCGCGGCGCGCCGTCGACCGGCTCAAGGCCGCCCAGGTGACCCGTGCCGCCTACACCGGGCCCTGGCTGCCCGAACCGGTGGCCACCGACGCGCTCGGCCCACTGGGCTCGACCGCGCTGCGGGACACCGTCGCCTTCGCCACCGTCCACTTGATGGAGCGCCTGTCACCCTCGGAGCGCGCGGTTTTCGTCCTGCGCGAGACCTTCGAACTCCCTTACGGCGAGATCGCGCGGATCCTCGACGCCACCGAGACGAACTGCCGGCAGATGCATCTGCGCGCCGGGCGCCGACTCGCCGCGCGACGCGACCGGTTCGCCCTCTCCGAGGACGATCACGCGAAGCTGCTGGCGCGGTTCCTGGAGGCTTCGCAGAGCGGCGACCGGACCCGGCTGATCCCCCTGCTGAGCGAGGACGTCGTCGCCTGGAGCGACGGCGGCGGCAAGGTCCGGGCCGCCCTGTGGCCCGTCGAGGGCCGCGAGCAGGTCATCGCCTTCGCCGCGGACCTGGTCGCCCGCTACTCCTTCGGCGCGCCGCGCCGCGTGGACGTCAACGCCCGCCCCGCCCTCGCCATCACGGTCGACGGCATCGACCAGCTCGTCACGATCGACGTCCGGGACGGCCGTATCGACGGCCTCTACGCCGTCCTCAACCCCGACAAGCTCGGCCACATCGTCACCTGACCGGGAGTGTGGTCCCGCCCCGTGTGGGACGGGACCACAGGTTCAGCGCTCCCGTACGAAGACGATCTTCAGCGCCGGCGAGGACAGGATGTCCCGCTCACAGAACCGGGACGTCACCCACCTCTCACCGGAGAACAACCGGGTCTGGTCGCTGAAGTGCGACGAGTGCGGATTCGAGGACTGGGAGTACGTCAGCAGCGTCCGGGCCACCGGGCAGCGGCCGCCGTCCCAGCCCACGGCCTGGATGTAGCTGGAGCCCGTCGTCACCTCCGTGTAGCCGCCGCCCGCCGGATTCCACACCGGCTCGACCTTGTTCCACACCCCCAGCGACTCCGTGCCGCCGGGAACGGGGATGCGCCGCCCGTCCCGTACGACGAACTGGTGCTCCCCGAGCCGGGAGCCGAGCGCGATGCCCGCCGCCCGCAACTCGCCGACCGCGTCCGCGAGGGCGGTGGCGAAGCCCGGCGCGGCCGTGTTGAGCGTGTTCGGCGTCCGGACCGGGTCCGCCGCGGAGAACGGCACCTTCCACAGCTGCGCGGCCGGCACGAGGGCCGTGAGCCGGCGCCAGAACCGGTCGAAGAGCAGCGCCCCCCGGCTCCCGGTGTCCGTCGTCCGGTCCCACGCGGCGATCACCGCGCAGGCCTCCGTGACATCGACGGCCTTGCCGTCAGTGCCCGTCGCGGTGGAGCCCGGCAGCGCGGCGCACGCCTTCGCCGCGTCGTCGGCGGTCAGGTCACCGGCGGGCACCCGGTTGGCGAACTGCTGCGCCTGCAGATCCCGAACGGTCAGGCCGCCTTCCCCGGCCAGCGCCGCCACGTCCTCGACAGCGCCCCGTGTCCGCATCGACCGCTGGGTGCCGACCGTGCCGAAGACCCGCTCGTACCCGGTCAGCGGCCGGTCCGCGTTGGCCAGCCAGGCACTGTCGTTGGAGTTCTCCGCGTACGGGGCGTCCTTGAGGGTCGGCATCCGCGCCGGGCCGAAGGTTCCCGGCTGCACGGCGTCCTCGTCGTTGCCGAGCGCGCAGTCGCCGCGCGAACCGTCGAGGATCGCGAGCCCGGACGAGGGGTAGGTGACCCGGCCGAGACCGGTGGAGCAGCGCTGGGCCAGTTCGTCGGTGATCCGCGGAAGCACCTGCGACTGCGTGAACAGCGTGTGCCCGCCGGAGTCGGCGGCGACCGTGTTCACCCAGGGCAGCCCCTGTGTGCGCGTCAGCGAGCCGAGGACCTGGGCCGTGCTGCGGGCCTTGCCGAAGCCCAGCGCGGTGTCGGAGGCGCGCAGGTTCGCGGCGTTCGGATCGTTGAGCGCGTACGCCGTCGTGGCCGTCCACGGCAGCGGCAGCGCGGCACCGAGCGAGGTGACGACCGGGCCGTACCGCGTCCACCACTGGGTCCGCGACACCGCGGTGCCGTCCTTGACCGCCACGGTGACCGTGCGTTTCGTCATCCGCTCCGACCTGCCGTCGACGAGATACGCCGTCGGGTCGGCCGGGTCCAGCGTCAGCTGGTGGAGGTTGAGGGGGACGCCCGTCGCGACGGTGTGGCTCCACGCCACATGTGCGTTGTGCCCGATGGACACGGTCGCCGAGCCGAGCAGGGAGCCACCGGAGACGTTGAGCTCACCGGGAATGGTCTGCTGCGCCTGCCAGAAGCGCCGCCCGCCCTGCCACGGGTAGTGCGGGTTGCCCAGCAGCAGGCCGCGGCCGTTCGCCGTCGTGGCGCCGCCGAACGCGACCGCGTTGGACCCCATGTCGGCGGTGTCGGCGAGGAGCTCACGCGCCGCACGGGCGGTGTCCTGGGCGTCCGGAGCGGCAGGCGTGACCCGCGAGGCCGTCGTGGTGCCGGTCGGCGGCTGCGCCGCCGTGATCCCGTCCACGCCACGGCCCTGCCCGCCGAGCACGGACAGGGCGAAGCCGCGCGCCGCCACGTCCAGGGCCGTCACCGGTCGCACCCAGTCGGCACCCCGGCACGCCGGGTCGGTGACCCGGTTCTGCTTCAGCCAGGCGTTGTAGCCCGCCGCGAAGCCCCGCATCAGGTCCTTCGACTGCCGGCTCGGTCCGCGCGGCGCCGGCTCGGCGAGCAGCTTCTCCACCGTGCCCGCCTCCCGCACCCCGCGGAAGTAGAGGTCGCTGGAGAGGTTCTTCGCGGCCGAGGAGAGCGAGAGGTCCGGCGCCGCGTCGGGCCCGAAGAAACGCGAGCGGTCGCCGCGTACGGTCAGGAAGCCGTCGGCGAGCGTGCACACCTGGTCGGCGGCCTGCGCCCACCCGGTACCGAAGCCGAGGTTCGCGTAATCCTTCGCGACGATGTGCGGAATGCCGTACTCGGTGTAGCGGACGACGGCGGACAGGCCGCCGCGGGACGGGTGTTCGGATCGCTCTCGGCTCTGTGCGGCGGCCTCCGGCAGGGCGGTGGCGGCGGTGAGCAGGGCGACGGCCGCGACGACGGTTCGTCTGAGGCGGGTGCGCATCGTGCCTCCCAACGTCATTGAGGGAAGGGATGGTTGAGCGTACCGGCAGGTAGGTGTCCGGCACCCCGGTGCTTGACCTCCTTCTGCCGTGGAACGAGGATCATGTGTCATGACGCCAGGACACGGCAGCACGGTTGACGGGGTGCTGCGACGCAGCGCCCGACGCACCCCGGCACGGGTCGCCGTGGAGTACGGCGACCGCGCCTGGACCTACCAGGAGCTCGACGAGGCCGTGTCCCGCGCGGCGAGTCTCCTGCTCGACCAAGGCCTCGCCCCCGGCGACCGGGTCGGCTCCTACGGCCACAACTCCGACGCCTACCTCATCGGCTTCCTCGCCTGCGCCCGCGCGGGCCTCGTCCATGTGCCGGTCAACCAGAACCTGACCGGCGACGACCTCGCCTACCTCGTCGGCCAGTCCGGCAGCTCCCTGGTCCTCACCGACCCGGACCTCGCCGGCCGGCTCCCCGCCGGTGTCCGCACCCTGCCCCTGCGCGACGCCGAGGACTCCCTGCTGGCCCGGCTGCCCTCGACGCCCGCCTACGACGGCCCCGAACCGCGCGGCGACGAACTGGTGCAACTGCTGTACACCTCCGGGACGACGGCCCTGCCCAAGGGCGCGATGATGACGCACCGCGCCCTGGTGCACGAGTACCTGAGCGCGATCACCGCCCTCGACCTCAGCGCGGGCGACCGGCCGGTGCACTCGCTGCCGCTCTACCACTCGGCCCAGCTGCACGTGTTCCTGCTGCCCTACCTCGCCGTCGGGGCGACCAACGTCATCCTCGACGCGCCGGACGGCGACCGTCTCTTCGACCTGATCGAGGCCGGCCGCGCGGACAGCCTGTTCGCCCCGCCCACGGTCTGGATCGGCCTGGCGAACCGCGCGGACTTCTCCTCCCGTGACCTGAGCGGTCTGCGCAAGGCCTACTACGGCGCCTCGATCATGCCGGTGCCCGTCCTGGAGCGGCTGCGTGAACGCCTCCCCAAACTCGCCTTCTACAACTGCTTCGGCCAGAGCGAGATCGGCCCGCTGGCCACCGTCCTGGCCCCCGAGGAGCACAAGCGCCGCATGGACTCCTGCGGCCGGACCGTCCTCTTCGTGGACGCCCGGGTGGTCGACGAGGACGGCAAGGACGTGCCCGACGGCACGCCCGGCGAGATCGTCTACCGGTCCCCGCAGCTCTGCGAGGGCTACTGGGACAAGCCCGAGGAGACGGCCGCGGCCTTCCGAGACGGCTGGTTCCGCTCCGGCGACCTCGCGGTGCGCGACGCCCAGGGCTTCTTCACGATCGTCGACCGGGTGAAGGACGTCATCAACTCCGGTGGCGTGCTGATCGCCTCACGCCAGGTCGAGGACGTGCTCTACACGCACGACGCCGTCGCCGAGGTCGCCGTGATCGGCCTCCCCGACGAACGGTGGATCGAGGCCGTCACGGCCGTCGTCGTGCCACGCGGCGAGGTCACGGAGGAGGACCTCATCGCCCACGCCCGCGAGGAACTCGCCCACTTCAAGGCCCCGAAGCGGGTGGTGTTCGTGGAGGAACTGCCGCGCAACGCGAGCGGCAAGATCCTCAAGCGGGAACTCAGGGAACGGTTCTCCGGCGCCTAGCGGCCCTGTCGCCCCCGGCGTACCCGGCACTCCGCGGTGGCGGCGTACCCCGGAGGCGCGCCCTCGGACCGCGCGACAGAGGGAGGGCTTTGGCCTCCGGTCCGGTCTCCTGGGGGTCAACAGGGCTATGACCGCCGTGAGTCGGGTGCGTCGGTGGTGAAGACCCGGCGGATGAACCGCCGTTGCCAGGGCATCTCGACCGCCCGGGAGTGGTAGGTGTGCCGTGTCCAGACGACGGCCTCCTCGGGATCCATGCCCTCGAAGACGCACATCGCGGACAGTGCCGTACCGGTCCGCCCGACCCCGCCCCCGCAACAGACCTCGACACGTTCGGTCCTCGCGCGGTCGTAGGCGAGGCGGAGCTGACGCATCGCGTCATCGGGGTCGGTGGGCAGCCAGAAGTCCCGCCAAGGCACCCAGAGGGACTCCCAGGGCGGCTCGGGCGGCCGGCGACCCGTCAAGTGCACGGCGAGCGTGGGTTTCTGACCCTCCGGCAGGTCATACCTCAGACCCCGCCCCCGCATCAGCCGTCCCGAAGGAAGCCGGATCACTCCCGGAGTATCGGTACTCCACAGTTCGGTCATCATGACTCCCGTCTCGATCGGACACGGAGAACACCGATCGACCAGGAGCCCCCGCACCACACGAGGTTACGCAAGCACGTCTCACGGGGAGAGCGCGCGCCGCTCCGTCTCTCCGTGAGGAGCCCGGCGGCGGACGCGATGTCGGCGTCAGGGCCGGGCCGGGGCTGAGGTCGTGGTCGAGGCGAGGGTGGGCTATCCCCGGCCCATGTCCTCACGCGTCCGCAGGTCCACGATCCGGCGGATCTTGCCCACGGACCGCTCCAGCGACTCCGGTTCGACGATCTCGACGGCGACCGACACCCCGATGCCGTCCTTCACGGCCGCCGTGATGGTCCGGGCGGCGGCGTCCCGGTCCTCGGGCGTGGCGCCGGGGCGGGCCTCCGCCCGTATGGTGAGGGCGTCGAGGCGGCCCTCGCGGGTGAGCCGGAGCTGGAAGTGGGGCGCGACAGCCGGGGTGCGCAGCACGATCTCCTCGATCTGGGTGGGGAAGAGGTTCACCCCGCGCAGGATCACCATGTCGTCGCTGCGGCCGGTGACCTTCTCCATCCGCCGGAAGACGCGGGCCGTGCCCGGCAGCAGCCGCGTCAGGTCCCGGGTCCGGTACCGGACGACCGGCATCGCCTCCTTGGTCAGCGAGGTGAAGACCAACTCGCCCCGCTCACCGTCCGGCAGCACCTCACCGGTGATCGGGTCGACGATCTCCGGCAGGAAATGGTCCTCCCACACATGCAGACCGTCCTTGGTCTCCACACACTCCTGCGCGACCCCCGGACCGATCACCTCCGACAGCCCGTATATGTCGACCGCGTCGATCGCGAACCGCTCCTCGATCTCCGTCCGCATCGCCTCGGTCCAGGGCTCCGCCCCGAACACGCCCACCCGCAGGGACGTGCCGCGCGGGTCGACGCCCTGGCGCTCGAACTCGTCGAGGAGCGTCAGCATGTACGACGGGGTCACCATGATGACCTCGGGCCCCAGGTCCTGGATCAGCCGGACCTGGCGGGCCGTCATCCCGCCGGACGCGGGAATGACCGTACAGCCAAGCCGTTCGGCCCCGTAGTGCGCGCCGAGCCCGCCGGTGAAGAGGCCATAGCCGTAGGCCACATGCACCTTGTCCCCGGCCCGCGCGCCGGCCGCGCGGAGGGAACGTGCCACCATGTCGGCCCACAGGGAGAGGTCGCCCTCGGTGTATCCGACGACGGTCGGCCGTCCGGTGGTGCCGCTCGACGCGTGGATGCGCCGGACGCGGTCCTGGGGGACGGCGAACATCCCGTACGGATAGTTCTCGCGCAGGTCCGCCTTGGTGGTGAAGGGGAAACGGGCCAGGTCGGCGAGGGAGCGGCAGTCCTCCGGACGCACGCCGGCCTTGTCGAAGGACTCCCGGTAGAACGGCACGTTGTCGTACGCGTGCCGCAGCGACTTTCTCAGCCGCTCGCACTGCAGCACCCGCAACGCCGCTTCGTCGAGCCGTTCCCCCGAGTCCAACAGGTCCGCACCGGCCACCCTCGGCACCTCGCCCTCACCCAGCACGACAATCCAGGCGACCGATCATTCGGTCGTGGTGTTCGGGATCAGTAATCCAGGCCGTCCCGGCACGGGCAAGAGGTGGGTCCTGACTTTCTCGCGTGTCGTCGTCGCGTTCCCGTGTGGTGGGACCACACATGGGGGGCGTCGGCGGCGGCTCACCGGTCCTCGGTCACCGCCACCTCCCGCGCCCACCGATAGTCCGCCTTGCCGCTGGGCGAGCGCCGCACGGCGTCCGCGAGGACCAGTTGGCGGGGGATCTTGTACCCGGCGAGGCGGGTGCGGCAGTGTCCCTGGATGTCCTCCAGAGAGGGGTGGGCCGCTCCGGCGCGCAGCTGCACCACGGCCGCGACATGGTGGCCCCACTTCGCGTCCGGCACCCCGGCGACCAGCGCGTCGTACACGTCGGGGTGGGACTTGAGTGCCTGCTCGACCTCCTCCGGGTACACCTTCTCGCCGCCCGTGTTGATGCACTGCGAGCCGCGGCCGAGGACGGTGACCACGCCCTCCTCGTCGACCGTGGCCATGTCGCCGAGCAGGACCCAGCGCCGGCCGTCCTTCTCGAAGAAGGTCTCGGCGGTCTTGCGGGGGTCGTTGTAGTAGCCGAGCGGGACATGGCCGCACTGGGCGACCCGGCCCACCTCGCCGACCGCCACCGGTTCGTGGGTGGCCGGATCGACCACCTGTGTACGGGAGTTGACCCGGACACGGAAGCCCCGCTCGGGGCCGGAGTCCTCCGTCGCCGTGCCGTTGAAGCCGGACTCGGAGGAGCCGAAGTTGTTGAGCAGCATCACGTTCGGCACGAGCGCCTGGAACTGCCTGCGCACGGTGTCCGACATGATCGCCCCGGACGAGGACACGCTGAACATCGACGACAGGTCGGCGCCCTTCAGCGGGCCTTCGAGCGCGTCGATCAACGGGCGCAGCATCGCGTCGCCCACCAGCGACATGCTGGTGACCTTCTCCTTCTCGATCGTCCGCAGGACTTCCTCGGGCACGAACTTGCGGTGCAGCACGACGCGTTGGCCGAAGTGGAACCCGATGAACGCCGTGAGCGTGGACGTGCCGTGCATGAGCGGGGGAGCCGGGAAGAAGGTGATCCCCGCGCCGCCGGCCGCCACCCGCTCGGCGAGCTCCTCCGGTTTGCCGACCGGCTCCCCGGTCGGCGCGCCACCGCCGAGCCCCGAGAAGAACAGGTCCTCCTGGCGCCACATCACACCCTTGGGCATCCCGGTGGTGCCGCCGGTGTAGATGATGAACTGGTCGTCGCCCGACCGGGGCGGGAACCCGCGCTCGGGCGATCCGGAGGCCTCGGCGTCCGCGAAGGCCACGACGGGCACCGCACCCGCACCCGGGGCCGAACCCTCGCGCGGGTCCGCGTCCGAGGCCGCCCGTCGTCCGGCATCCCCCACCCGCACCAGATGCCGCAACGCCTCCGCCTGCGGCAGCGCCGCCGTCACCCGGTCGGTGAACTCGGCCTCGAAGACCAGACCCACCAGGTCGGCGTCCCGGTAGAGGTAGACCAACTCATCTTCCACGTACCGGTAGTTGACGTTCACCGGGACGATCCGCGCCTTCAGGCAGCCGAGCACGGTCTGCAGGTACTCGATGCCGTTGTAGAGGTGGAGCCCGACATGCTCGCCGGGGCGCACCCCGCTGTCGAGGAGATGATGGCCGACGCGGTTGGCGGCGGCGTCCAGTTCGGCGTACGTCAGACGGCGTTCCGCACCCGTACCGGGATGGTCGATGTACACAAGCGCCTCGCGGTCCGGGACCACGTCGACGACCGACTCGAACAGGTCGGCAAGGTTGTACTCCACCGCTCCTCCTGACCTCGGACGGGCCCAGGGCCGTCCGGCGGAACATGCCCTGGCACTCCGACGGTTCGCCGGTCATCAGAGCAAAGGGCGCGGCAACTGTGAAGGGTCCGCGCCGAAGAAATCTGACTATGTGTCAGAAAACCCTTGAAGTGCCCGGTCGCCTCCTGCAACCTGTTCTCGTTCTTTGAGAGGGGAGATGGGCAATGGGTGGGACGGAACACCTCACCGTGCGGCGCCACGGCGCCACACTGGTGCTCACGCTCAACAGGCCCGACGCCAAAAACGCACTCTCGCTGTCCATGCTCGTCGGTCTGTACGACGGCTGGATCGAGGCGGACGAGGACGACGAGGTCCGCTCGGTCGTGCTGACCGGCGCGGGCGGCGCGTTCTGCGCCGGCATGGACCTCAAGGCCCTGGCGGGGAAGGGCATGGAAGGGGAGCGGCACCGGGACCGCCTCAAGGCGGATCCGGACCTCCACTGGAAGGCGATGCTGCGTCACCACCGCCCCCGCAAGCCGGTGATCGCCGCCGTCGAGGGGTACTGCGTCGCCGGCGGCACGGAGATCCTCCAGGGCACCGACATCCGGGTCGCGGGCGAGTCGGCGACCTTCGGGCTGTTCGAGGTCAAACGCGGGCTGTTCCCGATCGGCGGCTCCACCGTCCGGCTGCAACGGCAGATCCCCCGCACCCACGCCCTGGAGATGCTGCTCACCGGCCGCGCCTACACCGCCCGCGAGGCCGCCGGCATCGGTCTGGTCGGCCATGTCGTCCCCGACGGCACGGCACTCGACAAGGCCCTGGAGATCGCGGACCAGATCAACGCCTGCGGCCCGCTCGCCGTCGAGGCCGTCAAGGCGTCCGTCTACGAGACGGCCGAGATGACAGAGGCCGACGGGCTCGCCGCCGAACTCAAGCGCGGATGGCCGATCTTCGACACCGCCGACGCCAAGGAGGGCGCCCGCGCCTTCACGGAGAAACGACCGCCCGAGTACAAGCGCGCCTGACCACCCCCACCAGCGCGTCCGACCTCTCGTGCCCAGCGCGTCCGACCTCCCGCAGAAGGAGACACCCGGGATGCCCGAAGTCCTCACAGCGCCGCTCGTCGTCGAGTTCCCCTTCACCCGCTCCCTGGGCCCCGTCCAGAGCGCCTTCCTCACCGGCCTGCGCGAACGCGTCGTCCTCGGGGTGCGGACCGGGGGCGACCGTGGCCGCGTACTCGTCCCGCCCGTCGAGTACGACCCCGTCACCGCCGAGGAGATCCGCGACCTCGTCGAGGTCGCCCCCACCGGCACGGTCACCACCTGGGCCTGGAACCACGCCCCGCGCCGCGGCCAGCCCCTGTCCACCCCCTTCGCCTGGGTCCTGGTCCGCCTCGACGGCGCCGACACCGCCCTCCTGCACGCCCTCGACGCCCCCGGCCCGGACGCCGTGCACACCGGCATGCGCGTCCGCATCCGCTGGGCCGGCGAACGCACGGGCGCCATCACGGACATCGCCTGCTTCGAGCCGTACGACGGAGCCCCCGCCCAACCGACCGGCCACACCGGCGAGTTCGACAACCCGGTCACCGGCATCGTCGCCCCCGCCCGCCTCGACTACACCTACTCACCCGGCCGGGCCCAGTCCGCCTACCTCCACGCCCTCGTCGACCGGCGCCTCGTCGGCGAACGCTGCCCGTCCTGCCGCAAGGTGTACGTACCGCCGAGGGGTGCGTGCCCCACATGTGGGGTGGCCACATCGGAACAGGTGGAAGTGGGTCCCCGCGGCACGGTCACCACCTTCTGCATCGTCAACATCAAGGCGAAGAACCTCGACATCGAAGTGCCGTACGTCTACGCGCACATCGCCCTCGACGGCGCCGACCTCGCCCTGCACGGCCGCATCGGAGGCATCCCCTACGACCAGGTCCGCATGGGCCTGCGCGTCGAACCCGTGTGGACGGACGGGGCCCGCCACCCCGACCACTACCGGCCGACCGGCGAGCCCGACGCGGACTACGAGACGTACAAGGAGTTGTTGTAGATGCCACCGCTCAGGGATGTCGCCGTCGTCGCCTTCGCGCACACCGACCACCGGCGGATCGCCGACGAGCTCTCCGAGGTGGAGATGCTCATGCCCGTCCTGCACGAGGTGCTCGACCAGACCGGCCTGAAGACCGCGGACATCGACTTCACCTGCTCCGGATCCTGCGACTACCTCGCCGGCCGAGCCTTCTCCTTCACCCTCGCCCTCGACGGCGTCGGCGCCTGGCCGCCGATCTCCGAGTCCCATGTGGAGATGGACGGCGCGTGGGCGCTGTACGAGGCGTGGACCAAGCTGCTGACCGGCGACGCCGACACCGCACTCGTGTACTCCTACGGCAAGTCGACCCCCGGCTCCGTCCGTGACGTCCTCACCCGCCAGCTCGATCCGTACTACGTGGCCCCCCTGTGGCCCGACTCGGTCGCCCTCGCCGCCCTCCAGGCCCAGGCGCTGATCGACGCGGGCGAGACGGACGAACCCGCGCTCGCCGCGGTGGCGGCGCGCAGCCGCGACGCCGGGGCCGATGCGACGTCCCGTCGGATCCAGGGGGAGTACGTCGTACGCCCCCTGCGCACCGGCGACTGTCCGCCCGTCGGCGACGGCGCCGCCGCCGTGGTCCTCGCGGCGGGGGACCGGGCCCGGGAACTGTGCGAGCGGCCCGCCTGGATCCGTGGCATCGACCACCGCATCGAGGCCCACGGCCTGGGTGTCCGTGACCTCACCGACTCACCCTCCACCCGCCTGGCCGCCGAGCGGGCGGGCGCCTTCGAACGGCCCGTCGACACCGCGGAACTGCACGCGCCCTTCAGCTCGCAGGAGGTCGTGCTGCGCAAGGCCCTCGCACTCGGCGACGACGTGCGGGTCAACCCCTCCGGCGGCGCCCTCGCCGCCAACCCGGTCATGGCCGCCGGACTCCTCCGCATCGGCGAGGCCGCGGCCCGCATCCACCGGGGCGAGTCCGACCGGGCCCTCGCCCACGCCACGTCCGGCCCCTGTCTCCAGCAGAACCTGGTCGCCGTACTCGAAGGGGATCCGCGATGAGCAAGGAGCCCGTGGCCGTCGTAGGCATCGGCCAGACCAAGCACGTGGCGGCACGCCGGGACGTGTCCATCGCCGGACTCGTGCGCGAGGCCGCGCGCAGGGCGCTGGACGACGCCGAACTGGACTGGGCGGACATCGACGCCGTCGTCATCGGCAAGGCGCCCGACTTCTTCGAGGGCGTCATGATGCCCGAGCTCTACCTCGCCGACGCGCTGGGCGCCGTCGGCAAGCCCATGCTGCGGGTACACACGGCCGGCTCGGTCGGCGGGTCGACGGCACTGGTCGCCGCGGGCCTGGTAGCCGCCCGTGTCCACGGCACGGTGCTCACCCTCGCCTTCGAAAAGCAGTCCGAGTCCAACGCCATGTGGGGGCTCTCCCTGCCCATCCCCTTCCAGCAGCCGCTGCTGGCCGGGGCCGGCGGATTCTTCGCCCCGCACGTGCGCGCGTACATGCGGCGCACCGGAGCGCCCGACACCGTCGGCTCCCTGGTCGCCTACAAGGACCGGCGCAACGCGCTGAAGAACCCCTACGCCCACCTCCACGAGCACGACATCACCCTGGAGAAGGTCCAGGCCTCGCCCATGCTCTGGGACCCGATCCGCTACTCGGAGACCTGCCCCTCCTCCGACGGCGCCTGCGCGATGGTCCTCAGCGACCGCGCCGGAGCCGCCCGCTCGCCCCGGCCGCCCGCCTGGCTGCACGGCGGCGCGATGCGCAGCGAACCCACCCTCTTCGCCGGCAAGGACGCCGTGTCGCCGCAGGCCGGCAAGGACTGCGCGGCCGACGTGTACCGACAGGCCGGCATCGCCGACCCGCGCCGGGACATCGACGCCGTCGAGATGTACGTGCCGTTCTCCTGGTACGAGCCCATGTGGCTGGAAAACCTCGGCTTCGCCGCCGAGGGCGAGGGCTGGAAGCTCACCGAGGCCGGGGTCACCGAGCTCGACGGGGACCTGCCCGTCAACATGTCGGGTGGCGTCCTGTCGACCAATCCCATCGGCGCCTCCGGCATGATCCGCTTCGCGGAGGCGGCCCTCCAGGTGCGCGGACTGGCCGGAGAACACCAGGTGGAGGGGGCTCGACGGGTGCTCGGGCACGCTTACGGAGGCGGATCGCAGTTCTTCTCGATGTGGCTCGTGGGGGCCGAGCCCCCCGCCTCCTGAAAGGTCCCCCTCACGTGGCCTGTTGAGGTCAGGGGCCGATCGCTAGGCTGGCCGCGGACGACGCAATCGGGAGGAGCACGGACGTGGCCGAGACCACCATCCAGCAGCAGTCGCTCATGGGCTGGGAGAAGCCCGAGCTGGACCTCAGCACCGCCGACTGGCACTCCAGCAGCCGTGGCCTGGGAGATGTCCAGATCGCCTTTGTCGAGGGATTCATCGCGATGCGCAACAGCGGCCGGCCCGAGAGCCCTTCCCTGATCTTCACACCCGCGGAGTGGGGCGCGTTCGTGTCGGGCGCGAGGGAAGGGGAGTTCGACCTGACCTGAGCCGTGGGCCCGCGGCCGGCATCCGGGCCGACGGGCCGACGGGCCGATCCGGCGGTGTTCCGACCGTTTTCCGGACACGCGACCTTGAGCGCTCTCCTGGGACCGACGCCTGAACAAGGCTGACCCCCCAGGAAGCGGAAGGACGTACTCCGGAGACGAGGAGTGCATGAGCACACTGCCGGCGGTCGTGGCGGTCGACGGTTCGGACGACAGTCTGCGCGCCCTGACCGGGCCCTCGACGCCGCCCGCCGGCGCGAGGCCCGCTGCGGGTGGCCCATGTGCGGCAGTACGCCGCCTGGACCCAGCCCGAAGTCCTGGCCGCCGGGCCGCCCGATCCGGACGTCGACCCGGCACGCGGCCGTCTGGAGCGTCGGGAGGTGGCCGCCCGCACGCCCACCGTCCCCCTGCCGCACGGGGCGCAGGACGCCGAACCCGTCGTACGGCACGAGCCCGCGGACGGCGGGGGCGCACTCGTCGCGACGCTCGCGCGGGACGTGATCGGCTTTCCCGCCGACTCCGGACGACAGCGGCTGCGGGCCTGCCACGC
Organism: Streptomyces sp. NPDC032822; assembly: GCF_055578825.1. Lineage (NCBI taxonomy): Bacteria > Bacillati > Actinomycetota > Actinomycetes > Kitasatosporales > Streptomycetaceae > Streptomyces > Streptomyces sp. NPDC032822. Next base: position 135,561 of record NZ_JBVIOL010000003.1, on the reverse strand, counting down.
GCCGCGCCGCGTGCGGTACTTCCTCAGGGAGCACCCGCGTCAGGAGTGGTGCGAGCCGTCCTGCGGCCACCGCGCCCGCGTCACCCGCCACCCCGCACGGCACCGCGCGGGCGGACAGGGGAGAAGAGCCGCCCGCAGGTCATGCAGCGGGCTCGGGCACGTACCATTGCGTCATGTCGTTCCTCCGCCGCCGTAGCGCCACGCCCGCCGGGCCCGACTTCGACGTACTGGCCATGGACCCGGGCGACTGGCCCGGCAATCTGGGTGCCGGCCTGCTGCCCGCCCCGGACGGCAGCTGCCAGGGTGTCTACCTGCGGTACGACCTCTTCGGCGGTCGCGGCCCGGCGATGATCATCGGCAATCTGCCGGAGGGCTCCCCGGCCCGCGAGGTCACCGAGGGCGAGATCCCCTTCGAGGTCGGACAGCTGCTGCTGGCGCTGGAGAACGACGAGGAGGTCACCGTCGTCGGCGCCGAGGACGTACCGGTGATGCAGGGCGACAACCTTCTGATCGTGCGTCGCCTCAAGCTGTCGGAGAGCCGGATCTCCTGCGTGCAGTTCGACCGCAGCGACAACGTCCTGGTGACCATCGCCGCCTGGGACCGCCCCATCACCGACGACCTGTACACCCTGCTGAAACCACTCCCCGCGGAGCTGTTCCAGCAGGGCTGAGAGAGCCGGTCCTACCCGGCCGACCGCTCCACACGCACGTCCGCGGCCCGCACGAACGCGACCCGGTGGCCGAACTGGATCTCGTAGTACAGATCCTTGCCGACGACGACCCGGTGCGAGGCCTCGTCGAAGGTCACCGCGTAGTAGTACTCACCGGGCACCTTGTCGCCGACCACGTACTTCTGTCCCGCGGACAGGAGATACGGCAGCGGCGACACCGCCTGCGCGGGCACTCCCGCCGGATACGCGGACGCCTCCGGATAGGCGCGCCCGTAGACCGGCACACTCTCCAGACCGCGCTTCGGCGTCACCACCTTCCCGGTGGCGTTCACCGCCGTCGGATCCTTCGCCGGATTCCTGAACCAGGCCTTCTGGCCCAGGTACCAGATCGCCGTCCAGTCGCCGTCGCGGCCCGCGACCGCGTACTGCTGGCCCGTGGAGACCCGTGACGACAGGTCGTTCACCCCGGTCGTCGGGGTGGTGCCCAGACCGACGTCCTTGATCAGCGGGTAGGTCTCACCGGGTCCCGAGTAGAGCCGGACGGCGCTCGAACCGTGCGACGCGCACACCTCGCCCTGCTTCACACAGCCCGTGTACTGCGGCCGGTTCGCGGTGTAGTCGGGGCGGACGGTCACCAGACCGCCGTGCTTGCCGGCCGTGGGTTCGAAGGGCCGGCCCAGCAGGGCGAAGTAGTGACGCCAGTCCCAGTACGGGCCCGGGTCGGTGTGCATGCCGCCGATGGTCGACGTGGTCGGACCGGGCACGTTGTCGTGGCCGAGGATGTGCTGCCGGTCCAGCGGGATGTCGTACTTCTTGGACAGGTACTTCACCAGCCGCGCCGAGGAGCGGTACATCGCCTCCGTGTACCAGGCGTCCGGGTTCGCCAGGAAGCCCTCGTGCTCCAGGCCGATCGACTTCGCGTTGACGTACCAGTTGCCCGCGTGCCAGGCCACGTCCTTCGCCTTCACATGCTGGGCGATATGGCCGTCCGTGGAGCGCAGCGAGTAGTTCCACGACACATAGATCGGGTCCTGCACCAGGTCGAGGACCCCCTCCCAGGCGCCCTCCGTGTCATGGATGACGATGTAGTCGATGCTCTGCGACGCCGGACGGTCCCCCAGGTCGTGGTTGCCGTAGTCGCCCTCGCCGAACTCCTCGTAGGGAGCCGGGATCCACTCGCAGGACACCGTCCTCGGACACTGGGTGCCGGCCGCGTCGAGCGTGCGCAGACCCGTCCGCGCGAGCTGCGCGGTGTCGGGGACGAGGCCCGGCTGCGCGGCCAGCGCGATCTGCTGGCCGGCGTCGGTGCCGCGCTCCTCGCCGGTGCGCAGCACGTCGTACACGTCGTTCGCGTACGCCGCCCCGGTCGCGCTGTCGTCCGCGCCGGAGAAGCGGGCCACCGCCCCGTACCAGTCGGCGGGGTCCTTGCTGAGCGGCTCGCCCAGGTCCTGCTGGGCGGCGGCCAGGAGCGCGGCGCCCCCGGCCACGTTCGCGGCGGCGTCGGTCCGGAGCCGCTCGGCGGTGAGACCGGTCAGCTCGGCCGCCTTCGGCAGGGTCCGCAGCCGGGCCGGCAGCTCGGAGCTCCGCGGCACTTTCGCCTCGGGGAGCAGCGGGGTGCGGGCGCTGTCGCCGCGCGCGTCCTCCGTGCCCTCGCTGTGGTGCGGCGGTGCCTCGGCGAGTGCGGTGCGGGCGTCGGTGAGGTGCATCGGGCCGTACCCGCCGCTCACGCTGGGCGCACCGGCATGCGCGTCCCAGCGGGACTGCAGGTAGGAGACGCCGAGGAGCACGCTCTGCGGTACGTGGTATTCGGCGGCGGCGGAGGCGAACGCCTGTTGCAGCTCGGCCGCCGAGACATGGGTGTCGGGCGGCGCCGCACCGAGCAACGGCAGCAGCAGGGCGGCGGAGCCCATGGCGCCCGCGGTCCTTCGGACGTGTCTGTGTCCGGCGGCTCGGTCGGTGGCGGTGGCGGATTTTCGCAAGGCAGCCTCCTGGGACGGTCGGACGAGATGCGCCGTGCGGGGCCGGGCGTGCGTCTGTGGTACCGGCTTGCCGACGATCCGTCAATCATGCCCAGGAGCAGGTCGTTTCCCCTGTCAGCCGAGGTGGGCGGGGAGTTTCGTGGGATACGACGGTCCGCGGTGCGCCTGCGAAGGGCGCACCGCGGACCGTCGTCCCCGTCAGCGAGTGCCGACCGCCGCGCGCACGGCCCGGCGGGCCATCTGGCAGTCGTCGTGCAGCCGCCTGAGCAGCAGCCGTTGTTCCTCGCCGGACGGCGCAGCACCCGGGTGGGCCGTACCCGGTGCCGCCGGGGTCGTGTCGTGCATCGAGCGCTGCACGGCCGTTTCGTAGGTGCGGATCTCCCGGGTCAGGACGAGCATCAGGTTCACCAGGAAGGCGTCCCGCGAGGCGGGGCCCGCCGTCTGGGCGATCTGGCTGATCTGCCGCCGGGCCACCGGCGCGTCGCCGAGGATCGACCACAGCGTCGCCAGGTCGTAGCCCGGCAGGTACCAGCCCGCGTGTTCCCAGTCCACCAGCACTGGACCGGCCGGTGACAGGAGGATGTTCGACAGCAGGGCGTCGCCGTGGCAGAACTGGCCCATGCCGTGCCGGCCCGTGCTCGCCGCGATGCCGTGCAGCAGTTTCTGCAGGTCGCCCAGGTCCCGGTCGGTGAGCAGGCCCAGTTCGTGGTAGCGGTTGATGCGGGTCGCGTAGTCCAGCGGGGCGTCGAAGGTGCCCACCGGTGGCCGCCAGGCGTTGAGCCGGCAGATCGCGCCGAGTGCGGCCCTGATGTCCGCGCGGGGCGGGGCCTCCGCCGGGTGCCGTTGCAGTGCCGCCACCCGGCCCGGCATCCGCTCGATCACCAGGGTGCAGTTGTCCGGGTCCGCCGCGATCAGTCGTGGTACCCGCACCGGAGGGCGGTGCCGGACGAACGAGCGGTATGCGGCTATCTCGTGGCGGATCCTCTCGGCCCACACAGGGGAGTGGTCCAGTAAGCACTTGGCGACGGCGGTGCTGCGTCCTGTGGTGCCGACCAGGAGCACGGACCGTCCGCTGCGGCGCAGTACCTGCACCGGGGCGAACTCCGGGCAGATCCGGTGCACCGACGCGATCGCCGTGCGCAGTTGGGCGCCCTGAGGGCCGGACAAGTCGAGTCTCCCGCTGAGCGGTTGGGTGCCGAGCCCCGGCACCCGCCGCGTCCTGCCCGTGCCGAGCACGGGGCCCGCCGGACGCGCGGGGTCGAGGTAGGGGCCGCCACCCGCCGGACGGGGGTGAAGCGACCGGGGCGGGGCGGACACGGAGGACGACGCTGCGTACATGGGGGAAACAGATCCCTTCGTGTGCCTGCGACGAGTGCGCTGCCCGGCCCGGTCACCCGGGTGCACCCTGGGGAGTGCACCCGCCGTTTCAGGATGGTGACCGGGTCGGGGTGGCGCGTTCCTACCTGACACCAGATGCGCAGTGGCACACCATCTGGCGTGCCCTGGCGAACCCTGGCGAATAGTCGCCCGGCAACTCTCCCGGGTCTACTGTCAACTCAGCCGAGAACCTGGGGGCTTGACGTGAGCGGACAACCCAACACCCGTCTGTCGGACCTGTTCGGCCTCGCCGGCTGGTCCAAGGGCGAACTCGCGAGGCTGGTCAACCGGCAGGCGGCGGCCATGGGCCACCCCCAGCTCTCGACCGACACCTCCCGGGTGCGGCGTTGGATCGACACGGGAGAGATCCCGCGCGATCCGGTACCGCGGGTGCTGGCGGTCCTGTTCACCGAGCGTCTCGGCCGTGTCGTGACCATAGAGGACCTCGGTCTGGTCCGGCACGGGCGTGCGGGGAAACGGCAGGGCGCCGGGAGTGCGGAACATCCCGACGGAATGCCGTGGGCGCCCGACCGGACTGCTGCGGTCCTCACCGAATTCACGGGAATGGACCTCATGCTCAACCGACGCGGCTTGGTGGGCGCGGGTGCCGCGCTCACCGCGGGATCAGCACTCAGCAGCGCCATGTACGACTGGCTGCACACCGATCCGTCCCTGACCGCCGATGCTCCCCGGTTCGACGATCCCCTGCACGCCGACCCCGCCGGGTTCGACCGCTACGAGGCCGCCCCCATCGGGTCGCAGGAGATCGAGGAACTGGAGCGCTCCGTCGAGGTGTTCCGGGCCTGGGACGCGGCCCGCGGCGGCGGACTGCAACGCAAGGCGGTCGTGGGACAACTCAACGAAGTGGGCGGCATGCTCGCCTACCGACACCCCGAGCATCTCCAGCGGCGCCTGTGGGGCGTCGCCGCCAACCTCGCCGTCCTCGCGGGCTGGATGTCGCACGACGTCGGTCTGGAGCCCACGGCCCAGAAGTACTTCGTCATCGCCGCCCACGCGGCCCGGGAGGGCGGCGACCGGCCGCGCGCCGGGGAGGCGCTCTCCCGAGCGGCTCGCCAGATGGTGCACCTGGGCCGGCCCGACGACGCACTCGACCTGATGAAGCTCGCCCGGTCCGGTTCGGGTGAGGAGGTGCTGCCCCGCACCAGGGCGATGCTCTACACCATCGAGGCCTGGGCGCAGGCGTCCATGGGCAAGGGTCAGGCCATGCGCCGGACCCTGGGCCAGGCGGAGGACCTCTTCGTCTCCGACCGGGGCGACGTGCCGCCACCGAGCTGGATGCAGACCTTCAAGGAGGAGGACCTGTACGGCATGCAGGCCCTGGCCTACCGCACCCTGGCCGAGCACGAGCCGGGCGCGGCCGTGCACGCCCAGCACTACGCGGAGAAGGCCCTGGCGCTGCGCAACGACGGACGGGAGCGGTCGAAGATCTTCGACCATCTGTCCATGGCCTCCGCCTGCTTCATCGCGGACGATCCCGAACAGGCGGACCGGTACGCACGCCTGGCCCTGATGGCGATGGGTTCGAACTCCTCGCGCCGCACCTGGGACCGGCTGGGCCAGATGTACCGGCTCACCGCGCAGTTCTCGAACTACCCGAAGATCCACGAGCTGCGGGAGGAGATCAGGCTGGCCCTGCCGAAGATGAGGAGGGGCGGCACCAGCACCCAGGCGTGAACCCGGACCGCGCGCTGTCCCCGGCCGTCTCTCACGACGTCGCTTCGACGACTATGACGTCACTCTGGCGACGAGCACGCAGGCGTCGTCCGCCCGCTCGGCCTCGCCGAACTCCTCCACGACCACCCGTACACAGTCCTGGGCGGTCCGTGCCTCGCCGAACCGCGGGGCGAGGTCGAGGAGACGGTTCACGGCCGCCGTACCTCCCGCCGCCGCGGGCACCAGTCCGTCGGTGTGGAGGAAGAGCAGATCACCCGGTCGGAGGGTCTCTTCGGCCTGCTCGTACACGGCTCCCGAGGTCGCGCCGAGGAGGACGCCGGCCGGTGCGTGCAGTCGGCGCCCCGTCCCGTCGCGGAAGAGCAGCGGGGCAGGGTGTCCGGCCTGCGCCCACACCAGGGTGCGGGTCTTCGGGCGGTAACGGCAGCAGACCGCCCCGCCGAGGGCCGGCTGCACGGTGGCGTCGAGCAACTGGTTGAGCCAGCCCATGAGTTGGCCCGGCTGGGTGCCGGCCATCGCCATCCCGCGGACGGCACCCAGCAGGGTCGCCATGCCGGAGGTCACGGCGGCTCCGTGGCCGGTGAGGTCGCCGACGCTGAGCAGGGTCTCGCCGTCGGCGAGTTCCAGCGCGTCGTACCAGTCGCCGCCGATCAGCGCGCTCGTGGCCGAGGGAAGGTAGTGGGCCGCGAGGTCGAGGGTCTCGGGTCCCTGGTGCGGGAGCCGCAGGGAGCCGCGCCACGGCGGCAGCACCGCCTCCTGCAGCTCGACCGCGAGCCGGTGCTCCGTCTGCGCACGGTGCCGGTGACGCTGTAACGAGTCACGGGTCTCGCTCACCGCCCGCTGGCTGCGCCGCAGTTCACTGACGTCCCGCAGCACCGCCCACATGGACGCGGTGCTGCCGTCGGTGTGGAGTACGGGCTCGCCCATCATGTGCACGGTGCGGACGTCGCCCTGAGCGCGCACCACGCGGAACTCGCCGTCGATGGGTTTGGCGTCGACGAGACAGTCGGTGACCATCGCCGTCAGTCTCCGCCGGTCCTCGTCGAACACCACCGAGGGCAGCTCGTCGAGGGTGAGCGGGGGAGCGGCGGGGTCGCGGCCCAGGATCTGGTACAGCTCTCCGGACCAACTGGCCTCGTCCGTCAGCAGGTTCCACTCCGCGCTGCCGACCCGACTGAGCAGCGAGCCGCGCCGGGGAGCGGGCGGTACGGCTCGGACGGCGGGTGCCGCCTCGGCGGACGCGGGCACGGGCGGTGGACCGTCCCGCAGCTGCGCCAAGTGCTCGTCCAGGTCGTCCAGTTGGTGCAGTGCGAGGTCGCACAGCGCCCGCTGCCACCGGTCCTGCGGGTCCGTTCCGTCGCTGTGCGTGTCCCGGCGTACGGCGTCCACGTCACCCTTGAGTCGTCGCGCCTGCGAGATGAGTGCGTCGACCGAGCCGCGTCCTGGCGGCTGGGCGGCCGGGCGGTCCGCAGAGAGATGGGACGACATGACGCACTCCGATGCGGGATGGTACGACCAAGGCGGAGGGAAGGACCGTTACGACTGTGGCACAGCCCGCGACGCCCTGTAAGGGATTCGGCAACACCCGGTTCGGGGGTGCCTCTGGCATATGCCACAGTCTTCACGGGGTGAGGTCGGTGTACGTCCGACGCGGCTGGCCGGGTGGGTCAAGTCGTAGGTGAGGTACGCGACTTGGGGGTCCGGCGGGGTGGCCGACGCCATGTTCGGCAACGTGTTCGGCGACAGTGTGTTCTAGGGAGTGTGGCATATGGGGATCGAACCGGACCGTTCCGTGCACGTGTGACGCAGGTCACAACAATTCACCAGGGGTCCGGCGTAATGCGAACGGCACTTGCGGGCTCGTATAGACATGGACATCACGATCGAGCAGCCCGCCCGCGCCCGCCTGATCACCGCGGAGGACCAGGAACTGCCCGTACCCGCCACGCTCCGCTACGCCGCCGCGGATCCGCTGGCGGTGCACCTCGACTTCCCGCCCGAAGTCGCCCTGGACGGCGAAAGGGTCACCTGGATCTTCGCCCGCGCCCTCCTGGAGGAGGGCCTGGCAGGTCCGGCGGGGAGCGGCGACGTGCACCTCTGGCCGTGCGGCAACGACCGTACGGTCGTGGAACTCCACTCGCCCTACGGCATGGCCCTGCTCCAGTTCGACACCCCTGCGCTGCGCCGCTTCCTGCTGCGGACGTACGCCGTGGTGGGCGTCGGCCGGGAGGACCTCGGCGCCGCCGTAGAGGAGGGCCTGGCCTCGCTCTTCGGCGGCGTGTGAGACCCCCGCGCGGTACGGCGCGACGGACCTCAGTACCGCAGGACCCCGGCGATCCCGTCCACGTCGCCCAGCGTGCCGTCGGGCACGAAGCGCACGTCGGCGCCCGTCTCCAGGCACTGTTCGACGATCTCGTCCACGATGTCCTCGCGGGCGTCGAAGTCCCCGGTGACGGCCGGGACCAGGTGGTCGCCGCCGTCGTCGCGGACCGTCACCCGGTAGTTCTCCTCGACGGCCAGCAGGCGTACCCGCCCGTCGCGGGCGCTCTGCCACAGCTCGTCGACCCCGGCCGCGAACGCCCGGTGGCCGCGGGCCGATGCGAGCTCCCGGGTCACGGAGTCGGTGCTTCTGCGCGCCTCGGCGGCGACCAGCGGCCGGACCGCCTGCCACACCGCGTCGGGCGTGCCGTGCGCCAGTCCGCCGTGCGGCACGTGGACGGCGTGCCTGGTGACGTTGCCGACGTCGTCCAGCAGCGCGAGCGCGGCCGTGTCGCCGGTGACGTACAACGGCCGCTCCGCCTCACGCAGGACCGCGCCCACCACGGTGTCCGCCTCGCGCAGGAACTGACGGGTGCCCTCGTCCCGGAAGGTGCTCGGCAGGTCCCCGATCCGCTCCTGGCGTTCGGCGTCGAAGTTCTCGCGGCTCCTGGTCAGCGGAAAGCCGCCGGTGTGGTCCTCGGTGACACGGTCCGCGCCGCCGCTCCACAGCGTGGCACGGTCGGCGGAGACCGACAGCACCCAGAACGGCCGCTCGGCGGCCCGCGCGGAGACCAGGTTGCGGGTGAGGAAGGTGTCCGAGAGCACCACACGTTCGGGCACCGGGCGGGCCACCGACCACACCTGGTGCTCGCCCGGAGCGGCGAAGATCACCAGGCCGTCCTCGGCGTGCGTCAGATCCACCTCGGCGAGGGCCTGGTCGAGCTGCCGGGCGACGTCCAGACGGCGGTCGCGGGGGACCGCGGGGTCGGCCTCCAGCCGCTTCTTCGCCTCGGCCACCACATTGCGCAGCCGGACCGGATCCTGGGCCTTCTCGGGCTCCCGACGATGGGTCGGCGTCAGCACGGACACCGCCGGATAGGGGCGCGGGCGCCGCAGCTCGGTGAGGGTCGTGGGACTGAGTGCGTGCTCCATAAGAGCACGATAGGGCGGAATCACCGATCGGGCACCAGGGCCGACCAAGCCGGTCAATCCGGGCAACTCGCTGCTGGTGTCGCATGGGTCGCCAAGGCGCTCTTCGACAACGGAGCCGCCGAGCACGTGATCGTCGCCGGCCTGCCCGGGCTGCGCTCCGCGATGCACCTCGACACCGCCTTCACCTTCGCCGACCGCGACCTGGTCACCCTCTGTCCGGCGATCATGGACACCGTGCACACCTTCTCCCCGCGGCCCGCCGACAGGTCGCCCGGCAACCCGGTAGCCGGGTTCGGGGAGGCGCGCCGGGAGGCGTCGGCCCGGGGGTGTACCTCAGTGGCCGTCGTCCTCCGGGCCGCACGAGCTGCCGTCGGGCGGCAGGGAGCCGTACAGCAGGAACGTGTCGACCTTGCGGTGCACGCACTTGGAGGACGCGTACCCCGTGTGTCCCTCGCCCCTGTTGTCGAGCACCACCGCCGAGTCGCCCAGACGTTCGGCCGTCTCCACGGTCCAGCGGTACGGTGTCGCCGGGTCGCCCCGGGTGCCCACCAGGAGCATCTTCGGCGCGCGGACGTCACGGACGTCGTCGCGGATGAAGTCGGTACCCCTGGGTCGGCCGTAGCACATCAGGACCTCGGTGAGCCGGTAGCGGCCGAACACCGGGGAGGCCCGCTCGTACTCGGCACGCAGCCTGCCGAGTTCCCTGGTGATCCGGCGGGCGTCCGGACGGTCGGGATCGTCGGCGCAGTTGATCGCCATCAGCGCGGCCGGAAGATTGTCGAGGGGAACGTCGTCCTGGTCGACCAGGCCGCCGTCCGACCCGCCGTCGGCGCGGCGGTCCGCCCCGCGCTCGGCGCGGTGGGCGACACCGGCACCGGCCTTCGGTCCCGAGCCGCCGCCGGAGAACCAGAGGAGCGGCCGGGTGTCGCCGTCCTCGACCAGCGAGGCGACCGCCCGCTCCAGGGAGGGCCACAACTCCTTGCTGTAGAGGGCCTGGCCTATCGCGGCCACCAGATCCTGCCCGGTGAAGTCCTCGCCGAAGTCGGTCGGCACCGGGTCCTGGTCGAGCGAGGCGACGAGGCGTACTACCTCCTCGCGGGCCGTGCGCGCGTCCGTGCCGAACGGGCAGGCGATGTCCTTCACGCACCAGTCGACGAAGTCCTCCAGCGCGGTCTGCTGACCCGCGGCACCCGCCACGCCCTGCTCGGTCAGCGGCTCGGTGAGGGTGTCCACGCCGTCGAGCACCATCCGGCCCACCTTCTTCGGGAACCGGGCCGCGTACACCGCGCCGAGCCGGGTCCCGTAGGAGAAACCGAGGTAGTTGAGCTTCTTGTCGCCGACCGCCTGGCGCATCACATCGAGGTCGCGCGCGGCGTTCACCGTGCCGATGTGGGGCAGGACGGCGCCGGAGTGCTCGGCGCACGCGGCGGCGGCCTTCCTCAACTGCCGCAGGACGGCCCGCGGATCGTCGTCGAGGTCGGCGGCCTCGTCCGTCACTGTGGCCTCGTCGGAGCCGTCGCCGCACGTGATGGGGGAGGACCGGCCCACCCCGCGGGGGTCGAAGGACACCACGTCGTAGCCGTTCGTCAGGCTCATGAACTCCTTGCCTCCGGCGGCGAGTTCACTGACGCCCGCGCCACCTGGGCCACCGAAGTTCAGCAGCACCGAGCCGCGTGTCCTGCCCGTCGCGCGGTAGCGGGCGAGGGCCAGGTCGAGGGTGCCGGCCCGCGGTCGGGCGTAGTCGAGGGGCACGGTGACCTTCCCGCACTGGAGGTCCTCGGGCATCTCCACGCCGTCGCACTTCGCCCACGCGACCTTCTGGCGGTAGAAGCGGGACAGGTCGGGCTCCGAGCCGTCCGCGGCCGTCGCGGGCAGACCCGCCCCGAGCAGGGCCAGCCCGACCCCTCCGGCGACCGCACAGCGCCGGAGCGTGGGCAGGGTCGTCAGCTTGGCCGGCATGGATGCCTCCAGGGACGCCTGTCGCGGACCGGGACCGGCGCTCGGTCCGAGCGCCCTCGCCGATCATGATAGGCGCACCTCGAAGGGCACGCCTCCGGACGAGCGGGCTCGCTACGGGTGCCTTATTCTCCGCATTCTCCGCACCCGCGATACCCGCGATAGGCATACGAGGTATGAGATGCCTATTCACCGCTTATTCGACGTCCCTGGGCCGGTTTTGCCGCCAGTTCGACCATCCTAACGCTCGATGGAGTGAAAGGCCGATAAGCCATAACTCGGATGGTTCGCCCGCGTTCTCTCCGGTGTGGGCGAGTGCCCGCGACCATGTCTGGAAGGCAGGGAACCTATGAGAAGGGTTACCCGAAACGGTGTGATCGCCGTCGCCGCCGCGTCCGGCGCGATGGCCGTGACGATGCCGGCGTACGCCTCGTCCGGTGCGGACGGCGCCGCCGTGGGCTCGCCCGGAGTGATCTCCGGCAACACCGTCCAGCTTCCCGTGCACGTCCCGGTGAACGTGTGCGGGAACACCGTGAACGTGGTGGGGCTGCTCAACCCGGCGGCGGGCAACAGCTGCGCCGACGAGGGCGACGGCGGTGGCACGGCCGGGACCCCCCGGACGCCTGGCGCGCCAGGAGGGCCCGCTGCGGCCGGGGCGCCCGGCGGGGCCGCCGCCGACGGAGGAGGAGAGGATGCACCGGGCGTGCTCTCCGGCAATGGTGTGCGGCTGCCGGTGCATGTTCCGCTCAACATCAGCGGAAACAGCGTGAGCGTGGTCGGTGTCGGCAACGCGGCCGTCGGCAACGAGTCCGTGAACACCTCGGGCGGCCGTCCGCAGCGACCCGAGGAGCCGGCACCGGAGCCGACTCCGCCGCCGAAGGCGAACCCGGGTCCCGAGGCGGCCCCGCCCGCCCCGCGCCCGCACTTCACCGCCGAGCTCGCCCACACGGGAGCGGACCAGACCCTGCCCGCCGTTCTGGGCAGCGCGGCGCTGGTCCTCGGCGGGGCGGCCGTCCACCGGCGCTTCCGCCCCCGCGCGACGCGCTGACCGCGGACGGAGGGCCCCGCCGGGCACGACCGGTGGGGTCCGGGCCGTCAGCGCTCGCCGTGCTGGAAGCGGCGGTGCAACGCGTGTACGGCTTCGGTCAGTTCGGGCACCGGACCCTCCACCGTCACACCGGGCGCGACCTCGTTGACGGACAGGGGCCGCACGGGTGCCGCGGGCACGCCCCACTCGCCGAGCCAGCGGGTCAGTTGCTCCGACGAGGCGACGTACACGATCCGCCCGAGGCCCACCCAGGCATGCGCGGCCGCACACATCGGGCAGTGTTCCCCGGACGTGTACACGGTCGCCGCCGCCCGCTCCGGCGGTGTCAGACGGGCCGCCGCCCAGCGCGCCAGCTCGAACTCGGGGTGGCGGGTGCGGTCGCCGGAGGCCACCCGGTTGTGGTCCTCGGCGAGCACCGTGCCGTCCGCGCCCACCAGGACCGAGCCGAACGGCTCGTCCCCCACTTCCAGAGCCCGGGCCGCCAGCTCCACACAGCGACGCAGGTACGGCAGCTCCGTGTCCTTCACGACCATGGGCGAGCAGTCCTTCTCGTGAGGTGATCTCTCCGGTGCAGCCTAGGCTCGGCGGCGCGCGGCCGGAAAGGCGTGCCGGCGGCCGAGCGCCACGGTCACCAGGGCCACGACGACCAACGGGAGCGCGGTCCAGGGCAGCGCCCCGGCACCCAGGTTCTCCAGGACGACACCGCCGGTGAGCGAACCCGCCGCGATGCCCGCGTTGTACACGGTGGTCTGGAGCGCCGTGGCCACGTCCCCGTGTGCCGGCCCCGAGGAGTCGACCAGTGCCGTCTGGATCAGGGTCGGCGCGCCGCCGAAGGCCATGCCCCACAGGGCCACCGAGACCAGCAGCACGGCGGGCACGTCGGCCGACAGGCCGAGCGCGAGCATGACCGCGGCGCACAGCGCGAGCGCGGCGAGCAGGGACGGCCGCAGCCGCCGGTCGACCAGCACCCCGGCGATGCCGACCCCGGCCACCGTGGCCGCCCCGAACACCAGCAGTACCAGGCCCGTACGGCCGAAGCCGGCCCGCGCCGCGAACGGGGCGACGTACGTGTACATCACCTGATGCCCGAGCAGCAGGAACAGCGTGACAGTGAGGACGGCCGGGATCCCCGGCAGCACCGCCACCCGGGCCAGGGGCAGGCGGGCGCCCGCCGCCTCACCGGGAAGACCGGGCACCGAACGCCGGATCCACACCACCAGCAGCACGGCGGTCACGGACAGTGCGCCGAAGGCCGTCCGCCAGCCGAACGCCTCGGCCAGCGCGGTTCCGGCGGGTACGCCCAGGGACAGGGCGAGGGTGATCCCGGCGAGTACGACCGCTATCGCCCGGCCGCGCCGCTCGGCCGGCACCATCCGGGCCGCGTAGCCGACGAGCATCGCCCACAGTGTGCCGCCCATCCCGCCGGCGACGAGCCGGGCCGCGAAGGTGAGCCCGTACGACGACGACAGCGCGACCACCGCGTTGGCGACCGCGAAGCCCAGCAGCGTGCCCACCAGGACCGGCCGCCGCGGCAGCCCGCGCAGCAGCGCGGTGAGCGGGATCGCGGCCACGAAGGAGGCGAGGGCGTACCCGGTGACCAGGAACCCGACGCGGGCCTCGGAGACCTCCAGTCCGGTCGCCATGCGGGGGAGCAGTCCCGCCGGCAGCAGTTCGGTCACGACGGCGGTGAAGGCGGCGGCGGACAGGGCCAGCAGGCCCGGCCACGGCAGCGCGGTGGGCAGGACGGCGCCCTTGGCCATGGATGCGGTGGACATGGGACCATGCTGAAACCCTCACATCAGTGTGAAGGCAAGGCCCACTTCCCGGAGGCGGCCATGGCGATCGTAGACCCCCATGAGGATCGGCGGCGTTCGTGAGGATCGGTGAACTGTCCCGTCGCACCGGCGTGCCCACCCGGCTGCTGCGCTACTACGAGGAGCAGGCCCTGCTCCGTCCCGACCGGGCCGACAACGGCTATCGGGCCTACGGGGAGACGGCCGTCCGGGACGTCCAACAGATCCGCGGGCTGCTCGACTCCGGGCTGACCACGGAGATGATCCGGGCGATCCTGCCGTATCTGTCCGGCCCCGACGAGATCCACCTGCCTCCGCAGTGCCTGACCCCGGAGACCGCCGCCCTGCTGCGGGGCGAGATCGAACGCATCCAGGCACGCATCGACTGCCTGGCCCGCAACCGCGACCGGCTCAGCGCCTATCTCTCCGTGGTCCAGCCGAACGGGGAGGATCTCGTCCGGCCGAACGGAGAGGACCGGTAAAGCTGTTGCCCTGGCGGGATCCGGGTGCTGGAGTGGGCGCATGGATCATGCCGCGGTACTCGCCCTGTACGACCGGGACATGCGCGAAGGCGCCCAGCCGGACGGTCCCGGTGCCCGGGTCGAACGGGTGGGGCGCGTGGTCCGCCAGGTCGCGGACGCGCACGGCTGGAACGGCGTCGTGTGGTCGGACCTGGACGAGGCGAGCGCCGACGCGGCGATCGCCGAGCAGGTCGCCCACTACACGGGACTCGGCCTCGACTTCGAGTGGAAGCTCTACGGACACGACCTGCCCATGGACCTCGGGCCGCGGCTCGGGGCCGCCGGGTTCGCGCCCGAGCCCGAGGAGACGCTGATGATCGCCGAGGTCGCCGATCTGACGCTGGACGTCGAGCCGCCCGAGGGCATCCGCTTCCTTCCGGCCACCGACCGGGCGGGCGTGGACCTGGTGGCCGAGGTCCACGAGAAGGCCTTCGGTACCGACAGCTCCCGGCTGCACCACCAGCTGCTGGCCCGGCTGGCGGACGATCCGGACACCGTGGTCGCCGTCGTGGCGCTCGCCGGTGACACACCGGTCAGCGCGGCCCGGATGGAACTGGTGCCCGGCACCCGCTTCGCCGGTCTGTGGGGCGGCGGCACCGTCGAGGCCTGGCGTGGTCGCGGCATCTACCGCGCCCTGGTCGCCCAGCGGGCCCGCGCCGCCGTCGACCGCGGCTACCGCTACCTCCAGGTCGACGCGTCCAGCCAGAGCAGGCCCATCCTGGAACGCCTCGGCTTCCAGCCGCTGACCACGACGCAGCCGTACACCTATGTGGCGTAGGACGTAGGCGCCGCCTTCCGGGTAGGTCTTCCCGGCACGCCCCCGCCACCCCCGCCGCTCAGTCGAGGCCGAACGCGTCGGCCAGCGCGTCGATCTGGGCCATGAGCAGGGTGCCCGGGTCATGGCCCATGCCCCGGAACTGTCCGGACACCTCCAGGCCGATCGCCCCGTGCACCTGCGCCCAGGCGAGCACGGTTCCGGCCAGTGCGGGCCCCTCGGTCCCGACGGCCGTACGGGTGTGGGCCCAGGCCGCGACCGTCGGGTCGTCGTCCGCCCAGGCCTTCGTCGCCGAGTACGCGGAGACGTTCTACCAGCACACCGAGCCCCAGATCGTGGACTCCTCCGCCTTCGAGCAGGCCTTCGGCGTGACACCGGCCGCGCTCACCGACACGGTCGACGCCACCGTGACCTGGTACGAGGAGTGGCTGGCGCAGCAGTGATCCGTGACGTGCGGTGGCCCGGGACGTGTGCGGAAGCGGGGCGCGCGGGCCGAGGCCGCCCTACAGGTCGAGCCGATACCGCACCACCCGATGTGGGGGCCGGTAACCGGGCGGGTGGTTCACCGCGCGCATCGACGCGTTGCCGTCCGCGGTGTCTTGTGCGGAGTCCGGCGAGTGGGGCGCGTCCACCGCGGCCACGAGGTGTGGCAGGCCCTCGCCACTTCGTCACCGCCTCGGCGGCCTTCAGTGGCCGCGTGCCGACGCCTCGGCGCCGTTCCGTGCCGTTCGGTGTGTCGCGATATCCAGCTCGGCGAGGTGCTCCGGGCCCTTCCTCGTGAACGGCCGGAGGGACACCTGGCCGAGCGGGATTCCTTCAACTCCGGCGGCGGGCAAGGCCGGACGCGGGCTCGCGGCACCGGCCTCCGGAGCGGTGAGTGGTGTGATGCGCGGGGGTGGCGCGGTCGGCGGGGTCAACTGGGCTCCGACGTGGTCGGGTCGGCCGCGAGCGGTCGAACGTCGCCGTCAAGTCGTCCCGTGCGCAACGCGGTTCACGCACGCGAGGGGCGCCCCGCACGTGTGGGGCGCCCCTCGTCTCCGCCAAGTCTCAGCGCCGTGCCTTCGACCGGTCCAGTGCGGCCACGCCGAGTGCGGCGAGACCGATCTGTATCAGCCACTCGATCCAGTCCGGGCCATTGGTGTCGGCCACGTCGAACGCGCCGGCGATCGCGGAACCGATCAGCGCGGCAATGATGCCGACAGCGATCGTCCACAGGATGCCGATGCGCTGGCGTCCGGGGACCACGAGCCGGCCCAGGACACCGATGACGATGCCGATCACGATGGCACTGATGATGCCGTCGATCTCCATCTCCGCCCCTTCTCGTCAACACCCCCGCACCAGTGCGTGTGCCCTCTGAGAACACGGACAGTCCGCCCACGCTTCAACCTCTGGCCAAGGCCCGGTCAATGTCTGGCCGGGTCGCCTCCGCGCGGCCTGCCACTCGGCCGGCCTCGACCGCCGGATACATTCGGGGAGTCGAGCGGTGGCAGGGAGGTTTCCGGTGGAGGAGAGGGCCCTCGACGGCGGTGCCGTCAACGAGGTCGTACGGATCGGTGCGACCGTGCGGCGCACGCCGGCGGCCCGGTCGCCGTATGTGCGGGACCTGCTCGCGCTGTTCGAGCGGCGGGCGTGGGCGGGGGCGCCGCGGTTCCTGGGGACGGACGAGTGGGGCCGGGAGATGTTCGGGTACATCGAGGGCCGGGCGGCCCTCACCCCGGAGGAACGGGCCGCCGCCCGTACCGACGCCAACCTGGTCCGCGTCGCGCGACTGGTCCGCGCCTTCCACGACCTGACCCACGGCACGCGGCTCGCCGGTGACCGGGACGTCGTCTGTCACAACGACCTGGCCCCGAAGAACACGGTGTACGCCGGTGACTGGCGGCCCCTGGCCTTCGTCGACTGGGATCTCGCCGCACCCGGCGAACGCGTCCACGACGTCGCCCATCTGTGCTGGCAGTACCTCGACCTCGGTCCGGCGGTGACCGACGTACCGGAAGCGGCCCGCCGGATCCGCGTCGTTTGCGACGCCTACGGTCTCGACGGGCGCGCCGATCTCGTCGACACGGTCCTGTGGTGGCAGGACCGCTGCCGTCGGGGCATCGACGCCGCCGCGGGGCGCGGTGACCCGGCCATGGTCGCGCTGCGCGAGGCCGGAGCGGTCGAGGAGGTACGGGCCGCGTGGGAGTGGGTGGCCGATCACCGGAGTGAACTGGGTGCCCTGTTGTGCTGAAGCGGGCCGGAGGCCGAGCCGGGGGGTGGGGCCGGCCGCACGGGTGCGGGCCGGGTCCGCATGCCCGCGGACTCGGCCCGCACGTCCGTCCTTCCTCGCGGGTGCCTACGACTTGGGGGCGCTCCTGGCCGCCGTGCCGATGCACATCAGCCCCAGGACCATCGCCAGGGCGCCGATGATGATGTTGTTCCACACGACTCCGGCGTCCGGGCTGTCGCCGACGATCCACGGCGAGACGATCATCCACACGCCCAGCGCGCACATGGCCCAGCTCAGGCCGTACATGCGCTCGGGGGCCCGGGTGAAGCCGAGGGCCAGCAGGGCGATCGCGATGCCCATGATCAGGTTGTGGGTGACCAGGTCGGGCTGGCTCGTCGTGTAGTGGAGGATCCACGGGGATGCGGCGCAGTACAGACCGAGCAGGAACACCGGTCCGTCCACGAGTGCCACATCGCGACCTCCGAGCATGCGGGCGTAGCGATCCCGCATTTCGGTCACATCGGGGTGACTGGTGATGTCTCCTCTGGTGGGCGAGACGTTGGCCATGACTCGTCTCCTTCGACTGGCAGGCCTGACCGCGTCCGGTGCGGTGTGCGGTAAGCGCCGCATACGACCATTCTGCTCTTATTTATCCCTTATGTGTAGAGGGGGAGAGGGATCCCGTATCCGATCCCCGCACCTGCGGCGATGTCAGGCCGGCAGGTCCAGTACGGCGACCGGATCCGACGTCGGCCGGTCCGAGCCGCCCGCGGGCTCGACGGTGATGCCCAGCCCGGTGGCCCCGTCGACGGCACCCCGCAACAGCACGGACCCGCTCGCCCGGTGCGGGTCCATCAGCCCGGCCGGGCGCATCCGGTCCCCGTCGACGAACCACAGTTGGTAGACCCGGCCCGACGGCGGCTCGGCCATCCCGGACGCCACGAACACCGCCTCGTCCAGCTCGGCCGAGACCACCACGGTGCCCTGCGCGCCGTCCGCCAGGGCGAGCGTCCGGGCCTGCGCGTCGGGAGCCGCGAGTACGGCGGCCACCGCGTCCGCGCTCCGCTCGGCCCGCTGCGCCTGCTCCCGGGCGTCCTCGGCACGGTCGTACTGCCACGCGGCGGTCCCGCCGAGCCCGGCCGCCACGGCCAGACACGCGGCCAGCGCCCAGTGCGACGGCCGGCGGTGGCCCCGCCGTGCGGCGGCAGCCGCGTGGGGTGGCGATTCCTGCCGCACGGACGTGATGCGGCGCAGTACCTCCGCGCGGACCGCGGGGCCGGCCGGAGCGGAGACGGCGAGCCCCAGCCGGGCGGCGGTCGCGGCGAACTCCGCCACCTCCACGCCACAGGCCCGGCAGTCCGCCAGGTGCCGTTCGAACACCTCGCGCTCCCGGGCGTCGAGGGCGTGCAGGGCGTAGGCGCCGGTCAGCGTGTGCACGTCCACGGCGCTCACGCGGTCACCGCCGGGCGGCCGCGCCGCACGTCACCCGAGAGCTCCTGCACGTCCGGTTCCGTCGACGGGTGTCCGCCGATGTGTACGGCTTCTCTCACGGGGGTCCTCACGACGGTGCGACATGTCCGTTCGTAATCCGGTGCCGAACGCCGTGCGGATTGGTCGGACGCCCTAGAAATCCGCAGGTTGCCCCCGGAGAGTGCCGCGCAGCCGGAGCAGTCCGCGTCGCGCATGGCTCTTCACCGTGCCCAGCGGCCACCCGGTGCGCTCCGCGATCTGCGTCTGGCTGAGATCCTCGTAGAACGTCAGGCGCAGCACCCGCTGCTGAGGCGGCGGGAGCACGGCGAGCGCCTGGCGGACGACCACACGGTCGACGGCGGACTCGGGGTGTTCGCCCTCGGCCGGGGGCGGCAGGAGGGCCGATCCGGCCGACACGACGAGCTCCCTGCGACGGGAGCGGGCGTCCAGCGCGTCGGCGATCCGGTGCCGGGTGATGCCGACGATCCACCCGGCGGGCGTGCCGCGCTCGGGCCGGTACCCCGCCCGTCCGCGCCAGACTCCGAGGAACACCTGCTGTGTGACGTCCTCGGCCTCCTTCGTGTCGCCCAGGGACCGGCGGGCCAGGTGGTGCACCAGCGGCGCCCAGCGGCGAAAGGCGGCTTCATGGCACGCTTCGTCGCCCGAGGCCAGCCCACGGGCCAGTTCCTCGTCGGTGACCGACTCCCAGAGCGGCTGCGGGCTCATGACGACGACTCCTCGGATCGGGTGCCGTCATCGTGCGAGCCGTGGGGCAAACGCCTCAACTCGCATCGATTCTGCGTCGTATAGTCGACGCATGGGCAAGTCCGAGGCGGAGCGGCGACCGGAGGCGGGGCTCACCACGGGGACCCTCGCCCGCAGACTCGGGGTCTCTCCCACCACCCTCCGGTCCTGGGACCGCAGATACGGCATCGGCCCGCAGGTGCGGGCCGAGGGCAGGCACCGCCGCTGGTCGCCGCGCGATGTGCTGATGCTGGAGACGATGTGCCGGCTCACCTCGTCGGGGGTGCCGCCGGCCGAGGCGGCCCGTGCCGCCCGGGAGGGCGACGGCGCGTCCGCCGACGTCACCGCAGCGCTCGCGCGAGGGACGGCCGGCTCCTCCCGCGCGGCCGGTGCCCTCCCGCTGGGTGATGTCCGCCAGGAGTGCCGCGGGCTGGCCCGTGCCGCCGTGCGACTCGACGCGGCGGCGGTCGAGGAGCAGTTGGCGGCCGCCGTCGAGCAGCACGGACTCGCCGTCGCCTGGCAGGAGGTGATGGCGCCGACCCTGCACGCGGTGGGGCGTAAATGGGCGTCGTCCGGCGACCGGTACGTGGAGGTGGAGCACCTGCTGTCCTGGCATGTCTCCACCACCCTTCGCCGGGCCACCCGGCCCGTCGCACCGGACCCGCCGGCCGTCGCCGGACCCGTCGTGCTGGCCTGCGTACCCGGCGAACAGCACACCCTGCCGGTCGAGGCCCTGAACGCCGCACTGAGCGAACTGCGGATGCCCACCCGCATGTTCGGTGCCGCCGTACCGGCCGAGGCGCTGATCGCCGCGGTCCGGCGGCTGGGCCCGTCGGCCGTGGTCCTGTGGGCGCAGGCCCGCTCCCTGGCCTGCCTGACGCTCGCCCGGCAGGTCGCCGACACCCGCTGGGGCGTGAAGGGCGCGCGCGGCCGGCCCCTGGTCCTGCTGGCCGGACCCGGCTGGGCCGGCCACTCCGCGCCCGGGATGCCGAGACCGACGAGCCTGGAGGACGCGCTCGCCACACTGACGAGCGGCTACGCCACCCCGCCACGGGACCTCGGCTGACCGGCGCCGCGTCCTCAGTCGCGCTCGCGGGCCTGCCGGAAACGGGCCAGGCCGTCGGGCAGTTCGATGATCGGGTCCGGGTAGTCGAGCGCCGCCCGGTCCAGGCCCTGGAGCTTCCAGGGCTCGTGCACCGACCGACCGTCCAGGCCCGCCAGTTCGGGTACCCAACGCCGTACGTACGCCCCGTCGGGGTCGTGCCGTTTGGCCTGGGTGACCGGGTTGAGCACCCGGCCCGGGCGGGTGTCCGTGCCGGTCCCCGCCACCCACTGCCAGTTGAGCTGGTTGTTGGCGACGTCGCCGTCGACGAGCAGGTCGAGGAAGTGCCGGGCGCCGACCCGCCAGTCGACGTAGAGCGTCTTGGCGAGGAAGCAGGCGGTCAGCAGGCGCGCGCGGTTGTGCATCCAGCCCTCGTGCCGCAGTTGGCGCATCGCCGCGTCGATCACCGGATAGCCGGTGCGGCCCTCCTTCCAGGCCTCGATGTCCTCGCGGGCCGCCCGTTCGGAGCGCCAACGGTCGTGCTTCGTACGGTAGTCGGCGGTCGCGGCCCGCGGCCGGGCGGCGAGGACCTGCCGGTGGAAGTCGCGCCAGGCCAGCTGCCGTACGAAGGCCTCGGCCCCGGGACCGCCCACCCGGAGTGCCCGATGGACCAGCTCGACGGGGGAGAGGGTGCCGAAATGCAGATGCGGGGAGAGCCGCGAGGTGGCGTCACCGGCGAGGTCGTCGTGCCGGTCCTCGTAGGCTTCGACCCCGTCGCGCAGCCAGCGCGACAGCCGTTTCCTGCCCTCCTGTTCACCACCTCGCGCCAGCCCTTCCGACAGCCCCTGGAGGCCGTCGCGGGAGGGGAGCGCCTCGGAGCCGATGCCGTCCGGGACGCGCACGGACCGCGGTGCGGCGAGGAGGTCGCGCAGCCCTTGCCCGGACCACTGGCGGAAGTAGGGCGTGAAGACGGCGAAGTGGTCGGAGGACGAGGGGGTGACCGCCCCCGGTGCGACGGCCGTGGTCACCGTGTCGTGGACGTGCAGCCGGCGCCCCGCCGCCTCCAGGGCGCGCCGCAGACGTTCCTCGCGCCGGTGCGCGAACCCGCTGACGTCCGCCGCCATGTGGACCTCGTCGGCGTCCGCCTCGGCGGCCACCTTGCACACCTCGTCCACGACGTCTCCGGAGCGGACCACGAGCCGGCCGCCGCGCCCGCGCAGTCCGGCGTCGAGGTCCGCCAGGGAGTCGGCCAGGAACGCCAGCCGGTTGGCCGCGGCGAAACCCGCCCGGTCCACGGCCGGGTCCCGCACGAACAGCGGTACCACCTGACGGGGCCCGTCGCCGGCCGCCCGCAGCGGCGGATGGTCGTGCAGCCGCAGGTCGGAGGTGAACAGGACGACCGAGACGTTCATGACGCGTGCTCCGGTGACGAGAGGGAGAGGGGCAGGGGGAGGCGGGTGACAAGGGTCGGATGACGGGACCTGCTTCCGTGGCGGCGGCCCCGCCGGATGCAGGGGTCAGCCCGCGGACGTCCGTTCACTCGTGGGGCTGACCGGCGCCCGCGTCGCCGCCTTCGCGATGTTGCGGGCCATGCCGCCGAACACCAGGGCGTGGAAGGGCGAGACGCTCCACCAGTAGAGGTGGCCGAGCAGACCGCGCGGATGGAACAGCGCGCGCTGCCGGTAGCGCGTACGGCCCGCACCGCCGGGCGAGTCGTCGGTCTCGGCGTACATCTCCAGCCAGGCCAGACCCGGCAGTCGCATCTCGGCCCGCAGCCTCAGCAGCCGCCCGGGCTCGATCTCCTCGACCCGCCAGAAGTCCAGCGAGTCACCCACCCGCAGCCGTGCCGCGTCCCGGCGCCCCCGGCGCAGACCGACCCCGCCGACCAGCCGGTCCAGCCAGCCCCGCACCGCCCAGGCGAGCGGGAAGGAGTACCAGCCGTTGTCCCCGCCGATCCCCTCGATCACCCGCCACAGGGCCTCGCGGGGAGCGTCCACGGTCAGTTCCCGACGGTCCGTGTACAGGCTGCCGCCCGCCCAGTCGGGGTCGGTGGGCAGCGGATCGCTGGGCGCGCCGGGGACGGAGGCGGACGACCAGCGGGTGACCACCTCGGCGTCCTGGACGCGCCGCAGCGCCAGCCGGACCGCCTCGTCGAAGCCGACGGGATGCCCGGGAGGGTCGGGCACATACCGTGCGATGTCGTGCTCACGGCACACCACTTCGTGCCGCAGCGACTCGGCGAGCGGCCGGGCGATGCCCCGCGGCACCGGGGTCACCAGCCCGACCCAGTGACTGGACAGCCCCGGGGTGAGCAGCGGCACGGGGACGATCACCCGGCGCGGAAGTCCGGCGACCTCGGCGTACCTGGTCATCATGTCCCGGTAGGTCAGCACGTCGGGACCGCCGATGTCGAACGCCCGGCTCACCTCGTCCGGCATCCGCGCACTGCCGACGAGCGCCCGCAGCACGTCCCGTACGGCCACCGGCTGGATCCGGGTGCGCACCCAGCTCGGGGTGACCATCACGGGCAGCCGCTCGGTGAGATACCGGAGCATCTCGAAGGACGCCGAACCCGAACCGATGACCACCGCCGCCCGCAGCACGGTCGTCGGGACGCCCGAGGCCAGCAGGACCCGGCCCACCTCGGCCCGGGAACGCAGATGCGGCGACAGTTCCCGCTCCGGCACCTTCTCGGGGGTGAGGCCGCCGAGGTAGACGATCCGACGCACCCCGGCGGCCCGGGCCCGCTCGCCGAAGATCCGCGCCGCGGCCCGGTCGGTCTCCTCGAAGTCGCGGCCGGTGCCCAGGGCGTGCACCAGGTAGTAGGCCACGTCGATGTCCCGCAGGGCACCGGCGACCGACCCGGCGTCCGTGACGTCCCCGGCCACCACCTCCACCTCGCCCGCCCAGGGATGGTCGCGCAGCTTCCCAGGGGAGCGGGCCAGACAGCGCACCCGGTGCCCCGCGGCGAGCAGTTCCGGCACGAGCCGGCCGCCGATGTACCCCGTGGCACCGGTCACCAGGCAACGCAGCCCCGGTCCGGAGTCGTCCGTGCTCATCAGGTCTCGCTCCCTCGACGTCGGTGTCCTCCCGGGATCCCTTCCACCGAAGGGACCGGACCGGATGCGGAGATCCGCACGATGTGCGGATATTCGCCCGTTCGCCCGAGCCGGTCGCGGAAAGCGGAACATGACCGCGCGGTTCGCGGGCAGTCGAGTCATGAACGAGGTCACGGTGAACGCCGGAAGGCGAGCTGGAGGTGTGCCGCGATGGGCGCAAGGGTGTTGCAGCGGTTTGCCGCGGGGGCTCCGCGCGGATCATGGCCGGCGGAGGAGTACGCGGCGGCGCGGCGCGCCGAGGGCGAGCCGGCGCAGGTGGTCATGGACCTGAAGTCGGACGCGTTCCTCGTGGTGGTTCCGGCACGGGACGAGGACTAGGACCCGCCCGGCGAGTGTGACCCGCCCGGCCGGGCTCGGACCTCAGCGTCCCGCCCAGTTCCCGGGACCGGGACACGAACACCTCGTACAGGTCCCGGGCCGCCTGGGGCACCGACTCGGCCTTGCGGCGCTGGAGCATCAGCAGCACCTGGGTCGTGTCGCCCTCGATCGGCCGGTAGGTGATGGTGCCGAGCCGCTCCAGGGGATCCCCGACGACGCTGAAGTCCGGCAGGACCGTCGCCCCGAGCCCCTCGGCGACCATCAGCTTTCCCATCTCGGCGCCGTCGGTGGAGTACGAGAAGGACGGGGCACGGCCGTCCAGGAGCCGGTGCACGAAGCGGTGCATGACATAGCCGGAGCGCATCGCGATCAGCGGCTCGGCGAGCAGGTCGTCCACCGTCACCGTCGGCCGGGCGGCGAGCGGACTGTCGGGGCGCACACACACCACCGGACGGCCGCACAGCAGCCGAGTGGACTCGAAACCGGCGGGCACGTCGTCGCCGTCGAGGTGGTTGACCAGACCGAGGTCGAACCCGCCCTCGGACAGCGCCCGGTGGATCTCCGTCTGCTGTGCCCCGACCACTTCCACCTGCGTGAGCGGATGCGCGGCCCGGAAGTCGCGGAGCACCGGCACGAGCAGCGGCACGGTCGCCGCGTTCACCGTCCCCACCCGCACCATCCGGCTGATCCGGTGCTGCTCGCCCGCCGCGACCCGCAGCCGGTCCACCGCCTCCAGCACATGGACGATGTACGGCAGCAGCTCCCGGCCCTCCGCGCTCATCGTCGCCCCGGACCGTTTGCGCTCCAGGAGGTCGACCCCCAGCTCCCGTTCCAGGTTTCTGACGGTCTCGCTCAACCCGGGCTGCGAAAGCCGCAGTTCCTCCGCCGCACGGCGCAGCGAACCCAGCCGGGTCACCGCCGCTATGTATTCCAGCTGTTCGGTACGCACCCCAGCAGAATGTGCGCGATTCACCGGCCCGTTCAAGGGTTTCCCTGTCACACGTTCGTGAAATCCAATGGTCCGCGATACGAGACCGGTCGGGTTTTCCTTGACGCCCGTCGCGGCCGACTGCAACCATCGACGACATGAAGAAGCGACTGGACCTCACGCGGCGACGCCACGTCGACCTCGCGCGCGTCTCCAGCGCCTCCTGTTGCCACGCGGCCTGATCCCTCTCCGATCCGCCGCCGTTCCCCTTTCCACGCCGCACCTGTCGCCCCACACCTGTGTGCCGCGTTCTCACCGCACCCCCTGAAGTCTGAATTCGGCGATCACGCACGCCTTTCGGACTTCCGTGCGCCCCCATTCCGCAACAGGAGTTCCGCATGCCCGCAGCGCCCCTCAAATTCGCCTACTGGGTCCCCAATGTCAGTGGCGGTCTCGTCACCAGCAAGATCGAGCAGCGCACCGACTGGGGATACGAATACAACCGCGAACTCGCCGTCCTCGCCGAGAACAACGGCTTCGAATACGCCCTCAGCCAGGTCCGCTACATGGCCAGCTACGGCGCCGAGTACCAGCACGAGTCGACCAGCTTCAGCCTCGCCCTGCTGCTCGCCACCGAGCGCCTGAAGGTCATCGCCGCCGTCCACCCCGGCCTGTGGCACCCCGGCGTCCTCGCCAAGCTCGGCGCCACCAACGACCATCTGTCGAACGGCCGTTTCGCGGTCAACGTCGTCTCCGGTTGGTTCAAGGGCGAGTTCACCGCCCTCGGCGAGCCCTGGCTGGAGCACGACGAACGCTACCGCCGCTCCGAGGAGTTCATCCGCGCCCTGCGCCAGATCTGGACCGAGGACCACACCGAACTCGCCGGTGACTTCTACCGGTTGCGCGACTTCTCCCTCAAGCCCAAGCCGCTCAACACCCCCGAGCGCCCGCATCCGGAGATCTTCCAGGGCGGCAACTCCACCGCCGCCCGTGCCATGGCCGGCCGGGTCTCCGACTGGTACTTCTCCAACGGCAAGGACTTCGACGGGGTCGTCGAGCAGATCGAGGACGTCCGCAAGTCCGCCGCCGAAGTCGGCCGTACGCCTCCCAAGTTCGGCCTCAACGGCTTCCTCATCGCCCGTGACACCGAGGCCGAGGCCCGCGAGACCCTCCGGGAGATCGTCGCGAAGGCCGACACCGAGGCCGTCGAGGGCTTCGGCGCGGCCGTCAAGCAGGCCGGCCAGTCCACCGGCGACCACAAGGGCATGTGGCAGGACTCCTCCTTCGAGGACCTCGTGCAGTACAACGACGGCTTCCGCACCGGCCTCATCGGTACCCCGGAGCAGATCGCCGAGCGGATCGTCGCCTACAAGAAGCTCGGCGTCGACCTCCTCCTGCTGGGCTTCCTGCACTACCACGAGGAGGTCGAGTACTTCGGCAAGCGCGTGCTCCCCCTGGTCCGCGAGCTGGAGGCCCAACTCCCCGACCACGAGCCCGAGTCGGCCCCCTACCACGTCTGACCATCCCCCACGCCTTCCGCACCGCACTGCGAAAGAGGTCACTCCGCATGAGCACCGTCACCCCCACCACCTGGCAGCAGAGCCCCGCCCCGCGCACCGCCGAGGACTGGATCGCCCGCGCGGGCGAGGTCGCCGCCGTCCTCGCCACCGACGCCGCCGCCCGCGACCGGGCCGGCGCCACCCCCCACGCCGAGGTCCAGCTCCTCAAGGACGCCGGCCTGGTCACCCTGCTCGGCCCCACGGAGCACGGCGGCGCGGGCCAGGACTGGCCGACCGCCTACCGGGTGGTCCGCGAGGTCGCCAGGGCCGACGGCTCCATCGGCCAGCTCCTCGGCTACCACTACCTGTGGAACTGGGCCGCCCGCCTGGTAGGCACCCGCGAACAGTGGGAGCACGTGGAGGCCGAGGCCGCGAAGAACCGCTGGTTCTTCGGCGGGGCCGTCAACCCCCGCGACAACGACGTGACCGTCACCGAGGACGGCGACGACCTCCTCTTCACCGGCCGCAAGTCCTTCTCCACCGGCAGCAGGGTCTCCGACGTCACCGTCCTCGAAGGCGTCCTGGAAGGCACCGACCAGCACGTCTTCGCCATCGTGCCCTCCGACTCCGAGGGCCTGACCTTCCACGACGACTGGGACAACATCGGCCAGCGCCTCACCGAGAGCGGCGGCGTCACCCTCGACGGCGTACGCACCCCCTGGGCCTCGGCGGCCGGATACGTCGACAAGGTCTTCCAGCCCCGCACCTACAACACCCTCAACGTCCCCACCATCCAGCTGGTCTTCGTCAACTTCTACCTCGGCATCGCCG
Source organism: Streptomyces sp. NPDC032822 (assembly GCF_055578825.1). NCBI lineage: Bacteria > Bacillati > Actinomycetota > Actinomycetes > Kitasatosporales > Streptomycetaceae > Streptomyces > Streptomyces sp. NPDC032822. The sequence goes on along the minus strand of NZ_JBVIOL010000003.1, from coordinate 108,175 downwards.
CTGGCGCACTGGAGACGGCCGCCACCTACACCCGCGAGAAGACCCGCTCCTGGCTGCACGGCGGCCACGAGCGCGCGGTCGACGAGCCGTACGTCATCGACACCTACGGCGACCTCACCGCCAAGCTCTGGGCGGTCGAGGCACTCGCCGACGCCGTCGCCGCCGAGGGACAGAAGCTGCACGAGGACCCCGACGCGGTCACCGAACAGTCCCGCGGCGACTTCGAGGTCCGGGTGGCCGCCGTCAAGGCCCGCGCCACCGACGTCTCCCTGGAGATCGCGAGCCGCGTCTTCGAGGTGACCGGCGCCCGCTCCACGACGAGCGCCGAGGGCCTCGACCGGTTCTGGCGCAACGTCCGCACCCACACCCTCCACGACCCCGTCGCCTACAAGCGCCGCGAGGTCGGCCGCTGGGTCCTCGAAGGCGAACTGCCCGAACCCACCTGGTACTCCTGACCACTTCCCCGGGGCGCCTCCCGTCACCGGAGGCGCCCCTCCTCCCCGAAAGAGGACCCATGGCCACCATCCTGTCCGTCTCCGGCAGCCCCTCCGCCTCCTCCCGCACCGGCAGGCTCCTGCGCCACCTCGACGCCCGCCTCGCCGCCCAGGGCCACGAGGTGATCCCGCTCGATGTCCGCACCATCCCGGCCGAGGCCCTGCTCGGCGCCGACTTCCGGCACCCCGCGATCATCGAGGCCACCGAGCTCTTCGAACGCGCCGACGGCGTCGTCATCGGCACCCCCGTCTACAAGGCGGCCTACTCCGGTGTCCTCAAGGCCCTCCTCGACCTGCTCCCGCAGTACGCCCTCACCGGCAAGACCGTCCTCCCGCTCGCCACCGGCGGCACCACCGCCCATGTGCTGGCCATCGACTACGCGCTGCGCCCGGTCCTCAGCTCCATGGGCGCGGCACACATCGTGCAGGGCTGGTTCACCCTCGACAAGGACATCACCGCCCACGAGGACGGCACCCTCACCGTCGCCCCCACCGCGATCGAGGCCCTCACCCAGGTCCTCGACCAGTTCTCGACCGCCCTCGGCCGTACGCCGCTGCTGGCCGCGGCGAGCTGAGCGACATGACCGCGAAAGTCATCGCCGACGACGTCGAGGCCCTGGGCGTGGCCCGCTACCTCGCCGACGAGTTCCGCGCCGGCGCCAGCGAACGCGACGCCGAACGCAGGCTGCCCCGCGAGGAGTTGGACAGGCTCTCCGCCTCCGGGCTGCTCGCGGTCACCGTGCCCGCCGAGTACGGGGGAGCGGACGTACGGCAGGAGACCCTCGCCGAGATCTTCCGGCTGCTCGCCTCGGCCGACGCCAGCCTGGCCCAGATCCCGCAGAGTCACTTCGTGTACGTCAATGTGATCCGCCGTCAGGGAACTCCGGAACAGCGGGAGTTCCTCTTCGGCGAGATCCTCGCCGGGCGCCGTCTCGGCAACGCCCAGTCGGAGGCGGGCACGAAACACGTCCAGGACATCCGCACCCGCCTGGAGCCCCGCCCCGACGGCTCGTACACGCTGACCGGCGTCAAGCAGTACTCCACCGGCGCCCTGTTCGCCGACTGGATCCCGGTGCTCGCCCGCGCGCAGCACGACACCCTCCAGGTGGCGTACGTGCCGCGGGACGCCCCCGGCCTCACGGTGATCGACGACTGGGAGGGCATGGGGCAGCGCACGACCGCCAGCGGCACCGTACGTCTGGACGGCGTCCCGGTTCCGGCCGACCGGGTCCTCCCGCACCACCTCACTTTCCACGGTCCCCAACTCCACGGTGCCGTAGCTCAGTTGCTGCACGCGGCGATCGACGCGGGTATCGCCGCGGGAGCGCTGGCCGAGGCCGCCGCGTTCGTCCGCACCAAGAGCCGCCCGTGGTTCGAGAGCGGGGTGGAGACAGCCGCCGAGGACCCCTTGCTCATCCAGAGGTTCGGTGAACTCGCCGTCCAGGTGCGGGCGTCGCAGGCGCTGCTGCGGGAAGCCGCCCGTGCGGTCGACGCGGCCCGCGGGGACCTGACCGACGACACGGCGGCCGAGGCGTCCATCGCGGTGGCCGCCGCGAAGGCGCACGCCGCGCAGAGCGCCGTGGAGGTCACGAGCGCCCTGTTCGAGGTGTCCGGCACCCGCTCGGCGCTCGACTCCCTGAACCTGCACCGGCATTGGCGTGACGCCCGCACCCACACCCTGCACGACCCGGCCCGCTGGAAGGTCCAGCACATCGGCAGGTACGTACTGAACGGCACGCGGCCACCGCGCCACGGCCTTCTCTAGACGACCTCCGGGTCACCTCCAGACGGCCTCCGGACCACCTCCGAGGCGACCTTCTCAGAACGGAGACCTCACGTGTCCCTCACCTTCCACTGGTTCCTCCCCACCAATGGCGACAGCCGCCATGTCGTCGGCGGCGGACACGGCACCCCGGCCACCTCCTCCGGACGGGACCGGCCCCCGACGGTCGCCTACCTGAGCCAGATCGCCCGCGCCGCCGAGGACCTGGGCTTCGAGGGCGCGCTCACCCCCACCGGCGCCTGGTGCGAGGACGCGTGGCTGACCACCGCGATGGTCGCCCAGCAGAGCGAACGCCTGAAGTTCCTGGTCGCCTTCCGGCCCGGCTTCGTCTCGCCGACGCTCGCCGCGCAGATGGCCTCCACATTCCAGCGGCAGACCGGCGGACGGCTCCTGTTGAACGTCGTCACCGGTGGCGAGAGCCACGAGCAGCGGGCCTACGGGGACTTCCTCGACAAGGACGCCCGCTACCGCCGCACCGGCGAGTTCCTGGAGATCGTCCGGGGGCTGTGGGAGGGCAAGACCGTCGACCTGCGGGGCGAACACCTCCAGGTCGAGGACGCGAAGCTGGCGCGGGTGCCGGACCCGGTGCCCGAGGTGTACTTCGGCGGGTCCTCGCCGATCGCCGGTGAGATCGCCGCCAAGTACGTCGACGTGTACCTCACCTGGGGCGAGCCGCCGGCCCAGGTCGCCGAGAAGATCGCCTGGATCAGGGGGCTCGCGGCGGAACAGGGACGCACCCTGCGGTTCGGCATCCGGCTGCACGTCATCACCCGCGACACCTCCGCACAGGCCTGGGCCGAGGCCGATCGCCTGCTCGCGGGCTTCGACCCGGAGACCGTGCGGTCCGTACAGGCCGGGCTGGCCCGCAGCGAGTCCGAGGGCCAGCAGCGGATGCTCGCGCTGCACGGGGGCGGCGGCCGGGACGGGCTGGAGATCCACCCCAATCTGTGGGCCGGGATCGGCCTGGTGCGCGGCGGCGCGGGGACGGCCCTGGTCGGCAGCCACGAGGAGGTAGCCGAGCGGATCAAGGAGTACCACGCGCTGGGCATCGACGAGTTCGTCTTCTCCGGATACCCGCACCTTGAGGAGGCGTACTGGTTCGGGGAGGGCGTGCTGCCCCGGCTGGCCGCGGAGGGCCTGTGGCGGCATCCGAACGGTGACCAGGTCACCCCGTCGGCACAGGTGCCGTTCGCCGGCTGACGGAGTGGACTCCGCCGTCCGGCGCGCGCGGGTCGACCGCGGCTCCGCCGCGCCCACGCGGCGGAGCCGCGGGACGACACAATCCCGCGCCCTGCGGGACCGGCTCGTCGACACGCTCGAAGGAACCTCGACCTCGAAGGAACCTCGACGGAGTCCGCCCGCCGACCGTCGCCTCCGCCACGAGGTCCGCCCACCGATCGTCCACCCGTAGCGGCGTGGCTACGGACGGTGTTTCCCGCCTGCTGGAATCATTTCCCCATCCGAATGGTTGGCGTATACACCTGATACGCACACGTCCCACCAGCGAGGCACCGTGAACCAGCACACCCCCGAGCAGCCCGCCGACGTCGTGGCCCGCCTGCGCGCCACCTTCCGCGCCGGCCGCACCAAGTCCGTCGCCTGGCGCACGACCCAGCTGGGCCGCCTGCGCGAGATGCTCACGGAGAACGGTGCCGACCTGGCCGCCGCGCTCCACGCCGACCTCGGCAAGAGCTCCGCCGAGGCCCACCGCACCGAGATCGACTTCACCGTCCGGGAGATCGACCACACCCTGGAGCACCTCGCCGACTGGCTGGACCCGGAGTCGGCCCCGGTCCCGGCCCACCTCGGCGCCGACGCGACCGCCTGGACCCAGTACGACCCCCTCGGCGTGGTCCTCGTCATCGCCCCCTGGAACTACCCGGCCCAACTCCTGCTCGCCCCCGTCGTCGGCGCCCTGGCCTCCGGCAACGCGGTCGTCGCCAAGCCGAGCGAGATGGCCCCCGCCACCTCCGCCGCGCTGGCCCGGCTGCTGCCCGCCTACCTCGACACCGACGCGGTCGCCGTCGTCGAGGGCGGTATCCCCGAGACCACCGCTCTGCTGGCCGAGCGCTTCGACCACATCTTCTACACCGGCAACGGCGCGGTCGGCCGTATCGTCCTGCGGGCCGCCGCCGAGCATCTCACTCCGGTCACCCTCGAACTCGGCGGCAAGTCACCTGCGTTCGTCGACGCCGACGCCGACCTCGATGTCGTCGCCGACCGGCTGGCGCGCGGCAAGTTCCTCAACGCCGGCCAGACCTGTGTGGCCCCCGACTACGTGCTGACCGACCCGGCCACCGCCGCAGCCCTGGAGCCGGCCCTCGTCCGGGCCGTCGAGGCACTGTTCGGCGCCGACCCGAAGGACTCCGGCGAGTACGGCCGGATCGTCAACGAACGCCACTTCGACCGCCTGTCGGGCCTGCTCGACTCGGGCCGTACGGTCGTCGGCGGGGTCGGCGACCGGACGACGAAGTACCTCGCCCCGACCGTCCTCGCCGACGTCGACCCCAAGTCGCCCGTCATGCGGGAGGAGATCTTCGGCCCGATCCTGCCGATCGTCACCGTCGCCGGACTCGACGACGCGATCGACTTCATCAACGACCGCGACAAGCCCCTCGCGCTGTACGTCTTCTCGGAGTCCGACACCACCCGGCGGCGGATCGCCGACGAGACCTCCTCGGGCGGCGTCGGCTACGGGCTGCCGCTCGCCCATCTCACCGTCTCCGACCTGCCGTTCGGCGGCGTGGGGGAGAGCGGCATGGGCAACTACCACGGCCGCTACTCGATCGAGACGTTCAGCCACCGCAAGGCGGTGCTGAGCAAGCCGCTGAGCTAGGACCCGCTGCCGAACGGGGCGGGGCGGGACGAAGGCAGGGCGGCGAGGCGGGGCGGGTCCGGGAGGGCCCCCCCCGCCTCGTTCCGTGCGGGTCCGAGCCGTTTCACACGGTTTCACGCTGACACGAGTGAACTGGTCTACACCCTTGACTGGTACAGACCAAAGGAGTTGAGTGTGGCTCCACACCCCCCACCACGGCCGCCCCCACGCCGTGGCCGGCCCGGCCGGCCCGTGCGCACCAGGGTCCGCCTCGCGCTGCCCTTGTCAGGGGAGCGGCCGTGCTCCGCAGAGGAGTTGACCCCGTGTCGAGACGCCGCATCGCCGCAGTTGTGACCGCACTCGTCCTCGGAAGCACCGTACCGATCGTGCTGCCCGCCACCAGCGCGTCCGCCGCCGCCTGCTCCAGCTATCCGAGCTGGGTGGCCGGACGGTCGTACGCGGCCGGTGACATCGTCCGCTACACCGACGGCAAGGCGTACAGGGCCGAACACGCCAACCCGGGCTACGACCCGCTCATCAGCACCTGGTACTGGGAGCCCTATGCCTGTAGCGGCACCGGGACGCCGGTCGGCACCTTCGTGGTGACCGAGGCGCAGTTCAACCAGATGTTCCCGAGCCGGAACTCGTTCTACACGTACAGCGGCCTCACCGCCGCCCTGAGCGCCTACCCCGGCTTCGCCAACACCGGCAGCGACACGGTGAAGAAGCAGGAGGCGGCGGCCTTCCTCGCCAACGTCAGCCACGAGACCGGCGGCCTGGTGCACGTGGTCGAGCAGAACACCGCCAACTACCCGCACTACTGCGACTGGAGCCAGCCGTACGGCTGCCCGGCCGGCCAGGCCGCCTACTACGGGCGCGGCCCGATCCAGCTCAGCTGGAACTTCAACTACAAGGCGGCCGGCGACGCCCTCGGCCTCGACCTCCTCAACAACCCCTGGCTGGTGCAGAACGACGCGGCCGTCGCCTGGAAGACGGGCCTGTGGTACTGGAACACGCAGAACGGTCCCGGCACCATGACCCCGCACAACGCCATGGTCAACAGCGCGGGCTTCGGCCAGACGATCCGCAGCATCAACGGATCCCTGGAGTGCGACGGCAGGAACCCGGCGCAGGTGCAGAGCCGGGTGACCAAGTACCAGCAGTTCGCGCAGATCCTCGGCGTCGCACCGGGCGCCAACCTGTACTGCTGAGGCGGCACGAGGGGACGCCGGGCAGAGGTCCGCACAGCGCGTACGGAGGCCCGTCCGACGTATGTCAGACTCCGCCGATGACCTCCGAAACGATCACCGCGGATGCCGCGGGCACCTGGAAGCTCGGCGACCTCACCGTCAGCCGCGTCGGCTTCGGCGCGATGCGGCTGACGGGCAGCGCGGCCTTCCACCAGGGGACGCCGAGCGACCGGCGGCGTGCGATCGCCGTGCTGCGCGCGGCCGTCGAGCTCGGCGTGAACCACATCGACACGGCCGCCTTCTACTTCTCCGCCCTGCGCTCCGCCAACGAACTCATCAACAGCGCGCTCGCGCCCTATCCGGACGAGCTGGTCGTCGCCGCGAAGGTCGGCCCGTTCCGCGACTGGTCGGGGGAGTGGGGGACGTCGGCCCGTCCCGAGGACCTGCGCGGGCACGTCGAGGAGAACCTGCGCGAGCTCGGCCGGGACCACCTGGACGTCGTCTACCTCCGCCGGATGCGGCAGGACTCGATCGCCGAGCACTTCGGTGCCCTCGCCGAACTGCGTGCGGCGGGCCTGGTCCGGCACCTCGGCATCTCCGGCGTCGAACCCCGCCACCTCGCCGAGGCGCAGGCCATCGCGCCCGTGGTGTCCGTGCAGAACCGCTTCGGGCTCGACCTCCACGATCCGGCCACCGACGAACTCCTGCGCCTGTGCGGCGAACAGGGCATCGCCTTCGTGCCGTTCTTCGCCGTCGCGGGCGACGCGGGCTCCGGGGGCGCGACCACCGACCACGACGACGCGGTCCTCGCCGTGGCCCGGGCCCACGGCGTCAGCCCCGCCCAGGTGAGGATCGCCTGGACTCTGCACCAGGGCCCGCACGTCCTGGCCATCCCGGGCACGGGCAACCCGGACCACCTGGTCGAGAACGTGGCCGCGGGCGCCCTCCGGCTCACCGACGAGGAACTCTCCACACTCGACGCGCTGCACCACAGGGCCGGTTGACCGACCCGGGGCGACCTCAGACGACCCAAGCCCCGTCCCGCATGAGATGCCGTCCACGCATCTCGTGCACCCCGTGCCACGCCTGCACGGCGTCCGGCCGGACCTGGACGAACGCGTACGACGCTCGCTCCGTGCGCGGATCCCAGCCGGTCTTCCCCACGAAGGCGCCGACGGCCGGGTCCGGCACGTCGAGCCCCCCGAACATCCGCGCCTCACCGTCGAGAAGGACGACGTCCTGGGTGTGCCCGAACGCCAGCCGGGCCCGGCCGCCGCCGCTCAGATTGCGGCCGGTGGGGTTCGTCGGGCGCGTGGCCATCCACACGGAGTCCCCGTCCCACACGAACCACAGCGGAACCAGACACGGCAGTCCGTCGGCGTCGGCGGTGGCCACCCAGATGTCCGACTCCCGTTCCAGACGGGTCAGTACGTCACGCTTGCGCTGCTCGGCGGTACGGGGCGGCCCGGTGATCTCCATAGCGGGAACGCTACCCGCCCGGCGCCGGTGCGACAGTGTGTACGCCCGGACCGGCTCGACGAAGAACGACGAGACGCGAACAGACCCGACCGCATCCGACGAAGAGGGAACTTTCCGCATGGCCGTCATCCACCGCACCACGCTCACGCCCACCAAGCTCGAACTGCTCACCGCCTGGCTGCCCACCCGCCCCTGGTACTCCGGCGGCCCGGGAGCACCCCAGCTCGCCAAGGCCGGCGGCTTCCGGCTGGACGACCCCGAGGGCGAGGTCGGCATCGAGTTCATGGTGGTCACCGACACCGCGGGCACGGACCCCGCCGCCTACCTGGTGCCGCTCACCTACCGCGGTGCCCCGCTCGCCGGGGCGGAGCACGCCCTCGTCGGCACCATGGAGCACGGCGTGCTGGGTCCCCGCTGGGCCTACGACGGCTCCCACGACCCGGTGCTGGTGGACCGGCTGCTCGCCCTGGTCGAGGGCGGCGCCGAGGCACAGGCGCAGAGCGTCGACAACACCCCGGACCCGGACATCGTCCGCTCCTACGCGGGTGACGACCCGCTTCCGACCACCGCCGTGAAGGTCGAAGAGGGCGAGGAGAGCACCGAGTTGACCCTCCCGCAGGGCGGAACGCTCCGCCTGCACCGGGCCCTGCGCCCCGTCCCGGACGGGGTGCCGACCCTGCCGGAGGGTGCGCTCGGCCATGTCGCCGGACCGTGGGACGCGGCGGACGGCACCCGAGCGGCAGGACTCTTCGCCGTTCTCCTCCCCGCGGTCTAGCCCAACTGCTTCCGCAGGAACGACACCGTGCTCTCCCAGGCGCGGGCCGCCGACTCGGCGTGGTAGACCGGGCGGCCGTCGTTGAAGAAGGCGTGGTCGGCCGGGTAGCGGCGGAAGTCGGGGGTCACCCCCGACTCCTGCTCGATGGCGCCGGCCAGCCGGTCGACGGTCTCGGCCGGGATGCTCCGGTCGAGTTCGCCGAAGTGCCCGAGGACCTGCGCCCCGAGCCCCGAGAAGTCGGGCATCTCGCCCTGGATGAGGCCGTAGAACGGCACGGCGGCGCTCACCCGCGGGTCGGCCGCGGCCAGGTACAGCAAGAAGCCGCCGCCCATGCGGAAGCCGACCGCGCCGGCCGTGTCCGAGGTGGCCTCGGGCCGGGACAGCAGATGGTCGACGGCGCCGGACAGCAGCTCGACACCGCGGGCGACCGGGAGGTCCTGCATCATCCGCAGGGCCTCCTGGCTCTCGTGGGCCACATGGCCGCCGTAGAGGTCGGGAGCGAGGGCGACGAAACCCTCCCGGGCGAGCCGGTCGGCCACGTCGGTGATGTGGTCGGGCAGGCCCCACCACTCCTGGATGACGATGACACCCGGTCCGTGACCGGAGGGCGGCAGCGCCAGATAGCCGTGCGCGGTGCTTTCGCCGCTGGGGAAGGTGACGTTCTGGTGGGCCGAGGCACCGGTCGGCTTCGGCAGTTCGCTCATGACGCGAGACTCCTGTGCGGCAGTGCGGGCGGGGCACAGCCCGCGGACGTGATCTCCAGCCTGTCACGCACGCGAGGGCCGCCTTGAGCGGCCTCCGCCGGGCTGTGGGGAGCGGCCTCCACCGCTGACTGGCGCGGCCGAGGTTTTACGTATAACCTCTCCCGTCAATCGCCCGCTCCGAAAGGCCCCGATGCGACACATCGCCCTGGTCACCCTCGTCGTCGACGACTACGACGAGGCGATCCGCTTCTACACCGAGGCCCTCGGCTTCCACCTCGTCGAGGACACCCCGCGCCCGGACGGCTCCCGCTGGGTCACCGTCCGACCGGGCACCGGCGAGGGCGGCACCGATCTGCTGCTGGCCCGCGCCAAGGACGAGGACCAGCGCGCCCGGGTCGGTGACCAGACCGGCGGACGGGTCGGCTTCTTCCTGCACACCCACGACTTCGCCGGCGATCACGCCCGCATGCTCGCCGCCGGCGTGACCTTCCTGGAGGAGCCGCGCCACGAGCCGTACGGCTCGGTCGCCGTCTTCCAGGACCTGTACGGAAACCGCTGGGACCTCCTCCAGCCCGCCACCACCGCCTGACCCGAGAAAGACACCACGCACATGACCGCGCCCCGCATCGACACCGACACCCTCCGCCGGCTCCCCAAGGCGGTGCTCCACGACCACCTCGACGGCGGTCTGCGCCCCGCCACCGTGGTGGAACTCGCGGACGCGGTCGGGCACACCCTGCCGACCACCGACCCGGACGAGCTCGCCGCCTGGTACTTCGAGGCCGCCAACTCCGGCGACCTGGTCCGCTACATAGCCACCTTCGAGCACACCCTCGCCGTGATGCAGTCCCGCGAGGGCCTGCTGCGCACCGCCGAGGAGTACGTCCTCGACCTCGCCGCGGACGGTGTCGTCTACGGCGAGGTGCGCTACGCCCCCGAGCTGAACACCGACGGCGGGCTGGCCCTCGCCGAGGTCGTCGAGACCGTCCAGGAGGGCCTCGCCGCGGGGATGGCGAAGGCGGCCGCCGCGGGCACCCCGGTCCGGGTCGGCACCCTGCTGTGCGGGATGCGGATGTTCGACCGGGTCCGCGAGGCCGCCGACCTGGCCGTCGCCTTCCGTGACGCGGGCGTCGTCGGCTTCGACATCGCCGGCGCCGAGGACGGCTTCCCGCCCGCCGACCACCTGGCCGCGTTCGAGCACCTGCGCCGGGAGAACGTGCCGTTCACCATCCATGCCGGTGAGGCGCACGGCCTGCCCAGCATCCACCAGGCCCTCCAGGTGTGCGGAGCCCAGCGCATCGGGCACGGCGTCCGCCTCACCGACGACATCGTCGACGGCAAGCTCGGCCGCCTCGCCGGCTGGGTCCGCGACCGCCGGATCGCCCTGGAGATGTGCCCCACGTCCAACCTCCAGACGGGCGCCGCCACCTCGATCGCCGAGCACCCGATCACCGCCCTGAAGGACCTCGGCTTCCGCGTCACCCTCAACACCGACAACCGCCTGGTGTCGGGCACGACGATGACCCGTGAGATGTCCCTGCTGGTCGAGGAGGCCGGCTGGAGCGTCGAGGACCTGCGCACGGTCACGGTCAACGCCCTCAAGAGCGCCTTCGTCCCGTTCGACGAGCGCAGGGCCCTGATCGAGGACGTCGTCCTGCCGGGCTACGCGGACGCGCTCTGAAGCAGCCCCCGTACATAGGCGGCCTGTCCGACGTGCTGAAGATCGTCGGACAGGACGCTGACCAGCCGTACCGCGAGCGTGACCGGTGGATCCCAGCGCTCGTCCACGATCCGCTCGAAGTCCCCGGCGGTCAGCCCGCGCAGATACCCGAGGCTCTGTTCGTGCACGGCGTCGTAGTACCCGGTCAGCAGGTCACCGGAGTCGACCCGCACCTTGCCGACCTTCGCCGCGGTGTGTCCGTAGCCGGTGTCCCGGGGCGGAAGGTCGAGCCCGAAGCGCTTCTCCCAGCCCTGTGACAGCCACACCTGGTCGAACCCGGCGGCGTCGGCCACATGGTCGTCCTGAACCCGGGTGAGGTGCCAGACCAGCCAGGCGACGGAGTTGGCGTCGGCGGCGGGACGGGCGGCGAGGTCGTCCGGGCCGAGGCCCTCGACGACGGCGTGGACCTCTTCCCGGATGCGGCCGTACGCCTCGATGAGGATGTCCTTGGCATGCATGGGACCCACCCTCCCGCATCCGCGTCCGTCACGCGTGCGCCGTTCCGGGATCCGTCACGCGTCCGCCCTCTCCAGAAGCGTCATCAGCGCCCGGGCCGCGGGACTCGCCGCCTGCGGGGGCGGCAGCAGTGCGACCGTCTCGTACGCCGTCTCGTCGGTCCCCTTCAGCGGCAGGGAGGCGAGGAACTCCCGCTTGTGCCGGAAGTGCCGCGGCACGACCGCGATGCCGAGGTTCTCGTCCACCAGGTCCAGGAGGCTGTGCACGTCGTTCACCTCCAGCGCGACCGTCCGCCGTACGCCCGCTCCGGCGAACGCGGCGTCGGTGATCCGGCGCGGCCCCCAGTCGGGATGGAAGTCGACGAAGACCTCGCCGCCGATCTCCTCCGGCGTCACCGCCGCCCCGGCGGTCGCCAGCCGGTGACTGGGATGACACAGCACGGTCATCGGCTCACTGGTCAGCGGCACCGAGCGCAGCTGGTCGGTGTCCGCCTGGGTGCGGACCGCGAACGCGAGGTCGAGCCGCCCGGCGGCGACCTCCTCGGCGAGCGCGCCCGCCCCCGCCTGCCGCAGCCGGATCTCCACGTCCGGATGCAGCCGCCGGAACGCGGCCAGCAGTCTGGCCACGTGCACGCCCGCGATGCACTGCTCGGTGCCCAGCGCGAGCGTGCCCCGCAGCACTCCCTGCACGGCGGCGACGGCCTCGTGGGCCGACCGCACCTGGGCCAGGATCCGCTCGGCCTCGCCGAGCAGCGCCCGGCCGGCCTCCGTGAGCGTCACCCGGCGGGTCGTCCGCACGAACAGCGGGGTCTGCAGCTCCCGCTCCAGCGCGCGGATGGAGGCCGACAGCCCTGACTGGGACACCATCAGCCGTTCGGCGGCCCGGGTGAAGTGCTGGTCCTCGGCGACCGCCACGAAGTGCTGGAGATGGCGCAGTTCCATGATTGAGAAGCGTACGCGCTGAATTCCATCGGATTCTCCTGTTGGACGAATGCACCCAGGTCGCGCGAGAGTGGACAACGGTTTTCAGGAAACCTGGTTCCACCGTGCTCACGCCCACCCCCCTGGAGTCGCGTTGTACACCGCACACCCCGACCGTTACGCGGACATGCCCTACCGGCGCACCGGACGCAGCGGCCTGAAGCTTCCCGCGTTGTCGTTGGGCCTGTGGCACAACTTCGGCCCCGACCGCCCGGTCGACACACAGCGCGCCATCCTGCGCCGCGCCTTCGACCTCGGCATCACCCACTTCGACCTGGCCAACAACTACGGCCCGCCGCCCGGCGCCGCCGAGTCCGCCTTCGGCGAGGCCCTCCGGGCCGACTTCGCGCCCTACCGCGACGAGCTGGTCATCTCCACCAAGGCCGGCTATCTGATGTGGCCCGGCCCGTACGGCGAGTGGGGTTCGCGCAAGTACGTGCTGTCGTCCCTCGACCAGAGCCTGAAGCGGATGGGCCTGGACTACGTCGACATCTTCTACTCGCACCGCCCCGACCCGGAGACTCCCCTGGAGGAGACGATGGGCGCCCTGCACACCGCGGTCCAGCAGGGCAAGGCGCTCTACGTCGGCCTCTCCAACTACTCGGCGGAGCAGACCCGGGAGGCCGCCCGCATCCTGGGCGAGCTGGGCACCCCGCTCCTCATCCACCAGCCGCGCTACTCGATGCTGGACCGGCGCCCCGAGAACGAGGGCGTGCTGGACGCGCTGGACGAGCTCCAGGTCGGCTCCATCGTCTTCTCCCCGCTGGAGCAGGGGCTGCTGACCGGCCGCTACCTCGACGGCATCCCCGAGGGCTCCCGCGCGGCGAGCGACAGCCCGTTCCTGAACTCCGACGCGGTCACCGAGGACCTGGTGCGGCAGCTGCGCGAGCTGAACGACATCGCCAAGTCCCGCGGCCAGACCCTGGCCCAGCTGGCGCTGGCCTGGGTGCTGCGGGGCGGCCGGGTGACCTCGGCCCTGGTCGGCGCGAGCAGCGCGCGGCAGGTGGAGGACAGTGTCGGCGCCATCCGCAACCTGGACTTCGACCAGGAGGAGCTGGCCCGCATCGACGCCGTCCTCAGGGGCTGAACCGGGCTGAACCCCCTCGTCAGGGGATCCGGGCGTGACCCGCGGGACCTCCCACGCGGGTCATCGCCACCTGCGGTCGAGCACGCCGGGCACCGTACTCCAGGCCGGTGCCGGGCAGTGGCCGCACACCGCCGAACGGACAGGTATCCCCCCAGGAGCCTCACCCCGGACGTCTGCGGTTGGGCCGCGCCGTGGCCGGTGACCGTGGCCTCGCCCCCCTCATGAGCGAACCCCGCGGTGGCGGCTCAGCTCAGCCGCTCCTGAAGACGCACGGTCACCGTGTCCCCCGCCTCCTTGCCGATCGCCCGGCGCACCTCGGCCTTGACGGGCAGCATGTGGGTGCCGTCCCCGAGGGCCATGAAGGAACTCCGGAAGGGGTGTCCGTCGATCGTCCCGCGGACCTTGACCAGGCCCCGGGTGCCGAAGAAGGCCACGGAGGCGGGCCAGCGGACACAGGTCCAGCTGCCCTTCTCCGGGTTTCTGCCGAGTTCGGCGGTGAATTCCGTGTCCAGTTCTCCGGTCGTGGGCATGATGTCCTCCGTTTTCGCCGGTCTTCACCTCTGAAGACCCGTGGAACGGGGAAAACTCATCGCCGACCCGGTCCCGCGGCCCTCGCCGTCGGCTTTCGGCCAGTAATGGCGCTGAATATGCCAGGAGACTGGCCGGAAAGTTGTGGTGACACTGTTTCAGTAGTGAACATACTCGACAGCTAGGGCTTCACATCCAGCGAAGATCCAGTCACGCACAGCACATGAGCCGCACGAGAGCGAGGCCCTGCCGACAGGCTAGCGAAGCAGCGGGGGAGTGGATCGTGCACGACGAATTCCTGTGCCATGTCACGGGGTACGGCACCTGCGGAGGTCGGCGCATCGGCGTACCCCTCGGAACCTACCGCGCCCCCACGCTCGCGCTGGCCCTGTGGTGGCTGCGGGACCGTGCGGCCTGGATCGCCGATCGATTAGACCCCCAGCCCGAGGCCGAACACTTCCCCTCCGGTGCGCTCGTACCGGTCGGGGGCACCGTGGCCGACGTGCCGGCCGTGCTGCGCGGCTGGAGCGGGGACGTGATCCAACAGGGACTGGTCGCCGACGAGTTGGCCGCGGGACGGCTGGTGCGGATCGCCGCCTGTGACGACACCACCGAATACGAACTGCTGGCGGAGTCCGTGGACGCCCTGCGTATGCAGCGCACCACGGCGGCACTGTTCACGCCCGTGGCCTGACGGGCGACACCAGGCGGGAATCATGATGAATCGGTAGAATTCTGGCATGGCGGAGCGGCCGGACGCACCGACGGCGCCCGAACTCGTCCTGGAGACCGAGACCGGCTCCACGGTGATGAGTCCGGGCCACGACTACCACGTCGGTCGCGATCCGTTGAGCGACATCGTCATCGACGATGCCCGGGTCTCGTGGCACCACGCGGTGCTGCGGCCCGAGGCCGGCCACTGGACGCTGGCGGACGAGCACAGCACCAACGGCACCTTCGCCGACGGCCGCCGCGTCCAGGAATGGGGCGTCGGACCCGGCAGCGTGATCCGCTTCGGCAGCCCCGCCGACGGCCCGTGCGCCACCCTCACCAGCCTCCCGCCGCCCGTTCCGGAACGTCCCTCCGCGGTCTCGATGCCCGCGCTGACCGGCACCTTCCGACAGCCCACGACCGTCCGTCCGCTGCCCGCGCGCACCGTCCGCATCGGCCGCGCCGACGACAACGACCTGGTCATCGACGACCTGATCGTCTCCCGCCGGCACGCCGAACTGCGCGCCCTGCCGGACGGGACGTACGAGATCGTCGACCTCGGCAGCCACAACGGCACCTTCCTCAACGGTCTGCCCGTCACCCGTGCCCCCCTCGGCCCCGGCGACATCGTCGGCATCGGCCACTCGGCGTTCAGCCTGGTCGGCGACCAGTTGCAGGAGTACGTCGACACCGGCGAGGTCTCCCTCGACGTGCAGGACCTCACCGTCGCCGTCGACCACGGCCGCAAGACCCTCCTCGACCAGGTGTCGTTCCCGGTGGGGGAGAAGTGTCTGCTGGCGGTCGTCGGCCCGAGCGGCGCCGGCAAGTCCACGCTCCTCAACGCCCTCACCGGACAGCGCCCCGCCGACCACGGCACCGTCCTCTACGACGGCCGCGACCTCTACCGGGACTACGCCGAACTGCGTCAGCGCATCGGCCTGGTCCCCCAGGACGACATCCTGCACGCCCAGCTGACCGTCCGCAGCGCCCTGTCCTACGCCGCCGAACTCCGCTTCCCGCAGGACACCGCCAAGGCCGAGCGCCGGGCCAGGGTCGACGAGGTGATCCGGGAACTCGGCCTGGAGGAGCGCGCCCGCCAGCCCGTGCACAGCCTCTCCGGCGGCCAGCGCAAGCGCGTCAGCGTGGCCCTGGAACTGCTGACCAAGCCGTCCCTGCTGTTCCTCGACGAACCGACCTCGGGCCTGGACCCTGGCATGGACCGCTCGGTGATGCACATGCTGCGCGACCTCGCCGACGACGGCCGCACGGTCATCGTGGTCACCCACAGCGTCCTCAGCCTCGACGTCTGCGACCGCCTCCTCGTCCTCGCCCCCGGCGGGCGGATCGCCTACTACGGGCCGCCCGAGGACGCCCTCGCCTACTTCGGCTTCACCGAGTGGCCGGAGGCCTTCGAGGCCTTCGAACGGGACCGCGACCGCGACTGGGCCGGAGAGTTCCGCACCTCCGCCTGCCGGCGCCGGTACGTCCAGGACGCGACCGCACAGCCCCGACGACAGCGCGAGGGCCCCGTCGTCATCGCACCCCCGCCCCGCCCCCGCAGCCGGGGCGCCCAACTCGGCACCCTCGTCCGCCGGTACACGGCGGCCCTCGGCGCCGACCGCACCTTCCTCGTCATCATGATCGCGCTGCCGTTCGTGATGGGCGCCATGGCCCGGGCCCTCGCGGGCAGCAGACTCACGCAGGAGACGGCGATGAACGCCCTGCTGATCCTGTGCGTCGGCGGAGTCCTCACCGGCGCCGCCAACGCCGTGCGCGAACTCGTCAAGGAACGGGTGATCTACCGGCGTGAACGGGCCGTCGGCCTGTCCAGATCGGCGTACCTGATGTCCAAGGTCGTCGTCCTCGGCACCGTCACCGTGCTGCAGGCCGTCGTGCTGACCCTGGTCGGGCTGTTCGGCGTCGACCTCAACGCACCGGGCGGAGAAGGCGTGTTGATGCCACCCCTTGTCGAAGTCACCGTCGCCGTCGCCCTGCTGGCGTTCACCGCGATGATGCTCGGCCTGCTGGTCTCCGCGCTGGTGCGCAAGGAGGAGGTGACGATGCCGCTGCTCGTGCTGCTCGCCATCGTCCAGGTGGTCTTCTGCGGCGCCCTGTTGAAACTCGACGGCGTGCCCGGCCTGGAACAACTGTCGTGGCTGGTGCCCTCGCGATGGGCGCTCGGTGCGATGGCCGGCACGGTCGGCCTCTCCCGGATCGTGCCCGGCGAACTGACCGGCGACCCGCTGTTCCGTCACTCGGCCGGAGTGTGGCTCCTGAACGTGGCCATGCTGGTCGTGCTGTCGGCGCTCTTCGGATACGTCGTCGCCCGGCTGCTGCGCCGCCACGAACCCGCCGTGATGCGGAAGTAGGGCCCGATGGCGACTCCCCCCGGCTTCCGCCCCAGCCACGTCGTGCCCCAGAACGGCATGCCCGCCTGGGAGGCCCCCGACCCCGCCCGCCCCACCGTGCCCCTCGACGCCCTGCTGCCGGTCCAGCTCGTCGAGCGACGCGGCGACTGGGGGCATGTCCTGTGCGCCAACGGCTGGTCCGCCTGGGTCGACGGCCGCCACCTGGTCGCCGTGCCCGAGGACCCGCCGCTCGCCGGCGGCCCCCTCACCCGCACCGCCGACCCCCGCCCCCTGCTCACCCGCGCCGAACAGACCCTGGCCCGCTACCGGGCCGCGGTCGAGGACCTCGCGGCCGGCGCTCTGGAGGGCGAGGCCTTCCACGGCCGTACCCAGGGGTTGCGGCTCGGGGTCGTCGTCGACGGGGAGTCGATGTGGGTGTACGACACCGAACAGGGCCGGTGGGCCTACGCGGACGGCGCACGGCTGAGCACCTACGCCACGGACGAGGGTCCCCGTGCCGTCGCGGCCGACGTCGGACACGCCCCCACCCAGGTCGTGACGCCCGATGGCACGTGAATCGAGCCTCTTCTCGGGACGGCCCTCCGAGCTGATCGGCAAGCAGGTCGCGAGCTACCGCATCGAGCGCGAGATCGGCCGCGGCGGCATGGCCGTCGTCTACCGTGCCCGGGACCTGCGCCTGGACCGGACCGTCGCCCTCAAGCTGCTGGCCCCCGAACTCGCCCGCAACGACACCTTCCGCCGCCGCTTCACCCACGAGTCCCGGGTGGCCGCCGCGATCGACCACCCGCACATCGTGCCGGTCTTCGAGGCGGGCGAGACCGACGGTGTGCTCTACATCGCCATGCGCTACGTCTCCGGCAGCGACCTGCGCCACCTCCTCGACCGCGACGGACCTCTGCCGCTCGCGACCGCGGTGCGCATCGCCGCCCAGGTCGCCTCCGCGCTGGACGCGGCCCACGAGCACGGCCTGGTCCACCGGGACGTGAAGCCCGGCAACATCCTGGTGGCCCGCGGCACCGACAGCGACCACCCCGAACACGTCTACCTCACCGACTTCGGCCTGACGAAGAAATCCCTGTCCCTGACCGGCTTCACGACCGTCGGCCAGTTCGTCGGCACCCTCGACTACGTGGCCCCCGAGCAGATCTCCGGTCGGCCCGTCGACGGCCGCTGCGACGTCTACGGCTTCGCCTGCGTCGTCTACGAGACCCTCGCGGGCCGGCCGCCGTTCCGCCGCGACGACGACATGGCCCTGCTGTGGGCCCACCAGTACGACGAACCGGCCCCGCTGACGGAGTCCCGGCCCGACCTCGACGCCCACCTCGACACCGTCTTCGCCAAGGCCCTCGCCAAGAGCCCCGACGACCGCCACGACTCCTGCCTCGCCTTCGTCGCGGCCCTGCGCTCCGCCGCGACCGGCGACGATCCGACGACCGGCCACCCGCCCACGGCGGTCGACCTGCGGGCCGTGCCGACGGGGGAGGAGCGGCCCCGGCAGCCTCCGGGCTGGGCCGCACCGGTCTTCGGGCGACGGTAGGGCGCCTCACCGGCGCCTTCGCCGGTGCCCCATCGGGGTCGGTACCTCAGCGGGTCACCGGGCGGGCCGCACCCCGTCGCCGTACCGGCTTCGCCAGCAGACCGCCCAGGAACCCGGTGACCAGCCCCCACAACAGGGCCAGACCGATCGCCGACCACAGCTCGGGCCTCAGGAACAGATCGCCGCCCAACCTGCCCCCCAGGTCCCCGATCCCGAGGACCGACAGCCCGTAGTGCGCGGAGATCCGGCCGACGAGGCAGATCATCAGGACCGTCAGCGCGAAGGCCACCGCCATGTGCACGGCGTGCTGCCACAGGCGCATCCGGGCCGGTGAACGCGCGGCCATGACGAAGGCGGCGCCCAGCAGCAGCACCGCGTCCACGACCACCAGCCACCACACCCTGCCGTCGTGCGCGGCGAGCGTGCCCAGGTTCAGCGTGGCGGTGTCCGAGGAGCGCAGCACCTCGTCCAGGACATGCGGCATCGGCAGCCCGAACGGTCCCTCCACCCGGCCGTTCCAGGTCGCGCCGAGACCGATCGTGAGGGTGAGCCACATCAGGTTCGGCATGCCGAGCAGGATCACGGCGAGGGTCTCCACGGCATGCCCCCGGGTCGCCGCGACCACCACGGCGACGAGGACGCCGAGGACGACGTACGCGAGCAGCAGCACGACCATGGCGTACGCGGCGGGCCGTACCGACTCCTGGAGGCGCAGCACCCGGGCCGGCAGCGGCGCCCCGCGTGAGACCAGCACGGCCAGCACCAGCACCCCGGCCAGCCACAGCAGCCCGAAGAACAGGGTGGGCGGCACGTCCGTGGTGAAGCCGACCTTCGGCGACACGTCGAACAGGTCGCCGATGCCGCTCAGTGTGCCGTCGCCCAGCGACAGCGCGAACGACTGGCGTGCCGCCAGGGCCAGACCGAGCAGCGCGAGCAGCCACAGCACGGCGATCCGGGCGGCCCATCCGGCCAGCTCGGCGGCTCCCGCGACGGCCCGGTGGCGGAGCGGCCGCAGAAAGCCCGCGCCGAGGACCAGCGCGCCGACGAGTGTGACCGAGAGAGGGATCACGGTGAGTCCGGCGTTCGTGTCGGCGAGCCCTCCGGCGTCCCCGGACAGTTCGATCGTGCCGCCGACGGCGGTGACGACGGTCGCCGCGACGATCCGGGGGAACGCGTCGTCCGGGAGGTCCGAGGCACCCGCCGCCCACAGCCCCAGCGCGGCGACCACGCCCATGGCGATCACCGCGGCCAGCACCGTGGCCACCGCCCGCACCCAGCCGTGGCGGGCGAGGACTGCCTGGTCGGAACGGGTGGGGACACTCACCCCGCCACGCTAAGCAGCACCCGGGCGGCGCGCCCGTCGGGAGGGCCGTCCGCGTCGGCTTGCGGGCAGCACCCATGCGGAGCACACAATGGGGATGTCGTGGAAATAAGCGGCGAAGCGCCACAAAGCCGCCATAATCCCTCGTCGGGAAGAGGAGCTCGTGAGCGTCGAACCGCCGTCCTCCGGCCGCCCCACAGGACCCCCCTCCGGCCCCCTGTCGGGCCCCTCCCAGCCGCCCTCGGGCCCGCCCTCCGAACCCCCGGGCAGCGGCGGAGCCCACGCGCCGGAACCCGGCCGCCCCTGGTGGCGGTCCGCCCCGCGCGTCGCGGTCCTCGCCACCCTGGTCGTGGCCGCGGTCGTCCTCGCGGTCGTCTTCACCCGGCCCGACGGCGGCTCGGGCAGCGCCCAGGGCGGCGAGGTCTTCCTCCAGGCCGCCGGCAAGAGCGGCCCCGACCCCTTCACCGAAAGCACCGCGACGGACAGCTCCGCCCCACCGATCTCGGTCTCCCCGTCCACCCCGTCGTCCGGGTCCGCCCCCGCCAACGCGGTGCGTGGCGTCGACGGCGCCGCCCCCGGCCTCTACGGCGGCACCCGCAACGTCGCCAGCTGCGACGTGGAGAAACAGATCACCGCGCTCCGGGCGACCCCGGCCAAGAACAGCGCGTTCGCCTCCGTCGCCGGCGTCGAGCCGTCCCAGGTCCCCGCCTACCTGCGCTCGCTCACGCCGGTCCAGCTGCGCATGGACACCCGCGTCACCAACCACGGTTACCGCGACGGCGCCGCCACGAGCTACCAGGCGGTCCTGCAGTCCGGCACGGCCGTCCTCGTCGACTCCCACGGAGTGCCGCGCGTCCGCTGCGCCTGCGGCAACCCGCTCACCCCGCCGGTCGCCCAGCAGACCCCGCCCCGGCACACCGGCGACTCCTGGTCCTCGTACCACCCCTCGAACGTGGTCGTGGTGGCCCCCGCGGCCCAGGTCGTCAACATCTTCGTGATCTACGACCCCGACCGCGGCGACTGGTTCTCCCGGCACCACGGCGACACCGGGAAGAAGGACCACCAGGCCGACCCGCCCAAGCACCCGCCCACGCCCTCGGTGAGCGTGTCCACCCCCACGTCGCCCTCCTCGCCGTCGCCCTGCGTCTCCCTGACCGGCGACGACAGCCCCGGGCCGTCTACCGGTCAACCGCCCAGCGGCTCGGCGAGCCCGTGCCCGTCCACGTCGACCGCGCCGTCCTCACCGTCCCCGAAGTCCGTGCCGCCCTCCTCGGAGCCGCCGGCCCCCGAGCCGGACACGAGCGAGCCCCCGTCGCCCGACCTCTCGTCCCCGCAGGCCCCACTGGCCTCCGACACCACCGCTACGACGACCCGATCGGCGTCCACCGGAACGCCCGCCACCTCCGCTGCCCTGTGAGCCGCCCGGGGTGTTCGATCACGGCGTAAACCTGTCACGAGGACTCGGGGACTGTGACGCGCGGCTCGGGGTACGAGCACTGGTGCAGCAGCGTCCGGCCAGTCCGGCTTCCGAGAGAGAAACGCATGATCGAGCACCTGGACGGGGTAGTGATACCGACTGGTTTCGACGTACCCGTGGAACCGCTACGGCGGGCGGCGCACTACACGGGCGAGCCGGGATGCATCGCCGAGGCGAGGTCCTTCGCCGCGGCCTTCCTGCAGCAGCTCAGGACCGAGTGGTGCGCCGACGTCGAGGACCGGGCCGAGGACGCGGTACTCCTCGTGGTGAGCGAACTGGTCACCAACGCCGACCGGCACAGCAACGGGCCGTACATCCTGGAGCTGGAGGGCACGGACATCGCGGTGGCGGTGATCGTCTACGACAGCAGCGCGGCCCTGCCCCGGCGCTTTCCGAAGGATCCCGAGCGCATCGGCCGGCACGGTCTGGAGATCGTGCACGTCCTGGCGGCCGACCTCGCCGTCGAACGGGTGCCGGTCGGCAAGCGGGTGCGCGCGGTCGTGCACCTGGGCTGAGGCGCAGAGAGAGCGACGCACCGACCACAGGCCGAGAGCGGGTGCCGTCTCCCGCCCGTTCTACCGGGACAGGGGTGGCACCCGCTCTCGCGATGTTCGGGTCAGGCGCAGCCCAGCTCGCCCAGCATGCCCTGGCGCAGCCGCATGATGATCCGCTTGATCAGCCGCGACACATGCATCTGCGAGCAGCCGAGCTCCTCGCCGATCTCGGCCTGGGTGGCCTCCTCGACGAAACGCATGTGGATGATCCGGCGGTCGCGTTCGCTGAGTTCGGCCATCAGCGGCGCGAGCGACTGGAAGTCCTCGACGAGCCGCAGGCCGTTCTCCTCCACACCGATGAAGTCGGCGAGGACCGCCTCGCCGCCCTCGGCGCCGTCACCGGTGAGCGCGGCGTCCAGGGAGGAGGAGTTGTAGCCGTTCGAGGCGATCTGCGCCTCAACGACCTCCTTCTCGGGGATGTTCATCAGGGTGGCCAGTTCGGCGACGGTCGGCTCGCGGTCCAGCCTGCTGGCGAGTTCCTCACGCGCCTTGGCCAGTTCCACCCGCAGTTCCTGAAGCCGGCGCGGTACGTGCACCGCCCAGGTGGTGTCACGGAAGAACCGCTTGATCTCGCCCACGATGTAGGGCAGCGCGAACGAGGTGAACTCGACCTCGCGCGCCAGTTCGAAGCGGTCGATGGCCTTGATCAGGCCGATCATCCCGGTCTGGACGATGTCCTCCATGTCGTCCCCGCGACCGCGGAACCGGCCGGCCGCGAAACGCACGAGGGACATGTTCATCTCGATGAGGGTGTTGCGCGCGTACTGGTACTCGTGCGTGCCCTCCTCGACTTCGGCCAGACGCCGGAAGAACTGTCGGGACAGCTCTCGCGCGTCGCGCGGTGCCACGGTCCGCGGGTTCTCGACTCCAGGCAGCGGTCCCTCGCCCGTCGTCCTGGTCCTGGCGGTCTCCTCGACGACCTGTGCCTCCGACCGGATCACGGCGGTGTCCATTACCTCTCCCAGTAAAGTCGCGGCCTGACGTCTGCCTCTTCGGCCTCGGTTGCGGCGGATCCTGCTTCGGCTGTGCGGACTGCGAGTACCCGGTCGGCGGCGATGTATGCACACCACTCTCGAACATTTCCTGTCTGACGTAGCGCGTACCCGGACTGTCACGGCGCATGCGTGTTCTGTGTGCGTACGGCGAAAATTCGGTGACGGTGCCGCGATCGGGTGCCCCGCATCGGGCCGCCACTCAGGTCCGGGTCGCGACGATCAGCTCGTGCAGATAGCGCTTGGTGACGCTGCCGCCGTGGTGGCGCTCGATCAGCTCCCGCAGGCAGGTCAGCAGGCCCTCCCGGCGGGGTGCGTCCAGCGCGCGGTGGCCGGAATAGGTGAGCAGCAGGTCGAGGTACCCGTCCGCGGAGTACGTGACGTCCTGGAGGTGGCGGCTCGTCACGATGTCCCCGAAGCGTGAGCCCCGCTCCAGCTCGCCGGCGTCCGAGGCGATCTCGGACTCGTCCCGGAGCCGCAGCCCGGGCTCGGTGGCCGGGTCCCAGCGTTCGTAGCAGCGCTGGGCCCGGGCGAAGAACTCCGTGCTGCCGCCCGCCACATGCTCGGTGGTGACGATCGCGAGGTGTCCGCCGGGGCGCAGCGCGTCCGCCGTTCTCCGGACCCGCACCTCCGGGTCGAGCCAGTGGAAGGCGGTGGCGCAGGCGACGAGGTCGTACGGCTCCCGTGGCAGCGGCCAGTGTTCGAAGTCCGCCACCCGCACGTCCACCCGGGGAAAGTCCCGCAGTCGCCGCCGGGCCACGCCCGCCAGGGCGGGACCGAGTTCCACCGCCGTGACACGGCAGCCGAACTCCGCCAGCGGAAGCGTGAGTTGGCCGGTCCCGGGGGCCACCTCCAGGACCCGGCGGTCCGGCCCGAGGTCCGCGACCCGCGCCAACTCGTCCACCAGGGCACGGGGGTAGCGGGGCCGCACCCGGTCGTACAACTCCGCGACCTCGTCGAACGTCTCCCGCAGCACTCGTCCCACGCCCTCTCGCCGCCACGATTCCACCCAGGGCGGAATGCCGACCCCTTCCGCCGAGGGCCAGGGAATCTAGTCTGAAGCGGTGAGCAGCCAAGCGCCGAACCAAGCCCGCGTGATCCCCCTGCGCCCGCCCTCCGCGCGCCCGGCGTCGGAACGCCCCGCCGCGGCCCCACCCCGCCAGGCACCCGCCCCCGCTCCCCAGGCACCCGGCCGGTCGAGGGAGCCCCTCTGGCGCGACCTGGTCGGCGATGTCCTGCGGCGTGAGCGGCTCGCCCAGGAACGCACGCTCAAGGAGGTCGCCGACACGGCCCGGATCTCCATGCCGTATCTCTCCGAGGTGGAGCGCGGCCGCAAGGAGGCTTCTTCGGAGGTCCTCGCGGCCGCCGCGCACGCCCTGGGCCTCGGTCTGGGCGACCTGCTGTCGCTGGCGCAGGGCGAGCTGACCCGGCTCACGACCCCGGCCCGGACCCGCGGCCGGTCCACGGCGCCGTACAACGGGCTCTGCCTGGCCGCCTGACGTCCCGCCGCCGGCGCCTCAGGCCCTCACGAGGCGCCGGCTCACCACCTCGTCGGCCAGGCCGTACGCCACCGCCTCCTCGGCGGTGAACACCTTGTCGCGGTCCATGTCCGCGCGCAGGGTCGTGATGTCGTGGTCCGTGTGCCGGGCCAGGACCTCCTCCACCTGGGAGCGGATCCGCACCATCTCCTTGGCCTGGAGGGCGAGATCGGACACCGTGCCCTGGCGTCCGCCGCTGGCCGGCTGCCCCAGCAGCACGCGCGCGTGCTCCAGCACGAACCGCCGCCCCGGATCCCCTCCGGCCAGCAGGACGGCCGCCGTGGAGGCCGCCTGGCCGACGCAGAACGTCGAGATCGGAGCCTGCACGTACGTCATCGTGTCGTAGATCGCCATCAGCGAGGTGAACGATCCGCCGGGCGAGTTGATGTAGATCGCGATCTCGCTCTCCGGGGACGACGACTCCAGATGGAGGAGTTGCGCGATGACGACGTTGGCGACGCCGTCGTCGATCTCGGTGCCGAGGAAGATGATCCGCTCCGACAGCAGCCGGCTGAACACGTCGTAGGACCGCTCGCCCTGCGGGGTCCGCTCGACGACGTTCGGAATCGTGTAGGTCCCCATGGTCACAGCCCCATCCGTCGCTTCGAGGCGCCCGGGCGGACGTCCGCGAGGGACTCCACGACCCGGTCCACCATGCCGTACTCCCGGGCCTGTTCGGCCGTGAACCAGCGGTCGCGGTCACCGTCCCGGGAGATGGTCTCCGGGCTCTGGCCGGTGTGCTCCGCGGTGATCCGCTCGATGGTCCGTTTGGTGTGCTCCAGGTTCTCCGCCTGGATCTCGATGTCCGCGGTGGTGCCGCCGATGCCCGCCGACGGCTGGTGCATCATGATCCGCGCGTGGGGGAGCGCGTAGCGCTTGCCGGGGGTGCCGACGCTCAGCAGGAACTGGCCCATGCTGGCGGCGAAGCCCATGGCGAGCGTGGAGACGTCGTTCGGGATCAGCCGCATGGTGTCGTAGACGGCCAGGCCCGCGTGTACCGAACCGCCCGGGCTGTTCACGTACAGGCCGATGTCGGTGCGCGGGTCCTCCGCCGACAGGATCAGCAGCTGGGCGCAGACCCGGTTCGCGGAGACCTCGTCGACCTGTGTGCCCAGGAGGACGATCCGCTGGGCGAGCAGCTGGGCGGCCAGGTGGTCGTCGAAGCGGGTGGGCGAGGTGTCGCCCTCCTCGGCCCGGGGAGCGAGCGTGGTGTGTGGAGTCATCGGTTCTCCTCGTGGTGGCGGGGATGCCGTCGACTCCACTGTCGGCCGGGGACGGTGGCGGGGTGTGGATTCTCTGCCCGCGGCAGATTCGCCGAGAGCAGAGGGGGCAGAGGAGGGTGGAGCGGGCGTCAGTCCTTCTCGCGCAGCTGCCGGAAGAAGGCGCGCACGTCGTCCACCAGCAGGTCGGGCTCCTCCATCGCCGCGAAGTGGCCGCCCCGGTCGAACTCCGTCCAGCGCACGATGTTCTCCGTCCGTTCCGCCTTGTGGCGCAGCGGGATCTGCGGGTCGCCCGGGAAGGCCGCCACCGCGGTCGGGGCGGTCGAGGGCTCGTTCGGCGCGGCGATCCGGTCCCCGGTGGCGTGGGCGCGCTCGTAGTAGACCCGCGCGGAGGAACCCGCCGTCCCCGTCAGCCAGTACAGCATCACGTTCGTCAGCATCCGATCCCGGTCGACGGCCTCCTCGGGCAGCTCGTCGGAGTCCGTCCACTCCTGGAACTTCTCGACGATCCAGGCGAGTTGACCGACCGGTGAGTCGGTGAGCGCGTACGAGAGGGTCTGCGGCCGGGTGGACTGCACATGGAAGTAGCCCGTCCCTTCCCGGAACCACTTCTCCCACCGGCGCCAGGAGGTGAGGGTGCGCTCCCGCTCCTCGGGGGTCAGCGCCGCCAGCTCCTCGGCGGTCGGCTCGGTGGCCGCCTGTCCGCCGGGCAGCAGGTTGAGGTGGATGCCGATGGCCCGGTCCGGGTGGACGCGTCCCAGCTCGCGGGAGATCCCGGCGCCCCAGTCGCCGCCCTGCGCGCCGAACCGCTCGTAGCCCAGGCGGGTCATCAGCTCGACCCACGCGTCGGCGATCCGGCGCGCCTCCCAGCCGGTCTCCCGGGTCGGCCCGGAGAAGCCGAAGCCGGGAATGCTCGGCAGGACGACGTGGAAGGCGTCGGCGGGGTCACCGCCGTGCGCGGCCGGGTCCGTCAACGGGCCGACGATGTCGAGGAATTCGACGATCGACCCCGGCCAGCCGTGCGTGATGATCAGTGGGGTGGCGTCGCGCTCGGGGGAGCGGATGTGTGCGAAGTGCACGTGCGCGCCGTCGATCTCGGTCGTGAACTGCGGCCACTCGTTGAGCCGCGCCTCGGCCGCCCGCCAGTCGTAGGTGTTCCGCCAGTGCCCCACCAGCTCGCGCAGATAGCCCGACGGAACGCCGTAGGCCCAGCCCACCCCCGGCAGTTCGTCCGGCCACCGGGCCCGGCCGAGGCGGTCGTGCAGGTCGTCGAGGTCGCTCTGCGGGATGTCGATACGGAAGGGCCGGATGCCGGTGTCGGCGGGCGATGACGTCATGGTCGCGATGCTAGTTCCGAACCATGTAGAGGCCATCTGGATTAATCGGCCCCGCGACCGATGAGTTCCGGGGCGTGGACCGGTCGATACAGGTGACCGTGTTCCACACACCCGGTTCCACCCGCCCAGGAGGTATGCATGACCACCGACGGATTCACCACGTGTCTCTGGTTCGACGGCCAGGCCGAGGAGGCCGCCGACTTCTACGTCTCGGTCTTCAAGAACTCCAGCATCGGCCAACTCGCGCGCTACCCCGAGGGAGCCCTCCAGGCCGCCGGTTCCGTGATGACCGTCGAGTTCACGGCCAACGGCCACAGGTTCCTCGGGCTCAACGGCGGCCCGCAGTTCAAGTTCAACGAGGCGATCTCCTTCATGATCGCCTGCCAGGACCAGGAAGAGGTCGACTACTACTGGACCAAGCTCACCGAGGGCGGCGAGCCCGGCCCCTGCGGCTGGCTGAAGGACAAGTACGGCCTGTCCTGGCAGGTCGTCCCCGACCGCCTCATCGAACTGACCACCGACCCGGACCCGGCGACGGCGGCCCGCGCGACCCAGGCCATGATGGGGATGGGCAAGATCGACATCGCCGCGCTGGAGAAGGCGGCCGCGGGCGAGTGACCCTCGGGGAAGGTGCCCTCACCCGCCGAGGCTGTCGCCCACCACGCGGGTGATCTCCCGGGCGATGCGCAGGATGCCGGGGGAGCGGACCGGGCAGGGCTTCGGCTCGGGTGTTGTGGGCGCCAGACAGAAGTGCAGGTAGTCCTTGTCGAGGTGGAGGGCCGTGCGGTCCCGGTCCGGCTGGGTGCAGTAGTTCCGATGGTCGCGTTCGTAGGCGGTGCACGGCAGGTACTGGACCCAGCTCTGACGGGCACCGGCGGGGCTGACCGTCCTGCCCGCGTCGGCGACGAGGTCGCCCGAGGCGGCGGCCCGCTCCTCGTAGAGTTCGTTCACCCGCCGGACCCGGTCGGGCGTCATCGCGTCCGGGCCCTGGAGCACCCACACGATCCGCGGGCGCTGCGCCCCGCCGGCCGTGGTGATCTGCTCGGTGAGACGCTTCGCGTCGGCGGCGTACCGCTTGAAGTACGTGGCGGGCGCGTCGTTGTGGGTGATCCCGTCCATGCACCAGGTGTAACCCCAGGCGTTGCCCCAGAACTGCAGGACCACGACGTCCGGGTGCAGCGACCGCACCAGGGCCGCCGCCTTGTCCCGGTCCGGCACGAGCGACCGCGCGCCCGTGCCCTCCAGGTAGTCGCACAGCGTGGTCCCCGAATAGGGCGCGCTCGTGTAGTCCGCGCGCAGATCCCGGCCCAGCTCCTGACCGAGCACCCGCTGGTTCTCCATGGCGAGGGAGTCGCCCAGGTACAGCACGGTCGGTGGCGTGGCCGTGGCCGGGGCGCGCGGGGAGGCGGCCGGCCGCCGGTGCTCGGTGGCGGCGGACGAGACCGGCACGTCCGGGGCGGGCGGTGCCCCCTGCGCACCGGACGACGGATCCGTGCACGCGCCGAGCAGCAGCCCGGCCAGCAGCACCCCCACGACCACGACCCACGCCCTGCGCATGCGACCACTCCCGCACCGGCCCCGGTGAAACGGCCCCCAGGCAAGCACAGCCGGGCACCGGGCGGAAGGGCTACGACCGGCCGGCGCCCGGCGGCGACTCACACGCGGTCGGCCGCGATCCGCAGGTGCGGGAAACGGCCGTTGCGGTAGGCGGTGAGGAAGGTGTCCTCGATCCCCGTCGCCAGATGGCCGGCCTGCCTGCGCAGTTCCCGGTACGGGACGGTCGCCTCCGCCAGGTCCTCCACGGGGACGACCACCGGCCGGTGCCTGGCCGGCGCGCGGAAGCACTCCGAGCGGTGGTGGATGTCGCAGAGGTGCAGAGGTAGGGGGCGTTGATGAGGGAGACCTCGCGAGAGGCCTGACCGCAGGTGTCGTTGCAGCAGCCGGTGATCACCACAGAACGCCCGCCGCGGCGCAGCGGCCGGGCGCGCTCGGCGAACAGCGGGCCCCGCCGTACGTCCGGTCGGATACTGCCGGAATCCGCCCGCTTCGGTCCGGTCCGAAACGGACCGGACCGTTCGGCGCGCGGTCCGGCGAACCGATGACTAGCGTGAGGAAACGGACCGCCGGAAACGGACCACCACCGAGTCGGAGAGGCCGCAGCCATGGCCGTACAACCTGAGGGAACCCCCTGTTGGGCCGATGCGATGTTCAGCGACGTCGAGGGAGCCAAGAGCTTCTACGGCGACGTCCTCGGCTGGACGTTCGGCGAGTCGTCGTCGGAGTACGGCAACTACACGCAGGCCTACGCGAACGGCAAGGCGGTGGCCGCCGTCGTACCGCCGATGCCCGGCCAGGAGGGGCAGTCGCAGTGGTGCCTCTACTTCGCGTCCCCGGACGCCGCCGCCACCGCCACCAGGATCCGTGACAACGGCGGAGAAGTGGTGATGGAACCCATGCGGGTCGGCGACTTCGGCACCATGTGCCTGGGCCGGGACCCCAGTGGTGTCGTCTTCGGCGTGTGGCAGGCGGGTGTCCACGAGGGGTTCGAGGCACCGCCCGAGCAGCCCGGCGCGTTCTGCTGGGCCGAGGTCTTCACCCGCGAGCCAGAGAAGTCCGACGCGTTCCTCCCGGCCGTCTTCCCGTACACCGCGAAGCAGATGCAGGACGACCAGATGGACTTCCGCCTCTTCGAGGTCGACGGCGAGACGGTCCTCGGCCGCATGAGGATGACGGAGGAGTTCCCGCCCGAGGTGCCGCCGTACATCAACGTCTACTTCACCGTCGCGGACTGCGACGACGCCGTGGCCCGCGCCACCAAGCTCGGTGGCATCCTGCGGTTCGGCCCGATGGACACCCCCTTCGGCCGGTTCGCCGCCCTCACCGACCCGCAGGGCGCGAGCTTCTCCGTCATCGACGTCACGACGACCTCGGGAGAGATGCCGCAGGTCACCGACGTCCCCTGAGCGGAGTCGGAACGCCCCGCGCGGCCATGGCATGATCGGGCGCATGCGTGAACGTGTGGTGGCCGCGTGCGACGGGGCTTCGAAGGGAAACCCGGGACCTGCGGCCTGGGCCTGGGTGGTTGCGGACGAGGCGGAGGCTCCCACCCGCTGGGAGGCGGGGCCGCTCGGCAAGGCCACCAACAACGTCGCCGAACTGACGGCGCTGGAACGCCTGTTGGCGTCGGTCGACGCCGATGTGCCGCTTGAGATCCGAATGGACTCGCAGTACGCCATGAAGGCCGTGACGACCTGGCTGCCGGGCTGGAAGCGCAACGGCTGGAAGACGTCCGCCGGCAAGCCGGTCGCCAACCAGGACCTGGTCGTCCGTATCGACGAACTGCTCGACGGCCGCTCGGTCGAGTTCCGTTACGTGCCCGCCCACCAGGTCGACGGAGACCCGCTCAACGACTTCGCGGACCGGGCCGCGAGCCAGGCGGCGGTCGTCCAGCAGGCCGCGGGCAGCGAACTCGGTTCGCCCGAGCCGCCGCCCGCCCCGGACGCCCCGCCCGCGCGTGCCCCGCGCAAGCGGGCGGGCGGCGGCTCCAAGACCTCTGGTGCCACCGCCCGCACGATCAAGGCGAAGTTCCCCGGACGATGCCTCTGCGGACGCTCGTACGCGGCGGGCGAGCCCATCACGAAGAACGATCAGGGCTGGGGCCACCCGGAGTGCCGCACGGCGGCGGCCGGTTAGAACCGGCCCGGCCGGGCCGGAACCCGCTCTGCCGACGGGCGTCGGCCGGGGCCGGGAGCTGACCCGCCGGACAGGGTTCGGCGCGCGCCGGTCACTGGACCGAGCCGCGCCACCCGCCGGTCTCCTGGCCACGCTCCTCGATGAACTTCTTGAAGCGCTCCAGGTCGCCCTTGGTCTGCCGCTTCACGAACCCCAGCTTGTCCCCGACCTTCTCGGTGACGCTGTCCGGATGGAAGTCCATCTGGAGCATCACCTTGGTGTGGCCGTCGTCGAGCCGGTGGAAGGTGACCGCACCGGCCTGCCGGGCCTCGCCGCCGACCGTGGTCCACGCGACGCGCTCGTCCGGGATCTGCTCCGTGATCTCCGCGTCGAACTCCTTGTGCACTCCGTTCACACTCGTCACCCAGTGGGTGAGGGTGTCGGTGCGCTGTTCGATGCGGTCCACCCCGCTCATGAACTCGGGGAAGGTCTCGAACTGCGTCCACTGGTTGTACGCGGTGTGCACCGGGACGCCGACCTCGATGGATTCCTCGACCTTCGACAAGGGGTGTCCCCTCCTTCGTCCTCTTCGGATTCATCGGGTGTTGCCCGGCGCGGGTACCCGCGCCTCGGGGAGCAAACCGGCCGTCGGCGTCCGTCGGCCCGTATCCACCAGCGGCTATCCGTCAGCCGGCGTCGAAGGTGTAGTGGGCGGTGTGGTCCAACAGGTCCTCGGGGCGGGTGTCGTGCCACGGCTTCATGGTCTCGGTGAGATCGACCACGTCCGGTGTGCCGGCCGCCGGCAGGTACCCGGACCCGGGATGCCGGCGCCGCCACCGCGCCCACAGCTTGTCGACGTAGGCGTGGTGCAGCCAGAACACCGGGTCGTTCGGGGAGACGCCGGTGGCCATCTGCCCGCCGACCCACACATGGACCCTGTTGTGGAGGTTGACGCCCCGCCAGCCCTCCAGGTGGTTACGGAAGCCGTCCGAGGCGCTGTTCCACGGGGCCATGTCGTACGTCGGCATGGACAGCACGGAGTCCACCTCGGCCGCGGTCGGCAGCTCCCGCACCGCGGTGCCGAGGGAGCGCCGGAGATACGTACGCCCGTCGATGCGCACGTCGATCGGCCAGTTCCCGGTGTCGGCGGCGAACGGTCCGTCGGTCACCCGGCCGTCCCGGGAGCGTCCGGTGCCGCCGAGGAAGTCGGGAGCCCACAGCGAGGACCGTGTCGAACGGTCGCCGCTCCAGTCCCAGTACGGCAGCGCGACCGACGCGTCCACGCTCTGCAGAGCGCGTTCGAACTCCAGGAGGAATCTGCGGTGCCAGGGCAGGAAGGACGGTGAGCGGTGGCCGGTGCGTTCGCCGTTGTCGGTGTCGCCGACGATGAAGGCGTTGTGCGTGGTGACGAAGGCGTCATAGCGGCCGTTGCGCTTCAACTCCAGTACGGCGGCGACGAAGCGGCGCTTCTCGTCGGCGGTGAGGGTCGCCTGGTTCTTGCGGACGGTCATGTGTGGGTCTCCCAACAGGCGGGCGGGACAGGTCAGTTGGCGGGGAAGGGGAGGAGCGGGGAGCCCTGTAGTTCGTCCACCGCGGCGCGGGCGGCGGCGCGCGGGGTGCCTACCGGGGCGTAGTGGCTGACGACGCTGATCCAGGTGCCGTCGGCGTTGCGCATCACGTGCAGCTCCACGCCGTCGACGAACACGGTGTATCCGGTGCCGTGGTGGTGGCCGCCCTCGGAGGCCGCCCGCCCCTGTATCCGGCGGCCCCGGTAGACCTCGTCGAAGGGGGCGGGGGAGGGGGAGTCGGGGTGGTGCTCGGCGGCGGACGCGTCCGGCGCGGTGCCGGTCCGGGTTCCGGCTGCCGCGGCGAGGGCTGCCGCGGCGGTGAGCGCACGTCGACGGCTGAGTTCGGGCATGCGGGACCTCCTGGGATGCGGACCCGGATTCCCGATGTGGCTCGGGATCCGGGTGTGTTCGATTGACGACTCCGCATACCTACCGGCCCGGCCGAGAGCGGGAGAAATCCCCCCTGACCGGTTGGCCGCGATCAGGACAAGTGCCAACATGTCGTGCAGGATTGAACGAAGTTGATCTTGTCGTGGAGAGGCTCGTCGCGCCCCGGAAGGGGGAATTCCTTCTCGCGGTGGCCGTGTTGTCGGTGGATCCTCGCGCCCGCGCGCCCTTTCTGTGGCCCGCCTCACCTGCGCAAAGTGGCGCGATCCCGAAGACCGCCGGAGTCCGCGACGGGCCTGCTACTCTGCGTTGCCAATCGACCGCTTTGGGTAATTTCCAGGAGTGCGTGTGAAGGTCGCCTGTGTCGGCGGCGGGCCTGCCGGCCTGTATCTCTCGATCCTGCTGAAACGACGGGACCCGTCCCACGACATCACCGTCCACGAACGCAACCCGGAGGGCTCGACCTACGGCTGGGGCGTGACGTACTGGCGTGGACTGCTGGACAAACTCCACGAGTACGACGCCGAGTCGGCCCTCGCCCTGGAGGAGCACTCGGTCCGCTGGAGCGAGGGCGTCGCCCACGTGCGGGACCAGGCGACCCGGCAGAAGGGCGACGAGGCCTTCGGGATCGGCCGCCACCGCCTGCTGGAGATCCTCGCCTCCCGCGCCCGCTCCCTCGGCGTACGGCTGGAGTTCGACCACGACATCACGGACGGGAACCTCCCCGAGGCCGACCTCGTCGTGGCCGCCGACGGCGTGCACAGCACCCTGCGCACGCAGCACGCGTACCACTTCGGCACGGACGTCAGAAGCGGCCGCAACCAGTACATCTGGCTCGGTACCACCAAGGTCTTCGACGCCTTCACCTTCGCGTTCGTCGAGACCGACCACGGCTGGATCTGGTGCTACGGCTACGCCTTCGGCCCCGACCGCAGCACCTGCGTCGTCGAGTGCGCGCCGGAGACCTGGACCGGCCTCGGCCTCGACGAGGCCAACGAGCCCGACGGACTGGCCCTCCTGGAGAAACTCTTCGCCGACATCCTGGACGGCCACCCCCTGATCGGGCGCTCCTCGGCCCAGGCCGGCGCCCAGTGGCTGACCTTCCGCACCCTCACCAACCGCACCTGGCACCGCGACAACCTCGTCCTGCTCGGCGACGCGGCCCACACCACCCACTACTCCGTCGGCGCCGGCACCACCCTCGCCCTGGAGGACGCCGTCGCCCTGGCCGACGCCCTCGGCGAGCACGCCGCCCTCCCCGACGCCCTCGCCCACTACGAGCGGCGGCGCAGGTCCGAACTCCTGTCGATCCAGAGCGCGGCCCGCTACAGCGCCCAGTGGTACGAGAACCTGCCGCGCTACATGAACCTCCCCCCGGACCGGATGTTCGCCCTGCTCGGCCAGCGCCACTCGCCCCTGCTGCCCTACGTCCCGCCGCAGCTGTACTACCGCATCGACAGGGCGGCCGGGCAGTTGGAGGCGCTGCGCCGGTTCAAGCGCTGGCTCGGACCGAAGGTGGCGCGGACGGTGCACGCGCGGGCGCTGGCCTCCCGCAAGTAGGCCGCACGTACCTTCCCGCTACCGGAACAACCGGTCCAGGAAGGCGTTCCCGAAGACGCGGTGCGGGTCCAGGCGGTCGAGGGTGCCGGCCGCCTGCCCCCACACACTCTCGCCGAACGAGGCGGGCACGACCGTCCCCAGCACCTCCTCCTCGCTCCACACGGCGTCGTCCGTGTACGCCCACCCCTTCGACCACTCGACCCGGGTGAGAGCGTGCCCGCCGTCGTAGGTGTCCAGCAGGAAGCGTTCGATCTCGCGCAGGAACATCTCCGCGTACGGAGTACCGGGCAGTGTCAGCACGTCCAGCCACACGGCCGTGTCCCACTCGGGGTGTCCCGTGCTCGGCCGCAGCGCCGACAGCAGCGGGGCCCTGGCCCCCTCCAGGCCGACGTCGGCGGGCTCGTCCAGACCGGTCACCCGGATCTCGACCGTGCCGTTGACCGGGAATCGGCCCCGGGCCGCGTACGCCGTGAGCCGCTCCCGGTAGTGGGAGGTGAATTCGGCGACGACACGCTGTACCCGGTCCCGGGTGGTGAGCACCGCGTACCCGTTGGCCGTGACCCGGAGGGTGGTGGGCCTGACGTAGAGCAGCGTGTTCTTGGAAGGCCCCCAGATGTCGGCGGACAGCGTGGTCAGGAGGCCCAGCGCCGCCGCGTCGTACTGTGCGTTGCCCAGCACCGGAGCCAGATACCAGGCCGCGTCCGACACCATCCGCCCGGCCAGGTCCGCCACGAGCCCCGGCACGTTGTCGGAGAAGGGGTAGTTGTACGGCTGCGTCACGCGCCGTGAGGTCAGCGGCTTGGTGGGGGAGACGCTCCACACCTTCAGCCACGGGCACTCCGTGAAGGCGAACCAGATCGCCTCGACCCGCCCGGACTCCTCCAGGAAGCTCGCGAACGTCCGACCGTCCTCCCCGGGGGCCGCGAACAACTCGCCCGCCGGAATGTCCATCCGGCTCACACACCGCAGATCGCTGTTCGCCCCCACCCGCAGCACCACCTCGGTGACCAGGGCCCGCCCGAGGTGCGTGAGGAGCGCGGCACAGTCCGCCTCGTCCCTGTGGAACGTCCGCAGGACATAGCTGCCGCCGTCCTCGTCCCACACCACCGCCGTCAGCGACAGCACCAGATTGCTGAGCGAGCCGTACGTGTGCCCGGGCGCCCGGGACTCCCCGGCGGCCGGTACGGCGGTGCCGTGCGCGTCCACGGCCAGCGCGCCGCCGAGCGTGAGGTCGCCGGGGGCGGGCGCGGCCGTGACGCCGAGGCCGTGTGCTTCCAGGTGGGTGAGCAGGGCCTCCAGCGTGACGCCGGTGCCGGCGCGGACCGACGAGGCGGACTCCACCGCCAGGCCGGTGAGATGGGCGGCGGTGTCGACGAGGAGGACCGGGGCGTCCGTCTCTGTTCCCTCGGTGAGCGTCAGCGGCGACCAGCCGTGCGAGGAACCCCGCGGCCGTACCGTCCAGCCGTGCCGCCAGGCCCAGTTGACGACGGCGACCGCCTGCTCACCGTCCCGCGGCGCGCAGGCCCACAGGCCGTCGGCGGTGATCTCGCCGACCCAGTTCCGGTACGCCGAGTGGTAGAGGGCGACACCGGCCGGGAAGTCCGGCACCTCCTCGGCCGCGACGGCCGGATCGGCGGCCGACAGAACGGGCGCGGCGGCCATCGCGGTGGCGGTGCGGAGGAAGCCCCGGCGGCTCCAGGTCGAGTCAGCCGAGGGGACGTTGCTTACGGAACGATCGGTCACGAGCACACGCTAGGCGTCTGTTGACACGTGCATGTCTTATGTCGATCTCTGTCACCCATGTGAGTGAACGACTCCCAGGTG
The DNA here is from genome assembly GCF_055578825.1 of Streptomyces sp. NPDC032822. NCBI lineage: Bacteria > Bacillati > Actinomycetota > Actinomycetes > Kitasatosporales > Streptomycetaceae > Streptomyces > Streptomyces sp. NPDC032822. The sequence goes on along the minus strand of NZ_JBVIOL010000003.1, from coordinate 72,097 downwards.
GCGCCCCGGAGCAGTCGGTTCCGCGCGGGACGATCGTGGATGACAGACTGGCGCCATGGACGAGCGCACATTCGACAGGTCGCGACAGCACGCCTCCGCCATCGGTCTCGGCACCTGGCAACTGGGAGCCGACTGGGGAGACGTCGACGACAAGGAAGCACTCACGGTGCTGGAGGCGGCGGCCGAGTCCGGCGTCACCTTCTTCGACACGGCCGACGTGTACGGCGACGGACGCAGCGAGCAGACCATCGCCACCTTCCTGCGTGGCCGGCCCGACCTGCACGTGCTGGTCGCGACGAAGATGGGCCGCCGGGTCGACCAGATCCCGGAGAACTACGTCCTGGACAACTTCCGCGCGTGGAACGACCGTTCCCGGCGCAACCTCGGTGTCGACCGCCTCGACCTGGTCCAGCTGCACTGCCCGCCCACGCCCGTGTACTCCACGGACGAGGTGTTCGACGCCCTGGACACCCTGGTCGCGGAGGAGCGGATCGCCGCCTACGGCGTCAGCGTGGAGACCTGCGAGGAGGCGCTCACCGCGATCGCCCGCCCGGGTGTGGCCAGCGTCCAGATCATCCTCAACCCGTTCCGGATGAAGCCCCTGCAAGAGGTGCTCCCGGCGGCCCGGGAGGCGGGCGTCGGCATCATCGCCCGGGTCCCGCTCGCCTCCGGCCTGCTGTCCGGCAAGTACACCAAGGACACCGTCTTCCCGGAGAACGACCACCGCACCTACAACCGGCACGGCGAGGCCTTCGACCAGGGCGAGACCTTCTCCGGCGTGGACTACGCGACGGGCGTCGAGGCCGCCGCCGAGTTCAGCGGACTCACCCCGGAGGGCTACACCCCGGCCCAGCTGGCGCTGCGCTGGATCGTCCAGCAGCCCGGCGTGACCAGCGTGATCCCCGGCGCCCGCTCGCCCGAGCAGGCCCGCGCCAACGCGGCCGCCGCCAAGCTGCCCGAGCTGTCCGAGGCGACCCTCACCGCGATCCGCGACCTGTACGACCGGCGGATCAAGGAGCAGGTCGAAGCCCGCTGGTAGGTCCCCGGACCGCCTAGGGGCTCGGTTCCGCCGGCGGACGGGCCCTCGGGGTCCTGGGCAGGGTCAGGGCGTCAGCAGCAGCTGACGTTCCTGCTCCTGGTCGCCCGACGACGTGCCCTGGTCCTGCGTGGAGAAGGCGTCGGCCAGGGTGTCGCGGGCCTTGCCGACGGCCTCGGGCGTGCCCTGCACGGTGACCGTGACCGGCGCGGACAGGCGGCCGGCGCTCCCCCGAGGGGACCCGGCCGCACCGGCGGCGAAGGTGGCCGTGTGGACGGTGGCGTTCTCGTCGGTCGGCAGCTCGTCGGGTGCGCCGAAGGCGGGCTCAAGGGCCCTGACGACCTTCTGCGCGTCGGCGGCGCTGCCGCCGGAGAGGGTGACGGTGAGTTCGGTGCCGGGCGTGGTCAACGGGACTCCTCGGGTCGGCGGCGGCTGAGGGCGGGACGGGGGCCGGGGCGGCGGGTGCGGGTGCACCGTGTGCTCCCGGGCCGCCGATGCTCCCGGCCGTCCATGCTCCGTGGTCCGTGTAACCGTCCGGTGATCGCCCAAACAGCCGCCTGCCGGTCAGTCGCGGCCCGTCCTCAGAGGCGGCCGCCGGTCAGCCGGGTGACCGGCCCGTACGTGTGGCGCTCCACCCGGCGGCCCGCCGCGAACGACGCCGCTCCCAGCACGGTCAGGCCCGCCCCGACGCCCGCGGCGACGAGCTTGCGCTGACCGATCGCCGTCCACGCCGTCTTCGCGCCGGCCGCGACCTGGCCCGAGGCCGAGACGATCGCCTGACGGCTCACCTCGACGCTCCTGGCCGCCGTGTGCGCTGCGGTGCCCGTCGCGTCGGCGGTCCGCTGTGCGGCGGTGCCCGTCGCGTCGGCCGCCCGCTGCGCGCCGTCCTTCGCGGCTGACGCCGCCTCGTCGGTCTTCGTGGCCGCGGCCTCCGCGATCCGGGTCTCCGGGGCCGTTGTCTTGGTCATGTCCTCGTTCGCATCAGTCATGGGGTCCGGTTTGCCCATCGGCTCCGTCGCAAACACGTTCCGTCACGTCCCTTTCCCGCCGCTGTCACGACCGGTCAGAAACGACGAAAAGAGGGAACCCGATGCCCCAGGGACGACGCGAGGTCGGACCGTTGAGGGAGGAAGCTTGTCAGTCATGGGCAGCGCAGCGGACCGGGACAAGGCGGACCCGGACAAGGTGGGGCGCGACGAGACCGAGGAGGAGAGAGCCGACCGCAAGTGGGTTGAACTGATCCAGGAGGTCAGGGTCGCCCAGACGGGCGTGCAGATCCTCTTCGGCTTCCTGCTCACTGTCGTGTTCACGCCGAAGTACGGCAACCTGGCGGACACGGACAAGGCGATCTACCTGGTGACGGTCGTCCTGGGAGCCGCCGCCACCGGCGCGCTGATCGGACCGGTGTCCCTGCACCGCCTGGTGTCGGGACGCAAGGTCAAGTCGCACGCGGTCGTGTGGGCCTCCCGGCTGACCTTCGTCGGCCTGGTACTGCTCCTCGCGACCATGACGTCCGCGCTGCTGCTCGTCCTGCGGGTCGCGACCCATGACGGCTACGTGCCCTGGCTGGTCGCCGGAGTGGTCACCTGGTACCTGCTGTGCTGGTACGTCATACCCCTGGTGATCCGGCACCGTCACGCCGACTGACCTCGCCCGGCCGGCGGCGTCAGCCGCCGGCGATGACCTCTTGGAGGAAGTCGTCGATCCGGACCTCCTCCCGCCCCGGCGCCACGACCTCGCGGGTCTCCCGCAGGAAGGTCATGACCGCCGGGGCCCAGGCGAAGACCACCGCGCGCTGCCGGCCGCCGTCGGGCCGGGCGTCACCGAGGAACTCGATGCGCAGTTCCTCCCACACCCCGGTCGAGACGGGGCCCATGCGAACGTCACCCACCCCGACCGGGCGGCGCAGACCGTCGCCCAGCATCTCCCGGTCCAGCCGCCACCGTGCCAGCACCCGGCCGTCATGGCTGAACACCGCGGTGACGGCGAACGGGTCCGCCGCGTCGTAGCTCAGGTGGGCGAGCACCGGGAAGCGCTCCGTCGACCCCGCCTGGAGTTGTACGACGAGGGACTTGTGCACGAGGGAGTTCACGAGAGGGCCTCCGGAAAGAACAGTCGTAGTGCCCTCTAGTACCCCCGTCATGCACAAGATGCTCAGCCCTCCGGGTGAATTCCGCGTGCGCCGCGCAGCGCCGTGATGCACGTGGAGATGGCGTTCTGCAGATCCTCCAGGCGCTGGACCATGTCGTCCTCGTAGAAGTCCTGGGCGTCGTCGAAGGTGAGTTCCTCGAACACCTTCGTGGCCCGCTGCAGACTGCTGTAGAACTTCGTCCGGCGTTCCTGGACGCGCAGTTCGGGATCGGCCTCCACGGCCTCCACGACGAGCGACTTCATGGTGTCGTACGCCTCCGTCGCCCACTCGCCGGTGTCCTCGTCCTCCTCCAGCTCGTCGAGGAGGGACAGGTGCCGCTCGGCCTCCTGGCGGAGATCGACGGGAGCGTCGATCGTCTGCCCGGCGGGGGTCTTGACCTGGCCGGACTCGGCGATCTGGCGCACATAGCCGATCCGGTCGGCCGCCCGGCTCTCGGTGGCGACGGCCTTCTTCAGGTCGTCGGTGCGTACGACGTCCCGCGCCAGCTCCGCCTGGAGCTCCGGGTCCTCCTTCAGCCGGTCCAGGAGGGCGCTGCGGGCCGCGCGGGCGGTGGAGGGGTCGGCGAGGATCGCGGCGCGCAGCGCGGTCGGGTTCTCGGCGACCTCCAGCGCCTTGGTCGGGCGGATGCCCTCCGCCTCGGCGGCCTCCGTGATGGCGGTGCCGCGCTCCGACGTCGCGCTGTTGCGGGAGACGTAGTAGGCGAGCCACACCTCGGCGTCCGGCAGCTCCACCTCCTGGCCCGGCGCCAGCGCCTCGAAGTGCGGCACGAGACCGTCGTCGGCGGCCCGGTCCCACGCCTTGTAGTAGCGCATCACGCGCTCGGGCGAGCAGCCCGCCAGCTCGGCGAACTCCTTCGCCGACACCTTCGGTGTCTCGTCCGCGCCCTGGCCGCCGGGCCGCACGCTGCGCGCCACCATCAGGCCGAAGGTCCACCCTCCGGTCCGCGCGTAGACGCCGAACTCGCGGGCGTCCCGCGCCACGAGGTCGGACAGGGGCACGGGGGACGTCTCGGAGGGGACGATCGCAAGGGTCACGGGTGATTCTCCTGGTCAGGCCGGTCGGACCGCACAAGGTGCGGCTCGGAAGCCTATGGCACCCGCGCGCGTCACCTCGGCAGCCCGGGCCCGGTCAGTCGAACGCGTCGTGCAGCGCCGGCAGCAGGGTCTTCTCGGCCCAGTCGAGATACGCCGGCTGTGAGTCCCCGCCGATCTGCACCAGCGCGATCTCGGTGAAGCCGGCCTCCGCGTACGGGCGTACCGCCTCGACGAAGTCCTCCGGGTCGTCGCCGCACGGGATCGAGTCGGCGACATCGTCGGGTGTGACGAACTGGGTGGCCGCGTCGAAGGAGTCGGGGTGGGGCAGCTCGGAGTTGACCTTCCAGCCGCTGCCGAACCAGCGGAACTGCGCGTGGGCACGCCGGACGGCGGCGTCCCGGTCCGGGTCGTGGCAGACCGGCAGCTGACCGACGCGCGGCTTGCCCGCGCCGCCGTGCCGGTCGAAGGCGTCGAGGAGTTCCGCCTTGGGCTCGGTGGCGATGACCAGGTCGGCCAGCCGGCCCGCGAGGGAGCAGGACCGTTCGCCGGAGACGGCGATGCCGATGGGCGGCGGCTCGTCCGGCAGGTCCCACAACCGGGCCGACTCGACGTCGAAGTGCGTGCCGCGGTGGTTCACATGGCCGCCCTCGAAGAGTGCCCGGATGATCTCCACGGCCTCTTCCAGCATCTCGTGCCGGACGTCGACGGACGGCCAACCGCCGCCCACCACGTGTTCGTTGAGGTTCTCGCCCGAGCCGAGACCCAGCCGGAACCGACCCTCCGCCAGCAGCTGCATCGTCGCGGCCTTCTGCGCCACGACCGCCGGGTGATAGCGGACGGTGGGACACGTGACGTACGTCATCAGCGGGATGCGCGAGGTGGCCTGGGCGGCGGCGCCCAGCACACTCCACGCGTACGGGGAGTGCCCCTGCGCGCGCAGCCAGGGGAAGTAGTGGTCCGAGGTCACCGAGAAGTCGTAGCCCGCCGCCTCGGCCCGGACCACATGGTCGACGAGCTCACGGGGGCCAGCCTGTTCGGTCATCATCGTGTATCCGATTTGCACCATAAGGGGCGGGTCCCCGTTCGGCGGCGGGGAAAACGGGCCGATCGTGGCCCTCTGGATCACGGCGGGGCCGCGCGAGAGGATGCCCGTATGACTACCGGCCGTCCTCCCCTGCGTTCCCTGCCCACGAGCACCCCCGCCGCACAGGGCGTCGACGCGTCGGGTGTCCAGGCCTTCCTGGACGCCGTCGAGGCCGCGCCGGGCATCGAGCCGCACGGGCTGGTGATCCTGCGGCACGACCACGTGGTGGCGTCCGGCTGGTGGGCGCCGTACACCCCGGACCGTCTCCATCTCCTCTACTCCCTGAGCAAGAGCTTCACCTCGACGGCCGCGGGGTTCGCCCTCGCCGAGGGACTCATCGGGCTGGACGATCCGGTGCTCTCGTACTTCCCGGAGTTCGAGGCCGACATCACCGACCCGCGCAGCCGCGCGATGCTCGTGCGGCATGTGGCGTCCATGGCCAGCGGCCACGAGGACGAGACCCTGGAGCGGGCCCGCGCACTGGACCCGGACGAGCTGGTCCGCGGCTTTCTGCTGCTGCCGCCGGACCGGGATCCGGGGACCGTGTTCGCGTACAACCAGCCGGCCACGTACACGCTCGGCGCGATTCTCCAGCGGGTGACCGGCCAGTCGCTGAGCGCGTATCTGCGGCCCCGGCTGCTGGATCCGCTGGGCATCGGCGAGGTGGCGTGGACCAGGGACCGGGCGGGCCGCGAGCTGGGATTCAGCGGCCTGCACGCCACCACCGAGGCCATCGCCCGGTTCGGGCTGCTGTACCTGCGCGACGGGGTGTGGGAGGGCGGACGGCTGCTGCCCGAGGGCTGGGCGGCCGAGGCGACCCGCGTGCACATCGAGACCACCGACACGAACACGGCGGACTGGCGGCGGGGCTACGGCTTCCAGTTCTGGCGCTCCCGGCACGGCTACCGCGGCGACGGGGCGTACGGGCAGTACTGCCTGGTGCTGCCCGAGCACGACATGGTGGTCGCGATGACCTCGGCGAGCGAGGACATGCAGAAGGTGCTGGATCTGGCCTGGGAGCATCTGCCGGCCGCCTGCGGGTCCGGACCGCTGGCCGGCCGGGAGGCGGCGGACACGGCCCTGGCCGAGCGGCTGGCCCGGCTGACGCTGCCGCACGCCCCGGGCAAGCCGGCGCCACCGGAGCGGGCGGAGGCCTGGTCGGGTGCCGTATTCGTCCAGGACGACGCCGAGGGCGGGGCGCTGCGTGCCGGGAGCACCGTCGAGGTCGCGTCGGCGGGGGAGGGCTGGCGTCTGACGCTCGTCGAGGACGGCGATCGGCTGGATCTGCCGCTCGGGAACGGCGGTTGGACGGTCGAGGAGGGGGCGGTCCCGGTCGCCGTCAGCGGGGGCTGGACCGACGCGGACACCCTGGTCGCCGACGTGGTCTTCCTGGAGACCCCGCACCGCCTGGTGGTGAGGTGCTCGCTCCCGGACCGGACCTGCACGGCCCGTTGGCGTACGGAGCCCCTGCACGGACGGCGGCTCCGGTCGATGCGGGCGCCGAGTTCAGGATGAGGGCGCCGAGTTCAGGATGAGGGCGCCGAGTTCACTCCGAGGGCTGCCGGAACGTCTCGAAGAACGTGTCCAGGGCCTCCTTGTTCGCGGTGTCGTTCCAGTCCGCGGCCGGGGTCGTCCACCGCAGTGAGTAGCCACGCCCTTCGCCGATGAGGAAGCCGCGGCCGAACGTGCGCACGCGGGTCCCCTCGGAGTCGTCGATGAGCCACTCCATGTCGGCGGCCTTCTTCCCCCGGTACGTCGTCGCGCGGATCTCACCGATCCGCCGGAAGTCTCCGGAGGAGCTCTTGAGGCCCGGCTCGACGTCGTCACGCCAGACCGCGACGGGGTCGTCGCCGACCCGCTCGCTGTAGGTGATGGCGAGCGTGCGCGGGTCGTCCTTCGCGCCGAGGGTCACCCGGTACGCGAGGTCGGACATACGCGTGGTGTTCAGCGCCTTCCAGCCCTTGGGAAGGGCCACGGAGAAGCCCTCGGGGGAGCGGTAGACGCGGAATCCGGCAGGCAGCCCGTCGCCCGGCGGGCTCGTCGACGGCGTCGAGGAGGGAGTGGCCGCCGGTGTGGTCGGCGCTGTGGGGCTCGGCGTGGCCTGCGGCGGGGAGGTCTGTCCTCCGGGGCGGCCACCCGGCGCGACGGCCGAGGCGGAGGGGGACGGAGTGGGCGCCGTGTCGCTCGCGGAGGTGTTGGTGCCGGGCAGCTGACGGGTCACGGCGAGGACGGAGACGGCGACCGCGACGACGGCCAGCGCCGTTCCCCCGACCATGGTGCGCCTGCTCCAGCCGGGGCCCGCCGCGTACCTCCCGCGCAGCCGCGGCCGGCCCGTCTCGCTCATGGCCGTGTCGGCGTCGTCCTTCAGGACGCGGACGAGCGCCTCGCGCACCACCGGGCGGGTCAGGCGTTCCCGGCTGTTCTTGCGCAGCAGTCCCTGGATGGTCGGGGCGAGCGGCCCGGCCCGCACCGGCGTCCGCAGGGGCAGCCGGTCCACGCCCTTCAGGGTCGCCTCGGGCCGGTCCCGGTCACGGTAGGGCGGACGGCCCTCGACCATCATGTAGAGGATCGCGCCCAGGGCCCACAGGTCGGCGGCCGGCCCGATGCGTTCGTCGCGGGCCTGCTCGGGGGAGGCGTACGACGGCACCGTGATCCGGGGTGCGAGGGTGGCGCCGGCCAGGCCGAAACCGGTGACGACGACCGAGCCCCCCTCCCGTACGAACACCTGTCCCGGACTGAGTTCACCGTGCGTGATGCCCTCGCCGTGCGCGGCCTCCAGTATGTCGAGCAGCTGCAGGCCGATCCGTGCCGCCCGTACATAGGTGAACGTGCCCTGCCTGCCGACGAGTTCACCGAGGGGGATGCCGTCGATGCAGTCGGTGACCGTCCACAGCGTGTCGTCCTCCACCCCGGCGTCGACGACCGGCGCGACCCGGCCGGGGGAGAGCATGCCCATGGTCTCCGACATACGGATGACCCGAGCGGTGGCCCGCAGGACGCTCTCCCCGTCCGGGTCGGACGGCAGCCCGATCTGGGTGAGCAGGCAGGGCCGTTCCGCCTGGGTGTCCTCGCCGTACCAGCAGATGCGGTTCGTCTCGCGGTGGAGGACCTCCAGGAGCCGGTACCGTCCGGCAACCAACTCGTGTGTGGTGACGTGCGCCTTGACCATGGTCATCCCTCGCTGAACCCCTGGCTCTCACCTTTCCCAGAGGTACGGCGCTTGCGGCGGTAAGTGTTCAACGAATTCCCGACTGAACCACGTCTCTTTTCTTTTGTTCATCCGCTGTACGACTGGTCAGTAAGAACTGCCCTGTGAATGACCGGAGTTGCGCGGAGCAGCCGTTTTCTCAGACTTCGCGCCGCATCTGGTGGTCCAGCAGCGACCGCAGCTCGGCCGCGGCTCCCGCCGCCAGCGGCACGCCGGTGAGCGCCGTCTCCACGGCGGTGAGATGGCGGCGTGCCTCGGCCAGCGCCGCCGCCCGGCCGCCCGCCGCGTCGATCAGCGCGGCCGCCTCCGCGGGCTCCCCGGCGGATTCCAGGAGGGCGGCGAGCCGCCCGGCCACCGGGGTGGGCGCGTCGAGCGCCGCGAGCACCGGGAACGTCTTCTTGCCCTCCCGCAGATCGCCGTGGACGGGCTTGCCGGTGACCGCCGGGTCGCCCCAGATCCCCAGCATGTCGTCGACCGTCTGGAACGCGATCCCGAGATGCCGTCCGGCGCGGTCGAGGGCGGCGACCGTGGCCGGCGGCGCTCCGCCGAGCAGGGCGCCCAGCGCGGCGGCGCAGCCCAGCAGCGCGCCGGTCTTGTGCTCGGCCATCGTGCGGTACTCACCGGGCCGGACCCGGCCCGGCCCGGTCCACGGACGGTGGGCGAAGAGCAGGTCGTCGGCCTGTCCGTGCACCAGGTCGCCCAGCGCGGCGGACAGCAGGCGCAGGGCGCCGGGGCCCGTCGCGGTCGCGGCGAGCGTCTCGACGGCCAGCGCGAACAGGCCGTCGCCCGCGAGGACCGCCGGGCCGGTGCCGTACGCCTTCCACACGGCCGGGCGGCGGCGCCGGTCCGCGTCGCCGTCCATGATGTCGTCGTGCAGCAGGGAGAAGGTGTGCACCAGCTCCACCGCGACCGCCGCGGGCACCCCGGCCTCTCCGGGGGCACCGGCCGCCTCCGCGCCCAGCACCGCGAGGGCCTGCCGCAGTCCCTTGCCGCCGGACGCGACGGCGGGCGTGCCACCGACCTCGCACCAGCCGAAGGAGTACGCGGCCATCTCGCCGACCCACGGATGCATCCGCCCCACGGCCTCCCGCAGCGCGGGCCGCACCAGCGCGCGGCAACGGTCGAGGACTTCGGGCGCGGCGATCGCCGACGTCAGAGTCGTCACCGTACGACCTCCGCCCGCAGCCCGAACTCCTCCTGGGCCCGCGCCACCATGGCCCGGGCGTGGCGCAGGCCGATCCGCTCCAACACGCCGGCCAGGTCGGACAGTTCGGCGGCCGTCTCGGACGGATCGCGGCCCAGACGCGCCAGTGCCTTCGCCAGGCCGAGGCGGGCCAGCGCCTCGCCGCGTGGCTCGCTCATCTCACGGAACTCCGCCAGCGCCTGTTCGTACATGTCCCGGGCCTCGGCGTAGCGCCCGGCACGGTAGAAGACGTTGCCGCGCATCTTGTGGTTGTACGCCAGCGCGCTGGACAGCTTCATCGCCCGGCAGGTCGTCTCCGCCTCGGACAGCAGGGAGAGCGCCCGCCCGGTGTCGCCGTCGCGCACCGAGACGACGTCGGCGAGCCCGCGCAGCGCCCAGGCGTGTCCGCGCCGGTCCTCGGCGCGGGCGGCGATACCGGCCGCCTCCTCGAACATCTCGTACGCCGTGTCGTAGGAGCCCGTGTTGCGGTGCATCTGCGCTATGCCCTCCAGCGCCCACACCGTGTGCCGCGCCTCGCCGCGGCGGCGGGCCTCGGCGAGGAGCTGTTCGTGCAGCCGGCCCACGGCCTCGTAGTCACCCTGGATACGGCCGGTCTCGGCCAGGCCGGCCAAGGAGTAGCCGCGGACGACGACATCGCCGCCGCGGTCGCCCAGTTCGGCCGCGAGTTCCAGCAGCCGCCGGGCCAGTGCGAGGGAGCCGCGCTGCCGGGCCAGGGTGCCGCCGCTCCACAGGGCCCAGGCCATCGCCGCGGTGTCCCCGGCCGCGCGGGCCGCACGGTAACTCGCCTTCCAGGCCCGGTCCGCCTCCCCGATCCGGCCCAGCCTGCGGTGCGCCTCGGCGACCGCGAGTCCGGAACGTGCCGCCTCCCCGTGCTGCCCGGCCCGCTCGGCGGCCCTCAACTGCTCGGTGCCGGCGGCCAGGACGTCGGTGAGCGAGGAGTTCACGGACAGGGTCGTGAGGGCGCCCTGGTACTCGGGGGCGAATGCCTTGCCGTACATGCATGCCTTTCGTCCATATGCACACGATCTCTACACGGCATCTATGCATGACGTGTATACGCTGCGTGTATAGCGCGTCGAAAACCAGCCCCGGCCCAAAGGTCGGGGCGTGGTCTGTTGCCGATCAAGACGTTGACGGAGGCGAACGGGTTGCTCGTGAGGCGCAGATCACTTCAAGAGGCTCGGTGACCGCTGCACGGGCTCAGTGCTGCTGGGTCTTCTGAGGCGTCGCCTCGCTCGGCCGCACCACGACAAAGCCCTCGCCCTGGAGCATCAACTGCACGGCCTCGCCGGACCCGCCGCGCAGCATCGACCCGATGGACTGCGAACGGTGCAGCGAGGTGTTGAGCCCCGCCGTCCAGCCGACCACCGCGTCCGTGTCGACGTACACCGGGTACTGCGGCCCGACCGGAATGACCAGCGGAGTGCCGTCGCACACCAGGCCCAGCTTGCCGTGCCCGGTGAACACGCTGTTGAACAGGCCGGCACCGGTCATGCCGGCGCCCTTCATGGTGGCGATGCGGTACGTCAACGAGGCGTCGAAACACAGGACGTTGCGGCCGTTGACGGTGAACTCGTCGCCGGGGTCGATCTCGACGACGAAACAGTTCTGTGCCTCGTGCGCGAACCAGGCCTCCCCCTGCCCGCGCACCGCCATGAGGGGCAGCCCCTCCCCGGTGACCGCGCGCTTGAGCATGCCGCCCACGCCCTGGCCCTTGCGTTCGAACTGGAGATTGCCGCGGTAGGCGACCATCGCCCCCTGCCGGGCGAGCATCTCGTCGTGCACCGTGTACCGGATGCACTTGGAGTTCTCGACCGTCATGCCCGGCGCGGTGGCCGGCTGGACCATGTGCTCACTGGAAAAGAGGTCACCCTTCATGCGGGCATCCTTTCCCGGAGGAAGGCGTTCCGCCAAGATCAGGCGCCGAAGAGCTGTGTCCAGTAGGTGCCCGACGGGCCGCCGCCCGCGAATCCGACGCCGAGGTGGGTGAAGGACGGCTTGAGGATGTTGGCGCGGTGCCCCGGGCTGTTCATCCAGCCCTCCACGACCTCGGTGGGGGAGCGCTGGCCGCAGGCGATGTTCTCGCCGATGGAGCGCCGGGTGGAGCCCGCGGCGGCGGCCCGGTCCCAGGGCTGGGTGCCCTCGGGGGAGGTGTGGGAGTAGAAGGCGCGGGCCGCCATGTCGGTGCTGTACGCCTGTGCCGCGGTGCCGAGCAGCGGATCCACCGCGAGCGGCGCCAGCCCCGCGCGGGCCCGCTCCCGGTTGGTCAGCTCGACGACCTCGGCCTGCGCCCGCGCCAGCTCGGCGGGCGTGAGCGGCCTCGCCCAGAGCGCGGTCCAGTAGGTGTCGCCCGAGCGGGAGTCGGTGACATACCCGAGGCCCGCGTGGGTGAAGGCCGGGTCGTGCAGCGTGCGCCGGGGCTGTTCGCTCCGCAGGCAGTACGCCACGAACTCGGCGGGTGTGCGCGGGCCGGAGACCAGGTGCTCGCCGACCGTCACGTACGTGTATCCGGCGGCGGTGACGCGCTGGTGCACGGAGACGCCGTCCGCGCCCTCGGCGCCGAGCCGCCCGGCCGAGGCCATCGCGGACGCGTGGGCGCCCGCCGCGTCGGTGAGACGGGCGTCGAGGGTGACCGGTGGCGAACCGGCGGCGGCCCGCGCCGAGTTGACCAGGCCGAGGAAGCCGCCGGGGTCGGGGGAGAGGGCGGCGGGGGTGGGCACGGGTGGGTGAGGTGCGGGGCGGGCGGGCGAGAAGGTACGCGGTGCCGAGGGGGCGATCGGTGAGGGAGCGTGCGATGCCTGCCGGGTCGCGGCGGAGACGGCGGTCGGCGCCGGTGTGTCGTCGGTGACGGCGACCCCGAAGTCGCGGGCCAGGCCCGCCAGGCCGTCGGCGTACCCCTGCCCCAGGGCGCGCAGCTTCCAGCCGTCGCCGTGGCGGTAGATCTCCGCGAGCAGCAGCACGGACTCCTGGCGCGGGCGCGGTGGTGCGAACCGGGCGAGGGGGAGGCCGCCCGGGCCGGTGACCTGGAGCGTGGGGGCGGGCAGCCGGCCCAGCGAAGTGGTGGTGTCCGAGGGGCTGACGACCACCGTGACCCGCCGGGCCCCGGCCCGCAGCCTCGCCGGGTCGACGGTCAGCGTGTCGCCGTCGAGGCGCGCGCCGGGAGCGGTCGGCTGGTTGTAGAAGACGAAGTCGCCGTCGCCCCGGACCTTGCCGCTCTCGTCCGTGATGAGCGCCGACACGTCGAAGGGGCCGGGAACCCGGACGGTCAAGGCACCGCCCGGGAGGGGCAGGTTGCCCCCGGGGATCAACTCGCTCATCGTGCCGCCCTGATGTCGTCGTCCGGTACCCCTGAGGGGTCGTCCGGACAACGTGCGTCACCGCGCGAGGGTTCCCCGCGCGCCCCGGTGTACCACCGGCCGCACAGTTCGTACCACCGGCCGCACGACGCCGTACTCGCCGAGCGCCCGACCGCCCGGCCGGTTCGCCCCGCCGACCTGGCTCATCGTCGGTCCAGGGTGATCCCCGGAGCCATGTCCTCGTGCCGCTCCACCGGTGCGACCGCACCGCGCGCCACCCCCGTCGCCTTCGTCCGCTTGCCGCAGAACGCCGACTCCAGGGTGCCCAGCATCGTGTTGAGGACCGTGCCGTTGTTGGAGGTGTTGGCGACCGCGCTGAGACTGCGCCGCCCGCTCTTCGAGGCGAAGGCGTACGTGTAGTAGCCCTGGACGGCGCCGGTGTGGCCGTACACCGACACTCCGCACGACAGAGTGCGGCGTCGCAGGCCGAGCCCGTAGGACTGGTTGCCGCCCGCCGGCACCCACCGCTGCATCTGCGCCAGTTGCGCGGCCGAGGTCAGCCGGCCGTCGAGCAGGGCGGTGAGGAAGGTGTTGAGGTCCCGGGTGCTGGAGATGAGCGCGCCGGCTCCCTGGGCCCAGGACGCCGTCTGCCGGGTGGCGTCGACCAGCGCGGCGCCCGGCTGGTCCGGGGTGAGATAGCCGCGGACGTGACGGCCGGGGATCTTCGTGCCCGGGTGGACGTAGAAGGTGTCGCGCAGCTTCAGCGGCTCGATGATCCGGTCCTGGTAGGCGGTCCGCACGGACCGGCCGGTCAACTTCTCGACCAGCATCCCCGCGATGACGAAGTTGGTGTTGGAGTACGAGTAGGCGGCGCCCGGCGTGCCGGTCCGCGGCCGGCGCAGCGACCGGTCGACCAACTGGCGGGGCGTGAAGACCTTGGTGCGGACCGCCTCGAACCCGGGGACCGTCCTGGCGAACATGTCGTTGGTGTAGTCGTAGAGCCCGCTGCGATGGCTGAGCACGTGCCGCACCGTGATCCGGCCGTCGGGCAACAGCCCCGGCAGGTAGCGGTTGACCGGCGCGTCGAGCTTGAGCTTCTTCTCGTCGACCAGTTGCAGCAGCACCGTCGCGGTGAAGACCTTGGTGACACTGCCGATGCGGAAGCGGTCGGCCTTGCCGATGGCCCGCCGGGTCTTCCGGTCGGCGACTCCCGCGCCGGCCAGCCGGACCGTGCCGCCGTCGTCGATCCGCGCCATCGCGCCGGGCGCGCCCTGCTTCAGTGCCGTGCGCAGGACCTCGCGCAGGCCGGTGAGGTCGGGTGCGGGCAGCGTGCCGACGCCGGTGGTCCCGGCGGCCGTCGATTCCCGGGGTGCGGCATGCGCGGGCACCGCCAGCAGTGACAGCAGAACCGTCCCCACCACCGTGCCCCTGCGCACCGTTGCTGATGCCATGCGCGTGCTCTCCTGTTTCTGTCGGTGCGTCATATCCGGGCAGTATTACTGCTTAATGCTCAAAAACCGGCCATTTCGCTCCGAGGGGTCGGGGGATCGTCGGTGGATCGAATCCTGCTTCTTTTATTGACGTCGGAAAAGAACCCCCCTAAGTTCCCGGCCATGCGCCTGACCCATCGCGCCGAGACGTTCCCCGTCAACACCCCGGCCGCCGCACAGATCTTCACCACCGTGCTGTCCCAAGGCCCCCTCACGCGCCTGGAGGTGGCCCGGCGGGCCGGTCTGTCGCCGGCCGCCGTCACCAAGGTGGTCCGGCCCCTGATCGAGGCCGGATACCTGGTGGAGGACGCCGACGAGGAGGCCCGCCCCGCACTCGGCCGGCCCGCGAACCTGGTGCGGGTCGACGGCGGTCGGGCGCTGTTCCTCGGGATCAAGGTGACCGGCGACGAGATCATCGGCGTGCTCACCGACCTGTGCTGCCGGATCCGCGCCGCCCGCCACCTGCCGCTGACGGACCGTGACCTCAAGGTGGTGCTGACCGCGACCGGCGACGTCGTCCAGGAGCTGCTGGCCGAGGCGGACGGCCTCGGCGCGGGCGTCCTGGGGCTCGGGATCGCCGTGTCCGGCGACGTCGACCGGGGCACAGGTGTCGTCCGCTACTCGCCCTTCCTGGAGTGGCGCGACGTCCCGCTCGCCGAACTCGCCGCCACCACCACGGGGTTGCCGGTCACCGTCGACAACGACGTCCGCGCGCTCACCGTGGCCGAGCAGTGGTTCGGCGCGGGCGCGGGCCTGTCCGACTTCGCCGTGGTGACCGTCGGCGCCGGCATCGGCTGCGGCCTCGTCGTGCACGGCCGGGTGGTCTCCGGAGCGCACGGTGTGGCCGGCGAGATCGGCCATGTGACCGTCGACCCGGCCGGCCCCCGATGCCACTGCGGCAACCGCGGCTGCGTGGAGGCCATCGCGGGGGACGCCGCGATCCTCCGGCGGATCCGCGAGAGCACGGGCGTCGACGTCACCGACACCGCGGAGGCCGTACGGCTCGCCCGGCAGGGCGTCCCCGGCGCCCGCGAGGCCTACGCGCGCGCCGGCGAGGCGATCGGCCGCGGCATCGCCACCGTGGCCAACCTGCTCGGCCCCGAGCGCGTGATCATCTCCGGCGAGGGCCTGGCCGCCCACGACCTGTTCGCCGAACAGATCCGCGACGCCTTCGCCGCGACCGCCTTCGGCTCCGCCGCGCAGTGCGACGTCCAAACCCGCCCGCTGCCCTTCGAGGAGTGGGCGCGCGGGGCCGCGGCCACCGCGATCCAGTCCTTCATCCGAGCCGACACCTAGAGCCTGATCCGCCGGACAGGCCCCGCCACACCCACCCGCAGAGCCGACCCGGGAGGTACGACCCATGCGGTCATCCTCGTACTCCGTCCTGCCCGCACGCGCCCTGAGAGCGACGGTCGTCCTGGCCCTCGCCGCGGGCCTCGCCACCACCGCCCCGGCCGCCCACGCCGCCGACTCCGCGCCCGCACTCGCCGCCAAGCCCTATATGGGCTGGTCGAGTTGGAGCATGCAGTCGTCCAAGTACCCCGGCCTCAACCCGGACGGCGACTACAGCTACCTGACCGAGGCGAACGTCCTCAAGCAGACGAACGCGCTCGCCGCCAAGCTCAAGAAGTACGGCTACGAGTACGTCAACATCGACGCCGGCTGGTGGATGGACAACGCCTGGAAGCCCGGGTTCGACCGGTACGGGCGCCAGCGGCCCGACCCGGTCCGCTTCCCCAGCGGCATGAAGGCCGTGGCCGACCGCATCCACGCCAAGGGCCTCAAGGCCGGCATCTACCTGCCCGTCGGCCTGCAGAAGGAGGCGTACAACGACGGGAAGACGCCCCTGTGGAACGCCGACGGCTGCACCACCGCCGACATCGTCCACGGCGACCTGCGCACCACCAACGGCTGGGACAGCGCCTACAAGATCGACTTCTCCCGCCCCTGCGCCCAGAAGTACATCGACTCCCAGGCGCGGCTGTTCGCCGACTGGGGCTACGACTTCCTCAAACTCGACGGCGTCGGCCCCGGATCCGGCAAGAGCGGCGACCAGTACGACAACGTTGCCGACGTGGCCGCCTGGCAGCGGGCCATCGCCGCCGCGGGCCGCCCGATCCACCTGGAGGTCTCCTGGTCCCTCGACATCGGCCGGGCCGCCGACTGGAAGAGGTACTCCCAGGGCTGGCGCATCGACACCGACGTCGAGTGCTACTGCAACACCCTTGTCAGCTGGGAGAACTCCGTCGACGACCGCTGGGACGACGCCCCGGCCTGGACCCGGCACGCCGGCCCGGGCGGCTGGAACGACCTCGACTCCCTCGACGTCGGCAACGGCGAGATGGACGGCCTGACCAAGGCCGAACGGCAGAGCTACGCCACCCTGTGGGCCATCGCCAAGTCCCCCCTCTACACCGGCGACGACCTCACCCGCCTCGACTCCTACGGGCTGTCCCTGCTGACCAACCGCGAGGTCATCGCGGCCAACCAGGGCGACACCCCGCCCGCGCGCCCCGTCACCGCCTCCGACCCCCAGCAGGTGTGGGCGGCGAAGAACCCCGACGGCACCTACACCGTCGCCCTGTTCAACCTCGCCGACAGGCCCGCCGCGGTCACAGCAGACTGGAGCACCCTCGGCTTCACCGGCAGGGCGGCCGTCCGCGACCTCTGGAACCACGAGAACCTCGGCCCGTACCGGAACAAGGTCACCCAGGCCCTGCCCGCCCACGGCTCACGGCTGTTCACCGTCACCCCGCACGGCAGCGCGCTCACCACGACCGCCTATGAGGCCGAGTCCCCGGCGAACACCCTGAGCGGCAACGCCACGCCCACCGACTGCGCGGCCTGCTCCGGCGGCAAGAAGGTCGGCAACCTCTACCTCGGCGGCAAGCTCCGCTTCAACGACGTCGTCGTCGCTCGGGCAGGCACCTACTGGATCAAGATCGCCTATGTGAGCGGTGATGCCCGCTCGGTCGACGTCTCCGCCAACACCGGCGCCACCACCCGCCACAAACTCCCCTCCACCGGCGACTGGGGAACCACCGGCACGGTCGGCGTGCCGGTCGGCCTGAAGGCGGGCAGCAACACGATCACCTTCGACAGCGGCACGGGATACGCCCCCGACCTCGACCGCATCGACGTCCCGAAGTCGTCCTGACCCCCTCCCAGGAGCCCTCCATGGACATCGACCGCCCGCCGGGCCGGCCCCCCAGACGCGACCTCCTCGCCCTCGCCGCGACGACCGGCACCCTCGCCGCCCTGCCGACGTACCACGCCACCGCCGCCCCGCGGCGACCCGCCGACTCACCCGAGCCCGAAGGCGACGCGCGCCACGAACTGTGGTGGCAGGCCCCCGCCGACGACGGCTCGATGATCGAACAGGGCCTGCCCGTCGGCAACGGCCGCCTCGGCGCCCTCGCGAGCAACGACCCCGGCCGCGAGGTCCTGCTGATCACCGACGCCACGATGTGGACCGGCGGCCTCAACGACTCCCTCGACGCCGACGGCCAGTTCCCCTACGACCGCGACGACTTCGGCTCCTTCACCCTGCTGGCCCGCCTCACCGTCGAACTCCCCGACCACGACCTGTCCACCGTCTCCGGCTACCGCCGCGCCCTCGCCCTGGACCAGGGCGTGCTGACGACGTCGTACGTGCGCTCCGGGGTGACCTACCGCCGGCAGATCTTCGCGAGCCGCCCCGACGACGTGATCGTGCTGCACTTCACGCAGAGCGGCGGCGGCCGTCACACCGGCACCGTCACCCTGGCGGGCACCCACGGCGAGGACCCGGCGACGTCCTTCGGCGCGACCCTGGCGGGCGGTCTGCGCTACGGCGCCGCGGTCACGGCATACGGCGGCGGCGGCCGGGTGGCCGTCGACGGGGCACGCGTCTCCTTCGCCGGCTGCCGGGAACTCACCGTGGTGGTGAGTGGCGGCACCAACTACAAGCCCGACGCGGCCACCCACTACCGCGACCCCTCCCTCGACCCGGAGCGACTGGCCCGCGCCAAGGTCCGCGCCGCCGCCGCGCACCCCGCGGGCGTCCTGCTGCGCACCCATGTCGCCGACCACCGCGCCCTGTACGGGCAGCTGGACGTCAGCCTCGGAACCTCCTCGGCCCGGCAGCGCTCCCTGGACACCTGGGAGCGACTGCGCGCGCGGGCCCGGGACGACGTGCCCGATCCCGAACTGGAGGCCGCCTACCTCCAGTTCGGCCGCTACCTGATGATCTCCGGGTCGCGGGGCAGTCTGCCGCTCAACCTCCAGGGACTGTGGCTCGACGGGAACGACCCCGACTGGATGGGCGACTACCACACCGACATCAACCTCCAGATGAACTACTGGATGGCCGACCGGGCGGGCCTGTCCAGCTGCTTCGACGCGCTCACCGACTACTGCCTGGCCCAACTGCCGTCCTGGACGGACCTCACCCGAAGACACTTCGACGACCCGCGCAACCGCTACCGCAACTCCAGCGGGAAGAACGCCGGGTGGACCGTCGCCATCTCCACCAACCCCCATGGCGGCAACGGCTGGTGGTGGCATCCGGCGGGCAACGCCTGGTTGTGCGCCACGCTGTGGGAGCACTACGAGTTCACCCGCGCGACCACTCACCTGAAGCGGATCTACCCCCTGCTGAAGGGCGCCTGCGAGTTCTGGGAGGCGCGACTGCTCACCACGACCCTGCCGGGCACCTCGCGGGAGGTCCTGATCGCCGACAGCGACTGGTCGCCGGAACACGGACCGCTCGACGCGAAGGGCATCACCTACGCCCAGGAACTGGTGTGGGCGCTGTTCGGCACCTACTGCACGGCCGCTGCCGAGTTGAAGAGGGACGCCGGCTACGCCGACACCGTCGCCGCGCTGCGACGCAGGCTGTACCTGCCGCAGGTGAGCCCGACGACGGGCCGGCTGCAGGAGTGGATGTCCCCCGACGACCTCGGCGAGACCACCCACCGCCACCTGTCCCCACTCGTCGGTCTGTTCCCCGGCGACCGCATCCGTCCCGACGGCTCCACCCCCGCCGCCCTCGTCGCCGGTGCCGCCGCCCTGCTCACCGCCCGCGGCATGGACAGCTTCGGCTGGGCCAACGCCTGGCGCGGGCTGTGCTGGGCCCGTCTGAAGAACGCGGAGAAGGCGTACCGGCTGGTCGTCAACAACCTGCGCCCGTCCACCGGCGGCGGCAACGGCACCGCCCCCAACCTCTTCGACATCTACGAGGTGTCGCGGGGCCGGGGCATCTTCCAGATCGACGCCAACCTCGGCACCCCGGCGGCGATGATCGAGATGCTGCTGTACTCCCGCCCGGGCCACATCGAACTCCTTCCGGCCCTGCCCGACGCCTGGGCCGAGTCCGGCTCCCTGACCGGGGCCGGTGCCCGCGGCGGCTTCGTCGTCGACCTGCGCTGGCAGGACGGAGAACCGACCTGGGTACGGATCCGCAGCGTCGGCGGCCGGACCACGACGGTCGCGTACGGTGGCAGGGACCTGACCGTGCGCCTGAAGCCCGGAGAGTCCGTCACGTTGAAGGAGATCGCCCGGTGAAGGCCCGGTTCGGGAGTGCGGGACGTCCGGCCACAGGCGGGTTCAGGTGCGGGGGCCGCCCGGCTGCCGCCCGGTTCGGGCGGGCCGGCCGCCCCGTCGCCGTCCTGCTGCTGGCCACCGCCTGCCAGACCACGTCCACGCCCGCCGGGGCGTTCGACATCCCCGCCGGCGTGGTCACCTGGGGAGCTAGCGCCGACCGGTTCGGGGACGCCGCCGCCGACCGGGGCTACCGGCTCGTCGTACGAACCAGCGTCGGCGGGAGTGATCCGCGGATCCGGCTCTCCAATGCCTTCGGTGACCGGCCGGTCACCTTCGACAGCGTGTACGCCGGCCTCCGGAAGGAAGGCGCCGCGCTGGTCCGCGGCAGCAATCGGCGGCTGACCTTCGGTGGGGCCCGCTCCGTCACCGTCCCCGCCGGGGAGACCGCACTGAGCGACCCGCTTCCCGGCAGGCTGCCCGCCGCGAGCGATCTGGTGGTCAGCATCCACACCCCCGACGCGGCGGGCCCGGCGACCGGCCACTGGATGGCGATGCAGACGTCCTACGCCACCTGGGGCGACCACACCGCGGAGGAGGGCGCCGCGCACTGGGCCGAGACCATCGGCTCCTGGATCTACCTGGACGCGGTCTCCGTCCGGGCGAGCCCGGACACCGGAGCCGTCGTCACCCTCGGCGACTCGATCACGGACGGCTGGCAGTCCACCGGTGACCGGAACCGCCGCTGGCCCGACTACCTCGCGCGCCGCCTCCGACAGGCCGACACCGCCGTCAAGGGCGTCGCCAACGAGGGCATCTCCGGGAACAAGGTCCTCGCCGACGGCGCCGGGCAGAGCGCCCTGAACCGGCTGGACCGGGACGTCCTGACCCAGCCCGGCGTACGCACCGTGTTCCTCTTCGAGGGCGTCAACGACATCAAGGCCCACACCGGGGTCACCGCGGACGATCTGATCGAGGGCTACCGCGAGATCATCGACCGCGCCCACGCGGCCGGCAAGTGCGTCACCGGGGCCACCGTCGCCCCCTTCAAGGGCTGGTCCGAGTGGGATCAGGACGCCGAGACCGTACGCCGGGAAGTCAACGACTTCATCCGCACCAGCGGCGAGTTCGACGCCGTCACCGACTTCGACCGCCTCCTGCGCAGCCCCTACGACCCCGAGCGCATGCTGCCGGTCTTCGACGGCGGCGACCACATCCACCCCAACGACAAGGGAATGCAGGCCATGGCCGACGCCGTCGACCTGGCGAGTCTCGACTGCGCCTACCCGCCGGACAGCGCGCCGCCGCCGTAGCTCCCCGAGCCGTGGGGTGCCTTGATCAGGCCCTGGCGGTAGGCGACGGCCACCGCCTCCGTACGGCTCGCCGCGCCCAGCTTGGCGAGGATGTTGGAGACATGGACGCTCGCCGTCTTGCCGCTGATGAACAGCTCCTCGCCGATCTGCCGGTTGCTGCGGCCGAGGGCGAGGAGCCGCAGCACGTCCTGTTCGCGGGCGGTGAGGATCGCGGCACGGTCCGCGCCGGCCGGGGTGTCCGACAGCCGGCCGCGGCGGATCAGCGAGTCGAGCTGCGCGAGGAGCGGTGCCGCAGCGAAGCGGACGGCCGTCTCCCGGGCGGCACGCGCCGGTCCGGCCGCCTCCGCGCGCCGCTCCGCCGCCAACAGGGCCTCGGCCAGACGCAGTTGGCAGCGCGCACGCTCGTACACGTCACCGAAGTCGAACGCCTCGACCGCCTTCGCCCAGGCCTCCGGGTCCGGCCCGGTCACGGCCCGCGCCCACTCCGCCTCCGCGCGGGCCAGCCAGGCCTGCCCCTCCGGGCCCTGGGGCGTGCCGTCGTCACCGCGCACGGCCGTGATCCGGGCCAGGTCGCGCAGTTCGGTCGCCGTGTCCGCCCAGCCGCCGGCCCCGGCCTCGTCGCCGCTGCGACGCAGCGCGGCGGCCCGGTCGGCCACCGCGGAGAGCGCCAGGGCGGCCAGCCGGACCGCCACGTCCGGAAGGGTGCCCGCGTCGTCGGTGAGGGCCGAGACGGTCGCCCGCATCCGCTCCACGGCCGCCTCCGGCTCACCGCGCTGCGCCGCCGCGTCGGTCAGCACGATGCCCGCGACGAGCGTGGCCATCCAGTCGAACGGCCCCTCCAGCAGGGCGCCGGCCCGATCGGCGGCCTTGAGGTCGCCGCGCGCCAACGCCACGTACAGGGCGGGCGCGACCGTGTACCCACCGACCGCCGGCAGCACCTCGGCGTCGGCGCTCGCCGCCGCGACGCACTCGTCCCAGCGGCCCAGCGTGTACAGCACCAGCAGTTGCAGATAGCGCAGTTCCAGGGGATACGGCGAGGACAGCAGCCCGGCGCGCCGGGCCCGGTCCAGGCCCTCGGTCAGCCACGGCAGACACGCGTCGAGATCGCCGGACTCGAAGCAGCCGACGGCGAGGTTGAACAGGGCCCGCAGTTCCACGGACGCGTTGCCCGCGGCCCGCGCGAGGTCCCGGGCCTCCCGGAGCCGCTCCCGCCCTTGCGGCGTACGCCGGTTGCCGCCTTCGAGGCTGGCCAGGGAGACCAGCAGATCGGCCCGGGCGTCCGTCAGGTCCAACCGCTCGGCGACGGCCAGGGCTTGGCGGGCGACGCGCAACGCGGTCTGGGTCTCGCCCACTTGGCGTGCTGTCATCACATGGGTGGCCGCGGCCCACACCCAGGTCGGTGACGGCGGTTCGGCCGGGATCAGGGCGAGCGCCTCGCTGCTGTAGGCGAAGGCGGCCGTCAGGCTGTCGACGCCCAGCAGGTTCCCGGCGAGCGTGTACCGCACCCGGGCGGCCAGTTCGGAGTCCGCGTCCTGGTCGATGCCCGCGAGCGCGGCCCGGGTGAGGGAGACGGCCCGGTGCGACTCACCGGCGTGCGCGGCCGCCGCCGACGCCCGCAGGGTGAGCGTCACCCGGTCGACGCCCTCGCCGGTGGGCCGGGCGGTGCCGTCCACGGCCGGCCACAGGTCGAGGGCCGCTTCGAGGTGGCGCAGTTCCTCGGCGGGCGCGCCGACCCGCTGGGCGTGGTCCGCGGCCTCCAGGGAGGCGGCGAGCGCCTCGGGCAGGTCGTGGCTCTCCCGGTAGTGATGGGCCCGCTCCGCCGCGCTCTCGGCCCGGTGGCCCCGGCCGGCGAGCAGTCGGGCGAACGCGCCGTGCAGCCTGGACCGTTCGCCCGGGAGCAGGTCCGCGTAGACCGCCTCGCGCGCCAGGGCGTGCCGGAAGGCGTACGTGTCGCCGGCTCCGGGCGTCAGCAGTTGCCGGCCCACGGCCTCGCGCAGCGCCGCCTCCAGTGTGTCCTCGGGCAGCCCCACGGCCTCCCGCAGCAGGTCGTGCTCGACCCGGCGACCGGCGACCGCGGCCGTGCGCAGCACCTGCTGGGCGGTGTCGGAGAGTTGCTCGAAGCGGATGAGGAGGACGTCCGCGAGGCCGCTGGGCACCCCGCCGACATCGGTCTCCGTGGCGGCGACCAGTTCCTCCGCGTAGAAGGCGTTGCCCTCGGCCCGCTCGACGATCCGCCGGACCGTGGCGTCCGGCAGCGGGCGGTCCTCGACGGCCCGCACCAGCCGGGCCACCTCGGCGTCGCCCAGGGGTCGCAGTTCCAGCCGCTCCACGGAGGGCAGCCGGACCAGTTCGGCCAGCAGGGGGCGCAGGGGGTGGCGGCGGTGCAGGTCGTCCGCGCGGTAGGAGGCGAGCACCGCGAGCCGGTGGGTGGGCGCACCGCCCGCGGCCCGCTGCAGGATGCCCCGGCTGAGCAGGAATCTGATCAGGTCGCGGGAGGACTGGTCCGCCCAGTGCAGATCCTCCAGGACGAGCAGCAGGGGAGCGATGTCCGCCAGGTCGGCCAGCAGTCCGGCGATGCCCTCGAACAGGTGCAGCCGTCCGCCCGGGTCCCGCGCGGCGTCGCTGCCGCCGCCCAGCAGCCGGTCGAGCACGGGATGGGCCGCGAGGGGCCGCGCGAACCGCTCGTCGGCGGCGAGGGCCCCGAGGACCTCGGTGAACGGCAGATACGGCAGGCCGACGTCACCGAGGTCCACGCAGTGCCCGGTGAGCACCGTCATCCCCGCGGCGGCGGCCTGCCCGGCCACCTCGTCCAGCATCCGCGTCTTGCCGACCCCGGCGTCCCCCGCGATCAGCGCCGCCCCGGACTCACCGCCCCGGGCCCGCTCCAGCAGCCCGGAGAGGCGGGAGAGCTCTTCCTCCCGGCCGATGAGCGGTGTGGTGAACGAGATCTGCGGCACCCGTCCATCCTGGCACGTGGCACCGACAACGCCCCTGGGGAAGCGGATCAGCGCAGTGTCTGCGCCCAGTTCTCCGGCACCCGCCCGGCCGGCCCCGGCGTCGGCTGTTCCTTCGGATGGCTCGTCGGCGGGGCGAGTTCGGGTCCGGCCTCGTACATCTCGTCGCTCGCGTAGTTCCAGTACCACTCCTCGCCGGGTTCGAAGCTCTGCACCAGCGGGTGGCCGCTGTCCCGGAAGTGGGAGGTGGCGTGTTTGGCGGGGGAGGAGTCGCAGCAGCCGACGTGTCCGCACCGCGCGCAGCGCCGCAGGTGGAACCACCAGCCGCCGGCCGCGTCGCAGTCGACGCAACCGCTGCCGCTCGGTGGGACGGCGGGGTCGACTCCGTCGATGGCGTGGTCACTGGTCATGCCGGCTCCTCGGGTGCTTGTGTCGGACACGGACTGGGGTGCTGGCCGGGGCTCGGCCTAGGTCTGGGCCTCGGCCTCGGGCTCCGCCGCCGTGAGCGGGAGGAGGACCTGGAAGCGGGTGTCGCCCGGCTCGGACTCGACCTGGAGCGTGCCGTGGTGTTTGTTGACGACGATCCGCCAGGAGATGTCGAGGCCGAGACCGGTGCCCTCGCCCACCGGCTTGGTGGTGAAGAACGGGTCGAAGATACGGCCGCGGATCTCCTGCGGCACCCCCGGCCCGGTGTCGCGGAACTCCACCAGCAGCCGGTCGTGGTCGAGCGCCGTGCGGACGGTCAACGTACCTTGCCCGCCCGAGCCGTTGATGGCGTGCACCGCGTTGTCGATCAGGTTGGTCCACACCTGGTTGAGCTCCGCCGGGTAGGCCGGAATCCGCGGGAGCGCACGGTCGTACTCCTTGACGACCCTGATCTGCGGGCCGATCTTGCCCGACAGCATCAGCAGGGTGCTGTCGAGGAGTTCGTGCACGTCGGCGACCTGGTAGGGGGCGCGGTCGAGCTGGGAGTACTGCTTGGCGGCGTCGACCAGGTGCGAGATGCGGGCGGTGGAGTCGTTGATCTCGTCCATCAACAGCTCGGTCTCGACGGTGTAGTTGAGCCAGCCGATCGCGTTCGGCAAGATCTCCTCGTCCACGGCGGCCACGACCTGGTCCAGCCAGTCCGTGTCCAGACCGGCCTGGACGAAGGTGGGCGCGATCCGCCAGCCGTCCGCGATGCCGTGGTCGTCGAGCCAGTCGGTGAGGGTGTCCTCCCGGTCGGAGGCCTCCAGCGGGCTCAACGCGGGGGCCTTGGCGACGCGTTCGGCGGTGCGTTCCTGGAGGTCGATGAGGTTCGCCATGACCTCGGGGGAGTAGGAGCCCTGGGCGATGATGGCGAGTTTGTGCCGCATCTTGCCCACGCGTTCCCGCAGCGACGCCGTGGCCCGGACGGCCGCCGCCGCCGGGTTGTTCAGCTCGTGCGTCAGCCCGGCGGACAACGAGCCGAGCGCCAGCAGCCGTTCGCGCTGCCCGATCACCTGCTGGGTGTTCTTCGAACCGAAGAACACTCCCTCCAGCAGATGGACCGCCATCGGGAACCACTCCTGCATGAAGCTCGCGAAGGTGTCCGCGGGCAGCACGAAGAACCGCGTCCGCTCGGTCACCCGCATCGAGTTGTTGTACACCTGGCGCACCCGGTCGCCCAGGAACGCCTGCATCGAGCCCGAGTACACCCCGGGCTGGGAGGTCCGGCTGACCTCCACGTCGTCGTCGCCGACCCGGCGGGAGAGCACGACGGTGCCCTCGATCATCACGTAGAAGCAGGTGGCGGCCTCGCCCTCGGCGTAGACCGGACCGGGCTCGAACCGCTCCACCCGCCCCTCGCTGCACAGCCGCCCGAGCTGCTCGGCGGACAGCTTCTCGAACAGGAACAGCGCCCCGATCTCCTGCGGGCTGCACGGCATGGGCAGGCCGCTCACGACTGCTCCAGATACCGGTGGACGAGCATCACTGCCATGGCTCCCTCTCCGACGGCGGACGCGACCCGCTTCGCCGACTCGGCACGGGCGTCGCCCGCGACGAACACGCCGGGAATGTTGGTCTCCAGGTGGTACGGCGGCCGGTCCAGCTCCCAGTCCGCGGGCGGTCGCCCGTCCGCGGTGAGGTCGGGCCCGGCCAGGATGAATCCGTGCTCGTCGCGCAGCACCGTGCCGTCCAGCCAGCCGGTGAGCGGGGCCGCGCCGATGAACACGAACATCCACTGCGCGTCGACGAGTTCGGTCGCCCCGCTCGCGATGTCGCGCAGGGTGAGCTGCTCCAGGTGCTCGGTGCCGTGCGCGGACTCCACGACGGTGCCGCAGCGCACCGAGATGTTGGCCGACTCCTCGATCTGCTGGATCAGGTAGTGCGACATCGACGCCGTCAGCGACGCCCCGCGCACCAGCAGCGTCACCGACTTGGCGCCCCGGGCCAGGTACATCGCGGCCTGCCCCGCGGAGTTGGCGCCGCCCACGATGTACACGTCGTGGCCCTGACAGGACGCCGCCTCGGTGAGCGCGGAGCCGTAGAAGACCCCGCAGCCCGTGAGGTCGGCGGTGCCGGGCGCCTCCAGCTGCCGGTACGACACCCCGGTCGCCAGGATCACGCTGTGCGCGGCGACCGTGGAACCGTCCGCGAACCGCACGACCCGCGCGGGACCGTTGATCTCCAGTCCCGTCACCTCGCGCGCGGAGAGGATCTCGGCGCCGAACTTCGTCGCCTGGCGGCGCGCCCGGTCGG
Source organism: Streptomyces sp. NPDC032822 (assembly GCF_055578825.1). Taxonomy (NCBI): domain Bacteria; kingdom Bacillati; phylum Actinomycetota; class Actinomycetes; order Kitasatosporales; family Streptomycetaceae; genus Streptomyces; species Streptomyces sp. NPDC032822. The sequence continues at coordinate 45,085 of NZ_JBVIOL010000003.1, read as the reverse complement.
TGAGCTGGCCCCCCGACACACCGTCCGGGAAGCCGAGGTAGTTCTCGATGCGGGAGCTCTGCCCGGCCTGGCCGCCGGTCGCCGACCGTTCCACCAGAACCGTCCGCAGCCCCTCCGACGCCCCGTACACGGCCGCGCCGAGTCCGGCCGGGCCACCGCCGATGACGACGAGGTCGTAGAAGTCCGCCGCGGGCGTGGTGGCCAGGCCCACCCGTGCGGCCAGCTCCGGGGCCTCCGGTTCGACCAGGGGCGTGCCGTCCGGGGTGATCACCAGGGGCAGCCGCAGCCCGTCCTGCCCGGCCGCCGCCAGCAGGCGCCGTCCCTCGGGCTCGTCCGCCGAGTACCAGCGGTAGGGCACCTGGTTGCGGGCCAGGAACTCACGGACGTCCGAGGAGCGAGCCGACCAGCGGTGTCCGACCACCTTGGTGGCGGGCACCGGCCGGTGGTCGCTGCACCGCCACGCCTCCAGGAGGTCGTCCAGGACGGGGTACAGCTTCTCCTCGGGCGGGTCCCAGGGCTTGAGGAGGTAGTGGTCGAGGTCGACGACGTTGATCGCGTCGATCGCCGCGCCGGTGTCCGCGTACGCGGTCAGCAGCACCCGCCGGGCCCCCGGGTAGACGTCCAGGGCCTGTTCGAGGAACTCGATGCCGTTCATCTGCGGCATCCGGTAGTCCGCCAGGATCACGGCCACCAGATCGCCGCGCAGCTTCAGCTCGCGCAGCGCCTCCAGCGCCGACTCGCCGGACTCCGCGCGCACGATCCGGTACGACTCGCCGTAGCGTCGCCGCAGGTCCCGGGCGACGGCCCGGGAGACTCCCGGATCGTCGTCCACGGTCAAGATGACGGTCCGCGCTGCGTCCGCGGCCTGTGCCATACGTCTCCCACCCCGAGGTCGGACTCTCGGCACGGCGCTCCCGCGGTCTTGCGGCCGGTCGGGAGGCCACCGGGCCGGTTCCCGCCCATCGTATGTTCGATCGTCCCGCTTCGCTCAGGTATGCGGGAGCCGGAAGCGGACGGCCGGACGGACGCCCGCCGAGGTCAGCCGCGGCGTGGCCCCAGTACGCAGAACTCGTTGCCCTCGGGATCGGCGAGCGTCACCCAGGGCTGCTCGCCCTGCCCGACGTCCGCGTGCCGTGCGCCCAGCCGGAGCAGACGGGCGACCTCGGCGTCCCGGTCGACGGGCCGGAAGTCGAGATGGAGGCGGTTCTTGATCGTCTTGGCCTCCGGCACCGGCACGAAGAGCAGCCCCGGAAGACGGTCCTTCTCCGGCCGGATCTCGAACTCGTCGGGGAGGTCTCCCACGACCACCCACCCAAGGGCCTCGGCCCACCAGCGGCCGAGCCCCACCGGGTCGGCCGAGTCCACGACGACCTGCTCCCATTCCAAAGCCATGTCGTCACCCTAGTGAAGACTGGGTACCGGTCACGGGACCACGACAACAGGGAGGCCGGCAGGATGACGCGCCCGATCACGGCAGGGGTCGACGGAACCGAGGAGAGCCTGGCCGCGCTGGCCTGGGCGGCCCGGGAGGCGGTGCGCCGGAAGCTCGCGCTGCGGGTGGTGCACGCCTGGCGCCACGAGCCGCACGAGGTGATCGAGGCGGTGGACGCCGAGGTACAGGCCGGCTGGGCGCGGGAGGCGGTCGGCGAGGCCGCCCGTACCGTCACCGAGAACCATCCCGAGCTGGAGGTGTCCACCGACGTGGTGGACGGCGACGGCGTGGAGTCGCTGGTCGCCGCGGCGGCGGAGGCCGAGCTGCTGGTCCTCGGCTCGCGCGGGCACGGCCGGCTGATGGGCTTCCTCCTCGGCTCGGTCGGCCAGCAGGTGATCGTCGAGGCGACCCGCCCGGTCGTCCTGGTCCGGGCCGGCGACGAGCCCGCCGGCGAGGCCGCGGGCCGCGAGATCGTCGTGGGCCAGCAGGGCGACGCGCAGGACAGCGCCGAGGTGCTGCGGTTCGCGTTCGAGACGGCGGCGACGCGCGGTGCGACCGTGCGCGCGGTACGGGCCTGGACGCTCCCGCCGGTCTTCGCCTACAGCCCGGGTTCGATGAAGCTGCTCGACGAGGCCGGTGGTCTCGAACCGTACGAGAAGAAGGCCCTGTCCGACGCGCTGGAGCCGTGGCGGGACCGCTTCCCCGAGGTGCCGGTCGTCGAGCACGTGGAGATGGGCAGCGGCGGACAGGTGCTGCTGTCGGAGGCCGGAGGGGCCCAGCTGGTGGTCGTCGGGCGCCGGGCCCGCCGTACGGCGGTCGGTGCCCGCATCGGCTCGGTGGCCCATGGGGTCCTGCACCACGCGGGCTGCCCGGTGGCCGTGGTGCCGCACACCTGAGTCGCGCCGGTCAGTCGGCGGAGGGGGTGGGCCGGAGCGTCTCGCGTGCCGTGGGGAGGATGTTCTTGAGGTAGTCGTCCACCGCCGTGTCCAGCCCGATGTCGTGCTGGGCGCGCTCGGACAGGTACCAGCGGTGTTCCAGCAGCTCGTGGTAGATCTCGGCCGGGTCCATCGAGCCGCGCGTTTCGAGGGGCACGGACCGCACGGTGGGGCGGAAGACGTCCCGTACCCAGCGGTGGGCGAGGACCTCGGGGCGGGCGGCGAGGGGGTCGCCCGGGGCGTAGTCGTCCTGGGTGGCCATCCAGGACTCCAGGTCGTTGAGGAGCCGGCGCGCCTGGTTCTCCTCGGTGTCCAGGCCGGTCAGCCGCAGCAGCTGGCGCTGGTGGTGGCCCGCGTCGACGACCTTCGGCACGAAGGTGACCGTGTCCCCGTTGGAGGAGTGCTGGATCTGCATCTCGGCCACGTCGAACCCGAGTTCGTTCAGTCGCCGGATCCGGCGTTCGATGTAGTGGTACTTGCCCGCCGGGTAGACGGAGACGCGGGTCAGCTCCTCCCACAGGCGCCCGTAGCGGGCGCAGATCTCCATGCCGAACTCGATCGGGTCCACGGAGGGGTGCAGCGCCCCGGACGCCTCCAGGTCGAGCAGTTCGCCGCTGATGTTCACCCGGGCCAGGTCCAGGTCGTAGTCGCGCTGCCCGCTGCTGAGCTGCGGGTGCAGGTCGCCGGTCTCCGCGTCGACCAGATAGGCGGCGTACGCGCCCGCGTCGCGCCGGAAGAGGGTGTTGGACAGCGAGCAGTCGCCCCAGGCGAACCCGGACAGGTGCAGCCGCACCAGGAGCACCGCCAGCGCGTCCATCAGCCGGTACATGGTCGCGGGCCGCATCGTCGTCTCGAACATCGAGCGGTACGGCATCGAGCCGCCCAGGTGCCGGGTGACGAGAACCGACTCCAGGGGGCTGTCGTCCTCGGTGGTGCGTCCGGTGACCACGGCCAGCGGGTCGACCGCGGGGATGCCGAGCCGGTCGAGGTCGCGCAGCAGCTCGTACTCGCGCAGCGCCGGGCGTTCGGCGAGTTCCTTGACGGCGATCACCTCGTCGCCGGCGCGGGCGTAGCGCACGACGTGGCGGGAGATGCCGCGCGGCAGTGGCACGAGGTACGACTCGGGCCACTCCTCCAGGGGGAGGTGCCACGGCAGTTCGAGCAGGAGCGCGGGGTGCTCCGGGTTGGTCGCGCTGATCTGCAGTGCCATGGGCCGGGTGTCCTTAGGTGCGTGCCGCGTACCGCGTCGCCGGTGATCGTCACCTCACCTTAGAGCGCGCGCTCCCTGGCCTGAAGAGCCGCCTCACGGACCGGACCGCGGTGCACGGGTCCGTGGCCGGGCAGCAGGGTGTCGCCGGCCAGTCCTTCGAGGATGTCCAGAGAGGCCACGGCACGGGCCCGCTCGTGGTGGAACATGTCGGGCAGCAGCTGTGGTCCCTCGGCCCGAGAGGTGGGGTGGGCGCTCACCAGGGCGTCGCCCGAGATCACCACCCCGGCGTCCGGGAGGTGGTAGGCGGCGTGCCCGTCGGTGTGGCCGGGCGTGTGCACGGGGACGGGCCGGCCGGGCAGGTCCAGGGCGCCCGTGGCGGGGAAGGGCTGGGGCGAGGCGACCGGAACGTGCGCGGTGCCGCCGGAGCGGATGGCGTGCAGGGCCCAGGGCAGGACCCCGGGCCGCCAGCCGTTCCTCAGGACCGTCCCGACGTCCACCTGGTGCAGGAACTCCCGCCTGGCGTGCGGCACTTCGGCCTCGTGCAGATACACGGGCATGCCGTACGTGGCGCGCAGGTACTCGGTGGAGCCCAGGTGGTCGTTGTGGGCGTGCGTGATCAGCACGGCCGCGACCGCCTCCGGTGAACCGCCCACCTCCGCGAGGGAGGAGAGCAGTTGCTCCCGGTCGCCGGGGTAGCCGGTGTCGACCAGGGTGACGGCGTCCCCTTCCTTGAGGATCACCCAGTTGGTGTTGCTGCCGTGCACCAGATAGGTGCCGACGGCTACTTGCCGCACAACTGCCCGCATGATCGTCCCGGTGATGAGGTCCCTGACCGACGCACCCCAGCAAAGCAGATCAGGGGGGAGGCGGACCGGGCGGGTCCGGACGCATGCCGAACAGGAAGCGGGTGACCCGGGTGCGGCGTACGCCGTACTCGTACAGGACGAGGATCACCGCCAGGGAAGCGGCCGCGATCGCCGGGTACTCGACCGCGATCGGCGCCGGCCACCCCACCACCGCGTAGGCGAACGCGACGACCACGGGCCGGTGCGGGACGTACAACGCCAGGGCGGCGACGGCGAGATACGGCAGCACGAGTGAGGCGGGCCCGTCCGGCCGCCGTTCGCGCTCGCCGGCCCGGGGCCGGTCCGGCAGCCCCGGGATCGCCACCACCCGGCACCAGCCCGCCGCCCCGAACAGCGCCCGGGTGGACAGGGCGAGCGCGCTCCTGGCGATGAACGGATCGTCCTCGGAGAGGAACCCCGGCGAGGTCGCCAGGAACAGGGCGATCCCGAGGCCGCCTCCGGCACCGTCCGCCGGAGGCGGCCCCCGCGCACGTCCGGAGCGGCCGCCTCTCCGCCTCGGCGCACGCCGTCCGTGGGCCTCAGTGCACGTCGTGCGGCCGGAACTGGATGCTGATGCGCGGCCCCGAGGCGCGGGCGGTCTTCGGTACCGCGTGCTCCCAGGTCCGCTGGCAGGAACCGCCCATCACGATCAGATCGCCGTGGCCCAGTGGCCGTCGGACCGGGTCGCCGCCACGCAGCGGACGCAGCAGCAGGTCCCGGGGTGTGCCCACGGAGAGGATCGCGACCATGGTGTCCTCGTGGGCGCCCCGCCCGATCCGGTCGCCGTGCCAGGCCACGCTGTCCCGGCCGTCGCGGTAGTGGCACAGCCCCGCCGTGGTGAACGGCTCGCCCAACTCCTCGGCGTAGTGCGCGGACAGCGCGTCGCGGGCCTCGGTGAGCAGCGGGTGCGGCAGCGTGTCGCCGGCGCCGTAGAACGCCAGCAGGCGCGGTACGGCGACGACCTGGTCGTACATCTTCCGGCGCTCCGCGCGCCACGGGACCTCCGCGGCCAGCTGTTCGAACAGGGTGTCCGAGCCGCTCAGCCAGCCGGGCAGCACGTCGATCCAGGCGCCGGGGCCGAGTGCGGTCCTGCGGATCCCGTCGAGGGTGCCGAGCCGCGGCCGGTCGGTCTGGTCGAAGAGGGAGCCCTGGAGGTGCGTGGTCATGCGTCCAGCGTACGCCTTAATCGAAAGTATGTTCCCTTCAGTGCCTCCCGTGTTCTCCCGCGACTCGGGCCCTTTCGATACATCGATGTATCGGATACATTCGCGTATCGAACGGAGGGCCGGATCATGGCGGTGGAGGAGACGACCAGGCGCGTCACCAGGCGCCGTGTCCGCACGCGGGCCAATCTCCTGGACGCCGCCTTCTCGGTCTTCGCGGCCAAGGGCTTCGGCCGCGTCTCGATCGAGGAGGTCTGCGAGGCCGCCGGTTACAGCCGGGGCGCCTTCTACTCCAACTTCGACAGCCTGGACGAGCTGTTCTTCGCGCTGTACCGGCAGCGCGCCGACCTGATCGCCGAGCAGGTGGCCGGGGCACTGGCCGTCGACGGACCGGGTCTGGACGTACCCGCCGCCGTCGACCGGGTCGCCGAGGTGCTGCTCCTCGACCGGGACTGGCTGCTGGTGAAGACGGACTTCCTGGTGCACGCGGCCCGTGCGGCGGAGGTCGCGCAGACCCTGCTGGAGCACCGCGCGCGGCTGCGCCAGGCCATCGCGGACCGGCTCACCCTGGCCCAGGGGCACACCCGGCTGCCCGCCGTGCTCGGCGACGTCGACGGTGCCGCCCACGCGGTGGTCGCCGCCTACGACGGGGTCACCACCCAACTCCTGCTGGACGGAGACGTCGAGCGGGCCCGTGTCTGGCTCAAACAACTGCTCACCGCGCTGCTCACCGACGGCAGTGACACCACCGTATGAAGGAAGGGACGGTCGCCATGGACGCCGACGTCATCGTCGTCGGAGCCGGACTCGCGGGTCTGGTCGCGGCACACGAACTCACCAGCCGGGGCCGCCGGGTCGCGCTGGTCGACCAGGAGAACGCCGCCAACCTCGGGGGGCAGGCCTTCTGGTCCTTCGGCGGGCTGTTCATCGTCGACTCCCCGGAACAGCGGCGCCTGGGCATCAAGGACTCCTTCGACCTGGCCTGGAACGACTGGCAGGGCAGCGCGCGGTTCGACCGGATCGACGACGAGGACTCCTGGGCGGTGCGCTGGGCGCGCGCCTACGTCGAGTTCGCGGCGGGCGAGAAGCGGTCCTGGCTGGAGGGACACGGCATCAAGTTCCTGCCCACCGTCGGCTGGGCCGAGCGCGGCGACCTGACGGCCCACGGGCACGGCAACTCCGTACCCCGCTTCCACATCGCGTGGGGCACCGGCACCGGGGTCGTGGAGCCGTTCGTCGAGTACGCCAAGCAGGCCTCGCGGGACGGGCTGCTCACCTTCCACCACCGCCACCAGGTCGACGAACTGGTCGTCGAGGAGGGCACCGCGCGCGGGGTGCGGGGCACCGTGCTGGCCGAGGACGACTCCCCTCGCGGTGTCGCCTCCAACCGCGACCGGCTGGGCGACTTCGAGCTCACCGCCCGGGCCGTCGTCGTCACCACCGGCGGCATCGGAGCCAACCACGACATCGTCCGCCGCTACTGGCCCGAGCGGCTCGGCACCCCGCCCGCCGAGATGGTCACCGGCGTACCCGCCTACGTGGACGGCCGGATGCTCGACATCAGCGCCGACGCCGGGGTGCGTCTGGTCAACCGCGACCGCATGTGGCACTACACCGAAGGCCTGCAGAACTGGGACCCGATCTGGCCCGGCCACGGCATCCGCATCCTGCCCGGCCCGTCCTCGATGTGGTTCGACGCCCTCGGCCGCCGCCTGCCCAACCCGTGCCTGCCCGGCTACGACACCCTCGGCACCCTTGAGTACCTGCGCACCACCGAGGACATCGCCGAGCACGACCACTCCTGGTTCGTCCTCACCCAGAAGATCATCGAGAAGGAGTTCGCGCTGTCGGGCTCCGAGCAGAATCCCGACATCACCGCCAAGGACCGCGCCGGCTTCCTGAAGACCCGGGTGCTCGGCAAGGGGGCGCCCGGCCCGGTCGACGCGTTCCTGCGCAAGGGCGCGGACTTCGTGACCGCCGCCAACCTGGAGCAGCTCGTCGAGAAAATGAACGGGCTCACCGACAAGGCGCTGCTCGACGCGGCCGGCATCCGGCGCCAGATCGAGGCCCGCGACCTCCAGATCACCAACGCCTACAGCAAGGACGCCCAGGTACAGGGCATCCGCAACGCCCGCCGCTACATCGGCGACCGGCTCGGCCGGGTCGCCACCCCGCACCGCATCCTCGACCCGGCCGCCGGGCCCCTCATCGGCGTCAAGCTGCACACCCTCACCCGCAAGACCCTGGGCGGCATCCAGACCGACCTGGACTCCCGCGCCCTCGGCACCGACGGCAAGCCCCTGGACGGCCTGTACGCGGCCGGCGAGGTGGCCGGCTTCGGCGGCGGCGGCGTCCACGGCTACAACGCGCTGGAGGGCACCTTCCTCGGGGGCTGCCTCTTCTCCGGGCGGGCCGCGGGCCGCGCGGCGGCCCAGCAGACCGCCTGAGGGGACCGGCTCGTCTCCCTTCCGGTCGGCCCGCTTCCTCATCCCTGGAGGAGGCGGGCCAACACCGAGGCGTGACTCACCTCGGGGGACTTCGAGGCGGTCAGCAGGGTGACGGTGCCCCGGCCCGCCGACTCCCGCACCCGGTCGAGGAGTTCGGCAGCCTCGGGCGCGGCCAGCTCGGCCTCGTAGCGTTGCTCGAACTCCTCGTACGTCCCCTCGCCCGCGTGGTACCAGCGGCGCAACCCGGTCGACGGGGTCAGCGCCTTGGGCCACTCGTCGATCCGCGCCGCCTCCTTCGACAGACCGCGCGGCCACAGCCGGTCGACCAGGACCCGGACGCCGTCGGCGGGCTCGGGCGGTTCGTGGACGCGGCGCACGCGCACGCTCACGGGCGGGCCTTTCTCCAGGGGACGGGGGTGCCGGGAGCGTATCGCCGTGTCCCGGCGCCGCCCGGGCGGCACGGCACGGCTTGACCTGATCAAGGGCGATACGCGGGGAGGACGGCCCCTAATCTGAGGCCGTCGGCACCCCCACCCGTAGGAGCGCATGTGACGCAGCCCGCCAGACGCACCGCCGTTCTCCGCCGCGAAGCCGTGCTCGCCACCGTCCCCGTCGCCCTCGCGGCCCTCCTCCTGTCCGCCGGACCCGCGTCCGCGGGCAGCGGCGCGTCCGGCGCCGGCGACCCGTACTTCCCGCTCGCCGGCAACGGCGGATACGACGTCGGCCACTACGACCTGACGCTCCGCTACGACACCGGCACCGGCCGGCTCGCAGGCCGGGCCGTCCTCACCGCCCGCGCCACCCAGCGGCTCACCCGCTTCGACCTGGACCTCAACGGGCTCAAGGTCACCGGCCTCACGGTCGACCACGTCAGGGCGGACCACCGGCGGGCCGGCCAGGAACTCGTGGTCACCCCTCGGCACGCCCTGCGCAAGGGCCAGGAGTTCCGGGTCTCCGTCACCTACGAGGGCAGGCCCGCGCCGGTCACCGACCCGGACGGCTCGCTCGACGGCTGGATCCCCACCGACGACGGCGCCTTCGTCGCCGGGGAGCCCCAGGGCGCCATGACCTGGTTCCCGGCGAACAACCACCCCACGGACAAGGCGTCGTACGACTTCACGATCACCGTCCCCAAGGGGCGGACCGCCGTCGCCAACGGCGTCCTCCTCGGCGAGCGCACCGCGAACGGGAAGACCACCTTCCGCTGGCGTCAGCGGGAACCGATGGCCGCCTACCTCGCCACCGCCACGGTCGGGACGTTCAAGGTGAAGCAGTACACCACCCGCGACGGCATCCGGGTCTACGACGCCGTCGACCCCCGCGAGGCCGAGGCCGCCGCCCCCGTCCTGAAGAAGCTGCCCTCCGTACTGGAGTGGGAGAGCAAGCTCTTCGGCCCCTACCCGTTCCGCGCCGCGGGCTCGATCGTGGACCACGCGCCGAACGTCGGCTACGCGCTGGAGACCCAGACGCGTCCCGTCTACGACGCCGCCCCCTCTCTGAGCACCCTCGTCCACGAGAGCGCCCACCAGTGGTTCGGCGACTCGGTCGGCCTCACCTCCTGGAAAGAGATCTGGCTCAACGAGGGATTCGCGACCTACGCCGAGTGGCTGTACAGCGAGCAGCACGGCGGCACGAGCGCCCAGCAGACCTTCGACGCGCTCTACGCCCGCACGGCGAACGACGGTCTGTGGGAGTTCCCGCCCGGCGACCCGGGCAGCGGCGCGAACATCTTCGGCACGCCCGTCTACGCCCGCGGCGCGATGACCCTGCATGTCCTGCGCAAGGCGGTGGGCGACCGGACGTTCTTCCGGATCCTGCGGGCCTGGGCGGCACAGCACCGCGAAGGCCACGGCACGACACCGCAGTTCGTACGCCTGGCGGAACGGGAGTCCGGCAAGGACCTGGGCGGCCTGTTCCACACCTGGCTCTACACGAGCGGCAAACCGGCCACACCCTAGGAACGGGCGGGTCGGCGACCGAAGAGGTGCCGGAACCTGACGAGTTCCTCACAACTCTCGGTCACTCTCGATCCGTGAACGGACCCAGACCTGCCGCCGCGTTGCTCGCCGTGTCCCTGCTGCTCACCGGATGCGGCGGTGGCGCGGCGGCGGTCTCGGACCACCGCCCCGAGACCGCCCCGACGACGCGGACGCCCTCTCCGTCGGCCCCTGCCTCTCCGTCGACCTCCGTCGAGGCGGCCCCGCGGCAGCTCCCCGGCCTCGGACCCAGGACCCTGTCCCAGGTGCCGTCCCGCACCCGGCAGGCCGTCGTGGTCACCGGCCGCGGGAAGGACTCCCCCCTGTCCACGGTCGTGCTGTACGAGCGCACGGCGACCGGCTGGGAGGCCGCCGGGGACAGCTGGCCCGCACACAACGCGTTCAAGGGCTGGACCGACCACCACCGCGCGGGCGACCTGCGCTCGCCCATCGGCGTCTACGGCCTCACCGACGCCGGCGGTCTCCTCCGCGACCCCGGCACCGGGCTGCCGTACGACCGTGGCCCCGCCTTCACCGCGAGAGGCACCGGGTTCGAGGGGGAGTCGCTGGCCGGGTCCTTCGACTACGTGATCGCCGTCAACTACAACCGCAAGCCCGGCACCACACCCCTGGACTGGACCCGGCCGCTCGGCGCCGGCCGCGGCGGAGGCATCTGGCTGCACGTCGACCACGACGGGCCCACCCAGGGCTGCGTCAGCATCGCCCGCACGCACATGAAGGAGCTGCTGCGAGCGCTCGACCCGGACCTCCACCCCGTCGTCGTCATGGGCGACGCCAAGTCCCTGGCCCGCTGACCCCGCCCCCATCCCCTCCAACCGCTTAGGATCCGCCGGGTGTGCGCACATGTGCTGGTCGCCGAGGACGACGAGATGCAGGCCGAACTCATACGCCGCTCCCTGCTGGCGGAGGGTCACACCGCCACGGTGGTCCACGACGGGCGGGCCGCCCTCGACGCGGCCCGCGCGCTGCGGCCGGACCTCCTGGTGCTGGACCTGATGCTGCCGGTGATCGACGGCTTCGGCGTGTGCCGGGTGCTGCGCCGGGACGACGACATCCCGGTCCTGATGCTCACCGCCCGCGCCACCGAGGACGACCTGCTGCTGGGCCTGGAGCTGGGGGCGGACGACTACATGACCAAGCCGTACAGCCCTCGCGAGCTGATGGCCCGCATCCGCACGGTCCTGCGGCGCGGCGGACGCGCACCGGCCGAGCGACGGGACGGCGAGCCCGTCGTACGCGCCGCAGGGATCACCGTCGATCCCGTACGGCACGAGGTGCGCTGCGACGGAGAGCCCGTGGAGTGCACGCCGGCCGAGTTCGAGATCCTCCTCGCCATGGCCACCGAGCCCGAACGGGTCTTCTCCCGGCGGCAGTTGCTGGAGGTCACCCGCGGCACCGACCGCGCCTCCACCGAACGGGCCGTCGACGTCCACATCATGAACCTGCGCCGCAAGACGGAGGCGGACCCGCGCCGCCCGGCCCGGCTGCTGACCGTCTTCGGAGTCGGCTACAAGCTCAGCGGCGGTCAGGGATGAGCGGCCGGATACCGCTGCGCAAGCGCCTGCTGGTCCGGCTGCTGATCGCCTCCGGGCTGATCGCCGTGTGCTCGGTGGCCGCCACCGCCTGGCTGGCCGTCGAGACCACCACCCGCGCACTGCGCGAGGAACAGGGCCAGGTCCTCGCCGACGACATGGACGTCCTGGCCCGGCTCAGCGGCTACGCCGCGACCCACCCCGACTGGCGGGGAGTCGACAGGACGGTACGGGAGCTGTCCGCGAAGACCGGGCGGCGCATCGCCCTCACCACCACCGACCGCACCCCGATCGCCGACTCCGCGCCGCGCGGCACCGCCCTTCCGCGGAGCGCGGCCGCCACCGTGGACCCCCTGCGCACCGACACCTACAGCGAGCGCGGCGCCCAGCTCGGCGGCATGGACCCACGGGTGGTGGGCCCCTACCGGCTCACGGCCGCGGAGCGCGCCAAGCTCGATGTCCGGGCCCGGGCCCGGCAGCGCTGCTTCGCCCGCTACGGCATCGACGCCGACGTCACCCACGCACCGAGCGGCCGTCCGGTCCTCACCCGGTCGGAGGGCTCCGCCGAGCCCGGCTATCTGCCCTACCAGTGCGCCGACGACCGGCTCGACACACCGATGCCGACCGAGGTGAAGGCGCTTGCCGCGCTGGAGACGGGCGCCCACGACTGTCTGCCCCGGGAGGGCCTGCAGCTGGACGTGCCGCTGTCCCTCGGGTCCCACTACAACGACCTGCCCGACGTGGCCTTCGACGCGCGGCCCACCTTCGCCAAGGGCGGGGACTCCAAGGAATGGCGAGCGGCCCGGGACTGCCTCGACGACGCCCGCCGCACCCAGCTCGATCCGTATGTCGCCCCCGCCGCCGAACTCTTCCTCGGCGGCGACGGGGACGCCCCCGCCGTGCGCTTCGACATGTCCCCGGCCAACAAGACCAAGGTGGTCGGCGCCGCCGGGCTGGTGCTCGCCGTCACCGTCGCCGTGACCGCCGTGGTCGCCACCCGGCTCGTGAGGCCGCTGCGCGCACTCACCGAGGCGGCCCAGCAACCCCCGGAACGGCATGTCCGCGTCCCCGTCACCACCCGGGACGAGACGGGCATCCTCGCCGCGGCCTTCAACGAGCTGACCGAACGCCGGGAACGACTGGAGGTCCAACGCCGGGCGATGGTCAGCGACATCGCCCACGAACTGCGCAGCCCGCTCACCAACATCCGCGGCTGGCTGGAGGTCACCCGCGACGGACTCGTCGACCCCGACCCGGCGCTGCTCGCCTCACTGCACGACGAGGCACTCGTGCTCCAACGCGTCATCGACGACCTGCGCGACCTCGCCGACGCCGACGCCGGCACCCTGCGCCTGCACCGGGAACCGGTGCGTTGCGACGAACTCCTCGACCAGGTCGCGGCGGCCCACCGGGTGGCGGCCGACGCCGCCGGTGTCGTCCTGCGCACCGCGGTCGACGGCATGCCGTGGCTGGACGCCGACCCGGTGCGGATGCGGCAGGCGCTCGGCAACCTGGTGTCCAACGCGCTGCGCCACACGCCCGAGGGCGGCACCGTCACCCTGTCGGCGCGCGCCGACGGCGACGCCGTGCTGCTGGAGGTCGCGGACACCGGCACCGGCATCGCGCCGGACGATCTGCCGCACGTCTTCGACCGGTTCTGGCGCGCGGAGAAGTCCCGCAGCCGCCGTACCGGCGGCAGCGGTCTGGGGCTGCCGATCGTCCGTCACCTCGTCGTCGCGCACGGCGGAACGGCCGAGGCAGCGAGCGGCCCCGGCGCCGGCAGCGTCTTCACGCTGCGGTTGCCGGGGACCTCGCCGTGACAGCGGTCCGGCCCTTGGATCACCCGGATTTCCGCCGGGCACCCGCACGCCGCCGGAGCGCGCGGCGTTCGTCCTCGCCGGTGCCGCCCCAGACACCGATCGTCTGTCCGGTGTCCATCGCCCACCCCAGACACTGCTCCTGCACCGGGCAGTGCTGGCAGACGGCCTTCGCCTGCTCCTCCTGCACCAGCGCCGGGCCGGTGTTGCCGATCGGGAAGAAGAGGTCGGGGTCCTCTTGGCGGCACGCGGCATGGTCTCGCCAGCTGTCCATGAAAGTCACCTGCGATCGAAAGTCGTGTGCCCTCGGGAATGCCTTACTCCTTTCCGGGTCACCTGTCGATGCGCCGGTGAAACAACCGAGTCGTGTGAGACGTGTCGCGAATCGGTGAAGAACGATGACGGCGGCCACCGCCGGCCGGGCCGCGCGGGCGCCGTCACTGCTCGCGGACGCCCCACGGGGAGCCGTACGCGGTCAGCAGATCCAGGAAGGGACGGGCCTCGAAGGCCTCCGGTCCAAGGACGCCCGCGCCGGACCAGACGCCGGTGGCGAGGAGTTCGAGGGCGACGACCGGGTTGACTGCGGTCTGCCACACCACGGCCTGAGAGCCGTACTCCGCCATCGACCACTGGTTGTCGACCACGTGGTAGAGGTACACCTCGCGCGGTGCCCCGTCCTTGACGCCCCGCACCCAGGTGCCCGCGCAGGTCTTGCCGTGCATCCGTTCGCCCAGCGTCGCCGGGTCCGGCAGACAGGCGGCCACGACGTCCCGCGGCGAGACGGAGACGGGCCCCGCGGCGCCCGGCACGGTCACCGGCTCGGTGCGGTCCAGGCCCAGCAGGTGCAGGGTCCGGAGGGTCTCGATGAACTCCCGGCCCAGGCCGTACTTGAAGGTGACGCGGCGCGCGCCGACCCAGCGCGGCACGAGCAGCACCTCCTCGTGCTCCACGTTCACGCACTCGACCGGACCGATCCCCTCGGGGAAGTCGAACACCTCGGGCTCGCTGAACGGCTCGGTGGTGAACCAGCCGCGGTCGGCCTCGTAGACGACCGGCGGGTTGAGGCACTCCTCGATCGTGGTCCAGATGCTGAAGGAGGGCGCGAAGTCGTAGCCGTCGACCGTCAGGTTCGCCCCGTCGCGGATGCCGATCTCCTCGATCTCGTCGAAGAGCTCGTCGGCCGCGTACCGGGCGAAGACGTCCGAGAGCCCCGGCTCCACGCCCATGCCGACGAGCGCCAGCACCCCTGCCTTCTCCCACTCCTCGGCCTGCGCGAACTGCTCGTCCCCGAGCTTCACCCCGCACTCCGTGTGCGGCCGCTCGGCATGCGGTCTGGACAGCGACATCGCCATGTCCAGGTAGGTGGCACCGGCCGTGCGGGCGGCCCGGAACAGCGGCATCACGAACCGCGGGTCGGTGGCGTTGAGCAGGACGTCACAGCCGTGCCGCTCCAGGAGCGCCGCCACGGCCGCCTCGTCGGCGGCGTCCACGCGTGCGGCCCGGAAGCGTCCCGCGTCCTCGCCGAGGGCCGCCACGGCCGCCTCGGCGCGGGACGGATCGTGGTCGGCGACCACCATCGTGTCGAAGAACGGCCGCCGGGCCGCGATCCGGGTGATGGCGGTGCCCACCCCACCGGCTCCCACGAGCAGTACACGCATGACAGGAACTCCCTCGGTCGGGAAACGGTCGAAGAGCGGGCCCGGGACCGATACAACGCCGCCGGCCGCCTTAAGGTCAATGGCGTTGGCATAAGACCGGGAGCCTGTGGACCGGAGGCGACGGACCTGACGCTGCGGACCGGAGGCCTCGGGCCAGGAGAGGAGACGTCGTGCCCAAACCCGTGGTCCCCGAGGAGAGGCGGCGGCGCCGCCGGCCCACCAGGAGCGGCACCGTGCTGTCCGAACGGCTCATCGTCGAGACCGCGCTGCGCCTGCTGCGCGAACACGGCAGCGCGGGCCTCACCGCCCGCCGTCTCGGCCTCGCCCTGGACGCCGACCCGTCCACGCTCTACCGGTACTTCCGCGGCATGGACGACCTGACCCTCGCCATCGGCGACGCGCTCCTCGGCCAGGCCCTGCGGGGCTGGCGGCCGACGGGGGAGTGGCGGGCGGATCTGCGGGCCGTCGGGCTGCGCATCCACGCCGAGTACGTCGCTCATCCGCAGGCCGCCCTGCTGACCACCAGCCGGGTCACCGGCCGTGCCAACGAACTGGCCGCGGACGAGGCCGTCCTCGACATCCTGCGCACGGCCGGGTTCCCGCTGCCGGACACCGTGCGCGTCTACCACGCCTTCATCGACCAGACCCTGGCCTTCGCCGCCCTCGACGCCGCCTCGCTCGCCCTGCCGCGCGACTCCCTCCACGCCGACGAGGACATGTGGCGTTCCACGTACGCCCGGCTGCCCCGCACCACCCATCCGCGCATCGCCGAGGCGGCACCTCTGCTGGCCGCCCGGATGGTCGCCAGCGCCTACCCGACGGCCCTGGAGATGCTGCTGGACGGTGCGGAGGCCCGGCTCCGGGCGTACGGCTAGCCGCGCAGCGCTCCGGCGGCGGCAGCCGCCACCGCCTCGGCCACGACGGCCAGCGCCGGGGAGTCCAGCTTCCACTGCTGCCAGTACAGCGGTACATCGACCGGGTGGTCCGGCGCCAGCGGGACGAGGCGGCCCTCGCGCATCAGCCGGTCCGCCTGCGCCTCCGGGACCAGGCCCCAGCCGAGGCCCGCCGTGACGCACTCGACGAAGCCCTCCGAGGTCGGGACGGAGTGCCGCAGGGGACTCGCCGCACTCCGGCCGCGCCGCAACCGGCGGACGAAGGCGTCCTGGAGGTCGTCGCTCCGGTCGAAGGTCATCACCGGCGCGCGGGCGAGGGCCTCGCCCAGTGGTCCGGCGAGATGGCGGTCGGTGAACTCCGGACTGGCCGCCGCGAGGTACCGCATCCGCCCCAGGGCCCGCACGGAACAGCCCGCCACCGCGTCGGGAGACGACGTCACCGCCGCCATGACCTGGCCCTCCCGCAGCAGCGCCGCCGTGCGCGTCTCGTCCTCGCGGCGCAGCTCGAAACAGAGCCGCGGCTGTGGCGGTACGCGGGTGAGCGCCCCCAGGAACCAGGTCGCCAGGGAGTCCGCGTTCACCGCGACCGACACCCGGGTCGGCTCCGTGTCGCTGCTCATGCCGAGCTCGGCGCGCGCGTCCCGCTCCAGCCGGGCCAGCTGGCGGGCGAACCGCACCACGACCTCGCCGGACTCGGTCGGGCGCACCGGCTTGGTGCGCACCAGGAGCACCCGCCCGGTGCGCTGCTCCAGAGCCTTCACCCGCTGGCTGACCGCGGACGGCGTCACATGCAGGGCGGCGGCCGCCGCGTCGAACGTGCCCTCGTCGATCACGGCGAGCAGTGTCCGGACCTGATCCAGCGGGAGTTCGGTCATCATCACGACAACTAAGGATACGTAAGAATCTTTAGCTGTACACGCGGTGATCGCTTCCTTAGCGTCGACGTCATGACCGCCTCCCTGACCGCCGCGGCCGCCGGATTCGGCACCGGCCTCTCGCTCATCGTCGCCATCGGCGCCCAGAACGCGTTCGTCCTGCGCCAGGGAGTCCGGCAGCACGCGGTCCTCGCCGTCGTCGCGATCTGCGCCCTGTCCGATGCCGTTCTCATCTCCCTGGGCGTCGCCGGCGTCGGAGCCGTGGTGGTGGCCTGGCCGGGCGCGTTGACCGCGGTCGGCTGGGTCGGTGGGGCGTTCCTGCTGAGCTACGGGGCCCTCGCCGTCCGCCGGGTGGTCAGGCCCGGCGGCGCCCTGGACGCCGGGGGCGAGGCGGAGGGCTCGGTCCGGCGTGCGGTTCTCACCTGTCTCGCGATGACCTGGCTGAATCCGCACGTCTACCTCGACACCGTGTTCCTGCTCGGTTCCGTGGCCGCCGACCGGGGACCGCTGCGCTGGACGTTCGGGCTCGGCGCGGTGCTCGCCAGCCTGTGCTGGTTCACCGCGCTCGGCTTCGGCGCCCGCCTCCTCGGCCGCTTCCTGGCCCGGCCGGCCGCGTGGCGGGTCCTGGACGGCCTGGTCGCCGCGATGATGCTCGCCCTCGGCGCCACGCTCATCGCGGGGGCGTGAGGAGGACGAGGCGCGAAGGCCGCGGGGTGGGGAGTCCGTGATCCGGGATTCCGGATCACGGATCACGGATCACGGATCACGGATCACGAAGACGGGGACGGTGCTGCGATAGTGATCCCCGGACCCGGATAGATGTAGCGAGCAACCAGGAAGCCCGTGGACACCAGCGAGAGCAGCACCGACCCTCAGACGCCGCCCGGGGACGAGGCTCGGCGGACCGGACGCGGCCGACGCCGCTGGGCCATGGACACCCGCCCCCTGCGCCGGCCGGCCTACCGGCGTCTGTGGTCCTCGACGATCGTCACGGCCGTCGGCAGCCAGCTCACCGCCGTCGCCGTGCCCAAGCAGATCTACGACATCACCGGCTCCTCGGCCTGGGTCGGCGCCGCCAGCCTCGCCGGCCTGCTGCCCCTGATCGTGTTCGCGCTGTGGGGCGGTGCGGTCGCCGACACCATGGACCGCCGCAAGCTGCTCCTGATCACCAACATCGGCATCGCCGTGACCTCCGTGCTCTTCTGGCTCCAGGCCGTCGCCGGGCTGGACTCGGTGGCCGTCCTGATGGTCCTGCTCGCCGTGCAGCAGGCGTTCTGGGGGCTGAACGCCCCGGCGCGCAACGCGTCCATCGCCCGGCTGGTCCCCAAGGAGGAGATGGCCGCCGCCAACGCCCTCGGCTCCACCGTCATGCAGACCGGACAGGTGGTCGGCCCGCTGCTCGCCGGGGTGCTGATCCCCGTCATCGGCCTCCCCGAGCTCTACCTCCTCGACGCCCTCGCGCTGTGCGTGACGGTGTGGGCGGTCTACCGGCTGCCCTCACTGCCGCCCCTCACCGGCACCGGGCCGCGCCGGGCGGGCGTACGGGAGATCATGGCGGGCTTCCGCTACATCGCCCTGCACAAGGTGCTGCTGCTGTCCTTCCTCGCCGACATCATCGCCATGGTCCTCGGCATGCCCCGCGCTGTTCCCCCAGCTCGCCTCCCAGACGTACGCGCCCTACGGCGAAGGGCTCGCCCTGGGGCTGCTGTTCGCGGCCATCCCCGTCGGCGCGGTCCTCGGCGGACTGCTGTCCGGCACGTTCTCCCGCGCCCGCCGGCACGGCTGGATGGTCATCGGGGCGGTCGTCGCCTGGGGCGCCGCCATCACCGGCTTCGGCCTCAGCGACAGTCTGTGGCTCGCCGTGGTGTTCCTCGCCCTGGCCGGGGTCGCCGACATGGTGTCCATGGTGTTCCGCGGGGCGATCCTGCTGTCCGCCGCCACGGACGAGATGCGCGGCCGTATGCAGGGCGTCTTCACCGTCGTGGTCGCCGGCGGCCCGCGGCTCGCCGACGTCCTGCACGGCTCGGCGGGCTCGGCCTTCGGTGCTCCCGCGGCGGTCGCGGGCGGCGGGATCCTGGTGATGGCCGTGATGCTGGGCCTGGCGTTCGCGGTGCCGGCGCTGCGTCGATACCGGGTCTGAGACCGGCGCCTACAGGACACCGCGCCGGTGGGCCGTGTACTGCTCCATGAGCTTGCCCCGGGTCGTCTCGAGCCGGTGCGCGAGGATCTCGGCGACCGACCGCACCAGGATCAGCCCCAATTGCTGGTCCTCCTCGCACAGTTCGAGCACGGCCGCCGCGTCGAACTCGTGGGCGCGGACCGGGCTGAAGGCCTCCGCCCCGAAGTCCCAGCGGTACGGCGGGAACAGCCAGGACCAGCCGAGGAGATCGCCCGCGCCGAGCCCGGCGACGGTCACCCGCTGCTGGACCGTCACCTGCTGGGTGAGGGAGACCGCTCCCGAGCGGACGACCCAGAAGCGGTCGGCCGTACCGCCCGCCTCGAAGATCCGGGTGTCCTCCGGGAACGAGACCTCGCGGGCGAGTGACATCAGATGCCGCCGCTGGGGCGGCGGAAGGGCGGTGAGCAGTTTGATCGCTTTGGTCATGACACGGGGCTCCTCGCCGGCGATGGTTCCGGTTTTTCCCTACGTCCATTTCAGCGGCTGTGACCGCGCCGGGCACCTCGGCGGACCGAAGAATGCCACGCGGGGTGCGTGGGGGCCGGATCCGGCAGGGGAGTCGAGGGCATGAAAAAAGCCCTGGCTGGACGGGGGAGGCCAGCCAGGGCCGTCATGGGTGGCACGCGGAGGACCGATACGGTCGACCCCACGACCACGTGTGTATGAACGGTAAACCATCTAGGGGGATACTGCGCAACCCAATCCGGGTCACGTGACCTGTTTCACGCCATTTTCCCCTCGGGTGCAGGGGATCTTCACGTGGGTTGCTCGCCGTTCGCCCGTCTGCCCGGCGTCAGGATCTCGTCCAGGACCCTGGTCACGCTCTCGTACGCGAGCGTCCGGACGGCCGCGTCGTGCGCCCCCTCGGGATCGGCTCGCCGGAGGTCGTCGCTGCGGGTCCGCCAGACCCGCTCCTCCTCCACGGCACAGGCCCGGGCGCGTTGGATGCGTCGCAGGAGTTCGTCGGAGTCCACCACATCGGTCATGTCCTGCGCGTACCCGCTCCGGGCGCGGGGATGGCCCCGACTTCCCGTCGGGAACGAGATGTTTGGCACGCCGGGGAAGGGTCAGCCGAAGAGGAGAGACCTGCGGAAGCCCACCCGACGTGCGGCGAAGACCGCTGCGGCCGGGGACTTCCGGCCGTCGGGTCCGCGGCGAGCCGGCGCCCTGCCACGAGCACCGCGGGCGTGGCCGGGTCCGGCAATTTTTTCGTTCAGCGATTCAGGGAGTTGCAGGCATGTGCGACGAGCGCGGGACCGAGTTCGCCCTCCAGTCGTCGTCCGTCGTGAACCAGCGCGGACAGCCCGGGCCCTACAAGCCCGCCGAGGCGCGCAGGGCCGTCGAACGGGCCGTGACCGAGCGCTGTCGCGCCACCCGCACCGCCTGCGACGCGGACACCCTCTCCGACGCCCTGCTCGTCGCCTCGGAACTCACCACCAACGCGATCTTGCACGGCGGGGGCATCACGGACTTCCGCGTCGACGTCGTGGGGCCCGGTGTCCGCGTCTCGGTGAGTGACCGCAGCGCCGAACTCCCGGTGGACCGAGGACCGGTGGACTTCCGCGAACCCCGACGCGCCGGCGGCCACGGCTGGCCGATCGTCTGCCGGCTCTCCCGTGACATCCGGGTGACCGACCTGCCCTCGGGCGGCAAGTGCATCACCGCCCTGGTGCCCCTGTCCTGAAGACTTCTCAGATCCGGAGTTTGCGCCCAGGGGCCCCGGGCAGACGCAATTTCGTGCTTCGGACCGGAGGCGCGCCAGCGGGAGCGGCATAGCTGCTCCGGGGCCCTCCTGGTCACCCGGGCAGTGTCTTTCCCTCCCGCGGTAATGACCTGAGACGACCGTTCAGGAGCGATTCCGCATGCTCATCGACATGTCGACAAACCGTCCCGGCACACCCGCTCGGCAGACCACCCCCACCCGGCGTCGGCACGACGACGCCCCCGACACCACCGTCCTCTTCACCCGACTGGCGGGCCTGGAGGACGGCCCCGAGCGCGATGCCCTTCGCGACGAACTCGCCGCGGCCTGGCTGCCGATGGCCCACCGGATCGCCGGCCGCTTCCGCGACCGCGGCGAATCCATCGAGGACCTGCGGCAGGTAGCCGCGCTGGGCCTGGTGAAGGCGATCGACCGCTTCGAGCCGGAGCGGGGAGCCTTCGAGAGCTACGCCGTGCCGACCATCACCGGAGAGGTCAAGCGCCACTTCCGGGACCGGATGTGGGCCCTGCGCGTGCCCCGCCGGGTGCAGGAACTGCGCAACAAGGTGCGGGTCGCCCGGCGCGAGCTGACCCAGAGCCCCGGCTCCCCGGAGCCCTCGGCCGCCGACATCGCCACCCACACCGGACTGACCGAGGAGGAGGTCGCCGCGGGCATGGAGGCGCTGGAGAGCTTCAGCACCCTCTCGCTCGACGCCGAACTCTCCGCCGGCGACGACGGCTACAACCTCGCCGACACCCTGGGCTCCTCCGACGAGTCGTTCGACACCGTCGTCGACCGCGAGTCCGCCAAGGAAGGGCTGCGCCGGCTGCCCGAGCGTGAGCGGGCCATCCTCTACATGCGCTTCTTCGAGGACATGACCCAGAGCCGTATCGCCGACCAGCTCGGCATCTCCCAGATGCACGTCTCCCGCCTGATCAGCCGCAGCTGTGCCCTCGTGCGCGACGAGGCGCTGGGACAGCGGGCGAACCGGCGGGGCCCCGGCAGCCGCGAGATGTGAGGGGAAGCGGGATGCCGATACCTCATCCGGCGTTCCCGCGCCGACTCGTCGAGGAGGACCAGTCGTTGCGGGCCGAGGAGGCCGCGCGGGGCCCGGCACATCCGAGCCCGCGGTCCCCGGACCCCGTCTGCACGCTCTGCGCGCCGACCGGCACGCGCGACGTGAGACTCGCGCTGGAGGCGGCGTACCGCCTGCAGGCGGGGGCACCGCAGGGCCGGCCCGCGCGAGGCGGGCGGAGGACGGGAACGGCGTGACGATGCCGCCTTGAGGCGGTGCGAGACAGGACGGACCGAGCGGTCGCGGGACGGTGTACGGCCCGCGGCCGCTCGGCCGAGACAGGCACGGCAGACGCCGTTGGCGGTCGTGAGCCCACGACCGCGCGCCGTGGAACACCATCACCGTGCCGGGTGTGCCCACCCGCGACCAGGGCATGCGATTGCAGGAGGTCCATATGAACACGGGTGCGAAGGCGCGCAGCGCAGGGAACGACGCCCACCGGGTCGCGAGGGGCTCGGGGCGTGAAGGGGCCGCGCGGGCGGGACTGACCGCGCGCGGAGTGATCTATCTGTTGGTGGGTGTCCTGGCCCTGCAGATCGCCTTCGGCGAGGGGCAGCAGCAGGCCGACCGCGGCGGCGC
The DNA here is from genome assembly GCF_055578825.1 of Streptomyces sp. NPDC032822. Lineage (NCBI taxonomy): Bacteria > Bacillati > Actinomycetota > Actinomycetes > Kitasatosporales > Streptomycetaceae > Streptomyces > Streptomyces sp. NPDC032822. Next base: position 22,746 of record NZ_JBVIOL010000003.1, on the reverse strand, counting down.
GCTCGCCGAACTCGCCGAGAAGCCGTTCGGTGCCGTGATGCTGTGGGCGCTGGGCATCGGCCTCGTCGGCATGGCCCTGTGGCGGCTCTCCGAGGTCGTCTTCGGCGCGGCCGGACAGGACGGCGGAAAGGCCAGCAAACGACTGATGTCGGGCGCGCGATGCGTCTTCTACTCGTTCGTCGCCTACTCCGTGCTGTCCTTCGCCGCGGGCTCGGGCGGCGGCGGATCCAGTGACAAGCAGTCCAAGGACGTCACCGCCCGGGTGCTCGAACTCCCGGCGGGACAGTGGCTGGTGGGTGCGGCCGGGGTAGGCATCGCCGGTGCGGGCGTGTGGATCGGCGTGCGGGCGGTGCTGCGCAAGTACCACGACAAGCTCAAGCTCGGCGAGATGTCCGCGCGTACCCGCCAGCTCGTCGACATCACCGGTGTGGGCGGCGGCGCGGCGCGAGGCGCTGTCTTCGCCGTGGCGGGTGCCTTCGCGGTGCGCGCGGCCGTCGACTACGAGCCCGACAAGGCCAAGGGCCTCGACGACACCCTCCGCTCCTTCGCCGACACCCCGCTCGGGCCGTGGCTGCTGGTCTGTGTCGCGGCCGGGTTCGTGCTCTTCGGACTGTTCTCGTTCGCGATGGCCCGCTGGCGTCGCGTCTGAGATCCGGCACACGGGGAACACGCACCTGATGAACGAACCCGAGCTTCCGCCCGATGGCCGGCCCGTGGACGTCTATCTCGACCTGTTGCGTGTGCGTATGGACACGGAGGACTACCGCCTCCTGCTCAGCGTGGTCGAACCCGTACTGCGGGCGATCGAGGAGCAACGCCTGCCCATGCTCGACTTCACCCTCGACGACGGGCCCGCCGAAAGACTGCCCCAGGAGGTCCGTGACGAGGCCGCGCTGGTGATCGCCACGGCCGTCACGGGCCGCCTCGACAACGAGGTGATCGAGCTGCAGATCGAGGACACCGGCCCGGTCCGGGTGGTCACCGACGCGGCCACCGCGTCCGACCCGGTGCGCCTGGGCGAGATCGCCGACTACATCCGCGAACGACAGCGGACGAACGACGAACTCCGCGGCATCGCCGAGGTCAGCGACCTGCCGACGGACCTCTGAGCGGGAAGCGCGCACCGGCCACGTGGCCCGGTGCCGCTACCTCTTGGGCGCGGCGACCGGCACCTTGAGCGGACGGGCCAGGCCCGCCACCGACTCGTCCAGGCGCTGCAGATGGCGCAGCACGCGATCGGTGACCCGCCCGAACCGCGGTGTGCCCGGCACGTCCGGTTCCAGCAGCGAGGCGATGCTGGAACCGGTCTCGATCTCCACGGCGGCCTGCGGATCGGCGACGAACCCGGCGATGGCCCCGATGTTGTGCGCGATACGCCGTCCCGCCCGCCGCAGCCGCGGGTCCGCCGCGATGGAGGGATGGGTCGGCAACAGCTCGGCCGTCGCGGCCAGGGAACGCGCGTGGTAGGCGCAGGTCTCCAGCAGCGCGACGACATAGCGGGCGGTGTCCCGGCGGGTCCGCAGCGGGGTCACCGGGTGGGTCAGCGGCTGGGTGGCGGCCCGCAGGTCGGCCAGCGCCTCGTCCAGGTCACGCGCCTTGTCCAGCAACTCCACCGGCGGACCGCCACTGAGCTGGTCCACGGCCGCCTCGGTGACGTCGGCCAGCCGGTCCAGGACGGTGACCAGCAGTTCGTTCGTACGCCGGTCCGTCCGCACCGGCAGCACGAACGCCGCCGCGACGATTCCGCAGGCCGCGCCGAGCGCCGTCTCCTCGATCCGCAGCACCAGCACCGAGGTGCTGTAGGTGTGCAGGAGGGTGTAGAGCACGCCCAGCGCCGCGGTCACGAAGAAGGACATCAGCGTGTACGACAGGGGCGCGGTGTAGAACATCGCGAACACGCACAGCAGCACCACCGCGAACGCCGTCCAGGTGTGCTGCCCGACCAGCCCCGCCAGCAGGATCCCGGCCACGACTCCGAACACGGTGCCCAGCAGCCGCCGGTAGCCCTTGACCAGGATCTCGCCCGTGGACGCGGTGTTGATGAACACGATCCAGCACGTCAGCACCGCCCAGTACCAGCGATGACTGGAGAGCAGCTCACCGCCGATCATGGCCAGCGCCGAACCCACGGCGACCTGTACGGCGGCCCGGGTGGTCGGACGGTTCAGCCCGGTGGGTTCCGCCTCGTCCCGGCTCTCCTCCTCGCCGGCGTCGATGGCGGCGTCCTCGGCGTCCAGCTCCTCGCGTGAACGGGCCGTCGTCGGGGTGTCGTCCGTGTCGTCCTGGGGCCCGTCCAGGGCGGTCCGCAGACCCAGCACCGACCGCGCGGCCTCACCGAGGCCCCGGAAGACGTCCTGGACGGCGGCCGGGGCGGGCGGCAGGTTCTCCTCGTCGCGGTAGCCGAGGAGCCGGTTGCGCACATGGGCCAGCGCGGTGCCGGACTCCCCGGTGACCGGGCGCAGCACCAGCATGCGCAGCGCCTCCAGGTCCCGGCGCAGGGTGGTCGCCGCCGTGTCGTGCGCGGGCAGTCGGCCGGCCGCCGGGACGGGGGCGCCCGGCAGATGCAGGGTGAGGGTGTCCGCCCGTTCGGCACTGCGTGCGGTCAGCAGCAGCAGGCCCAGCCGCTCGGCGGCGATCTCGGCGTCCGCGATACGCCGCTGCACGAGCCGCGCGGTCGCCTCGTCGGCGGTGCCCTCCTCCAGCCGGCTCTGGATCATCATGGCCGACTCGTGGAGCCGGGCGGTGCCGCTGCGCAGGTCCTCCAGCGCCTTCTCCACCTCGTCCGGCTGGGCGTCGAACAGCGCGAGCTGCGCGGTCACCAACTGGGCGAGCCGGGCGCGGAAGGCCTCGCGCAGCCGCACCAGGATGTGCGTCGGCGTCTCGGGCACCAGCACGAAACGCACCAGCGCGCTGCAGAGGAAGGCAGCGAGGATCGAGCCGGACAGGGCGGGCAGCGCGGAGACGGAGGCGCCGACGAACAGGGACAGGAAGTAGACCTGGAACCCGATCAGGCCGAGCGCGGTGCCGCGGTCGCCGAACCGGCGGCCGTAGACCGCGCAGAAGATCAGGGCGACGAAGAAGAGGTCGCCGGCCACCACACGGGAGCTGAGGAACGCGCCCAGCGACACGGACGCCAGCGCCACCGGCAGGCCCAGCGCGAGCGTCACCGCCTGCTGCCCGCGCTGCTTCTCGCGGATGGCGAAGGTGGCGACCATCGCGGCGATGGCACCCGCCACCAGATGCGTGACATCGGCCCCCAGGACGCTGAGCACGGCCAGCGTGAGGGCGATCGCCCCCACGGTCCGCAGCCCGGCGGTCAGCCGCAACAACCCCGGATCGGACGCGGCGACGCCGTCCCGCAACCGCACCCACACCGACCGTCCCGCTGCCTTCACGCCGCCGTACTCACTCCCGTGTCACGTCATGATCTCCACCCTCAGCATGGCACGGGAGTGAGTGCCCGGTGTCACCGGTCCTTATCGCTCGGTTCCCTCCACGTGCGCCCGCACCTCTTCCGGCTTCATGTACGCGTCCGTGTACTCGAAGTCCTTCAGCTTGGCGGCCTTGCGGGCCTGGAAGCCGGTCCGTACGAAGTCGTCGCCGGCGACCGCGTTCAGCACCCAGTTCGTCATCACCCGCGTCTTGGCGACGCCGGTGCGCAGCGCCGACCAGTGGTAGCCGCGGGCCACGGCCTGGGCGGGTACACCGCGCAGTTCGATGCCGAGCGGCTTGGACACGGCGTCCTTGCCGCCGAGGTCGACGACCAGACCGAGGTCCTTGTGGACGTACGGCGTCATCGTCCGCCCGCGCAGCGTGGCGATGACGTTGTCGGCGACGTGCTTGCCCTGGCGCATGGCGTGCTGGGCCGTGGGCGGGCAGATCGCGCCCTCCTCGCCCTTGGCGTCGTCGGGCACCGCGGCGGCGTCGCCGAGCGCGAACACCCCGTCGTGGCCCGGCAGGTTCATGTCGGTGGTGACCGCGAGCCGCCCGCGGACCGTCTCCGCGCCGAGCGTGGCGATGAGAGGGCTCGCGACCACGCCAGCGGTCCAGATCAGGGTGCGGGTGGGGACCACCCGCCCGTCGGTGAACGTGACCTCCTCGGGCCCCGCCTTGGCGATGGAGACTCCGAGCGAGATGTCGATGCCCCGCTTGCGCAGGATCTCCTGGGCGCTGCTGCCCAGCTTGTCGCCGAGTTCGGGCATCAGCTTGGGCGCGATGTCGATCAGATGCCACTTGATCAGGCCCGGGTCCAGGCGCGGGTAGCGCTTGACGGCGGCGTGCGTCAGACGCTGCAGACAGGCCGCGGTCTCGGTGCCGGCGTAGCCGCCGCCGACCACCACGAACTGCAGCCGGGAGGCCCGTTCCGCCTCGTCGTGGCTGGCGTCGGCGAGATCCAGCTGGGAGATGACGTGGTCACGGACGTAGGCCGCCTCGGCCAGCGACTTCATGCCGAAGGCGTGGTCGGTGAGGCCGGGGATGTCGAAGGTGCGGGTGATGCTGCCGGGCGCCAGCACGATGTAGTCGTAGGGCTGGTCGACGATCTCGTCGGTGATCGTCCGGACGACACAGACCTTGCTCTTGAGGTCCACGCCGATCGCGCCGCCCGGAATGATCCGGGTGCGGTACTTCTTGCTGCGGCGCAGGGACACGGCGATCGACTGCGGCGTGAGCACGCCGGAGGCGACCTGGGGCAGCAGGGGAAGGTAGAGCTGGTAGGCGAACGGCGTCACCAGGGTGACGTCGGCTTCGTCGGCGGAGAGCTTCCGCTCCAGACGGCGGACGCACTCCACGCCGGCGAAGCCTGCGCCCACCACCAGGATCCTGGGTCGTGTCACGGTGTTCATCCCTTTCAACGCGTCGAGCACCACCATGCCCGCCCCGCCGCCGAAGCGCACCGGGGCGATCGTGAAGATCGTGGTACGGATGTCGTGGACGGAGTCTCAGGCGGCCAGGTGACAGAGCAGCAGACATACGTCGTCGTCCCGTTCCGAGTCGCTCAGCAGGGGAGTGAGGATGCGGTCCGCCGAACCCTCCAGATCCTCCGCCAGTTCCTCGGAGCGGAACGACCCCAGGGCCGTCGCGAGGCGTTCGATGCCGGGATCTATGCCCTGGGCCCGCCGCTCCACCAGGCCGTCCGTGTACAGGGCCAGCGTCGAGCCGGGCGCGAGCGGCGCGGTGTGGTCGTGGATCTCCTGCCGCAGCGGGATGCCCAGCATGGCCCCCGGCTTGGCGTCCAGCGTGTGCACCCGGCCGTCCGGAGCGCGCAGCACCGGCGGCGGATGACCCGCGGCCGCCCAGGTGAGTGTCGGATCGCCCGGCCGGAACCGGGCGATGACCGCCGTGGCGTACAGGTCGGGCTGCAGGTGGTGCAGGAACGTGTGCAGACGGGTCAGCAGCTGGCCGGGGCTGCCGCCGTCGACGGCGTACGCCCGCAGCGCGGTGCGCAGTTGGCTCATCATCACGGCCGCGTGCAGACCGTGCCCGGTGACGTCGCCGATGACGGTGATCAGGCTGCCGTCGGGCTGCCGGAAGGCGTCGTACCAGTCGCCGCCGATGTTCAGCCCGTGCGTGGCCGGCAGATAGCGGGCGGCCAGGCTCAGGCCCGGTGTGGCGGGCAGGTCGGTGAGCAGGGCGCGCTGGAGCGTCTCGGCGATGTCCCGGTTGTGCTCGAAGCGCCGGGCGTTGTCGATGGCGGTGCTGGCCCGCCGGGTGAGCTCGATCAGCATCACCGCGTCGTCGGGGTCCCAGCGGTCACCGGGCGGCGACAGCGTCAGCACGCCCAGCGGGGTGCGGCGCGTCGGCAGCGGGATGCACAACACGGGCCGCCCGGGCTCCAGCGCCGAGGGCGGCTGGTCGGTGACCCCGGGCAGGCCGCCGGGATGGTCGGCGGCGTACTGCGGGCGCCCGGAGCGGGCGGCGAGCACGGCGGCGGCCGGGTGCGGGGCCGGGCGGTGCGGGTCCTCGTCGCCGTCGAACAGCCAGACGTCGACGCTGCGCGCGTACTCGGGCACCAGCAGTTCGGGCAGGCGGCGCACGATCTCGTCGTGGTTCAGCGACGTCGTCAGGACGGCACTGGCGTCCGCCAGGAACATCAGTCGGCGGCGGGCGCTCTCCGCCTCGGTGCGGGCCTTGCGCTCGGCGGCGAACGCGTCGCGCTGGGCCCGTCCGGCGGCGTCCAGCTCGGCGTGCAGGGCCAGGACGCCCTGGTTGGTCTGGTGCAGCTCCTCCCGGTGGAAGGCGACCAGTTGCTCCTGCTGGGTGAGCCGCTCCAGGACCAGCGCGGTGTCCTCGTCGGCGCCGAGCAGGGCCTCCGCCAGGACCGCCGGATCGTCCGCCACAGCGGCCGCGCCGGCCGCGTCCGCCGTCTCGGGGCAGCGGACCGTCGTACGCCACGGTGGTGTGGCGGCGACGGCATCCGGGTCGGGCGAGGGCGTCACCACGACGTGCAGCAGGCCCTCCTCGGCCGGTGCGGCCGTGGCGTCCAGCGTGAGCAGCCAGGTGCCGCCCTTGGTCAGGCACTGCCGCAGGTACGCGCTGAGGGCCGTGGTCAGCCGGGTGCGGTCGAGGGCGGGCACACCGTACGCGGCGGCCAGCCGGGCGGTCGCGATCCGGGCCCGGGCCGCGTCGACGACGGTGGTGATCTCCAGGCTGCGTGTCATGGACCCTCCGGCGGAGTCGGAGCCAGCACCGCCACGGCCGTGTCGTCCCGCACCGGCCGCGCGGAACTGCTCGCGTCGCGCACCGTCACGGCCGCCACCACGGCCGGGTCGGCCGCCAGCAGGCCCGGGTCGGACGGCGGCGTCCAGCGACTGGGCAGACCGTCGCTGTGCAGGATCAGCAGGTGGCCGGGCGACCAGGGCATACGGTCCTCCCGCAGCGTCGCGTGCCGGTGGACGCCGACGATGCCGGGCCGGGACAGCAGGGAACGCCAGCGGTCGCCCTCGTACAGCCGGGCCCCGATGTTTCCGACGCCGGCGAACCTCAGCACGCCGGTACCGGTCTCGACCTGGGCCACCGCGACGGCCGCCCCCCGGGTGCCGCGCAGCGCCGTGTCCAGATGGACCAGGGCTTCGGCGGGCGGCAGATGGGCGGCGCTGTGCAGGGCCTGGACCGCGGCCGTCGAGGCGCGGGCCGCCTCCGGGCCGTGCCCGAGCCCGTCGGCCATCATCAGGGTCAGCCGGTCGCCCGACCGGGCCCACGCCCAGGCGTCGCCCGAGTACTCGGCCCCGGCGAACGGGACGTTCACCCCGCCCACCCGTACCGCGGCGACCGGCGCCGGGTCCCTGGGGCGGGCTCCGACCCGGGCCAGGGCCACCGTGCCCCGGCCCGGGACGCTGTGCAGCCCGAAGTCGTCCGCCACCCGACGGCAGGTGCCGAGCCCGGCGCCCAGGGAACGCGTCGTGGTATAGCCGTCGCGCAGGGCGGCGGCGACATCGGGCATGCCCGGCCCGTGGTCGACCGCGGTGACCTGCACCAGCGAGGCGCCGCCCGGGAGCCTGGACGGGGCCACGACGTCGATGAGGAGCCGACCGCCCCCGGCGTGCTTGAGCAGGTTGGTGGCCAGCTCGGTCGCCACCAGCGCGGCGGCGGCCGTACGCGGCTCGTCCAGACCCGCCAGGGTGGCCGCGCTCTCCGCGGCGACCCTGGCGTCGCGCACCCGGGTCGAGTCGTGCACCGGGACATCCCATACACGGGGCATCAGACCTCCCCCCGCGGCCGGGGAGACGCCGCGGCCCAGGAGAGGACCGTGACCTTGGTGCCGACGCCCGGAGTGCTGTCGACGGCGAACTCGTGGACCAGCCGCCGGGCGCCTCCCAGGCCCATGCCCAGCCCGTCGCCCGAGGTGTATCCGTCGCTCAGCGCCCGATCCAGGTCCGGGATGCCGGGCCCTTCGTCGGAGAAGGTCAGCCGCAGCCCGTTGGACCGCCCGCCGGTCACGGGCGCCGTCTCCATCTCCCCGCCCCCGCCGTGCACGAGGGTGTTGCGGGCCAGCTCGCTGGCCGCGGTGACCAGCTTGGTCTGCTCCACCAGGCCGAAGCCCAGCAGCGCGGCCGACTGCCGCACATGCTGGCGCACCCACACCAGATCCATGTCCGAGCGGATCGGCAGGCAGGCCTCTACGCCCGCTTCCGTCCGCATCACCGGTTCTCCTGGCGCAGGCCGCCGGAGCGGGTGTCCCGATCGCGTCCCGCGAGCAGCTCCATGGCCGCCTCGGCGTTGAGGGCGGTGCGCAGCCCGGGCAGCTCCAGACCCAGTTCCACCAGGGTGATCGCGACCGCCGGCCGCATCCCGGCCACCACGGTCCGCGCGGCCAGCAGCCGGGCCTGCGCCGCGATCTCGGCCAGCACCCGCCCGAGGAAGGAGTCGACGATCTCCACTCCGGAGATGTCGATGACGACACCGGTCACCCCGGTGCCGACGATGGTCTCGCCGATGTCCTGCTGCAGTTGCTCCGCGGTGCTGTCGTACAGATCCCCCTGGAGGGTGACCAGGAGGACGTCGCCGAGCCGGAGCACCGGCACATGCCCCGTGACGGGGCGGGAGAAGTCGTGGTTCACCGTGGACCCGCACCGCCGGGTGTCGCGCTGACGATGTTGGCCCCCAGCTCGTGCAGCGCGTACGACAGGGCGTCGGCCAGGCTCGCCCGGGTCAGCACCGTGCCCAGGTCCAGCCCCAGATGCACGATGGTCTGCGCGATGGCCGGGCGGATCCCGGAGACGACGCACTCCGCGCCCATCAGCCGGGTGGCCGCCACCGTCTTCATCAGATGCTGGGCGACCAGCGAGTCGACCGTCGGGACACCGGTGATGTCGAGGATCGCGAACCGGGCGTGCTGGTCGACGACGGCCTCCAGCAGGGACTCCATCACCACCTGGCTGCGCGCACTGTCGAGGGTGCCGATCAGGGGGACCGCCACGATGCCGTCCCAGAGCTTGATGACCGGGGTCGCCACCTCCATCAGCTGCAGCCGCTGCCGCTCGATCAGGGCCTGCCCTTCGCTCAGCGCCGCCTCCAGGACGACCAGCCGCAGGGTGCCCATCAGCACCGTGAGCGAGGTGGTGCACTCCCGGACCCGGTCGGCCGGCTCCTCGGACAGGTCGGCGAGCAGCAGGTTCTCGACCGGCGGACGCAGGGCGTTCACGTCGTTGGAGACCTGCGAGGTGGTGAAACCGGCCCGGGAACGGGCCGCGCCCATCCGAGACAACTGCTCACGAACCACGGTGAATCCGGCGGCATCGGGATCGTGCACCTGGTTCGTGTCGGCGACCTGGGCCAGCGCGTCGACGACGATCTTGCCCGCTTCCACCGCCTCGTCCCGCGAGACGGTGAACACCGTACGGAAAAGGGGTTCGTCGGCCCATCGCTGGGCCACCTGCTCACCGCGGCGCCGCAGGAACTCCCCGACCTCCTGTGCCGGTGATCCGTGCTGTTTCATCATGTCCTGCTCCGGCACCCGTACTGCTCCTCGGTCTCATCGTCGATGTTCGCGTAGATCTCTCCCCCCGGATCAGGTCTGCTGCCCGTTCTGCTCGCCCGGTACCGCCTCGTGCGCGTCGGCGCGGGCCAGCGCCTCGTCCAGGCTCTCAGACACCGGAACCGTGATGCTCACGCCCGTCAGGTCCAGGATCCGCCGCACCGCCGGCGCGGGGGAGATGATGTGGACGCTGCCCGGTATGACGCGCGCCTCCTGGTAGACCCTCAGGATGATGTTCATGCCGGTCGAGTCCATGAACGGCACGGCCGACAGGTCGAGCAGGAAGTGCCGTCGCCCGTGGTGGAGTTGGTTGGCCAGGTGATGCTGGAACTCCGTCGCGGTGTCTATGTCCAAATACCCCTCGACCGTGACCAGCGCCACATCCTCCCGGGGCAGCGTGACCTCCACGGACAAGGGGTTCTGGGCTGGGGACACGAAATACCTCCACAAGTCTTACGGCCAGGGCTGGTTACCCCTGCGGGCGGTTTCGATGCACACCGATTCCGGCGGTGCTCCGCCACCGCGCCTGCGCTTACCCCCGAATCCAGCAGGTATGTCAGCCGACCCGGATGCCCACGATGCACGTGTCGTCGTCCGTGTCCGACCTGCTGTAGGTCAGCAGGCGGTCCAGCTGCTGGTCGAGCCTGGTGGGAACGGCCGTACGGGCGGTGGTCAGCAGCTGCCGGAGCGACTCCTCCAGGGACCGGTCCCGGCGCTCGATCAGGCCGTCGGTGTACAGCAGCAGGGTGTCCTCGGCCGCCAGCTGGACCTCGGCCTCCTCGTAGAGCGCCTCGGGAACCGCGCCGAGCAGCATGCCCTTGAGCAGGGGCAGCGTCGAGGCCTCCGCGTCCCGCACCAGGACCGGCGGCAGATGACCCGCCCGCGCCCAGCGCAGGGTGTGCAGGGCGGGGTCGTACAGTCCGCAGACGGCCGTGGCGGTGACGGCACCGGTGAGGTGGTGCGCCACGATGTTGAGCCACGACAGGAGCTGGCCGGGCCCGGCACCGGTGACGGCCAGCCCCCGCAGCGCGTTGCGCAGCACGACCATGCTGGTGGCCGCCTCTATCCCGTGTCCCGCCACGTCACCGACACACACCAGGACCATCCCGGAGGGAAGCACGACGGCGTCGTACCAGTCGCCGCCCACGAGCTGCTCGGTCTCGGCGGGCCGGTAGCGCACGGCCACCTGAAGGTCGGGAACCCGGAGCGGGGCCTGCGCCGGCGGCATGATGGCGTGCTGCAACTGCAGGGTCAGCCGGTTGCGTTCGGTGGCCTGCTGCTCGGTGTGCGCGAGCTGGTCGCGGGTGGCCGCGAGCGCGACCTCGGTCCAGTGCTGGGCCGAGATGTCCTGGTAGGCGCCCCGGACGGCGATCAGCCGGTCGTCCATGTCGAGCACCGGTTCGGCGACGACCCGGATGTGGCGGGTCACCCCGTCGGGCCGTTGCAGCCGGAACGCCGTGGAGGCGGGACGCTGCTGGTGCAGCACCGTGCGCAGGAACCGGCGGATGGCCGCGGTGTCGTCCGGGTGGGCGTGCGCCGGCAGCTCTTCGAGCGGCACCGGGACACTGGTCGGGGAGCGGCCGTAGAGGTCGAAGAGCTGCCCGTTCCAGGTGATCTCGCCGGTCAGCAGGTCTTCCTCGAAGCCGCCGATCCGGCCGAGCCGCTGCGCGTGCTGCAACAGACTCGCCAGCCGGGCCCTCTCGTCCTCGATCCGCCACAGCAGCAGGACGCCGGTGCCGTGGCGGCTGACGCTGATGTCGGCGACCGCCGACAGCGGGACCTGGTCGACCAGCGCGGTGAGGTTCATCCGCCGGGCACGGAAGGGCTCGCCGGTCGCGTAGACGCGCTCGACGCTCTGGAAGAGCTCGCTGTCCCCGGCGACCATCGGGTAGGCCTCCAGCAGCAGGGCTCCGCTGACCAGGGCCCGGGGCCGGCCCGCGGGATCGAGGAACCTGCTGTTCACATGCTGGATGCGGAAGTCCACCAGGTGGCCGGAGTCGTCGAGGTGCGGTGCGAGGACGAGAGCGGGGTCGTGCAGCCCGTCGGCCAGGTCCATGAGCTCCGTCGCGTCCGGCAGCATGCGGGGTTCCGGCTCGGAGCCCCGGCGGAGCGTGTACGTCTCCAGCGTGTGGGCGCACAGTTCGGCCAGGGCCTCCAGCTGGCGGACGATCCGCGGCTGCTGAGGCGCCATGGGACCGGGCCACACGATCTCCAGGACACCGTGCAGGCGCCCACCGGTACCCGCCGGCAGCGCGGCCCGGGCGCCGTCCGGGTACTGGTGCCGGCCGATGCTGGGCAGACCGGTCCGGGCGAGGGAGCTGATCCACTGGACGTCGCGCTCGGTGAGGCCGCGTCGCGCCACCGTCGCGACGTCCGGCGGTACATAGCGCCAGCGGGTCGCCTCGACCGGGGCGAACCCGGCGTTGCCCGCCAGGGTGAGGGACCCGTCGGGGCCGGCCGCCCAGATGGCCACGGCCACCGCCCCCAGCGGCTCCAGGGCCTGGTGCAGCAGGGAGTCCGCCACGGCCTGGGTGTCGTCGGCGGCCAGCGCACCGCTCTCGGCGGCCCGCAGCCGTACGGCCGCGGAGTCACCCACCGGTTCCGCGGTGTCCGAGGTGGCGGTGAGGAAGGCGTCGGCGATCTCGGACACCCGGTCCCGGGCCGCCTGGTTGATGACCTCGACCGCCAGCTCCAGGGGGGTCACCCGGGCCTGCTCGGCCAGCTCCGAGAGCTGGTGGGCGGCCTGGGCGGGACCGCACCGCAGGCGTTCGACGAGGATGCCCTTGGCGAGTTCGATCAGGGCCCGCCCCTCGGCCTCCACCTGGGCCGCCCGCACCTCGCGGCGTAGCCGCTCGACGGTCGCGGCCAGCCGGCCGACGGAGGAGGCGGGCGGCGCGGACAGGCCGTCGGCCTCGGCCGGTGGTTCGTTCTGTGGTTCGGCGGGGGGAGTGCGGGGAGAGGCGGGTTCGATCGGTGCCTTCCCGTCGTCGGATGAGTGCGGGGGCTCGGAGATGCTCACGGTGCGAAGGCTCCTCGGCCGGCAGGCCCTGGGGTGCGGATGAGGGGACGCGAGCCCGCCCGGCCGGTGGGCCGGGCGGGCGTCGGCGTCCTCACACGGGCAGCCAGCGTCGGACGCAGGCGATCAGGTCCTGGGTGTCGACGGGCTTGGTGACGTAGTCGCTGGCGCCCGAGGCGAGGGACTTCTCCCGGTCGCCTGGCATCGCCTTCGCGGTGACGGCGATGATGGGCAGCTCGGCGTACTGCGGCATCCTGCGGATCTCGGCGGTGGCCGCGTACCCGTCCATCTCCGGCATCATGACGTCCATCAGGACGAGGGCGATGTCCCGGTTGTCGATCAGGGCCTCGATGCCCTTTCGGCCGTTGTCCGCGTGCAGCACCCGCAAACCGTGCAGTTCGAGGATCCCGCTGAGGGCGAAGAGATTGCGCGCGTCGTCGTCGACGACGAGCACGGTACGGCCCACCAGCGGATCGTCGACCGGCCGCGGTGCCGGCTGCTGCGGTCCCTCGGGGCGCACCAGCGACAGCACGTCCCCCGGTTCCTCGGCCGACAGATGCAGCGCGATGCGCTCACGCAGCTCGTCCAGGCTGGACAGGAACTCCAGCGCACCGACCTCCGAGCGGGACCGCAGACTCTCCTCCATGGCGAAATCGGCGCGGTGGCCGCTGTGGACGAGGACCGGGACGCCGGCCAGCGCGGAGTCACCCTGCAGCGCCTCCAGGAAGCGGGAGGCCTCGCCGTCCGGCATGCCCAGTTCCAGGACGACGCAGTGGCACGGTTCGTCGGCCAGCGCACCCGCGGCCTCCTGGGCGCCGACGGCGGTGATGATGTCGACCACCGCCCCGGGACCGCTCCCGACCCCGCCGTGGGTCACGTCCGTGACCACGCTCTCGGCGACCAGGGTGAGCAGACCGCGGGACCGCTCCTCCACCACGAGCAGCCGGCGCCGACGGTGACCGGCCCCGGTCGGCGGGCCGCCCGCCGACTGCCGGCTGTTCCCGGCGTCCAGTGCGAGGGCGTCGTCCGGCGCCTGCTCCAGGGACCGGCCGCGGGCCAGCAGTTCCTCGAAGTCGGGGCGGGTCACCGGCAGGAAGAGCGTGAACGTGCTGCCCTGGCCGGGTGTGCTGTCCACCGTGACCGCACCGCCGAGCAGATGGGCGATCTCCCGGGTGATGGACAGGCCCAGACCGGTGCCGCCGTACTTGCGGCTGGTGGTGCCGTCCGCCTGCTGGAACGCGCCGAAGATGGTCTCCAGCTGCTGCTCCTGGATGCCGATCCCGGTGTCCTTCACCCGGAACGCCACGATGGTGCCGCCGCGCAGCACACCCCTGGGCACCTCGTCGTCGGCCGCGGGCTCGATCCGCAGCTCCACGCTGCCCTGTTCGGTGAACTTGACCGCGTTGGACAGCAGGTTGCGCAGCACCTGACGCAGCCGGGAGTCGTCGGTCAGCAGGTCCGCGGGTGCGCCGGGGGCCGTGGCCACCGTGAAGTCCAGGCTCTTCTGTGTCGTCATCGGCCGGAAGGTGACCTCCACGTACTCGATGAGCTGCCGCAGGGAGACCAGCTCCGGCGCGACATCCATCTTTCCGGCCTCGACCTTCGACAGATCCAGGATGTCGTTGATCAGCTGGAGCAGGTCGGAGCCCGCGGAGTGGATGATGCCCGCGTACTCGACCTGCTTGGGGCTGAGGTTGCGCGAGGGGTTCTGGGCGAGCAACTGGGCGAGGATCAGCAGGCTGTTGAGCGGGGTGCGCAGCTCGTGGCTCATGTTCGCCAGGAACTCCGACTTGTACTTGGAGGCCAGCGACAACTGCTGGGCGCGGGCCTCCAGTTCCTGCCGGGCCTGCTCGATCTGCAGGTTCTTCGCCTCGATGTCCCGGTTCTGCGCCACCAGCAGAGAGGCCTTCTCCTCCAGCTCCGCGTTGGAGTACTGCAGTTCCTCCTGCTGTGCCTGCAACTCCGCCGACCTGGCCTGGAGTTCGCCCGTGAGGCGTTGTGACTCGCCGAGGAGTTCGTCCGTCCGGGCGTTGGCCACGATCGTGTTCACGTTGACGCCGATGGTCTCCATCAGCTGTTCCAGGAAGTCGTGGTGGATCTGTGTGAATACCGTGACCGAAGCCAGTTCGATCACCCCGAGGACCTGGCCCTCCACCACGATGGGAAGCAGTACGAGTGCCGTCGGCACCACCTGACCCAGTCCCGAGGAGATGATCACGTAGCCCGGGGGCAGTTCGTCCACCGTGATGGTGCGCCTGCTGCGCGCCGCCTGGCCGACCAGGGTGCGGCCGAAGGCGATCCGGGTCGGCCGGGTGTCGTCGTCGGGATAGCCGTAGGAGCCGACCAGCCGCAGTTCGGGGCCGTCGGCGCCGTCCTCGGCCAGGTAGAAGGCCCCGTACTGGGCCGACACCAGCGGCACGAGTTCGTTCATGATCAGCTCGGCCACGACGGGCAGATCGCGGTGGCCCTGCATCAGGCCGGAGATCCGGGCGAGGTTCGTCTTGAGCCAGTCCTGCTCCTGGTTGGCCCGCGTGGTCTCGCGCAGCGAACCGACCATGGAGTTGATGTTGTCCTTGAGTTCGGCGACCTCGCCGGACGCCTCCACCGTGATGGAGCGGGTCAGGTCGCCCTCGGCGACGGCACTCGCCACCTCGGCGATCGCGCGCACCTGCCGGGTCAGGTTGCCCGCCAGTTCGTTGACGTTCTCGGTGAGGCGCTTCCAGGTGCCCGAGACACCCTCCACCTCGGCCTGGCCGCCGAGGCGTCCCTCGGTGCCGACCTCGCGGGCGACCCGGGTGACCTCGTCGGCGAACGCGGAGAGCTGGTCGACCATCGTGTTGATCGTCGTCTTGAGTTCGAGGATCTCGCCCCGGGCGTCGACGTCGATCTTCTTCGACAGGTCGCCCTTGGCCACCGCGGTCGTCACCAGCGCGATGTTGCGCACCTGGCCGGTGAGGTTGTTCGCCATCGAGTTGACGTTGTCGGTGAGGTCCTTCCAGGTGCCGGCCACGTTCGGCACGTGCGCCTGGCCGCCGAGGCGTCCCTCGGTGCCGACCTCGCGGGCCACCCGGGTCACCTCGTCGGCGAACGCGGACAGCGTGTCGACCATGGTGTTGATGACGTCGGCCAGGGCCGCGACCTCGCCCTTGGCCTCGACGGTGATCTTCTGCGAGAGGTCGCCCCGGGCCACCGCGGTCGCGACCTGGGCGATCGAACGGACCTGGCCGGTCAGGTTGGACGCCATCACGTTGACGTTGTCCGTGAGGTCCTTCCAGGTGCCCGAGACGCCCCGGACCTGGGCCTGCCCGCCGAGGTTGCCGGCGGTGCCGACCTCGCGGGCCACCCGCGTGACCTCCTCGGCGAACGACGACAACTGGTCGACCATCGTGTTGAGGGTGTTCTTCAGTTCCAGGATCTCGCCACGGGCGTCGACGGTGATCTTCTGGGAGAGATCGCCCTTGGCCACCGCCGTCGCCACCTGGGCGACGTTGCGGACCTGGGCGGTGAGGTTGCCCGCCATGAAGTTCACCGAGTCGGTGAGGTCCCGCCAGGTGCCCTTGACGCCCTTGACGTCCGCCTGTCCGCCGAGGCGTCCCTCGGTGCCGACCTCGCGGGCGACGCGGGTCACCTCGTCGGCGAAGGCGGACAGCTGGTCGACCATGATGTTGATGGTGTTCTTGAGTTCGAGGATCTCGCCGCGGGCGTCGACGTCGATCTTCTGGGAGAGATCGCCCTTGGCCACCGCGGTCGTCACCTGGGCGACGTTGCGGACCTGGGCGGTGAGGTTGCCCGCCATCAGGTTCACCGAGTCGGTGAGGTCCCGCCAGACGCCGGCGACCCCCGGCACCTGCGCCTGGCCCCCGAGGCGTCCCTCGCTGCCGACCTCGCGGGCCACCCGGGTCACCTCGTCGGCGAACGCGGACAGTTGGTCGACCATCGTGTTGACGGTCTCCTTCAGCTGAAGGATCTCGCCCCGCGCGGGAACGTCGATCTTCTGGGAGAGATCGCCCTTCGCCACCGCCGTGGCCACCTGCGCGATGTCACGCACCTGGGTCGTCAGGTTGCCCGCCATGGCGTTGACGGAGTCGGTGAGGTCGGCCCAGGTGCCCGAGACGCCCGGCACCTCCGCCTGTCCGCCGAGTGTTCCCTCGGTGCCGACCTCGCGGGCCACGCGCGTGACCTCGGAGGTGAACACCGACAACTGGTCGACCATGCCGTTGAAGACCGTGGCGATGTCACCCAGGAGGCCGTCCCCGTCGGCAGGCAGGCGGGTGCCGAAGTCCCCGTCCCGCACCGCCGTCAGCCCCGCCAGGAGTTGTCTCAACTCGTGGTCCCCCGGGACCGCATCGGTGACCTCGATGCTGTTGCTGGTCATGCCCACCCTCGTTCCGCTCCCCAGGAGCCCTCGTGCACGAGGACTCGGAACCGAGCGGGGCCGCCGGGTGGCCCCGCCAGTAGTGCATGCATTTCCGCAGTTCACGGATCTGCGCGATGAGAAAGACGAGGCAGGCTAACCCAAGGGCCGAGCGGCTCACAAAGCCTCACGTCAACTTCCGGTCCGCGGAGGGATCCTGGCCGGGGAATATGCATGGTGGGACGGAACAGGGGTACCGGTAACAGTTTCCCCTCGGGTCCACGACCCGGTTCCGCCCCCGGAACGCGATGGGGCGCGATGCTCGGAGTGCGAGCGCCGCGGGAGGGTAATTGCTGGTGTGGAGCGAGCGGACGCGAAGTCGGTCCGCCTGCTCGTGACTCGTCATCGGCACCAAGCGAAGGGAGCGGTGTGGCCATCGAGACAATCTGGTCGTACGCACCGGACAGCGGTCATGTGGAGGGACAGGACCTCACGGGGTACACCGTGGCGGCCCCCGACGGCACCATCGGTCATGTGGACCGGCAGGCCGACCACTTCGGGATGCGGCACCTGGTCGTGGACACCGGAGTCTGGGTCTTCGGCCGGAGTGTGCTGGTGCCGGTCGGCGTCATGACGGCCGTGGACACCGAGGGCCGGAAGATCACGCTGTCCTGCACGAGGGGCGAGGTGAAGGCCGCGCCCCGGTTCCACACGGACAGCGAGACCATGGACCGGTCGTATCTGGCGAGGGTCGGCGAGTACTACCACCGGCTGCCGCCGCGCGAGACGACCACCACCTGACCGGCGTCCGGCGGGACCTGGTGAGCAGAGCGGGGAAAGGCTGATGGATGTGACAGGAGCGGTGCCCCGGGCAGTGGCGGAGCCGTGAGGCCGGCGGACCCGACACCGGACGGGATCCTGAGCGATCCCCGGGTGACGACCGCGGCGGCGGCCCGCGCACAGGTGCGGGCGGTGGTGCGCGAGAAGTGGACCGCGGCCTCCCGCCCCGTGCGGGAGACGGACGTCATCGATCTTCTGCTGGTCGTCTCGGAACTGGTCACCAATGCCATCCGGCACGGCGCCGGCCTGGCCGGGTTCGACATCCTGCCCCTGCCCCAGGGGATGCGGCTGGCTGTCCACGACAACAGTGAGGTCGTGCCCGACGTCGCGTACGGACCGGGGATCCTGCCCGCCGGGCACCACGGCAGCGGCTACGGCTGGCCGTTGATCATCCGGCTCGCCCGCGAGATCGCCATCGAGCCGCGTCCCGGGGGCGGCAAGACGATCAGCGTGTTCGTGCCGCTGCGCGAGGTGTCCGCCTGAGGTTCCGGGCACGTCGTCCCACCGGCCCGGCGGTCGTGCCCGGTCTCCCCGGGGTCTCACCAGGGCAGGAAGACATGGATCTCCTTGCCGCTCTCCAGGGGTACGACACTGACCTGGTCGCAGAGGGTGTGGACCAGGTGCCAGCCGATCCCGCCACCGCCCTTGCTGGGATGGAAGGGGCGGGGCGCCGGTGGCTCGGGGTTCGTGTCCCGCACGACCACGTGCACGCCGTCGAAGGTGCGGCGCACGGACAGTTCGAAGGGGCCCGGAGCGTACTGGACGGCGTTGGCCGCCAACTCGGTGACGACCAACAGGATGTCGTCCCAGTACTCCGGCGCGGCCGGCGGGGAGGTGCGGGCCAGAGCGAAGAGGAATTGCTCAGCCTCAAGGCGCGCACCCGTCACATTGCGCAGTTCTCCTGAGAAACGGGTGCTGCGACTCGGGATCTCCTTGGAAGCCAGTGTGTTGTCCCTGTGCGGCTCGGTTGACATCTCGCCTTCCCATCCCTGCGTCAGCAGGGCTGTAGCTCTCTCCCGTGCGCCCCCACGGTCTGCGAGTTCCCAGGCGTAAAGAGCCTACGCGTCCGTGCGCGATCAAACTGGCGGATCAGGGGAGCGCCCTCGTGCCTGTCACCGCGGATCGGGGGCATGGGGACTGGGTAGCAGAAACCGACCAAGGGAGGGTGACCCGTGCTAGCCATAGCCGCGGCCGTACTGTTCTTCATCGCGTTCCTGATCAACGCCGCCGACATCTCGACCAACGATGTCTTCACCTCGACGAACATCATGCTGCTCGGCCTGATGGTGCTGGCCCTGCAGATGGCCGGTGTCGGCAGTTCCTGGGCCGCGCGAGGCCGCAGGCGCTGACGAACGGGCGGAGGCGTACCGCATCCGCTTCCGCCCGCGTCGGCCCCTCCTGTTCCTCACCGGAACACGTTGTCCGCCTCGTCCCAGCTCGCCACCTCGTCCCGCAGGTCCTGCCGCCCGCCGCGTGAGCGCGCCTGGTACATCGCGTCGATCTCGAACGCGTAGGTCTTGACGATGAGATCCCGGCGCAGCTTCATCGAGGGGGTCATCAGCCCGCTGGCCAGGTCGAACGGTTCCGGGAGCACCCGGAAGACGCGGATCGACTCCGAGCGGGACACGGCACTGTTGGCGGCCGCGACGGCCCGGGTGATCTCCTCCCGCAACGCGTTCTCCTCCCGGGCCTCGCGGCCGGGCGCGTCGCTCTGCAGCGCGAGCCCGGCCCGCCAGTGCGCGAGGAACTCCGGGTCCAGCGTGATCAGGGCGCCCACACAGGGCCGGTTGTCGCCGACCACCACGGCCTGGTGGATCAGCGGGTGCATGCGCAGCCGGTGCTCCAGTCCGGCCGGGGCGACGCTCTTGCCGCTGTTGGTGATGATGACGTCCTTCTTGCGCCCGGTGATCGTCAGATAGCCCTCGGGGTCCAGCCGTCCCAGGTCCCCCGTAGCCAGCCAGCGGCCTTGCAGCAGCGCGGCCCGGGTCGCCGCCTCGTCGCCGATGTAGCCCTGGAACACCGACGGCCCGCGCACCAGGATCTCGCCGTCGTCGGCGACGTGGATGGCGGTGCCCGGCAGGGCCTGCCCGACGGTGCCGGACTTCTCCCGCCCCAGCGGCTGCATGGTGACGCCGCCACTGGTCTCCGTGAGGCCGTATCCGTCGTGGACGTAGAGACCGATGCCCTCGTAGAAGAGGCAGAGTTCACGGTTGAGCGGTGAGCCGCCGGACACTGCGCGGCGGGCCCGGCCACCGAAGGCGGCCCGCAGTTTGCGGTACACCGTGCGCTCGTACAGGGCGTGTTGGAGCCGCAGGTCGAAGCCGGGCCCGGGGCCCTCGCCCAGCCGGTGCCGCTCTTCGGCGGCGGCGTAGTCGCGTGCCGTCTCGGCCGCCCGCTCGAACAGCGCGCCGCGGCCCGACTGCTGGGCGGTGCGCAGGAAGGTCTTGTACATCTTCTCGAAGACCGACGGCACGCCGTAGAAGTAGGTGGGGCGGAAGGTGCGCAGCGCCGACGACAGCGCCTCCGCGCTCAGGTCGGGTTCGTGGGCCATGAGCAGGCCGCCGCGCACGCACATGCCCTGGATCATGAGGCCGTAGACGTGGGAGAACGGCAGGAAGGCGAGGACGGAACCCTGTTCTCCGGGCGGCGAGGCGGTGTGGCCCCAGCCTGCGAGGAGGGTGTCGCAGGGGCTGGCCATGCTGCGGTGGCTGAGCGCGCAGCCGAGGGGGTTCCCGGTCGTGCCGGAGGTGTAGGCGACGACGGCGGTGGAGTCCGGCAGCACGATGCGGCGCAGCGAGTCGACGGTGGCGATCGGGATGAACTCACCGCGCTCCACCAGTTCCTGGAGGGAGCCGGAGTCCAACTGCCAGACGTGGCGCAGCCGAGGCAGCGTCGCGCACACGGAGCCGACCGTCATCACGCTCTGCTCGTCCTCGACGGCCACGGCCACACAGCCGGCGTCGCGCAGGATCCACTCGACCTGGTCGCGTGACGCCGTCGAGTGGATCGGCACGACCTCGGCGCCCACCGCCCACAGCGCGTAGGCGAGGACCGACCACTCGTACCGGGTGCGCGCCATGATCGCCACGCGGCTTCCCGGCGAGATCCCCGAGGCGACCAGCCCCTTGGCCACGTCCACGATCTCGTCGCGCAGTTCCACGGCGGTCACCACCTCCCATCCGGCGGCGGAGGGGTTCGGGCGGCGGGCGATCATCGGCAGGGTCGGGTTACGGAGGGCCGCTTCGAAGATGCTGTCCGCGAGTCCGCCGGTCAGCGACGACGTGGCCGAGGGAGCGAGGGCGAAGTCGCGCATGCGCTGCTCCTGTGGTGTACGGGGTGTGACTCCGCCGACGGGCAGGGTTGTCTCCGGCTCGAATCTAGCCGAGGCGAGGGCGCGCGGTGCCGGGATCGGGGAACTGACCGGCCCTCGATGATCTCGGCGCGTTCCCTGGGGAGTCGGACGGTACCGGGCCGGCGGCCGGGACGGTATCCGGCCGGGGGATGTGGACGGTGTGCGAGCGGCGGACCCGGACGACGGGCCGGGGTGTACGGCCCTCTCACGTCTGGGTGATGCGCGCGCACTCGGTGACGACGTCCCTGAGGCTCCCGGACCGCTCCAGCAGCGCGCGCTGCACCGCGGCGCCGCCGCCGTGCCGCAGGAGTTGGGCGCAGGTGTCGTGGGCCCGGTCGAAGTCGCCGCTCTCGGTGAGGGCGTCGCCGACCCGGTCCAGCAGGGCCCGCACGACGGTCGCCGCGGGCATGCGCCGCATCGTCTCGGGATGCAGGAGTTCCTCGGTGGGTCCGGAGCGGGCGGCACGCCAGGCGGCCATCCGGAGCAGGCTCACGCTGTGTCCCAGGGGCTCCCGGCCCGCCCGCCAGTCGCGCGCGGCGGTCTCCACCAGGCCTCGGGCGAGGGTCGCGACCAGCACGGCGGTGTCGGCGTGCAGACAGACGTCCGAGACCCTGATCTCCACCGTGGGGTAGGTCCGGGACAGCCGGGCGTCGAAGTAGATCATCCCCTCGTCGAGGATCACACCGGTGGCGACCATGTCCGCGACCCGGCGGTGATAGCGCTCGGCCGAACGGAAGGGCTCGGTGGGACCGGCCGACGGCCACCGCTGCCAGACCCGGCTGCGGTAGCTGCTGTAGCGGGTGTCCTTGCCCTGCCAGAACGGGGAGTTGGCGCTGAGCGCGGCCAGGACCGTCAGCCAGGGCTGGATCCGGTCGATGACGGCGACGCCCTCCTCGTCGGACTCCACGGACACGTGCACATGACAGCCCATGACGAGCTGTTCCTTGGTGGCGATCCCGTACTGCTCCTCCATCCACCGGTACCGGTCGGTGACGCCCACGGAGGGGCTGACGGGCAGCGGTGAGGTGGCGAGCGCGGCGACGGTGCAGCCGATGGCCCCGGCGTGCCGGGCGGCTTCCTTGCGGCAGCGGACGATCTCCGCCCGCAGCTCCGCCATGCCCGACTGCGGATGGGTCGCGAACTCCAGCATCTGGTTGTGCAGTTCCTCCTCGAAGACGTCCTGCTGGGCGTCGTCCTGCGCGGCGCGGGCGAGGACCGCGGCGGACAGTGCCTGCGGTTCACCGGTGTCCGGGTCGACCAGGAGGAGTTCCTCCTCCACTCCGACGGTACGCACCTGATGCAGCCTCTCTGCGGTCCCTGGCGGCGACGAGGAATGCTCGCTCTGTACGCCCCGACTGCCCCCATCGGGTCGTTCGAACACCTGTTGTCGCCGTGGGTCCTCAGCCGGGCTGCGGTACCAGCCACACCGTCGCGAGCGGCGGCAGGGTCAGCCGGAGGGTCCCGTCCTCCGGCTTGACCGGGTCGGGCCGGGTGAGATCGCCGCCGCCGAACTGTGCGGCGTCGGTGTTGAGGGCCTCCTGCCAGGCGGGCACGGACCCGGGAACGTCGAGACGGTAGTCCTCGCGTACGACAGGGGAGAAGTTGGAGACCGCGAGCAGCGGGGTGCCTTCGGCGTCGTAGCGCAGGAAGGCGAAGACGTTGTCCTCGGCCGCGTCGCCGAGGACCCATCGGAAGCCCGCCGGGTCGGT